>NZ_ML776472.1:1856232-2474976 GCF_009846485.1 Sodalinema gerasimenkoae IPPAS B-353
GACATTGGCTGAACTCCAAAGACTGCCCCCAGCCCGAACTTGCGTCAGACTCGCTCCCTGTAAATCAGAATTGGTGAAGTCGGCGGCGTTCAAATCCGCTCCCGTGAAACTGGTTTGACGTAACGACGCTCCCTCCAAATTCGCCCCCACCAGTTGCGCGGAACTGAAATTAGACCCCGTTGCACTGACAAAACGGAGATCGGCATGATTGAAATTCCCCTGCATGAGGTTGCTGCGGTACATCCAAACGTGAGTCAGGGTAGCCCCAGCGAAGTTGCCATAACTCAAATCCGCTCCCGATAGGTCGGCAATCCAATCGTCATAGGTGCCAAACCGTCCATCTTCCCCGGCCCCATAGAACTGACTCCCCTGGAAACTGGCTCGGGTTAAGACGCTGCTGCGAAAGCGAATCCCGGCTAAGTCCACTCCATCTAAGACCAGCGTGAAGGGAACCTCTGTCGCCGCCTGGCCGAGATGGGTGCGGCTGAGGTCGGCGGTGGGGAGTTCGCCGCTGTGGTTGCTGAGGATGGTGGCGATCGCCCGCTGGGTGGCCCGCAGACGACGGGCGAGGAGGGCTTTTTCCTCAGCCGTTCCCCCATATTCTAGGGAATCTAACTGAGTTTTCAGGGATTGGTTGAGCCGACGCAGGTCAACAATAGCGGTTGTACCTCGGGAGGCGATCGCCTGTTGGGTCGCATCAATCAACTCCGGTTCCGTTTCTTGCCCTAATAAGTCCACCAACAAGGATAAGGCCCGGGGATCATTCAAGGTTCCCAGGGCCAAAATGGCATCTCGGCGGCCATCAGCGGCCCCAGCAGCGGGGGTCAGTTTATCCACCAGGGACAAGAACATCTGATTATCCTGTTCCTGAAACTCCCGTGAGTTGGCCTGTTGCTGAATATAAACCTGAGTTCCCACAAAGGTTCCCAACACCGCCGTCAGACAAAACAGCAACACCAACAACAGAGTCGTAGCTGGGTTGCGTAACATCCAAAGCCAGAGACTCCCCCCAGCCCGAGGTTGGGGTTCCGGGTGCGGATAGACGACGATCGCACTGACGGCCTCTCCCTCCACCTGAGTCCAATGGCGATCGCGCTCTAACTCTCCCTGTTGCCAATCTCCATAGGGATTGTCCAGGGCATCCAAAACATAGGTTTGTGCCAATCGGTCATGGAGGGCCCGTCCCTGGCGGTTAAACCGAGAGGCTAAGGCTTCCGCCAAGAGAATCGCCCCAGTCAGTCCTAGCAAGATGCCCAAATCTGGAAAGGCCCCAGTGACGCGCCAGAGTAGCCAAGCACTGCCCCCAAACACGCCCCAGCGGGCGATCGCCTCCCGTAACATAATCTGAACCAGACTCGGCGGCCTCCCCTGACTATCCACCACCTTGACCCCAAACCAGCGTTTCGGGTCTGTTTGTCCGGTTTTAGAGAGTAAATAAATCTGCCAGCCTCCCGCCAACAGAGGCATCACCAGGGCCCCCGTCCAAAACAGATTGGTGAGGGGGGAAACATTGCGATTCGGTTGGCGCACAGGAAGGCTCAGAAGCCGCGCCATACGGTCTTCTGTAGCCGCTAAAACCGGACTCAGGGGAACCGGCTCACCAATCTCCCGTTGCGTGGCGTAAGCACCAAAGCCATAGGGAATCCCGGCACTCCCCACAATGAAGGAGACTTCCACCACAAAGGCGCAGCCCCGACGCACCAGAATCGGGAGTTGTCGCACCGTACTGCGCCACCAGGGTGACAGACGTTGTGGAGTGATAGGAGTCGAAGGGCTTGCCATAGAAGAACCGGATAGATGGCGGGACGGGATAGTTTGCTCTCAATTGTCTCTAACATAGGGTATCAGCGATCGCCCCCAGAATCGGCCGTTGACTCCCCAACGGGAATTGATCGCAGAAACTCAGCACTGGCTTCTGGGAGAGTCGTATTGATATACATCCCACTTCCCAACTCAAAGCCAGCCGTCAGAGACACCCGAGGAATCACCGCCAGATACCAATGGAAATAGTTGGTGCGATGTTCATCGGTGGGAATCGAGCGAATGGTGTAATTGTAGTCAGGATTATTTAACCCGACATAGAGTTTCGCCAAGACGGTGCGTAGGGTTTCTGCTAAATCCTCAATCTCGTCATCTAGGATATCTTCAAAGGAGGAGACATGGCGGCGGGGAAAAATCCAGAGATGGAAGGGGGAGAGGGCAGCATAGGGGATAAAAGCCACGAAATACTTGCTTTCATAGACAATGCGATCGCCCGCCTTGAGTTCTTCTGCTAACGTCCGACAGAAGATACATTCCCCCCAATCATCAAAATAGCGAATCGCCTCCTGAGTCCGTAGCCGCAGTTGATTGGGCACAATGGGGGTGGCTGCAATCTGGGAGTGAGGATGTTCGAGAGAGGTTCCTGCACCTCGTCCATGATTTTTGAAAATGACAATGGTGGAAATCCGAGGATCTTTACGCAGGTAGCGATAGCGTTCCCGATACATCCGCAGCACATCGGCGATATCCGCTAGGGAGAGTAAGGCCAGAGTTACATTATGGCGAGGATGTTCGATGATTACTTCATGAATCCCCACCGCCGTTAGAGATCGATAGATATTGCCCCGCTGTCGCACCACCTCACCATCCGGGGACAGGGCTGGAAACTTGTTTAACACCGCCCGCACCCGCCAACCGCGATCATCCGAGAGAATCGCCGTTTCTACCCCAGTCCGGGCCTCATTCCCGGCACAAAAGGGACAGTCCTCACGATAGGGGGGCAAATCCGCCGGGGCTGGCCGCTGTTGATTAAACTCATCCGGGCGATGGGCGCGATCGGTGGCAATAATCACCCAATCTCGGGTAATGATATTATGGCGCAGCTCATTCATCAGGTTGGTTGAAAAAAGATTCGGCTATAGAATAGGGTGGCACAATTACCCCGTTACCTGTACCCTGAATGCGTCAGATTATCCGTACCGACAACGCCCCGGCTCCCGTAGGTCCCTATAACCAAGCCGTCCTCGCCACAGGCCAACTCCTGTTTGTGGCTGGACAAATCCCTCTCAATGCTCAAGGTGAACTGGTAGCAACTGGGGATATTAAAGGACAAACTCAACAAGTTCTCGAAAATCTTCAGGCAATTTTAACGGCGGCAGGTGCTAGCTTTTCAGATGTGGTCAAAACCACAGTGTTTCTGGCAGACATGAATGAATTTGCAGCGATGAATGAGGTTTATAGTCAGTATTTTGATGAAGCCAATGCCCCCGCTCGGGCGGCGGTAGAAGTGGCACGATTACCGAAAGATGTGCGAGTTGAAATCGAATGTATTGCTATGATTTCTGGTGATTAGGGTCAGCCCATCGTTTGGAAATACAGAGGATATTAGAACAGGATATTAGAACAGATGCCACCTGCTATAATATCCTCCTGTTGGCCATCGACTGGATTAGACCACCATCAACTGGTCTTCTGCCGTTAAGGCATTTTCCAACTGCTCAATAACCGGATTTTTGTCTTGATAGAGCATAATTAAATGGTCTTTGCTACGGGTGATTGCAGTATAGAGTCCAGCCATTTCTTCAAACGCACGGTCTGGGTTTTTATGCTGTCCCAAGACTAAATCAACTCCCGCCAGAATCA
This sequence comes from Sodalinema gerasimenkoae IPPAS B-353, assembly GCF_009846485.1. GTDB lineage: Bacteria > Cyanobacteriota > Cyanobacteriia > Cyanobacteriales > Geitlerinemataceae > Sodalinema > Sodalinema gerasimenkoae. The sequence continues at coordinate 1,859,857 of NZ_ML776472.1, forward strand.
CCGCATCAAACTCGACTCCCTTGACAGCATTCCAGGAATCGACAATGACATAGGGACGATTGACGACATTACCACTGCGCTCTTGAGAACTTTTGGGAGCATTATGGTTGACCTCTAGCTTGGCGAGTTCCTCACTTATCTTAACCCTCAGTTCGCGGGAGTTTCTATGAGTTAAAATGCCGATAGATGATTCGGGACAGCCCTCTAAGGCCTGCTTAACCTGTTTAGCAATTTCTTCAGGCATATCGGAGAAATTCATCTGAATCAAGCTGGGGCTAAGTCCGGAACTGCGATCGCCCTTTTTCTTAGGTTCAATGACTCGGTCAATGGGAGGGCTATTTTCACGCTTATCCGATTTCAATCCCACATTTTCTAGGGCTGGTTGAATAAAATGCCAACTTAACTCTAAAATTTCTGGAGAATTGCGATAGTTGACATCAAAAATCTGCGATCGCCCCACCACATCAATTCCCAACTGTTTCCACGTCCAACCACTATTACGACGATGGGACTGGCCATAAACGGACTGAGTATTGTCATAGACAAAAAACAAGGAATTGGTATCCGGGTTCAACACTCCCAACAAGGTTTGAAACCACTCATCATAAAAATCCTGTGCTTCATCAATTAAAATAGCATCATAACTTAGGTTAGAGTCCTGTGCTTTTTTAATTAACTGCTTTCGAGATTCCTTCTCTTTATCATCTCGATACTTATAGTCAAAATGACGAGCACTCCAGCCATGAAATGTTCCACATTCAACGTGACATCCTTGTTTTTTAAGACTTGATTCCAGCCAGAAGCGCATGAAGCGATTGTAAGATAAAACTAAAACTGAGTTTAAGTCCTGCTCCAAAACCTTACTCACCCGATCCCTCAACACCAAGGATTTTCCTGACCCAACCGCCCCCCGGACTAGACTATGACCATTGGGACTAAAGTTACGTGCTTGAGTTTGTTCCTCATCTAACTGTTCTTCCTGTAACCGTTGATTTAGGGTTTGCTGAAAATCAATCCATTGCATAACTGAATCCCCAAAATCGTAGATGCTCTATGAAATTGCCCAGATCCTAGCCTAAAAAATTAGGGGGGGCAATGTTGAGGGAGTGCTCTTAAAAAAACGTTAACAACTGTCTTCGGATCAGGCGGCACCGTCCCCAGAGCGTGTCAGGGCAAAGCACAGACATCTGTAGGGGCGAACGGCCGTTCGCCCTTCCCCAGTGTCGAGTGTATGACTTCCCCTCCAGGGAGGGGTGCCCGTAGGGCGGGGTGGGTCCTCCAGGGAGGGGTGCCCGTAGGGCGGGGTGGGTCCTCCAGTAGTCTGGCCAGACTGTGCCAGTTACCCAAAGCGACCGTGGCGGGCGATCGCCCAAACTCCTCCTTGCGCTATACTCCAGGGTTTAATCATTGTAATTCGCAAAACCAGCTTTCCCGGCTCTTCAGCGGCTAGTCATAACAGATCATTGTTCATTTTCATTCCCCTCGAAACTCCCATGTTGCACCGTTTCTCTGTTATCTCTCTCGTTCTCACCCCCCTGCTGGCCCTAACCGTCAGCCCTGTCTCCCAAGCCACCCCTCCTCGGCAAGCTGATAGACAAGAAACCTGTGACCTCCTCGTCGCTGGGGGGGGACTCTCGGGAACTGCTGCCGCCTATGAAGCCCTGCACTTGGGGAAAACCGTTTGTTTGACGGAAATCACCGACTGGGTGGGAGGGCAAATCTCCGCTCAAGGAACCTCTGCCCTCGATGAACGAGATACCCAGCGGCAACGGTTATTTTTCCCCCGAGGTTATCTGGCTCTACGCTCGGCGATTAAGGAGCATTATGGCATCCTGAATCCCGGCGGGTGTTGGGTGAGTGAGTCTTGTTTTATGCCCTACGACGGCCATGAACTTCTATTTGAATTACTCGAAGATGCCGCCAAACAGGGACGGGGAACGTTGCATTGGTTCCCCAATACGGTGATTAAGGAGGTCGCCTATAACCCTGAAGGGAATCAGATTACCTCCGCCATTGCCATTCAGCATCAACCCCAAGCCGATGCCCCTCCCATCAATACTCTGCCCCTGTCAGCCACCATCGAAGATGCGTTCAGCTATGAAGACTCAGATCTCTTTGAGAAAACGATTATCGAGTTTCGCCCGAAATCCCCTGATAGCAACCGCAATTCCCCCGATTGGTATGTGATTGATGCCACGGAAACAGGGGAGTTGATTGGCTTAACCGATGTTCCCTACCGTCTCGGGATTGACCCCCGTTCATTCCTCGAACCCACCTCATCGAGTGATACCAACGACCCCTACTGCACCCAAGGCTTCACCTATACCTTCGCCATGGAAGCCACGGAAGAGCCTCAGGAGCATAACGTTCCTGACTTTTATGAACAATATGAACCCTATTACAGCTATGAACTAGAACGGCTGGCGAACTTTACCCTGGTGTTTACCTATCGCCAAATCCATAGCATGAAGCCGGAGGAACCCCGTCCGGGGAATGTGCGGGACTTCCCCATCTATCCGGGGGATATTTCCATGCAGAACTGGACCTGGGGCAATGACTACCGTCCGGGAACCGCTGAGGATAATCTCATTTATACCCGCCAACAACTTCGGGAGCGGGGGCAGTTAGATCCCGGCGGCTGGTTGGGGGGCTTACGTACGGAAACCCTACGCCGGGGTGAAGAGAATGCCATTGGTTATTTCTATTGGCTAGTGCAGGGAACCACGGATTCTCAACTGGGAGAAGGGGTGAAGGAACCTCATCCCAATCATCGCTATTTGAGTGGTTTCGATTCCCCCATGGGAACGGCCCATGGTCTCTCGAAATATCCTTATATGCGGGAGGGACGGCGGATTATTGGTCGCCCTGGTTTTGCCCATCCCGATGGCTTTACCGTCTGGGAAGTGGATATTACGATGGCGAATTTTGAGGATGAGTTTTATGAAAATACTCTGACTCCGGCAGCGTTACGCCATTTGTGGGCGGTGTTGTCAGGGTTGGATGCGGCGGGGATTGCCTCTCGGGAACTGTCTCGGCAGGATGTGACCCGGCGATCGCGGGCCACCCTCTTTCCCGATACGGTGGGCATTGGTCATTATGCGATCGATTTCCATCCCTGTATGGCCTTTAGCCCCCCGGAAGCCCCTGGAAACTATGAGCGGCCCGGGGAACGACGGGGCCAAGGACGGGCGTTTCCCTTCCAAATTCCTCTACGGGCCCTGATTCCGCAACGCTTGGATAATCTCCTAGTGGCGGGCAAGAGTATCGCCACCAGTCATATTGCAGCGGCGGCCTATCGGGTTCACTCCTTTGAATGGTCTGCCGGCGCTGCGGCGGGAACAACGGCGATGTTTGCCCTGGAGCATGATCTAGCCCCCTATGAGTTGGTGGATAATCTCCCGTCCCCTGAACCGAAGTTAGAAGCCCTACAACGGCAACTCTCGGACAATGGCAATCCGGTGATGTTCCCGGACACGTCAATTTTTAATAACACGTGGGACCAGTGGCGTTGATAGACTGGATATCTGAATAGTTCTTCAGTTTTTCATTATGAGTTCCGCCTCCTGTTGTGGCTGTGAGAGTTCCCCGAGTCTTACTTCTGGGGACTCGTCACCGGAATTTCCCTGGGCAGAGTTTCGCCTCTTGGGAGTCGTCATTGTCTGGTTTGGGGTGGGCCTGGTCCTCTCGCTACGGGAGATGTTGCCCCTCTGGGGGGAATGGCTGTGGTTTATTCCCGCTTATCTCTGGGTGGGTTGGGGCGTGCTGACGACAGCGGGCCGGCGACTCCTCAAGGGACGGGCCCTCGATGAGAATTTCTTGATGACAATCGCCACTCTGGGGGCGATCGCCATTGGGGAATTGCCCGAGGCTCTGGCGGTGATGCTGTTCTACCGCTTGGGAGAAGCTATCCAGGATGTGGCAGTCGATCGCTCCCGCGATTCGATTCGGGCCCTGTTGGAAATTCGCCCGGATATCGCCAACCTGAAAACTCCCGATGGCCTAGAACCCGTCCCGCCGGAGTCGGTGGCGGTGGGGGCAGAAATTCTCATTAAGCCGGGTGAGCGGGTTCCCTTGGATGGGGACGTTCTTTCCGGGGAGAGTTATCTGGATACCTCCGCCTTAACGGGGGAATCCGTCCCTCGTTCGGTGAAACCCGGAGAGGGGGTGTTGGCAGGGTCAATTAACCAAACGGGGGCGTTGACGGTGCGGGTGACTCGTCCCTTTGAGGAGTCTTCTCTAGTGCGGATTCTGGAGTTGGTGGAACAGGCCCGTCAGCAGAAAGCCCCGACGGAGAAGTTTATTAGCCGTTTTGCCCGTCGCTATACGCCGATTGTGGTGGCCCTGGCCCTGGCGATCGCCCTGATTCATTATTAGCCGTTTTGCCCGTCGCTATACGCCGATTGTGGTGGCCCTGGCCCTGGCGATCGCCCTGATTCTTCCCCTATTTGTTGGCGATTTCGCGGACTGGGGTTATCGGGCCTTGGTGTTGTTGGTGATCTCCTGTCCCTGTAGTTTGGTGGTGAGTATTCCCTTGAGTTATTTCGCGGCCATTGGTGGGGCGGCCAAACAGGGAATTTTGCTGAAAGGCTCGGTGTTTCTCGATCGCCTCACGGATGTCTCAACTCTGGTCTTTGATAAAACGGGAACTCTCACTGAGGGCTGTTTTGAGGTAACCCAGGCTCAGGCCAACCCACCCTGGGATGAGGAGACTCTACTCCATTACAGTGCGATCGCCGAGTCCCAATCCACCCACCCCATCGCCCAATCTATCGTCCGCGCCTGGACAGGCCCCCTTGACTCCCCTCTCTTGCAGGGGGTGCAGGAATATCCCGGCAAGGGCTTACGGGCAACTTTGATAAATTCCCGAATATGTGAAATAGCCATTGGCAATGAACGGCTTTTTCAAGAATTGGGGTTTGCCCCCTTGCCCGAGTCTCCAAGCCTCGGAACTCGGGTTAGGGTGGCCTTTGATGGGCAAGATGCGGGAACTCTTGAGGTGGCCGATCGCCTGCGAGGGGATGCCCCAGAAGCGATTCAGGCGTTGCGATCGCAGGGCATTGGGCATCTGGTGATGCTGACCGGAGACAGTCAGGCGGTGGGCCAAGCGGTGGGCGATCGCCTGTCCCTCGATGAGGTATACAGCGAACTCCTACCAGAAGACAAGGCCAGTCTCCTAGAGCGATGGCTGGGCGCTCCAGGACGGCGAGGGGCGGTGGTTTTCGTAGGGGATGGCATTAATGACGCGCCCGCTCTCGCTCTGGCGGATGTAGGGGTGGCTATGGGGGGGTTAGGCTCAGATGCTGCGATTGAAACAGCAGATGTGGTGCTTATGGAAGATTCCCTGGCCAAGTTGGTGCAGGCGATCGCCCTCTCACAACGCAGTCGCCGCATTGTCTGGCAAAATATCAGCCTCGCCTTCACGGTCAAGGCCCTGGTGATTGTCCTCGGAACGTTCGGCATTGCGGGACTCTGGGAAGCGGTGATTGCTGATGTCGGTGTGGCCCTAGTGGCGGTAGCCAATGCAACCCGAGGGATACGGGGGTAAAGAGGAGAGAGGGTACGCCCCTACGTTGTTTCTGTTCCCTGTTCCCTGTTCCCTATTCCCTGTTCCCTCCCATAGCCACCGGCTTAGCATTCCCCCCAACTTGCTGCACAAAGAACTCTTCGAGGCTGCGACGGGAGGAGTTGAGGCGTAGGAGTTTGCCGCCGAGGAGGTTTAGGCTGGCGAGAAAATCGGGTAACTCTCCTTGTAGGGTTCCTTGCCAGTCTCCCTCATCAAATTCTAGGTCTGGGAGCCATTTTTGTAGAACTTCAGCCGTGCCACCATGACCATAGACACGATAGCGATCGCCAGTTCCTAGGAGTTCATCCGGGGACCCACTACAGAGGAGTTCTCCTTTGGAGAGGATGGCCACGCGATCGCAGATTAATTCCACATCGGACAGGATATGGCTGTTAAAGAAGATGGTTTTTCCTTGGGATTTCAAGGCCAGGATGATTTCCCGCATTTGATAGCGACCTAGGGGATCAAGACCTGACATGGGTTCATCGAGACAGACCACCTCAGGATTGCCAACCAGGGCCTGGGCCATGCCAACTCGTTGTAACATCCCTTTGGAATATTGCCGTAGGGGTTTGCGGCGGGCTGTGTTTTGGGCGATTCCCACCCAGTCCAGGAGTTCGGCAATGCGGCGGGAGCGATCGGGTTCCCGGAGATTAAACAATCCCGCTATGAAGGCGAGAAATTCCCAGGCGGTGAGACTGTCGTAGAAATAGGGATTTTCGGGGAGATAGCCCACAAATTGCCGCACGGCGCGATCGCCCAGGGGACGACCCAATAGGGTTCCACGGCCAGAAGTGGGACGGACGATTCCTAATAAAATTTTCAGTAGGGTGGTTTTGCCAGCACCGTTGGGCCCCAGTAAGCCAAAGGTTTCTCCCTGTGAAACACTCAGAGAACAACGTTTGAGGGAGGTCACCGTTTGGTTAAGCCAAAAACCTGTGCGATAGCTTTTGGTCAAATCCACCGTTTCAACAACAAATGGAGGCATAGGGAATAGGGAACAGGGAACAGGGGGGAGAAGGCAGTAGGCAGTAGGCAGTAGGGAGAAGAAGGCAATAGGCAATAGGCAATAGGCAATAGGCACGGGGGGACACGTCTCTTAATTCGGATTGTAGGACATTCGTACGACAAAAGGGGAGCCATCTGGCCCCCCCTTTGTTTCCTCACACACAATCACTCCGCCCCAAATCATTTATGTTTGGGGGCTTCTTTGCTTACCGAGGTAAGAAAGCCATGGGGTCTGTGGGACCCTGGCCAGGACGGTGGATCTCGAAATGAACGTGGGGACCGGTGCTGAAGCCGGTGCTGCCCATTTCGGCGATTTGTTGTCCTTGGACAACTTCTTCCCCTTCACTCACCAAATTACGATGGTTATGAGCATAGAGGGTTAAGCTGCCGTCGGGGTGGGTGATTTCCACCAAGTTACCGTAGCCACCGGAGTTCCAACGAGAATAGGTGACTGTTCCTGGTGCAGCAGCAACAATGGGAGTTCCCACTGGCCCTGCCACGTCGATGCCTCGGTGCATCCGGCCCCAACGCCAGCCATAACCGGAGGTAAAGACCCCTTGAGCAGGCCAGATATAGCCGTCAAAGGCTTCTTGGCGCTGTTCGGGTTTGGGGAGATAGGCGCCAGATGAGGGCAAACCGGGCAGCTCCGGGGAGACGGAACGGGGTTCCATCATGGGAGCGTAGTTCTGAGACCCGAGAGGGGCGACAGCAACCCGATCGTCGTCAGCCGTTGCTGATGTGGCGACATTAGCACTGGCGAGGTCGGACTCGGAGGAGGCACGGGCCTCGTCCTCTTCGCGCTCAGAACGACGAGCTAAGGCAATCTGATCGCGATCAAATTCTGGGTTGCTGTGTTCGCGGACTACGCCAAGACTGCGATCGCTGGCATCTACATGAGTTGTAGACTCAGTCGTTGAACTGGGTTCAGGGCTGGGCCCTGGGCGGGATCTGCGAACATCGTTACGACGAACCCGATCTCTCAGACGAGCAATGTCAGCGGTGAGCGTTTCACTCACTGGGGGCATCGCCATCTCGGAAGGCTCAACCTCGGCAATATCTGTTGCTAGCTCCTCGGCTGTGGCAACTTCAAGAGTTTTGGGGTCGGCGGCTGCGATGACCGGGGTCTCGTCAATTTCAGCAGCAATCTCTGGGACGCCGGCAATTTCCGGGACTGCCTCAATTTCTGGAACGTCTGAGGCGGCTTCGAGATTGCTAGTCCGCTCGTCGTCCAGAGTGGACAGGGCCACCTCTAAGGGGTCGTCCTCAACGGTGGCTGAATTGACATCCAAGCGTTGTTTTTTGCCGGGAACTGACGCCAGGCTGCGGTCTTGACCGAAGACTTCAACGGGAGCAGAACGACGGGCAATCCGTTTGGGAATCTCTAAACGTTGTCCTGCTGTGATTTGGTTAGGGTCATCGAGACCATTCACCCGAGCAATTTCCTCAATGGTAGTCTGATGTTGATTTGCCAGACTAATTAAGGTTTCTCCTTGACGAACTTCATGAGGTTCAAGAGTTTCAAGGACTTGGCTTTCACGTTCTAGGAAAGAACGGTTTAGACGAATGTCCGACTCGGCAGCGGAGAGGTTGGTGTTCTGGGAGTCGTCGCTGCTGGCTGCTGCGAGAGGTTCGTCAAGGTCGAGATCGCTCTCAGCCAAGGATTCGGCTGGGTCAGGAGACCCTAAAACCGGCGTAACGTCAAGGGATGATCCGGGGGTAACGCGGCGGGTCAGTCCATCGGGTAAAAACAGCTCTGAGGATTGCTCAGAGGGGTCCACCAAGCTCAGTTTTTCGTCGTCTAATGTGGTGGAGCTGGCGACCTTGGAAGGGGTGTCGTTTGATTGAGAGTCTGAAATGGAGCTAGGAATACTGCTGATCGAAGTCTCAGCGGTCAGGTCGTCGTTGGCATGAGCTTTTGTAGAGGGAGCAACCTGAGCCAGTTGGGCTTCTGTGTCCTCGTCCTCGATAACTGTTGCCCGGGGAGAAGAGTCGGGGGCAATGATTTCACGAGGGGGATAGGCCATCGTATCGGTGACGGGGATTCTGAGAACTTCACCGATTTCTAGAGGGGTTTCAATGGAGGGTAATCCGTTCGCTGTAGCGATGGAAGCAGGAGTGACCTCGTAGGCGTTGGCAATCCGCCAGAGAGTGTGACCACTCTGCACAACATGAGTCACATGCTCTTGAACCGGCTCCTGAGCAACTGGGGCCTTGGCTTCCGGCTCTACATAGGGCTGTGCATAGGATGTTGCAGAGGGGACGGCAGGGGTGTCGATCGCTTTGAGTTCCTCCTCGGGCATGACCGCCGTCTTGTCGAGGGTCGGTGGCATTAAGGCAGGAGCTGGTTTAACGACCGGCTCAGCAGCAACAGCTGTGTCTTCTGCCAGACCGAGAGCCGAGGCTCCCATGGAAAGGGCAAGACCAAGGACAGCGGCTGAGGTTCGAACCCGCCGATGCTGTTCCGGTAAGGTAGCGCGGAACATATCAGAGCCTAAAGGAGCCTGAAGCTCACTTAAGGAAGCGGGGGGGTTGTGATGTGGGAACGCTCGTTTCAAGAACGACCTCCTAGACAATAAGCGTGTGAGTTACAGTCGGTCGGGGGTGCGACCTTGGAGACCAACCAGTGATTAATATCACGTTGAATTTGCGATTTGAGTCACTGACGGCAGAGATGCTTAGGACAGATTACCCCGATTTGTCACTTTACACAAGGTTACAAAGCTGTAAACCTTGTCTAGACTTGATTTGAGCTGTTAGACTGACCAATTTCAAGTTGGTTTAACCTCGCGGTAGCGCGATGGGTTGAGCGGCATACGTCTAAGTTTGCTCAAGGATCGGATGTCCTTTGACCCACAAGATGACGTATTAAAGCGTATCGACGAAACTTTAAGCTGAATTAGGGTAAAACGGCAACTGGTTGGTTGGTGGCCCCTCGGGGTTGATCTTCGGAAATTCTTTAGATTTCTTCTAAATGTGAAAGTCTTCAACCTGTCCTCAATCGGGACTTTCAGCAACTCGTCTGTGTAAATATACGCAGGAGGATTTGAAATAGCCCGCTAGGGAGGACTATTTCGGATTAACAATAGAAATTTCTTATCATTGCCTAAATGATGGGATCGCCCACTATCTGGGGGATTGGCCCCGCTGGGGGGTTCCCCCTCATTGGTCTTGAAGTTGGCCGATCTGACGTAGACATTCAAAAAGCCCTAAAGCAGCACTGACAGAGAGATTCAGGCTACGAACACGGGGTTCAAACATGGGAATGTGAACGGTCTCTTCACATTCTGAGAGGGTCTCTTGGGAGAGTCCTTCGGTTTCACTACCAAACAGTAGCCAATCATCGGCGCGAAATGTAAACTCAGTATGATTACAACGGCCACGAGTGCTAAACCCAATCCAACGACCGGATTGACTGCGGCTCTGGCTGCGGAATTTCGCTAGAGACTCATGAAGTGTCCAGTTGACGTACTGCCAATAATCGAGGCCGGCCCGCTTGAGATAGCGATCGCTCATCTCAAAGCCTAACGGGGCCACAAGATGAAGTGGGGTGCGGGTGGCGGCACAGGTACGGGCAATGTTGCCGGTATTGGGGGGGATTTGGGGGGTAACGAGAACGACTTGAGGCACAGCGCAGTTAGGATGAGTGTTTAAGGCGTTAAACCGTCTTTTTAGCAATTTTAGGGCATATCTTGCTGATTTATGCCCTAAACACGTCTCAGTAGTCTTGAGGGAATGAGGGGCAAGGTTCGGTTTTCCACATCTCCCCATCGATAGGTTTTGCTAATCGTAAATTCTTCGAGAGAGAAATTTATGATTTAGCCAGGTCAAAGATGGGGTGATCAGGCTGCCATGAAGCTACATAACTTGTCTTCTAGCTCTTGTTCGCGAGCGATCGCCCCCTCAATCTCCCGCATAATCTGCTCACGAGGGGATGATCCCCGTTCGCAGGCCCGTCGCCATTGCTGGGCCGGGTTCCCTTCGCGCAAAATCCGCTGAACGGGGGAGAGGAAGCAACGAATTCCCTTCGATTTGGCAAGAGGCAGAATCTCAGCATATAACTCCTCGATCCAATCCCGCGCTCGAATTTCTCGCCCATCCTGCCAATGGCGTAACGTCGCGTCGAGGCTATCTTTGGCGGCAGCTTGCTCGTTGGCCATGGTTAGGGCCAGTAAGTCCTCACTGCGGTGGCTGGCCGGGAGGGTACTGCGTTCTAAGGGGTCGAGACTGGGATCGATGAGGGTTTGCCAGATTCGCGCCTCTAGGAAGGCCATAACTGCTAGCAGGTCGATGGGATCAACAATGAGGTCGCAAATCCGCAGTTCCAGGCGGTTGAGGTTATAGGGACGGCGATCGCCATTGGGACGCACGGAAATCCAGAGATGACGGACATTCTGCATGGTTCCCAGGTTCAACTGCTCTTGAGTCCAATTGATAAAGTGACTATGACTTTCAAATAGGGGAACCGTTTGCGGAACCTGGGGAAAGACAGACCAGCGAGTGGAGTCGTAGCCAGTGAGTTCCAAATAGGGGAACCGTTTGCGGAACCTGGGGAAAGACAGACCAGCGAGTGGAGTCGTAGCCAGTGAGTTCCCCGTCGAGGAATGGAGACGACGCACTCAGGGCCAGATAGAGGGGTGCTTCGACGCGAATCAGCCGCGCGGACGTCGAGGAATGGAGACGACGCACTCAGGGCCAGATAGAGGGGTGCTTCGACGCGAATCAGCCGCGCGGCCCGCATCAAGGCTTCCGGGTCACTAATGCCGACATTGATATGAACGCTGGCGGTGACAACTTTGGACCCGTAGGACTGCTCAATATAGTCATGATAGGGATTACCGGGGTCGGAGCGGAAGAAGCGGCGACTATCTCCGAGGGAGAGGGTACTTCCTGGAATGAGGGTGTAATCGCCGAGGGTTTTGAGATAGTGACGCAACTGTTGTCGAGGTCGCACTAAATCACAGAGTAAAATGTCATAGTCGCAAAAGGGAGCCGTTGTATACTCTACATTGCGCGAGTCTGGTTCTCGGGAGAAGCGATCGAGATCCGCCACAATACGATCAGACAATCCCACAATGTCACCGTTGGGCGTTCCGGTGTACATTTCTACTTCAAAACCTTTGGATAAGAGCATGTGTTGTTCTGCCTGAAACGGGTGCGGGATTTAATGTCAATCAATGGCGATCGCCCAGAAACGAGCTACTCACCGAGGATTGAGCTTATTAGCATTTTATCAAAGATGGCGGCGACGGAGTTCAAGCTTCCCTGAGATTCTGCCTGGCTTGGGCTTGGCTCTTGGGGTACACTGATCCCATGCTCTGAGTCCCCGAAGGACAAGCCCCTTGTCAGGTTTTAGGTTATGGAAACAAAAGAACTCAAACTACTGCTTCAGTTACTTGGCTGTCCTGACTATCGGGGCAAAGTGGGAGAGATTAAGCCCACCAGTGGTACAAAGGTCAGTGAAACCCAACGATTTTGTCGCAAATTAGCCGATCGCGAGTTGGTAACCCTCCACGAAGAAATTAAGAAATTCAAAATTAGTCCAGCGGGGAAAACACTCCTCAAGGCAGATATTGAAAACCTCCCCTTATCTGAGGCGGAATTAAAGGTGTTACAGGTGGCTGCCAAAGGACCCTCAACCCCTGGAGATACGAAACTTCCCGCCGCTAAACGTCAGCCGCTTCTCCTGGATTTATGCGATCGCGGCTTCCTGAATGCGATCGAACGAAAAATTGTTGAAGTCAGTCTTTCCGCACGGGGCAAAGAATTTCTCCGCGATGATTATTTTGATGCCAATGCACGGCGCAATCTACAACTTAACGCCCAACTCTTAACCAACTATATCCAATTCATGCGGACTTGCATCGGCTCAGTCCCTCCCACAACTCCCACCCCAACCCCTGAACCCTCCGCCAGTCCAGCCACCCCACCCCCTTCCCCACAAGCCAAACCCAGCGATAGCGAACTGATCGAGATTATCCACAAGATTGATTCTCGACTTCCCACGAATAACTACACACCCATTTATCACCTTCGCGCCGAAGTTCAGCCCCCCATGACTCGCGATGAACTCGATCAGGCTCTATTCCGCCTCATTGAAGACGACAAAATTCAACTTAGTTCTCTCCAAGATGGAATGAGCTATAACGACGAACAATTGGCAGCGGGAATTCCTCAGGAATTTAGTAGTCCTTTGTTTTTTATTATTGTCAACTAAATAATTCCCTTGTGGAGATTATTTGGTAAACCATCCTATCTCAATCTAACCTAAACCATCGAGTTTCGTCATGTCTGACATCATAACGCTCCTCAAGCAAAACTATAATCCCTTTGACCTAACCACAGCGAGAAGTGGCAACTTTTGGCAGGAACAACAATCTCCAAATCTCACGGTAGAGTCTATTCACCAAGAGCAACTGAATGAAATCATTCGGGTTATCGAGGAGGTTCAAATGAACCATATCACCCGAACCATCCTGTTAAAAGGAGATTTAGCCTCTGGGAAAAGCTATTTTCTAGGTCGCCTCAAAAAACAAATCAATCCAAAAGCTCTGTTTGCTTACATTCCAAGCTGGTCGGACAATGACTACATTTGGCGACATATTTTGCGTCAAACGGTCGATAGTCTGATGCAAACTCCCGAGAATGAAAGCCAATCCCAATTTTTGCTTTGGCTCAATAGTTTATCAGCGTTTCAAGACAAGAGCTTAACCAAAAGGATATTAGGCGAAAAAACGGTTTTTGTCCAAAACTTCAAAAGTAGCTATCCTACCGGAATTTATCAATCTAAGAATTTCTTTAGTGCCTTGTATCATGCTACACAAACCGAGGATTATATTCTGGCCTGCGACTGGTTGCGAGGAGAAGACTTAGATGCGAGTGACTTAAGACAACTCGGGATTCGCAAGTCGTTATCGAGCGAGGAAGATGCTAAAAATATCCTCATGAATCTGGGACGGGTGTCCGCTCAAGCTCAATATCCCATCGTTTTGTGTTTTGATCAAGTTGATCAAGCCTGTCGTGAGGAAAATGGATTGCCAACCCTATTAGGGACAAACACCACAATCCATAACGAAAGACTCAAGAATTTTGTGGTGATTTTAAGTCTAATTCAAGACACTTGGGAAAACCAAACCACGAAATATCCCTGTTTAGCTGATCAAGACCGTATTGATCGGACGGTGAAGCTTGATAAAATTACCCTAGATCAGGCTGAAGAGATTTGGCAAAAGCGTCTCTATCCGTTGCATCAACAGGCGAACCCCAAACCTGATTCTGACATTTTTCCGTTGACGCGAGATGAGTTAAAGAAACGCGCTCCAGGTGGTCGAATAGTTCCTCGGACGGTCATCCAACTGGGCCACAAACTGATTCAGGAACTCCAGGGAACTGGACATATCAAAACTGACGATAGCTTTTTACTGGTTTGGGATAAGGAATTTAAGAAAGTTCAGGCTAAGGTGGAACGCATCCGTCAGCAATCCTCCACTGAGTTGGCTCAATACCTGGCTGATGTTTTGGAGATGCTTGGAATCCCCAATGTGACCTATAAATATCTAGAGGGGTCGAAGTATTTTAATTATTCCTTGAGTTTTACCCACCCAAAAACCTCTAAAAATATTGGGGTTTTGTGGAATGAAGACCCCAATATGAGGAGTTTTTATTTTAGTATGTATGCTTGCGAAAAAGTGGTTAAGGCGGGAGACTGCGATCGCCTCATCTTCATTCGTCACGAACCCTTCGGCAGCAAAAAGAATAAAGGCTATAAGCTGTTCCAGGAGATTTTTACCGGCAATCCTCACCGTCACATCTGTCCCCATCTTGACTCAGTTCACTATCTTGTCACCTATCATCGGTTGCTCAATGAGGCAACATCAGGGGAGTTAGTGGTGGGGTATGACTCCCCTAAACCGAGTCATCTCAAGGATTTGGTCAAGCAAAGCGGCGTGTTTGACCAATGTCAGCTTTTGAAGGAGTTAGGGATAATTGACGGGCCAATTACTGTTATTCCACCTCATAAAAAAGTTCATGAATTTCTGATGAAGCATATCAAAGGTCAAGGATTTTTAGGGACTGAAGTTTTGATTCACTCGGCTAGGGTGGAATTTGATGGGATTTCTCCTGAAGAAGTTATCCAAAACCTCAAAGAATTAGAACGCGAGAACTACATTAAAATCATTGGTCAGGACAATAATATCAAGGGTCAGTTTATCACCCTAGTTCCTGAATCTCAGCGTCAAAGTTCTTAACGTCCTATTGTTCATCATTTGAGACTATGACTCGTGTACCTTTGCCAACCTAATGAGATTAAAGCCGCCATTCATCGCCTATCTCACACCTCCCAACTTTGGATTGATACAGAAACCGCCGACTGGTGGACAAAATTTCCGAAATTATCCTTAATCCAAGTGAGTGACGATGGACGCGATCGCCGTGGAGACTCGGTGTATATCCTAGATGTTTTACAGCAACCGGACTGTATACGCCTATTCATCGAGAGGATCATCGCTAACCCCGAGATTGAGAAAATATTTCACAACGCCAACTATGATTTGAGATTTCTGGGAAAGCCAACCGCGCAACAGATCACTTGCACCCTTAAACTGGCCAGAACATTGGGAAAAGAACAGTTGGGGGTATCTAATCTAAAACTGAAAACTCTAGCGGCTGAACTCTGTCAGTTTTCCAATATTGATTCAGAGTCCCAAGGGAGTGATTGGGGTCAACGGCCCCTGAAGCAACGACAACTATACTACGCTAAACTCGATGTAGTGTATCTTGCACAAGTTCATCGCCATCTCTTGAACTGTCTCGATCCATACCGTACCCCCGATGAGAGCTTAGAGGAGAAAGCATCTGTGAGTTCAACCCCGAGTTTTAGTGCTACCGAGGTTCGTCTGGCTCTGGAATGTCCCCGCCTGTTTTATTTAGGCCGTGACTCCAAGTGTTTTACCCTCTTTATTCCTGAGGGAACCCACATCTCGGGGGTGGGGACTCTTTTTCATCACCTCGCACACAAGTTTGTAACCTGCACCGCAGAGGACTCTCGCTTCAGTCAACTTCTCTCACCTCCGAGTGAACAGCTTGATGTGCAACAGCTTTCCCAGGATATGCAGCGACTCTTTAACGAGCTTTGCTTTTATCCCTATGTGATGGAGGTGAATCAGAAAAACCCCGATGCGGCTGAAAAGTTGGGACATATTTTACCGGGCCTGCAACGCCTAATCTATCACTACGCCGGATTACTCAAACGCAACCGTCAGCATTATCATCCTGACCAGATTATTGAAAAAACCTTTATTGATAGCGAGTTAGGCCTGAAGCAGTCGTATCGACTTTCTAATGGTGAGGAACAGACCGTCTCGGGACAGTTCGACAATTTAATCTATGACGGCGATCGTCAACGGCTGTGTATGGTGGAGTACAAAACCTACCAACCCGCCGACCCCTCGGCCCAAGTCATGCAAGTGGCCCTCTACGCCGATATGTTGCACCGCCAACGCCAGGAACCTGTAGATGCTGCCGTCTATTGCATCCTACCCGAGTTTCAGGTCTATCACTATTCCTGGGAAGAGTTGCAATCGATGATGCAAACCGGAGTTGTGCGCCATCTGCAAAATATGCGGGACTGGCTCCAATGGCAACCGGATAGCCCAAACCCCCCACCAAAAACCCACGAAGAACGGCTCTGTCCCCTCTGTCCGCAACAAAACACCTGTCAAACGTTCTTTCTAGCCGGAGAGCGGGCCACCCCTGGTAAAGTGCCGTCTATCGCGCCAATTCCCACGCCAGAGCCGGCTCCCAGCCTCAGTGTCACCCCTAATCCGACGCCAACCCCAGCATCAACCCCGCCTCCGGTGTCTCCTTCAGTTTCCCCCTCTCCAGAGCAAGTGACATATGGAGAGGAACTCGGCGAGGAACTGACGAAGGTCTTGAATGCCTTTGGGGTCGAGGTGACCTATGAAGGGGCCGCCATTGGTCCGTCATTTATTCGGGTTCGTCTCAAACCCAAGTTGGGGGTGAAGGTGTCCTCGCTGTTGCGACTGTCCGATGATTTACAAGTGCAACTGGGGATTTCTGTTCCGCCGATGATTTCCCCTCAGGCGGGGTTTGTCAGTGTCGATCTTCCCAGAAATCCGGCTCAGATTGCCCTGTTTGAAGAGTATCTGAAACCGCAATCCTTGCCCGTCACTGCGCCGGTGCGGGTGGCTATTGGCGTGAACCTGGAAAATAAACTGGTGGAAGCCGATCTCTCAGACCCCAACACCTGTCATTTCTTGGTGGGGGGAACCACCGGGAGCGGTAAAAGTGAGTTTCTGCGGGCCTTGTTGCTGAGTGTCATCCAACGGCGATCGCCCGAGCATCTGAAACTGGCCCTGGTCGATCCCAAACGAGTCACCTTCCCGGAATTTGAGAACATTCCCTGGCTGTTGTCTCCCATTGTCAAAGACAGCGATCGCGCGATCGCCCTCATGGAAGACCTGGTTCTAGAAATGGAATCCCGCTACAAAGCCTTTGAACGCAGCCGTTGTAACGACCTCCCCAGCTACAATCAACAGTGTTTAGAACGCAACCAACCCGTCAAACCCCCTATTATTTGTCTCTTCGATGAATATGCCGACTTCATGGCTGAAAAAGAAGTCGCCCAAGTCCTCGAACTCTCCATTAAACGGCTCGGGGCCATGGCTCGCGCTGCCGGAATCCATCTCATCATCGCCACCCAACGGCCCGAAGCCAAAGTCGTCACCCCCCTAATTCGCTCCAACCTTCCTGGCCGCATTGCCCTCAAAACCGCCAGTCAAGCCGACTCCGCCATCATCCTCGGCGGAAAACAGGGTCAGGCCCAAAACCTGCTCGGCAAAGGCGATCTGCTCTACTACGGCGGTTCCAAACTACAACGCCTACAAAGCCTTTTCGCCCCCAAAATCGACCTCTCATAACGCCTCTGCTCACTCTGTGTCCTCCGTGACTCTGTGGTTCCCTCTATCCCTTCCATTCCCCTCTCCCATCACAAAACTCCCAGAGCGTAAATGCAAATCCCGTTGTGGAAAGGGAATCTCAATTTCGCGCCGTTTGAACTGCTTATGAATCCCGAAATAGAGGTCACTGCGAAGGATCTGCTGCTGACTCGGGTCGCCACACCAGACCAACAACTGAAAATCTAGAGAACTATTTCCAAAGCCGGTAAAGAGAATCCGAGGCGGAGGAATCCGTAACACCTGGGGATGTTCTTCAGCCGCCTCTAATAACGCCCTTTTTACATCCTCCAAATTAGAGCCATAGGCCACCCCCACCGGTAGCCGTAACCGGGACACCGGGTTGTCATGACTCCAGTTAATCACCTCCGACTCTAGGAAACGGGAATTGGGGACAATAATCGAGACGCGATCGAGAGTGCGAATCAGGGTGCTGCGGCTGCCAATCCGTTCCACCGTTCCCATCGAGTTTCCTACTTCCACGAAATCCCCTACCTGAATCGGTCGCTCAAACAGCAGCACCAAACCACTTCCCAGGTTTTTGGCAATATCCTGAAATCCGAAACCAATCCCCACACTCAAGGCCCCAGCTAAAATGGTGAGGGAACTAATATCTAACCCCCAAAGATTGAACACCACCACTGCGCCAACGACCATGAGCGTGTATTTAATCGTGGTGGCGATCGCATCCTGAGCGGAGCGATTCAGACGCGAGACCTGCAAAATGCGAACCCGCAACATCTGACTGAGGCGATTGGCTCCCATCACCAACCCCAACAGCAGGCCGATTAAGATCAAAACATCCAGAACCGAGTAGGTATTCGTATCAATCGGCAGAATCGGCGCCGTGATGCTATTGGCAATAATTTGTCGCACCCGGTAACTCCAGCGGCGCGTTAGGGGGAAGAGGTCACTGATATAAAAGAGGGTCAGCCCCCAGATGACAAAGCGCGCCGCCGAAGCCCCCAGACTTCGCCAAGCTTCTAGGGTGGGTGTTTCCTCTTGATCGCGCAACAGATAGAAGGAGAGCTGTCCGGCCCCCCAATGCAGCACACAAGCCAGGAGCAGCACTAGGGTCACCTGTAACAGGGCGCGACGTAAAAACCGCTCCCCGCGCTCGTTATTGGCCTGGCGCAACACTTCCCGAATTTGTCGGGCCCAGAGTTCAGCTTGCTCCTGGGCATTGGCCCCCGGGCCGAGACTGGCATCACTTTCGGTGACAGTAATTAGATGACTACCATCCATCAGTAAGGTGGGTAAGCCATTACGCATGACCACCTCCACCAACTCCACCCCTGGGGACTCTGCCGCTCGTTGCAGCTTATCATTCATCAACGCGGCCCGTTCTTCGGCTGGGAACTGACTGGTATCTCCCATCTCAAATAGAAAGATACCATCGACGATGACGCGGGCGCTCTCCCGTTCTGGCTCAAACAGCGGGCGAGGGGAAAACGTTTCGGGAACTAGGATCTCGGGGGGTGTTTCCCTAAATTCATCACCAATTTCCGATAGGGGAGGAGAGCCTTCATTCGGTTGGGCGATCGCCCCAGTTGTCAATACAAGACAAACAGTTAGCAATGCTAAAACCACCTTCACTAAGGCATTCCAAGACTGTTTCATATGGTGTTTGGGAACTCCCCTCTGTGAGCTTCAATACTCGATGACGCCTAAGAAAACCTGAGCTATTCTAGAGCGATGCCCTAGAATCAGGTCTTCTGTCCTGATTAAGCCCAAAACTACAACCCATGTGATTCGTTTTAGGGTCACCACCCCAACTGTCACAAACTAGACTTTATTCTCAAAATTGATTTTTTATAATCTGTCTTAGTTTACGTGGTGTGAAGGCGACTCTTCTAACTGGAACTCAGTCGTCGCTGACTCGTCTGAGTTAACCAATGGTTCTCAACTGTACGCTGCTAGGATAGCCTAACTGAACTTTAGGTTACCTAGCTTTTCTTTGGGATTCGATCACGACTCAGGAAGATCTTAACGCGATCGCCCTCCTATTGTCGTCGTGACTCCCCTCGGTAGCGCACCCACTCCGCGATGATGGCCAAGAGTGCCGAAAAACTGATCAAAATCGCACTGAGGGCATTCACATCGGGCTTCACCCCAGTTCGGATGCGGCTAAAAATCTCCATCGGTAGGGTGGTAGCCCCGGCCCCAGCGGTAAAACTGGCAATCAGAAAATCATCCATACTCAAGACAAAGGCCAGGAGACACCCCGAGACAATTCCGGGAATCAACTGGGGCAACAAGACTTTAAAAAACGCCTGAACGGGGGTTGCCCCTAAATCCAAGGCCGCCTCCTCTAAATTGCGATCTAAATCCGCCAAGCGAGTCGAGACCACAATGGCAATATAGGCTAAACAGAAGACAATATGAGCCGCCACAATCGTCCAGAGACTCAGAGACAGCCCCACCGCTGCCAAAAAGACCAACGTCGCCACCGCAATGGCAATATCGGGAATAATTAGGGGTAAATAGGAAACTCCCAGATAGAGTTGGCGGCCCGGAAAACGATAGCGAGCGAGTCCTACTGCCATCAAGGTTCCCAACACCGCCGAAATGGCCACCGCCGAAATGGCCACCGTCAAGCTATTGCGTAGTGCCGCAAAAATGCGCGAGTCTGAGAGGAGGTACTCATACCACTCCCAAGTAAACCCTTCCCAAGCCGCACTATAGGCAGACTCATTAAAGCTATAGACCACCAACACCAAAATTGGCAGATACATAAACACAAACATCAGCCCCACAAACACCGATTGCAGGGAAAAACGGGGTTTCAACGAAGAATGTGCCATATCCAAAGGGAGATCAGGGGAATCGGTGAGATCGAGATCTGGTTGCGGGTTAGGAGCCGTTTCAGTCATAGGGGTTTAATCTGCATTAGCGTTGTGTCGCCGAGGAGTCACCATATTTGAGCAAGAGGGCAATGGCCAGGCTCACCGCAAAAATTAACACCATACTCAATGCGGAACCAAACCCCCAGTTGGGAGTTTGGCCTAGGAACTGGTTATAAATCAGCCGAGCCACCGTCATACTGGAGGCGCCCCCGAGAAGTTCCGGGTCAATAAAGTCTCCTAAACTGGTGATAAACACCAACAGAGATCCGGCAGCAATTCCCGGTAGCGATTGCGGAACCGTGATTTTCCAAAAGGTTTGAATTGGGGTAGCGCCTAAATCAGCTGAGGCTTCCAAGAGTTGGCGATCGAGTTTTTCCAAGGACGAATAGAGAATCAAGACCATATAGGGTAAGAAACTATAACTCATTCCCACTAATACTGCCGGAGGACGATTCAGAATATCCAAAGCGGGCAGTCCCGCCACCCCTAAGAGGGAATTAAGCACCCCCGTAGGTCGCAAAATGGCAATCCAGGCATAAGTGCGGAGGAGGGAGGACGTCCAGAGGGGCAACACAAACCCCAGCAGCAGCAAATTACGCCAGCGTTGGGGGGCCAACAGAGCAATCCAATAGGCCACCGGAAAGCCCAAGAGTAAACACAGGCCCGTTGTTCCCAGGGCCAACTTGAGCGATCGCAACACCACCCGTAAATTGCCCGGGTCTAGGGCCCGCAAGTAATTATCAATCCCCGAGGGAATCACCACATCCCCCGGTCGGATATTAGGAACCAAACTCAACTGGAAAATCACCAACGTCGGCAACACCAGCAGCAAAAGTAACCACAAACCGGCGGGAGCTAGCAGTCCCGTGACACCCAGCCAGCGGCTTCCCCAGGGTAGCTCAGATTTTCGGGTTGGGGAGGGGGCAGAGGGGGGAGGAGAAACAGACACGGCGTTCTGGAAATAAAAGGGACAGAGGAGAGATGCGCAGGCAACCTAACCACTCGTCAATCGAGTCCAATACTGATTATAAATTTCCCCAACTTCAGGGGGAATTGGTTGCAGACTTTCAGATTTTTCTAGAGCAGAGTCTGGGGGAAAGAGACTGGTATTGGTTTGAACCGACTCGGGTAATTTAGCAAAGGCCGCCTTGTTGGGGGTCGCAAAACTCAAGCGTTCCCCAATCCGTGCCGCCACTTCGGGACGCTGCATAAAGTTAATCCAAGCATAGGCCGCATCCACATTAGGGGCAGTGCGGGGAATCACCAGGGCATCGGTCCAAATTGAGGAGCCGCTGCGGGGCAGCACATAGGCGAGATTAGAATTTTCTTGAATCACCTCATTGGCATCGGACGAGAAGCACATCGCTACTTTTAAGTCCCCCGTCAGGATTTGCGGGCGCCAGGCATCTGAGTCAAAGGCGGCAATAGTCGGCCGCAGTTCTAGGAGTTTGTTGTAAGCGGCGCGAATTTCTTGGGGATTGGTGCTGTTATAGGAATAGCCCAACATCCGTAGAGTTGCCCCAAATACCTCCCGTGGGTCGTTGAGTAACGTCGCGCGGCGGGTGAGACGTTGGCGATTTTCCCAAAGGTAAGTCCAATCGTCCGGAGGAGGATCGAGAACCCTCGTATCGAACACTAGACCCGTCGTTCCCCAACTAATCGGGACACTGTGACGATTGTCGGGGTCGTAGGTGGGACTTTGGAAATTGGGAAAAAGGGTATCGAGGCCATCGATGCGATCGTGATCGAGTTCTAAGAGCAGTTGCTCATCGATCATCCGTCGCACCATGTAATCCGAGGGATAGATGAGGCTATAGGCTCCACCGGCCCCCGCTTGCAGTTTCGCCAGCATCTCCTCATTGGAGGAAAACACATCGGCGATGACGCGAATGGCGGTCTCTTGAAAAAACGCTTCGATCACCTCCCGGTCTGTGTAGCCGGCCCAAGTATAAATATAGAGAATATCATCAGCCGTTTGTACCGTTGAGCGGACATTGGCTAAGGTCCAACCACAACTTGATAGAGCCAACCCCGAGAGGGCGGCCGTTGAGGTTTGCAGAAACTGACGGCGGCGAATCCGCCTAATAGGAGATGAAGGGGGATGAGTCACAGATCACAGTGGCAGAGGCTAATGAGAGAGAAATGGACAAACCAGTCAGGAAACTCGGCTCCCCAGAGCCATTCGTTGGCTATCGTACCCTGTTCTGGAGGTTTATCTAGCGAGTTAGGCAGCTAAAACAATGCTTTGATGGGGTTGCCAGGATAAATAGACGGGAGACTCGGGGCTAGGCAGGTCTTCGGGACGACTGACTTGGCGCAAAGTCACCGTTTCGCCACTATCGAGGGTGACGACACAGTGGGTGTGAGTTCCTAGATACATGGCAGTTTGAAGATGACCCCGGTAGAGGTTGGCGGCGGACTCGGGGGGGTCTGAATGGAGTTCAATGTTTTCGGGGCGGATACTGACCACTGCATGATGGCTGAGATTCTCATCCTCAGGCTTGCGTCCCACCAGCAGTTTTAAACCGGAATGACTCCGGACTACCACCATCTCGCTATCCTGACTTTCTACGGTTCCCTCAAAGAGGTTGGTCTCGCCAATGAAATCCGCCACAAACGGGGTGCGGGGTCGTTGGTAAATCTCCGTGGGGGAGCCAATTTGCTCGATTTTGCCATCTTTCATGACCGCAATGCGATCGGACATCGACAGAGCTTCTTCTTGGTCATGGGTGACCGTTACAAAGGTCAGACCCAAATTTCGGTGTAGGTTGGACAACTCCATCTGCATTTCTTTACGCAGTTTGAGATCCAACGCCCCTAAGGGTTCATCGAGCAGTAGCACCGCCGGACGATTGGCAATGGCCCGGGCCAGGGCAATGCGTTGCCGTTGTCCCCCGGATAACTGTTTCGGATAGCGCTTGCTAAAGGCCTCCATCTTGACCAACTGCAACATCTCCTCGACTCGCTGCTGAATCTCACTGCGGCCGACCCGTTTCAACTTTAAGCCAAAGGCAATGTTCTCCCAAACACTCATGTGGTCGAAGAGGGCATAGTTTTGGAAGACCGTATTGACCGGTCGCTCGTTGGGAGCAACCCGGGTCATGGAACGGCCCCGAATGAGAATTTCTCCGGCTGAGGGGGTTTCAAAGCCGGCAATGAGTCTTAAGGTGGTGGTTTTTCCGCAGCCTGAGGGGCCGAGAATACTAAAAAACTCACCTCGGCGAATTTGAACTTCAACACCGCGTACGGCAGTTTCGCCGTTAAACACTTTGAAGACACGATGAAGTTCGACATCGAAATCGGATTCAAGTCCGCTGAGATCGCTGTTTTGGCTGGCAGCTTGCAGCATGGTGACGGCTCCTAGATAGATAGTCGTTGTCCCAAATTTCGGGGAAGCATTTAGCAAAATCCCCCGAGGGGACTTCACTCAACCTCGCTTTAGTCTAGTCTAGCGACAAGGTGATCGCTTCTCCTAAGTATTCAGCCGTGCAACCCTGGGTTATCCAATTATAATGGGTTGCGATGCCTGTGTTTTATGACTGAGGGTCTCCCGAGACCTGTCCCTAACGTATTGCTAGTCGTCCTCCTATGACCTCGATTCCCTCTAATGGCTACGGTAGCCGCACGAACCAACGCAGTATTGGCAGTCTTGTCCAATCCGTGTTGATGATGGTCAGTATCACAGTCGTCATGGTGGGTGGAATTGGGGCCCGTCTGGCCTATCTCCAACTGATCCAAGGGACTCGCAATCGTCAACTGGCTGAAAACAATCGCATCCGTTTGATTCCCACCCAGCCGGTACGAGGAAATATCTTTGACCGCAATGGCAAAATTCTAGCCACCTCTAGTCTCTCCCATACGGTCTATCTTTGGCCCCTGGCCCAACCCCCTGAGTTGTGGCCAGACACCATTGAACGGCTTTGTGAGATTATCAATATCCCCCCAGAACAAATCTTAGACCGTCTCAATCAGGCTGGATATAACTCGGCGTTGCCGATTCGTGTGGCCCGTCGCCTCACGCCAGCTCAGGTGATTGCTTTAACGGAATATGGCCCGCAATTGCCGGGAATTGAGGTCAATGTTGAGGCGGTGCGCCATTATCCCCATGGTCGTTTGGCGGCCCATGTTTTGGGCTATACCGGTGAGATTAGTGATGAAAACCTATCTCGTCTGGAAGCTCAGCCGGATAATAAATATCGTCTGGGGGATATTGTGGGGCAGATGGGGGTTGAGGCCGCTTTTGAAAATGAATTACAAGGGGAATGGGGGGGACGACAGGTTGAGGTGGACAGTCGTGGCCAGGTGTTACGGGTTCTGGGAGAGAAACAGGCACAAGGGGGGCGTGATGTTCAAATTACGCTGGATTTAGAGTTACAACGGGCCGTTGAGAGGGCCCTAGGAGATACCCAGGGGGCGATTGTGGCCATTGACCCTCGTGATGGGGCAGTGCGGGCAATGGTTAGCCGTCCGGCGTTTGACCCGAATATTTTTTCGGGGCGCATTACTGAGGCGGATTGGCAACGGCTACAGGCGGCTCGCTATCCCTTTGTCAACCGGGCGTTACAGGTGTTTCCCCCGGCGAGTACGTTCAAGATTGTTACCACCACGGCGGCGATCGAATCTGGGGCTTATCCTCCCCATACGGTTCTACCCACCTATCCTTACATCACCGCAGGGGGGATTCAATTCTGGGATTGGAACCGGTCTGGCTTTGGTCCGTTGAGTTTTGAGGGAGCCATGGCCTGGAGTAGTGATACGTTCTTTTATCAGATTGCGCAACGGATTGGTGGTGATGTGTTGATTGATTGGACGCGTCGCTATGGTTTTGGTCGTAAAAGTGGTATTGAGTTAGCGGCAGAGGAATCGCCTGGCTTGGTTCCTGATGCGGCATGGAAGGAGCGGGTGTTAGGGGAAGGTTGGTATCAGGGGGATACGATTAATATGTCCATTGGCCAGGGCTATTTACAGGCCTCACCTCTACAACAGGCCATGATGATGGCGGTTCCGGCGAATGGGGGGTATATGGTCCGCCCCCATTTGCGCAGTTTGGATGTGGATGTGAGTTATTGGCGTGAATCGATGAATCTCAGCCAGGACACCATTGATGTATTGAGACGGGGGTTACGCCAGGTGATTACGGATGGTACGGCGACCAATATCAATACGTCTGATATACCACCCTTTGCAGGGAAAACAGGCACGGCGGAAGCTCAACCGAACCCCTCTCATGCTTGGTTTGCTGCCTATGCTCCCCTCGATGACCCAGAAATTATTGTGGTGGCGCTTGGGGAACATGCGGGTAAAGGGGGCGGGGCGTTTGCGGCTCCGATGGTGCTTGAGGTGTTAAGGGATTATTTTGGGCAGGAAGGCAATAGGGGGGAAGAAGGCAGTAGGCAGTAGGCAGTAGGCAGTAGGGGGGAACCCACCCCTGCTCCTCTCAGGAGGGGAAAGACGTAGGGGCGTACCCTTGTGGTCGGTGAGCGATAGTCGAACCGTGGTCGCCCTCTTCGGGTAATGGGCAATGGGCAATGGGCAATAGGGGAACCACTAGCTGTAGAGGAAGCATTGACTGAGTTTTTCGTCTAGGGTCTTGAGGGTGCGCCAGAGTTCGAAGCCTTTGGCCCAGCGGCGGGAGGGGAGATGGCCGACGGGGGCTTTGAGACTGTAGGTGAAGTCTAGGGAGGGCGATCGCGCGGCCGAGAGTTTCCAGCCGATGGTGGCGCAAAATAAGGGGTAGTCTCTACCCGTCTGTTGATAGATTTGCTGCTGGACGGTGAAGCCGAAGCGATCGCCCGAATGGAACCGCCAGAGGTAGTCTAGGGTCTGTAAATCGGTACAGGGCAAGGCTTCAATATCCCGAGGCGCAAGATGACCGCTTGGGGTTCCGTGGGCGGCTCGACAGAGTAGTTTATGGGTAAGGAAATCGGCGGCTTCCCAACGTTGCCGTCGTAATAAAGTCCACAGTTCACTGTAGTCTAACCCCACCTCTGAGGGCAGGGGAACATCGGGGGTTTTGTAAAAGAGTTGATCGATTAGGGATAGGCGAGGACGAGTGCGGGGGACCCGTTCTAGGACGATCTCGGGTTTGGGGAGTCGAGGCCGTTGATGCGGTTTGGGGCGGGCAAGGGTCGGAGGAGCTTCGGGGGCAGGAGGTGGGGTTGGGGTCTTGAGGGCAGCGATGACCTCCTTGGCGGCGTGAAAACGATCACTGAGAGGGGTTTCGAGTAATTTGTTTAAAATATCGGTCAGTTGAGGGCTGATTCGATGGGTGAGGGGGAGAGAACGTTGCCAATCCCAACGTCCCCCGACAATGTCATAGAGTTCTAAGGGGGAAATCCCGGTCATGAGACGGGCACAAGTCACGCCCAAACTATAGAGGTCACTGGCGGGAAAGGCTTGACCCCGAGTTTGTTCAGGGGCCATGTATTCGGCACTGCCGACGGCGGTATAACTGGACTCCGTTGGCTGCTCTTCGATGACTTTGACAACGCCAAAGTCAATTAAAAACAGTTGTCCATCGCGACGACGGCGCATGATGTTATCGGGTTTGATGTCGCGGTGGATACTATGTTGTTCGTGAATGTAGTCTAAAACCGGCAACAGTTGCCCCAGGAGGTCGCGAATCTGAGACTCGTCAAAGGTGCCCGTATTTTGGAGTTCTTCGCTGAGGGTCTGTCCCTCAATCCACTCCTGGACGAGATAAAAATAGCCTTTTTGCTCAAAATGGGCGAAGAGGGTGGGAATTTGAGGATGTTGTCCCAAGCGATGGAGATTTTCGGCTTCCCGATGGAACAGTTCCAGCATCTTCGCCCCAAGCTCACCGGTCCTGTTTTGCGGATGTAGCTGTTTAACGACGCACCGAGGATGGGAGGGTAAATCGCGATCGATGGCGAGATATGTTTTGGCGAAACCACCACGACCAAGGGGTTGCATGACTTGGTAGCGATCGCGCAAAATCAGGGCATGACCGCAGCTTTGACAGTATTGGGCTGAGTCGGGATTTTGCGGCTTAGCACAATGACGATTGACACAATAGCTCATAGCCAAGGAGGGGGGTAGGCAGTTTTCTCCAGGATACTCGCTCACCCCCCAAATTTGGGTAGTTCGCGTCAACGTTGCAACGGCGCTATTTTTGACTGGCGCTCTACTTCAGCAGCAAGGCCACTTCTTTGGCGAAATAGGTCAAAATCAAGCTCGCTCCGGCCCGTTTGATGCTGACGAGGGTTTCTAACATGACCTTTTTCTCGTCAATCCAGCCCTTTTCTCCGGCAGCTTTAATCATGGCATATTCACCACTGACGTTATAAGCTGCCACGGGAACGTCGGTGACATCGCGAATTTGGCGAATGATGTCTAAATAGGGCAATGCGGGTTTAACCATGACGATATCCGCGCCCTCGGCAATGTCTAATTCCACTTCCTTGATGGCTTCGATCGCATTGGCCGGGTCCATTTGATAGGTTTTCTTATCGCCGGATTTGGGGGCAGAATCGAGGGCATCCCGGAAGGGACCGTAGTAGGCAGAGGCGTATTTGGCGGAATAGGCCAAAATGGCAACGTTGGTGAACCCTTCGGTATCTAAGGCTTGGCGAATTGCCCCAATCCGTCCGTCCATCATGTCGGAGGGAGCGACCATGTCGGCGCCGGCCCGGGCCTGAGACACGGCCATTTTGGAGAGGACTTCGACGGTTTCGTCGTTGAGGATATAGCCGGCTTCATCGAGTAAGCCGTCATGGCCGTGACTGGTGAAGGGGTCGAGGGCTACGTCGGTGATGACAACTAAATCGGGGGTTTGGGCTTTGATGGCGGCAACGGTTTGTTGAACCAGTCCTTCTGGGTTATAGCTTTCGCTGCCAGTTTCGTCTTTTTTGGACTCGGAAATGACCGGGAACAGGGCGATCGCCGGAATCCCGAGGGCCGCAATGTCAGCGATTTCTTTGAGGAGTAAATCGAGGCTAAAGCGATAGCAGCCGGGCATGGACGCCACTTCGACTTTCTGATTTTCCCCTTCCATGACAAACATGGGGTAAATCAGATCGTTGACGGACAAATCAGTTTCCCGAACCATACGCCGTAGGGATTCGTTGCGACGCAAGCGGCGGGGACGTTGGATCAGGTCGAGGACGTAGGAAGATGTGGACATATTTGAAAGGATGAGGCGTTAGTGCTAGTTCGGACTAAAAAGAGATGGCTACAAGGAGATGTTAAGCTGTGATGCAGAAAGACGGAGGTTGACGTCAGAGGCGATCGCCGATTATCGCGATGATTTTAGCCAACCATCGAAGCATGGTACGTCATTAGCGGGGACGGGGTAAACATTCCGTAATGTTCTGCAACATCCAGCAATGGAGGCATCTGGGATTCTTGAGAATTCTCTTCAGGACCCGATTCAGTAAAATGTGGATCAGTTGCCCTTCATGGTTCTAGTTTGATGACCCCTACCGTCGATTATCTCCGCATCAGTCTGATCGATCGCTGCAACTTCCGCTGTCAATACTGTATGCCCGATGGCGATGAACTTGACTATGTTTTGCAACAAAATCTCTTAACGCGCCAGGAACTCCTGAGCCTCTTGCAAGAGATCTTTATTCCCCTGGGCTTTCGTCGCTTCCGACTCACGGGCGGGGAACCCCTATTACGGCCTGACGTGGTGGCGATCGCCCGTGACATTGCTGCCCTCCCGGAAACTGAGGATTTAGCCATGACCACCAATGGCTTCTTACTGGCCCAACTGGCCCAACCTCTCTACGACGCGGGACTGCATCGCCTCAATATTAGCCTAGACTCCCTAGATGCACAGACGTTTGACAAAATCATTGGAAATCGTGGTACAAGCCGCTGGCAGCGTACCTGGGAGGGCATACAGAAAGCCTATGAGGTAGGGTTCAACCCCCTAAAATTAAACATGGTGGTGATTCCGGGGGTGAATGATGGGGACGTCTTAGATATGGCGGCCCTGAGCCTGGAGCGTCAATGGCATATTCGCTTCATTGAGTTTATGCCCATCGGCAATGGCCATTTATTTGAGGATAACGGTTGGGTTGCCTCGGAAACACTGCGGGAGCAAATCCGCCAACGCTGGGGTTTGGAGGCGGCCAGTGTCACCGGAGCCGGCCCAGCGGATATTTTCAAAATTCCGGGGGCCCAGGGAACTCTTGGGTTTATTAGTCAGATGTCCGAATGTTTCTGCGATCGCTGTAATCGGATGCGACTGTCGGCCGATGGCTGGCTACGTCCCTGTTTACTCAATGAAACGGGGCAACTCAATCTACGCAATGCCCTACGGGAGGGAGTTCCCCTCTCTCAACTTCGAGAACAAGTCCAAACCCTTCTACAGTTAAAGCCGGAGATTAACTTCAAGGAACGAGATATGGGCAACCGTTCCGGAACCTATCAACGCACCATGTCACAAATTGGCGGTTAAAGTTTTCCCGGTTCTAGGCGGGTTCCATTGGCAAAGTCCCAGCCTGACTGGGTTTTCTTACCGGCCAGTTGCACCTCCTGAAGTAACAAGAGACCCTCTCCAGTTTGCACCACGGGCCCCAAGTTTTTGATAATGTCCACCACGTCCCCCGGTTCTCTAGACTCAGGGTTGAGGCGATCGCCCCAGGAGCGCAATTGTGCTACCAATTCCTCGGGAAGTTGCTCATAGTATTTCTCCCCCAAGGGAACCGTGGCCTTGACTTTCAGGGACTGTCCTCGGAATTGAGTGACTGCATTGGGATAGAAGCCGCAAACCTGATTATGGAGGGCGATCGCCGGCCGCGTCCAATCCAACTCATAATCCGACTTCTCAATCAGCCGCGCATAGGTGGCCGCCTCATCCTCTTGAGGGGTTCCTTGCAGTGTTTTCGCCTCTAATCCCTGCAAGGTTTCGATCAGCAGGGAACCACAGTCTTGAGCCAAGTGTGCGGCGACATCCCAGGCGTTATCGAGTAGGTGAATCTCTAGAGAGGACTTCAGTAACATTGCCCCCGTATCCATTCCCACATCCATCTGCATGGTGGTCATGCCGGTTTGGGCTTCTCCATGGTACAAACACCATTGAATGGGAGCGGCTCCCCGATATTTGGGTAAGAGGGAACCGTGACCATTAATACAGCCGAGTCGGGGCATGTCTAAAATCTCTTGGGAGAGAATTTGTCCATAGGCCACCACCACGAAAAAATCCGCTTGACTATTGCGCAATTTGTCAAGGGTTTCAACATCTTTCTTAATCTTTTGCGGTTGCCAAACAGGAATCCCTGCTTCAACGGCTACAGTTTTGACGGGGGAAGGAATTAAGGTTTTTCCCCGTCCCCGGCGTTTGTCGGGCTGCGTTACCACCGCTGACACCTCAAACTCGGGATGCTCGATTAAGGTTTTGAGGCTGGGGACAGCGAATTGGGGGGTTCCTAGGAAGATGAGGTTCATAAGAAGGGAACAGGGAACGGGGAACAGGGAAGATAAACAACGTAGGGGCGTACCCTTGTGGTCGCCGTAGGGGCGTACCCTTGTGGCACTGGTGTCAAGTTAAGGGGTGAGACCAGACCTGACGGGAGATAGCATCTTTCTTTCGTTGGCGCTTACGCCTAGCTTTAACCAGTCCGAAGGACTGGGCATATTGAACCAGAAAAGGAATGAGTTCATCATCCTCAACACGGCCCTGTTCCCGGGCGCGACTGAAAAAGTAAAGACTGCGGAAAACCATTTCCTGAGAAATGCGGTCAATGGGTTCATGTAAAGCCTCAGAGACCTGGGAACAGACGTCGGTAAGCACCGCATAGAAAATCCAGGTGGCATAAATCTGGATTTCAATGCCATTGGAGCCACCGACCCAGAGGTAAGCCAAACCTAACAAGCGTTTGGTCACGAGAAAGGCCTCCTCAATGCGCCAGCGTTGGCGATAAAGCTCGCTAACGTAGCGGGCGGACAAGACCTCGGGGTCAGTGACATTGGTCAAATAGCGGTAGATGGTTCCCTCCCAAGAGACGGACACCAGACGCACGGGATGGTGACAAGGATTAGAGCGGTATTGCCCTAAATCTATCAGTTCGTCACGAACGTAACGGTTTTGACCGAGTACCTTGAGATTCTTGTAAGCGGTTTTCTCCCGCAAGCGAGTCACAAAGAACTTGCCCGAATCGCTAAAGGCATCAAACCAAGGAAACTTAAAGAATCCCAGGTCAAACACCATTAAACCGCCCTTTGGCAGACGTTCGAGCAATGAGTCAGTCCAAAGCTTATCATTGGATTGGGCTTCAGGACTGTACCAGGCCGCCTGGGGGCGATGGTTGAAGGCATCGACCATCATCATCATCTTGCCGGCCAAGGGGGAGGTGGCTTTTTTGCCGCGATGACGATGCAGTTTCTTTTTTAAGGCTTCGAGGGTTGACCCGTCAGCTAGCCAAATGGCTGGGAACTTAGACCGCACCGGTCTCCAGAATGGCGAGACTTCCCCGGGCGCTGAGGATTGGTTCAAGCGCTCAATGACCTGCTCGAGCAAACTGGCAAACAGATGGGCCGGCAGGCTTTGTAATCTTTGGGATAGAGCCTGTTTACTGATGCGTTGAGCTTTCACCCAAAACAGTCCCTCCTGTTCTAGGGTTCGCAGCACTTCACTTAGCCCTGTCATTTGCCGGTAAACTAGGCTCAGGACAATCGCTGTCATCACCGGCAGGGTTAGAGTTCGCTCTCGTAACCGTCGTCCTTTGTTGCTTACGCTTTTGAGGGAGGCAAACGTTCCCGGACTTAACATCTCGAACAAGCGCTGCTCAATCGTCCGATTCACTGGTCCGGGCACTGAGCGATGTCGTCTGAAGTCCGGGTTTCCCGGTTTGTGATAGGTCTTCTTAGGCATCTTTTGTCCTGGCTAGCTAGTCCTTAGCCTATAAGCATTTTTCCCTTGGTCTCGGGTTGTTTACACTTTCTTGACTTTTCCACGATTTCCTTAACTTGACACCAGTGACCCTTGTGGTCGCCGTAGGTACCCTTGTGGTCGCCCTAGGCAATAGGGGAGTTAGGGTTTGACTCGGATTTCGATGCGGCGGTTGCGTTGGCGGTTGGCGGGACTGTTGTTGCTGGCGGCGAAGCGACTGGACCCGTGGCCGATGCTGACCCAGCGTAGGGGGGTCTCAGTGTTGCTGGCGAGGTATTGTTGCACTTGTTGGGCTTGTTCAAAGGTGCGGTCTAAACTGGCCTCGGCATCATCGGTGGCATCGAGATAGCCGCCAATATACACCGTTGCGCCTTCGAGGGTTTGTAGTTCATCAAGGAGGCGATCGAGGATGGTGGCTCGGGTGGGATCGAGGACTTCGCCACTGTCGGAGAATAAGACGTCACTGGGGAGGGTCAGGCGTAGGGGCATTCCTGGGGTTAGACGCGGTGCGACGGTGGCTGGGGGCGGCTCTACTAGGGACTGAAGCTCACTTAAGCGACTGGAGACGAGGGTGACTTGTGATTGTAGTTCTGCTTTTTCGGCCTCGAAATCTGAGCCATCCTCCTCCTCTTCGGGGGAGTCGTCTGGGCTTAACTCTGCCAGTTGACGATTGAGCTGGGTGACTTCGTCTTGTAGCTGTACGATGGCTTGCTGGAGTTGAGTGCGATCTAAGTCAGGAAGGGTTGGCTCAGCCGTTGTGGAGGGCGGGGGTGGGTTGGTGATCTGACGAATTTGGACCCGCCAGCGTTCGCTGAGGGGCTTTTCGGGGTTGGCTTGAGGGGATCGGTACCCCAAAACCAAGCCCGCTATCACCCCAACACTCAAACTCACTCCCAAGGTGAGTAGACGGAAGACCAAAACGGCGATCGCCCCTAGCCAAGAGCCAGAGGAGGGTGGGGGCGATGAGGTATTCGAACGAGCAACTCGACGGCGATCGCGCCGAGAGCGTGCAGAATTGGAATCAGGGGGAGGAGATTGAGTCATAGGGGATTAACGTCGTCCATCCCAGGGGCCAATTTGGATGGTTCCGCCAGGGGTAAAGACGACTCGAAACTCAGCAATGGGAACTAGGGTAACGCGATCGTCTTGAATCTCAACTCCCGCTGCCGGATTATAGAGGGAGTCAATGGGGAGTTCTCCAAAATAGATTGAGGCAGCACTGGAGAGGGGTTCATATTGGGTGATGCTGCCGTCTTCTGTGACCGCTAAACGGTAGTCCAAATTGCGATCGAAGACGGGGGTGCTGTCCCATTCGTCGTAGAGGGCATCTCGTACGTCAAAAATGAGTCGGTCAATGGTGGCGACATCGTTAATGCGCGGAGTGCGGCCAGGGGTGCTGGGATAGCCATCCCAAGGACTGACTTGTAGTACGCCATTGGAGCGAAAGACCACCTTGTACTCGGCTAGGGATTCCACGTCAGCACTTCCCCCAGTGACGGGAATATATAACAAGTCAGGTAGGGGAATTTCCTCCTCGAACTCGCGGGCGCGATCGCCGTCGGGCCGATAGCCAACGATCGCCCCATCTTGGCCAACGCTGACACGATAGACTAAGTCCTGGTCAAAGGTCGGTGAGGTCGTCCAGGCTTGATCGAGTTCATAATGCAGCTTATAGCGCAAGGCGGCTAAGAGATTGGGGTCGTCGATGGTGGGGACGGTGGGGGCTAACTCAGCCAGATTGACGGCGTTGTTATCTCCATTTGGGGGGGCATCATCGGCGGTTGGGGTCATGTCCCCGACCTCTTCCGAGTCCATCACGCCTTCGCGAGGGGGTTCGACTTCAGGAACCGGGAGGGGGGATAGGGCCAAGGCCGCCACCAGGAGACTGGAGACACCAAGGGCCAGAGGGGCGGCTCGTTGGGTAACCGGCTCCTCATTTTTGGCTTGACGACGGTTTCTCGGGAGAAGGTTAAGCTGGCGATCGGGTAGGGTCCGGCGATCGCTCAAAAGCTGATCCACCACATCCACCACATCAAACAGTTGCAGGGTGGTTAAATCCAGTTGCAAGGGGTCACCGCTAGAGGTTTCAGGCGATCGCAGATTCAGCCGGTGCAAACCGCCCTCTAGGGGAGTTAGGGTGACCCAGGATTTGGGGGATTCCACGGCCACCTTGCCCATCCCCAGAAAACTTTGGGTATAGTCACTGATGGCCGCCGTTAACTCATCGAGGAACTCCTTACCGCCACTGAGCGCATCGGGTTTCCCCACAACATGACATTCCGCACTCACCAGCACCGACAAGCACGATCGCTTAGACTCCTCAGAATCAGCGGCTCCATTTGGCTCATCCAACCCTTCTACAATCAGGGTGCATCCCGGTAAACTATACTTTCGCTGTACAACCATCAGATCTCTCCATCAAACAAACTCACCCAAAACCGAGTTAAGCCAGCGGTTCCAGTACAAAATAGTAACTTTTCTAACAACTCAACTGCCAGATTATCGAGCTTTTCGTCCGTGTCGTAAACCATCACCGCCGAACGCCGAGGATTCATGCGGCTGCGGAAATGGGTTCGGAAGCGGGACAGATAAAAGGCTAACTGGGGATTTTTATCTAAAGGTAGATTTTGCTCCCGCAGTTGTTGGGCCTCTTTGTTGAGGCGCCGTAAAATAATCATCATGGAGCGAGCGAGGTGGCAGATGATAATCGTTAACACCTTGGCTTCCTCTTGGGAGAGGGGACGACGACGACTGGCCCGCCGCAGAGGGTTCGTGTTCCGGATACGCCAGACAGTGACGCGATCGCTCAACACGGAATTGAGTTCCAACTG
This sequence comes from Sodalinema gerasimenkoae IPPAS B-353, assembly GCF_009846485.1. Lineage (GTDB taxonomy): Bacteria > Cyanobacteriota > Cyanobacteriia > Cyanobacteriales > Geitlerinemataceae > Sodalinema > Sodalinema gerasimenkoae. The sequence continues at coordinate 1,894,935 of NZ_ML776472.1, forward strand.
GTGAGCCAAACTGAGAATCTTCTCAGAACCGCTCAAATCCAGAGCCTCGATCGCCAACAACATCAAATCCAGTTGGACACGAGTTCGCCGAGAACAGCCATGATGCGTCACCGGCATATCCGGCAATTGCTGTTGTAGCAGCACTAAGGTGGAATCGCGTGTTTCGGGAGGATTGGAGACCATGAGGCGCGAAGCTAACAGATAACGTGGTTAGGGGGCGATGAATGGGTCGTCAGAGCAACCGCTCAAAGCTAGATTATTACATTCTGGGCGATCGCCGGCCGTCCAGGGAGGTTTCCGCCTCTGTCGACCTCAACCTTTTGCCCAGGAACTTTCCTGATAGGATTTTTGGAGACCGATGTCCATGTCCCCAGTTCAACACGTTCACTAACCAGCTCGATATAACAGCCATTTATCATCATGGATCTGCAAGCACTCATCCGCGACGTTCCCGACTTTCCCAAACCGGGGATTCTCTTCCGAGATATCACCACACTGCTGGCCGATCCCGAGGGACTCAAGATGAGCCTTGATCGCCTCGTTGAACAATGCACTCCCCTCCAGCCCGATATTATCATTGGCATGGAGTCCCGTGGGTTTCTCTTTGGCGTGCATATAGCCTACCAACTCGGTGCCGGCTTTGTCCCGGTACGTAAACCCGGAAAATTGCCTCGGGCTGTCCACAGTGTCGAGTATCAGTTGGAATATGGCAGCGATCGCCTAGAAATCCATGAAGATGCCATCCCAGCGGGTGCACGAGTTCTGATTGTCGATGATCTCATCGCCACTGGAGGAACTGCCCAAGCCACCGCACAACTGGTAGAACGCTCAGCGGGAGAACTGATTGGGTTTGCCTTTGTCATTGAACTCAAGGCCCTAGCCGGGCGAGAGCAGTTACCCCAAGTCCCCATTGTGACCTTGGTTCAATACTAAAGGATGAAGGTGAGTCGTTCCTGGTAGCGTTCCGTCCCTCTTACCCCTGTATCCTGTCTATGACCTCTCCTCAATCCACCTCCTCCAAATCCAAGCCTCGGCTAGTTCAGTCTTTGCTGCGGGTGTTTCAGAATGATACGCTCATCTACGTCATCCAACGATTAGGCCAAGGACTGTTAACCTTGTTTTTTGCCTCAATCCTATGTTTTGCGGTGATGCAACTGGCCCCTGGGGATTTTTTGGATACCTACAGTCAGAATCCAACGGTATCCCAGGAGATGCTAGACGACTTGAGGCGACAATATGGCTTAGATCAACCTCCTGTAACTCAATATCGCCTCTGGTTGACCTCCATTTTGACCCAAGGAGACTTTGGTTGGAGTCTGATGTTTCAGCAAAACGTCAGCACCCTCATTAGTAGTCGGGTGGCCAATACCCTACTCCTATCAATTTTGTCATTGATCATCACCTGGAGCATTGCCATTCCTTTGGGGATTCTGGCCGCCGTGCGCCAAAACAGCACCTTAGACCGGATTTTACGAGTCGTCAGTTATGGGGGACAGGGGTTTCCCAGCTTCATCACCGCCTTATTACTCCTGATTTTAGCCCAGAACTTAACCCCATTGGTTCCGGTGGGCAATATGACCAGTGTTTTTCATCAAGATTTATCGCCCCTGGGCAAAGTTTTGGATGTTCTCTGGCACGCTTTGTTGCCAACCTTAGCCCTTAGTATTACCAGTTTTGCGGGCTTACAACGGTTGATGCGAGGACAGTTATTGGATGTGTTGCGACAGGATTATATTCGCACGGCTCGCGCTAAAGGATTGCCGGAAAATAAAGTGATTTATGTTCATGCGTTGCGCAATGCCATCAACCCGTTGATTACCCTATTAGGATTTGAGTTTGCGGCGTTGCTGAGTGGTTCATTTATTGCTGAATTTTTCTTTAGTTGGCCCGGTTTAGGGAAACTCATTTTAGATGCGTTGCGGGCCCAAGATCCCTATGTGGTCATGGCGGGGTTGATGATGGGGGCGACGATGTTAATTGTGGGTAACCTGCTGGCAGACTTGTTGCTGAAAGCCGTTGATCCTCGGATTCAATTAACCAATAGTAAATAATGGAGAGCGATGTTATCTCAAACCTATTATGTCCTGCGATCGCAGCAAGATGGGCAATACCTGGCGGCCCGTCCCGATGCCGAGGGCGATCGCTACTTATTAATGTTCACCGAACATTTTGATGCTCTGAGTTACGTTAACCGCTTTGCTGAAGACTATAAAGAGCAAATTTCCGTAGAATCCCTAGCCACTCCGACCCTAAAAAGTTTACTTCAGCGTTGGGGCTATGTGGGATTTGCCCTCGTCCGGGATCCTCTTTTGCCTCGCTTGGAGTTTTTGACAGCAACTTAATTCCCATGACCCCCAGCCACTTCACCTCATGAGTTGGGGGTTATTCCCCCCCCTGTCAAAACCGTTTCGAGTTTGTTAGCCTAAGGGCCAAGAGGGCAAAACCTTGCCTGGGCTTATCAGCCATCCTTCCGGCAAAGCTCGAATGTCCCGGAGGAAGAAGATAGCAGCCATACCAACCAAGCCTAGGAGAGCAAGTAGTATCCACAAGTTGCTTGTGTTGATCATTGCCCGTTGCATTCTCAAGGCGTAACTATGATTACATTGAACCATGTCTCCAATCACGTATTGGACCGTGTCACCTGGCTTCAGGAGCATACCCCTCTTGCTGCCATAGATTCCGAGGTGCTCACCGCCCTAGCGGCCAGTCTCGCAGAACGCCACATCGAAGCGAATCGCCCCCTGTTGCAGGCAGGGGAAGTGCCGGAGGGACTCTATATCCTACGCCAGGGGCAACTGGAGCACCAAAGCTATTTCGAGGGGGCTAGGAGTTTTCTGCCCGGTTCAGTGCTGGGACTCGAGACCCTATCGTCAGGCCAACCGGTGGAGCAGACGGCAGTGACCCTTACTCCCTGTCACCTATGGTTTGTGCCGATCTCCCAAATTCGACTTCTATTGGATCAGTACCCTGATATGGTTCTAGACGTTACCTGCAAGCTGGCAAGAGATGTTTGGCGGCTTTCGTCCCAGGTCAGTTTTGAGCAGGAACGCCAGGCTATTTTGCGACCCCATCTGGTCACGAAGGCTCGGCGGGGTGTGATCGGTCACAGTCGCTATGCAGTCCGTTTACGCAATCAGATTTCCAAGGCGTCGAAAACCCGTACATCGTTGTTGATCTTTGGCGAACCGGGACTGGAGAAGGATAACTTAGCCGCTTTGGTCCATTACGGCTCCGAGTACCGTCGTGAACCGATGGTACAGTTAGATTGCTCCAAGATGCAGTTGAGTGGGGTGGATTTATTCGGCCGGGTTGGAGGTAAGCCGGGAATCCTGGCTTTTTTGGGCCAGGGAACTCTGGTACTAAACAATGTTCAGGAGTTGCCGGAACCCTTGGTTCCCCAGGTGTCCCGTTTAGCCCGGGAAGGGATCTATCAACCGGTAAGTCACGACACCGAAGAGGAGGGGCCAGAACGCTACTCCCAGGCCCGGCTAATCCTGCTGTCAGAACGGACTCCGCCGGACTTAGACGGAGCAGTGCAGGAGCGATTAAAGGTTCCGCCACTGCGGGTGCGACGGGCCGATCTGAGTAATTTGGTGGACTATTACATCAAGTCGACTTGCCAACAGCGAGGAATCGAGCGCATCCAGGTAGATCCAGAGGCAATTCGACAGCTACAGGCCTATGACTTTCCCAATAATCTACAGGAGTTACAAAATTTAGTCGAGCGGGCTATTGCTGAGATGACACCTGGGGGATTGCTGACGGAGGAGGTGTTGTGGCCATCCCAGGGCGAACACAAGCGGTTTCGGAAAAATCTACTGAAGGTTTTTCCCCGGTTGGCGCAGTTCCTGCGCAGTCCCTGGTGGCCCACTCGAATTAACTATGGTTTTACCCTGCCCTTTTTTGCCCTACTGCTGGGGGTGTTATTTCTGGGGCCCCAGAGTCGCGATCACAATGTTGGCTTGAACCTGTTTTGGGCGTGGTGGTGGCCCCTAGTCCTACTTAGCTTCCCCATTGTAGGCCGCCTTTGGTGTTCGGTGTGTCCTTTCATGATCTATGGGGAGGTCAGCCAAAAACTCTCCCAGTGGTTATTTCCACGACAATTACAGCGATGGCCCCGGCAGCAGGCCGAGCGGTGGGGTGGCTGGTTTTTAATGGCCTTCTTTGCCCTGATTTTGGTCTGGGAGGAGGTCTGGGATCTCAACGATACAGCCTACCTATCCGCCTGCTTGCTGCTGCTGATTACGGCGGGGGCCATGATTTTTTCAGTCCTGTTCGAGCGACGGTTTTGGTGTCGCTACCTCTGCCCCATCGGCGGTATGAATGGTATGTTCGCCAAACTCTCGATGACGGAGTTACGGGCCGAACGGGGAGTGTGTTCGGCGGAGTGTAACACCGGCAAGTGTTACAAGGGCAGTCTCCCGACGGGGGAGGGTCAAAATCTCCAGGGTTGTCCCCTCGCTTGCCACCCGGCTCAACATGAGGATAACCGCGACTGTAGCTTCTGTATGACCTGTCTGAAGAGTTGTCCCAACTACTCCGTTGAATTTAATCTCCGGCCCCCCGCCATCGAACTGTGGACTACCCATAAACCCCGGGCTTACGAGGTGGCCTTGTTATTTTTGCTGTTGGGGTCTGTCTACCTGCGGCGGCTACCAGAACTCCAGAGCCAGTTGGGATTATCCTGGTCTGGGGAAACCCAACTCGTTCGCAGCGCCGTTGCCCTGGGGATTTTAGCCTTGCCGGCGATCGCTCCCCTGCTTGCCCACAGCGTGCAACACCTCTTGCACTATCTGCGCTGGACTCTCAAGCCAAAACCCCTGGTTCAGCTGGCTTATGGTTATCTACCTCTGGTTTGGGCGGCTAACCTGGCTCATTTCCTCCGCTTAGGACTGACGGAGGCAGGACAGATTTTGCCCGTGACCTTTGCCACGATGGGCTTGTCTGGAGAAGGGCTACCGATCGCGATGGTTCATCCAGCCGTACTGGCCTTTCTGCAAGGATTTACCCTACTGTTTGGCAGTATTGCCTCTTTCTGGGTACTCCGGCGCATTTCCCGTCAGCCCCTGGGGGAGTTATGGCCCCATTGCTTCGCACTAATCCTCCTCTGTGGTAGCCTCTGGCCGTTGATTGTGGGCTAGTTTTTCTTTCCGTATCTAGTTGGGGAGTGGTGGGTGGAATGGCGAAAGCTTACGGGAGGCGATCGCCCAATTTCCCGCCACTCCCTGAGGATGGAGATCGATGAGATCTATCGAACATTCAGGCAAGTGGGACAATGAAGCTAGATTGTCTTGCAACCACCAATCCCTATGTCCTCATCTCAAGCCACCCATCGTAACCCGTTTCAGGATGGCGATCGCCTGACGGTAACTCATCTAAGTCAAACAAACCCCAACCCATCCCCAACTGGGGCTGATGTCTATGGGGGGTTGCAACAGATCCCTAAAACCCTGCCCGCTCAATACTTTTACGACGATCGCGGCTCCCAACTGTTTGAGCAAATCTGCGATCTCCCCGAATACTACCCCACCCGCACCGAAGCCAGTATCCTACAAACCGCCGCCCCGGAAATCGCAACCCTCACCGGGAACAGCGAACTGGTGGAACTCGGGAGTGGAAGTTCGAGTAAAACTCGCCTACTCCTCGATGCCTATTCTCAATCCCTCAAGGATAAGACATCCTCCCTCATCTATCGTGCCATTGATGTCAGTGGCGGCATTTTGCAACAGAGTGCCCAACGGTTACTCCAAGACTACCCTCAGCTAAGGGTTCAAGGTCTTGTGGGAACCTACGAAGAGGCTCTTGATCACCTCCCCCCCACAGAAGCCGATAGCCGTCTGTTGCTGTTTCTCGGCAGTACCCTCGGGAACCTCAAACCCCAAGCCTGTCAGCAATTTCTGCAACGTGTCAGCCAGGCCCTCCATCCCGGAGAGTATTTTCTCTTGGGAGTTGACCTCGTGAAACCCAAACCCATTCTGGAAGCCGCCTATAACGACGCGCAAGGGGTCACCGCTGAGTTTAATCTCAATATGCTGGCTCATCTCAACCGACGCTTTGAGGGCAATTTTAATCTGAAACAGTTTGAGCATTGGGCCTTTTTTAATGAAAAAGAGTCCCAAATCGAAATGCACCTGCGCAGTACAGTCCCACAATTGGCTACCCTACGCCAGTTGGATTTAACCGTAGAGTTTGCCGAAGGAGAGACGATTCAAACGGAGATTTCCCGTAAATTCAAACAATCTGACATCGTTGAAACCCTTAAGGGGGTTAAGCTGGAGACACGGCATACCTGGCAAGACCCTCAAAACGGGTTTGCGGTTTTGTTAAGCCGCCGTTGTCCTTAACGCATCTTGACGATCGCTGAAGTGACTCGCCCAGGCTCCAGTCTTTCATCAGGGGCGCTACAACAGAGATAAGTTGTTGTAGCACCTTCACCATGAAATACCGTAAAACCTTCGCCCTGAGTTTTCTAACCCTTGCTCTGTCTCTCGGGGCCTGTAATACCGTCCCAGAAAACCCCATCGCCTCTAATGGCGCGAATGAGGAGTCTACATCGGAACCGGTGAGTTCACCAGATCCCTCCCCCAGTCCATCTCCTACCCCAACCGAATCCCCACCCCCCGCTTCGGAGAATGAGGATGATTCGGTTGCTGTGTCTCCTCCTCAAGATACACCTTCTGCTGAGGTGTCAGCGCCAGCCCCCTCCCCAACGCCCCCCTGGGAGCAAAACTTACCGGAGGTGGCGACCATTGAAGAGACGCAAGTTGGCGATTTAATGTGCTACGTCACGGTCACTGATTTACGGGGAAATACCTCGATTATCGGTGCTGAATATCAAATCTGCGATAACGAAGACCAATTTTTGGGACGAACGGTAGGATTAGGCTATACGGAAAGACCCGTCGCTGATTGTGAAAGTAGTGAACCCTGTGGGCGCACTCGCCAAGAAATGCTTCTGTCGGATGTGATTAACATCGGCAAGGATTGGTATGTCCTGGGTGATGGAACCTGGCGGGTGATGGTTGGACAAATGGAAACTTGGGATGGGGTCAATAATACGGGTAATCTAACCTATTATGGCTGTGATGCTGAGAATAACTGTCTCGCCCTAGAGGGAGGAGTCGTGAGTTGTCGCCGAGGTGTTTGTGGCTATGGTTGGGAACAGGGTGATTATCTGTATTCCATCGCTACTCCCATCGTTGAAGATGGCGGCGCACCGGCCACCTTGCGGGTGTTTCATCAGGGAGAGGAAATTCTCACTGTTCCCAATATGGAGGTGGTAAACTCGAAAGTTGACCCCTTTTAGAGGATGTCTGAAAAGGGTGGGGGTATAGAAAACCAGAAAAGCTAGCAAGGGTGTAACCTGTCAAGTATCTACACAAACAGACCCTCACTAGCCATGACTCTATCTTATCCTACAGACCTCAGCGATGCTCAATGGAAAATCCTGGAACCCTTACTACCAAAGGCCCGTCCGGGAGGTCGCCCCAGAAGCGTCAACTTACGGAGGGTCATTGATGCTATCCTCTACGTTCTCAGTTCCTCCCGAGCCTGGCGCTTACTACCCCACGACTTTCCCAAATGGAAGACCGTCTACCACTACTTTCGACAATGGCGAAACGAAGGCATCTGGCAACAACAAGTCCATGAACGGTTGCGGCAATGGGTTCGAGCCGTCGAGTGTGACCGCCCTCCTTCCCCAAGTGCTGGGGTCATCGATAGTCAGTCAGTCAAAACTGGCAAGATGGTTTCCAAGGAAGTCGGCTATGACGGCGGCAAGAAGGTTCGAGGACGCAAACGCCATCTCCTTGTCGATACCCTCGGATTGATGGTAGTCGCCGTCGTGACGGCGGCTAACGTCCCGGAAGGGGCGGGATTACAAAAGCTATTGCTGGCGGCCCGGGAGTTTCAGGTTAACCCCGAACGATTGATTGTTACCCGAACGATTGATTGTTATCTATGTTGATGGGGGCTATAAGGGCGAAAATTTGTTCGCTTGGGTCATAGTCACCTTTCGCTGGGTTCTCGAATCGGTGTTGCCTCCATAAGAGTGTCATGGATTTGTTCTCTTGCCCAAGCATTGGGTCATCGAGCGGACTTTTGGTTGGTTGACTTGGTGTCGCCCCTTAAATCGAGATTATGAGTATTCCCCCGAGATTGCTGAGGCTTGGGTTTATCTGGCCTCGATTCGCCTTTTGTTGAGACGTCTAGCCTAGGCGCGACTTTTCAGACATCCTCTCAATGAGTGGGGGAATCTCGATAAGCTTCATAGTTCTACCCTAGCCGCTTTTCGCCATTTGTCAACCCCCCCACCTGAATACTTACGCTAAGCTTGACAATGTAACACATACGATTTATAGTGCATCTCATTATGAGAATAATTAAGGCAATTTCCTAGACAAGAGCGTGAACCTTTAATTTTTCGTTAGCTTGGCTGGCACTAAACAAGGCTAAAGCCCTCATTCTCTATTATAACATTTCTAAAAAAATGAACCTTAAGTACATTGAGTTCGCCAATTACAAAAGCTTTTCAGAAAGGCAGAAAATCGAGCTAAAACCAATTACACTGTTGATTGGCAAGAATAGTTCGGGGAAGAGTTCTATTTGTAAATTGTTTACCTTGCTTGAAAATTCTCTTTCGGGAGAGATCGATGAACCGTTGTTGCTAAAAAATAAAGAAGTTGAATTAGGCGAGGATTTTAACAACCTATTTTTTGGAAACAACCCTGCGGGAATTTCTTTGAATTTGAAAGTGTCTTTTGAGAACAATATTGAATTGGAAATAAATTTGCTCAAAGCAGATAGTAGATATGGTTTGCAGATATTGAGTTGGAGTTATAAAAATGGAATGACAGATGTAGATATTGATCTTAAACTCCAAGGAAAAAATTATATTGATCAAAAAACTCAGAACTTATATGAATGTAAATTCAAGGGATTTATTCCGGTAAAAATCGTCGAAAAAAAATTTCAAAAAGATTTATTAAAAGAAATCAATCTGCCTAAAATGGATATAGATGTTGATTATATCGGTCCGTTTAGAATATTACCAGATCGGTATTTTTACTTAACGGGACAAACTAATTTTCAAAACACAGGAGTTACAGGGAAAAATGCTTATCCTATGCTAGGAGTTAGTAAACTACAGGATACTAGCCTGCATAAAGAAGTAGGTGGATGGTATCGGGACTCCTTTGATGGATGGGAGCTACAAGTTGACGACACACACAAAAAGCCTTTGATTCAGATTTTATTATCCAAAAATAATACAAATATCAACATCACAGATGTTGGACAAGGTATGCATCAAGTGTTACCTTTAGTTGTACGTGCTCATGTTAATAATAAAGAAAACTCCTTAATAGTTGTTGAACAACCAGAACTTCACTTACACCCCATAGCACATGGTGATATTGCCGAGTTATTTGCTAAATCCGCAAAAAAGAATAACCAAGTCTTTATCATAGAAACTCATTCAGAAAATGTATTGTTACGTCTTCGCAAACTAGTTGTTGAAAATGACTTTGGTTTTACATCCGATGATTTAGTAATTTACTGGATTGAAGATGCTGAACTCAAAGGTAAGGAATTACGTAAGATCACAGTAGATGAGCAAGGGGTGCTAGATGATTGGCCTCAAGGTGTCTTTAATGAAAGTATGAAAGAAATTTTAGAAATGCAGAAAGCTATTCGACGTAAAGAGGAACAAGCAAAATGATTATATCGTTTAGTTTAACTATTTTTGATGAGCAAGACTGTATCATTCAGGAGTGCTTGGCTAATATTCTCGTCTTACTACTTGACGACAAACATTTGATCGATGCGCAAAGTATTAGTTTGATTTTTTTTAATGAGGAAAACTCTTATACTTTTAGTAAGCACCCTATTGCACAAAAATATATATCAGAACATAGAAGAGAACTTTTAAAAGATTATATTCAAAATTATACAAAACCAATTACAAGATTACTAAAAGATTACTTGAGTTTTATGACAATCGGAATAAATCCTGAATTGGGTGAAATCAATCCACAAGATGCTTATAAAATAATAAAGCATGAATCTCGAATTGTGCTAGAAAATAAAATTACTGATTGGAAGTTTATTAAATGCATTTGTGAAAAATACGCTAATGCAGGAAGGCTTAAGCGTAACTCAGTTTATCAGTTAATTAACCAATCTCTCACAAATAATTTATTGATTCCTGAGCATTCTGGAGGAGTTGGCGAAATTCCAAAAATAGTAGATAGCCTTAAAGACAATCAAAAATATGAAAATGTTTATAAATACAAAATAATGGCTCTCTTTGACAGCGATAAACCTAGCGATAGAGAAGATTCTCCCGGTAATATTATTGCATTATTAAAGTATTTTAAGCAGAAAGAAATTACGGCTGATACTATTCAATCGAGCGATTATGAATATGACCCTGACTCTGATTTAATGATCTGGCATATTCTTAACAAAAGAAAAATTGAAAACTATATCCCATTGGATGTTTTATCTTCTTGTTTAACATCACTAGATGACCAAAAAAAGGAACAATTGAAAAATATAAGTCCATCACAATTAGACTATTTAGAATATGATAGAAATAACGTAGGAATCGGAAAAAGTAAAATAAAGCAGCAGTTTCCTGATTTTTTTGTAGAACAGTTCTCTTATGAGGAGCTAGAAAAAAGATGTAAACACCACAAAATTCAGGACTTAATTTCAGGTGAGATGATTTCTGAAATCGAGCAAATACTACTAAAAATAGCGAGGATAGTATGAAAAATCAAATCAACGTAAAACCAGATACTGCATTTCTTAGTGATTTGCTAAATGACGTTGCCAAAGGAAAATACAAAATACCTGTTTTTCAAAGAGAATTTATTTGGAAACCTTCTCAAATGATAGAATTATTTGATAGTATTTCTAAAGGATATCCTATCGGTAGTTTATTGTTTTGGGAAACACAAGGATACAAAACAAAAGATACTATTGGTCCTTATTTAATTGGACAAGAAGATCAAGAAGCTAGTCAAGCGAACTATGTCTTGGATGGTTTTCAGCGGATATCTACACTCTTTGGTGTTTTGATGAACCCCGAAGATTTTTCAGTAGATCCGGAAAGTGATTCCAAAAAATTTGTAATTTATTTTGATTTAGAGAGTAATACATTTAGCTCTGTCAAAACCAAGAAAGATAATGACCTTTTAATAATTCCCTTGTATAAAATTTATGATAATGCTCAACTATTTGATTTACTGAGACAATTAGACAAGGAAAAAAATATACCAGACCGAGAAAAAAACGAATATATAGAAAACGCGAGAAATCTTCAGTCTATTTTGATGCGCTATAGAATTCCGTATGTTTTAATAAAGGGAGGAGACATAAAAAGTGCTGTTGAGATTTTTTCGAGAATTAACTCGACAGGCACAGAGATTTCTGAAGATTTCATGCTATCTGCACTAACCTATAATCCAGACACAGAATTTTTGTTAAGTGATTCAATTACTGAATTTTTAACTGAAATTAATATCTATAATTTCGAAAATATCAAAAGAAGTGTTATTCTGAATTGTATTGCTAACAGATATGGAATGGTTTTTTCAAGCAATAAAATTTATTTTGATGTTCCTATAGAAGATTTGAAAAACAACAATTTTGACTTAAAATCTTTTTCGCAGGATGTCTATACTTGTGTTAGTAAAGCAATTAATTTTTTATACAAAAACTTGTTTGTAATTGACGCTCAACTATTGCCCTATCCTGCTCAATTGATTTTTATTTCTGAGTACTTTCGAGTCAATCCAAACCCAACACGTGAGCAATATGCCAGCTTAGAAAATTGGTTCTGGATCACAACTTACTCCAATTATTTTACCCTGTATTCATTGAGTCAACAAAGAACCGCTTATCAAATATTTTGTGACTTTGCAAAAGGCGAAAATCATGATGGGATTTATAAAATAAATGACTTCACAACAGCAAAATATCCTGATAAATTGACCTACCAAGGAGTCCGGCCAAAAGCATTGAGACTTTTTTATCTGCAATCAATCATAAATGGTCATGAAGTTCAAGAAAAAGAAAGTATTAAAGAAATTTTCATTGCATCCAAAAGAGATAAAGCTCCGTCCAATATTATCTTAAGACTATCTTCTGAATTTGAAGAAAATCCAGAAAACAAAAAAGTGGAAAACTTTATGAAATCAGCAGATATTAAAATTTTAAAAAAGCATTTCATAACTGAAGAAATGCTAGAACTATATCAGGAGGGACGAATTGATGATTTTATTGAAAAAAGAGGTGAGCATTTGAAGCGTAAAGAACAAGAATTTGTTCGAAAACTGGGAATTGATTTTGAGTAGGACAAAGAATAAATATTTTCAAAAAAGTGCTTTTAATGCCTATGGTAAGACCCCAATTTTCCCCTCCACAGCGTTCACACGACCAATTTCGCTGATATTCTTAATCAACAGGGAATTTCCTTCGTCATCTCCACGTACCAAGCCGGGAAAGTGATTTTTGTCCAGGCTGATGGTGATCGCGTAAATACGCATTTTTGCGTTTTCCCCAAAGCCATGGGGTTAGCAGCGGATCATGAAAACATGGACATTGGCTCAACATTGCAAATCTGGCAACTCCGTAACGTTCCTGCCGTTGCTGCCAAACTTGATCCCCCTGGCAAACATGATGCCTACTATCTGCCCCGTCAAAGGTAGAACGTCTTCTCGGCCCAAGTCTCACACAGCATATTCAATGCTCTTGAATGTTTTGATGGTTTCTGGATTGGTTTCTCTGCGCAGTATCTCGGCAAGGGCTTTGACGTGGGCTTTAAGCTCGGCGTGGGTTTGGGCATCCATTAGATTATGGTTGGTGTTTTTCTTAATTCCATGATACTTTAGCTTCCCGCTTTCCTGAGCATTTATACTCATTGTGTAACTGAGATACACCCATATTTTTGGGCTTAGAAGTTAACTTTTTTCTCATATAATCATAATTCGGGGACTCTTTCGAGGGGAACTTTTATTGAGTATATTTACTCATTATGCTAACTGAGATGCACCTGGCGCACTCGCCAAGAAATGCTTCTGTCGGATGTGATTAACATCGGCAAGGATTGGTATGTCCTGGGTGATGGAACCTGGCGGGTGATGGTTGGACAAATGGAAACTTGGGATGGGGTCAATAATACGGGTAATCTAACCTATTATGGCTGTGATGCTGAGAATAACTGTCTCGCCCTAGAGGGAGGAGTCGTGAGTTGTCGCCGAGGTGTTTGTGGCTATGGTTGGGAACAGGGTGATTATCTGTATTCCATCGCTACTCCCATCGTTGAAGATGGCGGCGCACCGGCCACCTTGCGGGTGTTTCATCAGGGAGAGGAAATTCTTAATGTCCCGAATATGGAGGTTATTAACTCGAAAATAGACCCCTCTTAAGGGTGCGGTTTTCGAGGCTGGGATGGCTTTAAACGGCTTCGCAATAGCGTAAAAAGCCATCGGGATATAGGGTTGACTCCCCTGAACGGAATTTCTCCATCTCTACCCAACGGGCGATCTTTTTCCGTTTCCCTTCTAAAAAGGGGACGGTTTCTCGCTCGTAAAAGGTTTTATCAACGAAGTCACAGCGATACAGTTGGATAACTTCGTGACCTTTCTTGCCTTTATACTCGAAAATATTTTCGATACAATCGAGATATTTGATATTAGTTAAGTCTGCTTGTACTTCTTCTTGAAACTCTCGTTTCAAGGCATCTATGCTAGTTTCTAGAAACTCAACACCGCCCCCTAAGGAACGATAAAACTCTTTTTTCTTTTTGGGGTCATAGCCTTCGGAGAGGAAGAGACGATCGCCATCGCGAATGAGTCCCAAAGCGATGACGCGAATGGAATTATACTTACCCATATTGGAGGATTCAGCTCAGTTGTAGTCGGCAAATTGGGCGGTGTGAGATCCCGGAATCGGCCAGTCTTCATTTTCCCCACCGATAATCAGACGGGGAATGTTGACAAAATCCAGGCTGAGTTGGTAGAGGGCATTGATCAGCACATCCAGGGCGATCGCATCACTGGTTCCTAAATCAAACCAACACCGTCCCCAGTTTCCCTGATACTCAAACTCACCCATGTTGTGCATTAGGGCCAGGATAGCGCCGCTGTTGTGACGAGCGTTGTAGTCCATATAACTGATATCCAACCCCTCTTCCTGCACTTGCAGATTTTCCGCGTTGAAGCCGCCCAGTTTCCCGAGGTAAAACCAGGATTCAAACACTTGTTCTACATATTGCTGTTCCGACGGGGAGGGGTTGTTGTCAAACTCCAACCAAAACCAAACATCAAACGGGTTATATTCGCGAAACTGAACGTCCATAGGGCGATCGCACTCGGGGGAAACTTTAGGTCAACTACCTAGCTTACCGGTTTGAGGCTTGTTCTGCATCCACCCGTCGCTGGGCCTGATCCCGTTCCCGTTGAATTTGGCGGACTAATTCAGCCGGGAGTTGCTCCTGCATGGCCAGGGCGCGATCGAACCAGGGTAGACTGGAGGCGCGATCGCCACTATCGACATAAATCTGAGCTTTCAGATACATGATTTCAGGATTCTCGGGGGTGAGTTCCAAACTGCGATCGACCGCTTCCATGGCTTCCTCAAAGCGGTTGAGATCCCGAAATCCCACGGCTAAACCTCGTTTGGCCAGATATTCTGGGCCCGCATGGTTGCGGAGCCGCTCAATGGGCCGTTCTGGATTAGAAAAGGGTAGGTTGGTGGCTAACATCAGATCCATGTAGCCTTTAATGATATTCAGTTCGGGATCTTCAGCATCAATGGCCGCGGCGCGATCGAGATGGCGGAAGACTTGTTGTAACTTGGACAGAGCCGTGGGAACACCCCGTACAATGCCATCGTTTTTCAAGGCATAGGCCCCCTCTAGGAAATGACCGACGGCGATATAGATATTCCCCCGTAAGGGATCGTCGTTGAGTAAGGCCTCGGCCCGTTCCAGGGTGAGGGTGGCGTAGTCCTTGAATTCACTCGGGAGGTTATCGGGATCTTCGAGATAGACTAATGAGGCCCGCATGGCGTAGAGAATGGGGTCCACATTGGCTTCAGATAATGCCAAATCCACCTGCTGAGCCGCCAGGGGATAGTCCCCAATCCGGAAAAAGGCTTCAAACGCCTGTTCCGTGGTATCGCTGATATTTCGGGGGTTTTCACTGCGGAAGGGGTCACCAGCCCAGGCGGGGGTAAGCCAAGTTCCTAGGGCGATCGCCACCACACTGACGCTTCCCCCTAGTCGCGATCGCCAGCTAAATTGTTTACTCATGGTTATCGAGGATTCTCCCACAACTCTAATTGTTTAGTATAGTTCAGGGGATTGAGTCCTGGCCCGGCTTGGCTTCCCCCCCTCAACCGTCCTGTACAGAAAAACATCAGACAGGCGATCGCCCATCTGATGAATCAAGCCTTCACTACTCTCTCAGACTGATCCGGAGAATCAGAGTTCCGCTGACTCACCGTTGCGCGCGATCAATTCAGTCTTGAAAGGTTAGGGTTGTAGTCCGCGTTTGGACTCCCGTTCAAACCAGTCAATAATTTGCTCCACCGTAATCTCTGCCAGAGGTTGCTCCGTCTCCTGGCAAATTTGCACCAGAGGTTTCTGAGACGCCACCACCAAATTACTAAAAAAGGTGGCAAAACTGGCATCCACATCCACCTGTTCCTGAATCGTGGCATCCTGTTGAATCCAATCCGCCACCTGTTCCGGGGTGATTTCGTCGGCTGGAGTCTGGGTGGTCTCAGAAATTTGCTGAAGCGACCTTAGTGCATAAATCGCCAATCTTGTCAAGAACTTTTCTTGGGAGGATAAAAGAGCAGCATCAACCTTAGCCGCTTCATCCGGTTGTAAAAACTCAACCGTCATCGGAGAGGGAGTAGTCATAAGTGACGTAAAAACAGGCACATCTGATTTTAGGCTATCCCAAATTTGCCCCTCCCCCCTAAGACGCCTCCGACTCAATCAGATAACCGCAGCGATTTTCCCCATCAATCATCCAATGGGTTCGCTGCACCTGACAATCCGGTAAGGCACGAGCAAACATATCCAACTCATGGCCACAGACACTGGGGAATGACTCCGCCACATTAGAAATGGCACAATTGTACTCCGCCACCACAAACCGGGGCCCTCCCTGAGCATTGGGTTCCAACTCCACCAGTTCCGCCATATAGCCTTCCTGGCGGCGTAACTCCACCAAATTAGCAACCCGTTCCCCCAGGGGTGCTTCCCCAAGTTGATTGCGATAGGCGATGGCCTTGCGTTGCCATTGTTTCCCTAACACCTCGCCAACCCCCTCTTGGCCCACCGTCTCCGCCAGCGTATCCAAGAGGGAGACCGCAAACTCATCATAATGGTGCGGGAAGCGATCGCGCCCAGCTTCCGTCAGCTCATAGACATGTTGAGGACGGCCCATCCCCACCTGCACCGAGCCATGTTGAATCAACCCCTCCCCCTCTAAATCCTTGAGATGTCGTCGGATGGCCTGGGGGCTAATCTTTAGGGCCTCAGATAGCATCTGCGCCTTGGCCTGACCCTGTTTGAGCAGATAATAGAGAATATCGTCTTTTGTTGATGGATTCTGTGTGGTCGCCCTCATGTTCCTTATCCCTAGAGCCAATACGGCAGTACAATCGGCAGCGTATGATATAAATTATGTCTTAGACTTTGACAACTTGCCTGTTGCTAAAGTAACCTACAATTAGGGATATAAACAACAGCCAAGTTGCTTTAGCCTCCATTATAGACAAAGACGTTTACCGACTCTGCCCTATGACTGCACCAACCAATCCTCAGCAGGCGACCGAAAAGAACCTAGATGCCATGCGGCGTTTCTCCGAACAGTACGCCAAACGCACCGGCACCTACTTTTGTTCGGACTTAAGCATTACCGCCGTGGTTATCGAGGGCCTAGCCAAGCACAAGGATGAGTTAGGTGCACCTCTATGTCCCTGTCGTCACTACGAAGACAAAGAAGCGGAAGTCAAAGCCACCTATTGGAACTGCCCCTGTGTCCCCATGCGGGAGCGTAAGGAGTGCCACTGTATGCTCTTCCTCACCGAGGATAACGACTTCGCCGGGCGGGAGCAAGCCATCACCAACGAACAAATTCGCGCCACAACCAACCAAGTCTAGACCCCAGGCATAGATGTCTCCCTCTTCTCCCTGCCATCCCCTCTCCCCACACCTATCGCGCAACCAGAGATAACCAATCATGAGTGCCAGCGTTAAAACTCTAGTCAACCAACCCTACAAATACGGTTTCACCACCGACATTGAAACCGACAGCATCCCACGCGGACTCAGCGAAGATGTCATCCGCGCTATTTCTGCCAAAAAGAAAGAGCCGGAGTTTATGCTGGACTTCCGACTCAAGGCCTATCGTCAATGGCTGAAGATGGAAGAACCCAACTGGCAACACGCCAGTTACCCTCCCATTGACTATCAAAATATCGTCTACTACTCCGCCCCCAAGGTCAAAGACGAGAAGAAGAAAAGTCTCGACGACGTGGACCCGACTCTCATCGAAACCTTCGAGAAGCTGGGGATTCCCCTCTCGGAACAGAAACGTCTGGCTAACGTGGCGGTAGATGCGATTTTCGATAGTGTCTCCGTCGCCACCACCTTCAAAGAAAAACTCGGCGAAGCGGGAGTTATCTTCTGTTCCATCTCCGAGGCCCTGCAAGAACATCCGGAACTGGTGAGAAAATACATCGGGAGTGTGGTTCCCGTCGGCGATAATTACTTCGCTGCCCTCAACTCCGCTGTTTTCACGGATGGGTCGTTTGTTTTTGTTCCTAAAGGGGTAACCTGTCCCATGGACTTGTCCACCTACTTCCGGATTAACAACGGCGATTCGGGACAGTTCGAGCGCACTCTGATTGTGGCCGAGGAAGGGGCATCCGTCACCTATCTCGAAGGCTGTACTGCCCCCATGTTTGATACCAACCAACTCCACGCTGCTGTAGTGGAACTGGTAACCCTGGATGATGCGGAGATTAAATACTCCACCGTGCAAAACTGGTTCGCCGGGGACGAAAACGGCAAAGGTGGCATTTACAACTTCGTCACCAAGCGGGGACTCTGCAAGGGTAAAAACTCGAAAATCTCCTGGACTCAGGTGGAAACCGGTTCGGCCATTACTTGGAAATATCCCAGTTGTGTCCTCGTCGGCGATAACTCTGTCGGTGAGTTCTACTCCGTGGCGTTGACGAATAACTATCAGCAAGCCGATACGGGAACCAAGATGGTGCATATTGGCAAGAACACCAAAAGCACGATTATCTCGAAAGGGATTTCCTCTGGGAAGTCCAAAAACAGCTATCGTGGCTTGGTGAAGATGGGGCCGAAAGCCGAAGGGTCTCGGAATTATTCTCAATGTGACTCGATGTTGATTGGGGATAACGCTGAGGCCAACACCTTCCCCTATATCGATGTTCAGAACAATCTGGCGAAGGTGGAACATGAAGCCTCGACCTCCAAGATTGGCGAAGACCAGTTGTTCTATTTCGCTCAACGGGGTATTTCGGAAGAAGATGCGGTATCCATGATTATTAGTGGCTTCTGCCGCGATGTCTTCAATGAGTTACCGATGGAGTTTGCGGCGGAAGCTGATAAACTCCTGAGTCTGAAGCTCGAAGGCGCTGTGGGTTAATTGGCTTGGGGTTCCGTCATTCGTTGGGGTGGCGGAACCACGTAGGGGCAATCCCTTGTGGTTGCCCGAGTCCACAGAGTATTCCGTCATTCGTTGGGGTGGCGGAACCACGTAGGGGCAATCCCTTGTGGTTGCCCGAGTCCACAGAGTGTTTTGGGCTTTGTTTCTGTAAAAATACAGATGGAGAATTTGCATTTTTGGCAGATTTAGAAAACTTTAAAGGTGAGTATCTCGACGAGAACTTACAGTTAAAACTGGGTTCTATGAAGTTGCAACTTGACCAAGTGCAACAAGAGGTTCAGGCAATCAAATCTTTGTCAAGTGGCCATAAGCAAAAGAGCAAGCGAATCCTCAAGAAAAAACTCAGAAGCCTTCATGAATATTTCGAGAGTTTGCAAGAAGAAGCTCAAGAGTGTCAAAAAGTGATTGATGCCGTTTTTACTCAACTAGATAGCTTGAATGAAGAAAGCCCCTAGAACTCTCAGCTAATATCCTTTTCAAGCCAATCTATACCCCAAACTGACCACAACCACTCCCCAAGCATTACGTTTGAATTAAAGCACCATGATTGTTGAAAACAGCGACGTTATTCTTTCAGTTAAAAACCTCAATGCCACAGTTGAGGGAACCCCAATTCTTAAAGACTTGAATTTGGAAATCAAGGCGGGTGAAATTCACGCCATCATGGGACCCAATGGCTCAGGAAAGAGTACCTTTTCTAAAATCCTCGCCGGACACCCTGATTACGAAGTAACCAGCGGTGACGTGATTTACAAGGGGCAAAACCTCCTCGAACTCGAAGCCGATGAACGGGCAACGGCTGGAGTGTTTTTGGCGTTCCAATACCCCATTGAGATTCCTGGGGTCAGTAACTTGGACTTCCTGCGGGTGGCCTATAACTCTCATCGTAAAGCCCAAGGCTTGGAAGAACTCGATACTTTTGATTTTGAGGATTTGGTCGAGGAAAAACTGGATATTGTGAAGATGCGGGCGGAGTTCCTGACTCGCAGCGTCAATGAAGGCTTCTCCGGTGGGGAGAAAAAACGCAATGAGATTTTGCAGATGGCGTTGCTTGAACCGACGTTAGCAATTCTTGATGAGACGGATTCTGGGTTGGATATTGATGCCCTGAAAACCGTCGCGGGTGGTGTGAATCAGTTGGCGCAACCGGACAATTGCACCCTGATGATTACTCACTATCAACGGTTGCTCGATTACATTATTCCCGATTTTGTCCATGTCATGTATGACGGGCGCATTTTGACCACTGGGGACAAAGACTTAGCCCTGAAACTCGAAGAACAGGGCTATGATTGGGCGATCGCCGAATTTGCAGCGGTAGGGGTATAGGTTATTTAGTTATGAGTGTGAACACAATTACCAAAAACAACGTCACCTCCCTAGCGCAGTTGGTGAACCTACGCCAGCCTGTGGTGAGTGATGGCGAGATTCTCAACCCAATTCGCGATCGCCACCAGGCCCGCGTCCATGAACTGGCGATTCCCACGACACGGGATGAAGCCTGGCGCTTCACGGACTTATCAGAACTGACTCAAGTCGACTTCGCCCCAGCCCCCAGCGTTAGCCTAGAGGCCGGTCAAATTGAGCTGAATCAACTTCCCGAAGCCCCCGAAAGTCGTCTAGTGTTCGTGAACGGACTCTACAGCGACAGCCTCTCTCAATCCCAAGGCTTACCAGACGGCCTCTATGCGGGGAACCTTGCCAACCTCCCCCCAGACCAAAAAGCGAAACTGGCTGACTACCTGGGTCAACAACCGGGCCAGGAAGAAGTCTTCACCGCCCTCAACACGGCCAGTTTCCAAGATATGGCCGTCATTTGGCTACGTCGTGGAACCGTCGTTGAGGTTCCCCTACAACTGTTGTTTGTCTCCGTTCCCGATGGCCAAGCTATGATCACCCAACCTCGCTGTTTGGTGGTAGCTGAGGCCAATAGTCATCTCACCTTAGTTGAGGAGTTTGTCTCTACCGTCGAAGGCTGTCCCGACTCCCAAGCGGTGGCCTATTTCAATAATGCCGTGACGGAGATTTGGCTGGAGGACAATGCCGAGTTAACTCATGTGCGCCTACAACGGGATAATGGGTCCGCCTTCCATATCGGCAAAACAGCAGTCACTCAAGCCCGAGATAGCCGTTACGCCTGCCACACCCTGAATTTGGGGTCACAACTGTCTCGCCAAAACCTGGATGTCTATCAAACCGGTCCGGGCACGGAAACCACCCTTAACGGTTTAACCTTAATTGGTAAGGCGCAAACCTCGGATATTCACAGTACGGTGATTTACGACCATCCCAACGGCACGGTGAACCAACTCCACAAATGTATCGTTGGGGATAAGGGTCACGCGGTGTTTGATGGTCGGATTGTGGTCAGGAAAAAGGCCCAACTCACCAACGCCAACCAACTCAACCGCAATCTGTTGCTATCTCCCAAGGCCCGAGTCAACACCAAACCCCAGTTAGAGATTGTGGCCGATAACGTCAAATGCAGTCACGGTGCGACGGTGAGTCAACTCGAAGCGGACGAGGTGTTTTATCTGCAAAGTCGCGGTTTAGACAAAACCACCAGTCAAAATCTCTTGGTTGATGCCTTCGCCGCTGAGATTTTGCAGAAGATTCCCGTTGTATCCCTGCAAACGGCGATCGCCCAATGTGTCGCCTGTCGCACCATTAGTTATTAGTGTCGCACCATTAGTTATTAGTAGAGAAGAGGGCGACCACAAGGGTACGCCCCTACGCTGTTCCCTGTTCCCTGTTCCCTGTTCCCTCCCTATGACCCTCGCCACTGCCCGAACCCTAGCCGATCGCACCCGCGCCGACTTCCCGATTTTGCATCAGGAGGTCAATGGTAAGCCTCTGGTGTATCTGGATAACGCTGCCACCTCTCAAAAGCCCAAGGCGGTCATTGATGCCTTATCTCACTACTACAGTCGGGATAACTCCAATGTCCATCGTGGTGTTCATGCCCTCAGCGCCAGGGCCACGGACAACTATGAGGGAACTCGGGATAAAATCGTCCCCTTCATTAACGCCCAGTCTCGCAATGAAATCGTCTTCACCCGCAATGCGAGTGAAGCGATTAACCTGGTGGCCTATTCTTGGGGCTTGAATCACCTGAAGGCGGGGGATGAGATTCTCCTGTCGGTGATGGAACACCACAGCAACCTAATTCCCTGGCAAATGGTGGCCCAAAAGACGGGGGCGGTGTTGAAGTTTGTTGGCTTGACGGAGACTCAGGAGTTCGATGTTGAGCAGTATCAGTCTCTCCTATCGGAGAAAACGAAACTGGTGGCGGTGGTTCATGTCTCCAATACCCTCGGCTGTATTAACCCCGTCAAGGAAATTACTGAACTGGCTCATCGGCAGGGGGCCAAGGTTCTCATCGATGCCTGTCAAAGTGTGCCCCATATGCCCATCGATGTGCAAGACATCGATTGTGACTGGCTGGTGGCCTCGGGCCATAAAATGTGTGCGCCAACAGGGATTGGCTTTCTCTACGGCAAATTGGCCTTATTGGAGTCGATGCCACCGTTCCTCGGGGGTGGAGAGATGATTGCGGATGTGGAACTCGACTCCTTCACCTGTGCCGAATTGCCCCATAAGTTTGAGGCGGGAACCCCGGCGATTGGCGAGGCGATCGCCCTGGGGGCGGCGATCGATTATCTGACGGAGATTGGTATGGAGGCGATCGCCGACTATGAACATGAACTCTGCCGCTATCTCTACGAAAAGCTGGCCACAGTCCCGGGCCTAACCCTCTACGGGCCCAAACCCCAGGCCGACGGCCGTGGACGGGCCGCCTTAGCCTCGTTCACATCTGCTGCTGTCCACGCTAACGACCTTTCGACCCTCCTCGATGAGTCTGGGGTTGCCATTCGCACTGGGCATCACTGCACCCAACCCTTGCATAAACTGCTGCAACAAACCTCAACGGCCCGAGCCAGCCTCTATTTCTATAACACTCACGCCGAGATTGACACCTTTATCGCTAGTCTCACGGATACCATTAACTTCTTTAAGAGCATTATGGATTAAGGGATGCTAGCCCATGCTCTCCCTCTCCCCCTGTTCTGGGGTCTCGTCTCTCCCCTTCTTATGGCTGAAGCCTTAGACAGAGGAACTCGGCGACTCTACCGCCTGGGACGGGAGGCGGAGCCGCCGGGTGAATACTCCTTGAAAAAGCCAAGGAACGAGGAGAGCCTTTCGTCAGGCGCGTTAGATGTCTTTCTCGCCTAGTTCACGAATCATGTGATCAAACGGCTCATCGATGAAGCTCGTTTCAATACCGGCTTCGGCGACTTTCTCCTTGACAATCTCTTTCAAAATCCCAATGCCGATGACCGTGGGGCCAATCGCCACGTTGAGGGAGTTATAGGTCTCTCTCAAACCGGCCAACACCCGCTCATCGAGAACATCCGTATCTCCAGCAACCCAAGAATAGGTGGCATAGCGTAGATAATAGTCCATATCCCGCAAACAAGCCGCATAGCGACGAGTCGTGTAGGCACTACCACCCGGGCGGATGAGTTCAGGCTGATCATTAAACAGAGTCGAGCCAGCTTCTTTAACCACCGCCGCCGCTTGACCGTTAATGAGGGCTGCGGCTTGAACCCGAGCCGTACCCGTTTCGAAATAGGACTTCAGGCGATCGATCGCCACACCATCAAGATAGCGGCCCGTGGAATCGTAGTTTTTAATTAGCGTTGTAATTGCGTCTTGCATGAAATGCCTCTTCGTTATAAATATTGACCGATGGACTATAGCTTACCTCATGCTCCCAACCTGGAGCTAAAGGGGGAGGTCACTGGGAGCCACGGAACTCGGCTTCCTATTGTATTATTCCGTCCTGACGGCACAGTGTTTAGAAAACTCAACAATCTTTCATAAATCGTTGGCCCCCGGCCTGGGAATCGGGCCGTCTCTGGGAGATTTCTGAGATTTTTGCAAAAAATTGTATAAACCATTACAAATCATCGCCACGGCAATCCCTAGGATGAATCAGGTATTCGTCAGCACCTAGCCCCACCCCTGCGTGCGTCTTCCACGTACCGTCCGGAAAAGCAACTACTGGCAAACTCCAACGATTTTCGCGATTATAGGGAGAAGTAACCCATGCCTGAAACGCCACAAGACGTCCTGAACATGATTCAGGGTGAGAACATCGAACTGATTGACCTGAAGTTTGTTGATCTGTTCGGAATCTGGCAGCACTGCACGTTCCACCGCAGCCTCATTGAAGAGGAGTCCTTTGATGAAGGGATTGCCTTTGACGGCTCAAGTATCCGGGGCTGGAAAGCGATTAACGCCTCGGATATGTCCATGGTTCCTGACCCCAGCACAGCCTGGTTGGACCCCTTCATGGACACGCCCACACTGAGCATGGTCTGTTCTATTAAGGAACCCCGAACCGGCGAGTGGTATGAGCGTGATCCCCGTTCCCTGGCTGATCGAGCCTTGCAGTATCTGCAATCGACCGGAATCGGTGACACAGTTTTCTGTGGGCCTGAGCCAGAGTTTTTTGTCTTCGATGATGTTCGCTACGACCAAAACGAACATGAAGGCTACTACCATGTTAATTCCGCCGAGGGGATGTGGAACTCTGGACGGTCTGAAGAAGGAGGCAACCTTGGCTTTAAAACGGGCTACAAGCGTGGTTACTTCCCCGTTGGTCCGTCGGATACCCTGCAAGACATTCGCACGGAAATGCTCCTAACCATGGGGCGTTGTGGGGTTCCCATTGAAAAGCACCACCATGAAGTGGGAACCGCTGGACAGTGTGAACTAGGGATTCGCTTCACTGACTTGATTAGTGCTGCTGACAACGTGATGACCTATAAGTACGTGGTCAAAAACGTTGCTCGCAAATATGGCAAATCTGCAACCTTCATGCCCAAACCCATTTTCAACGACAACGGGAGCGGGATGCACACCCACATGTCCATCTGGAAAGACGGACAACCGCTGTTCTTCGGTGATAACTACGCTGACCTCAGTGATTTAGCCTTATATTTCATTGGCGGCTTGCTGAAACATGCACCTGCCGTCTTGGCCTTCACCAACCCCTCCCTAAACTCCTACAAGCGTTTGGTTCCTGGGTTTGAGGCTCCTGTGAACTTGGCTTACTCTCAGGGTAACCGCTCCGCATCCATCCGCATTCCCCTAACCGGTTCTAATCCCAAAGCCAAACGGCTTGAGTTCCGTTGCCCGGATGCGAGTTCTAACCCCTATCTCGGGTTTGCCGCGATGCTAATGGCTGGCCTCGATGGGATTCAGAACAAAATTGAGCCTGGCGAAGCCCTCGATGTGGACATCTACGAACTCAGCCCTGAAGAACTGAGTAAGATTCCCTCGACTCCAGGTTCCTTGGAAGGTGCGTTGAGTGCGTTAGCTCATGACAGTGAGTTCTTGACCAAAGGTGGCGTCTTTACCGAAGACTTTATCGATAACTACATCACCTACAAGCTCGATAACGAAGTCAACCCCATCCGCCTTCGTCCCCATCCCTTCGAGTATATGCTCTACTACGATGCCTAAGTTGGGATGCCTAAGCTAGGTGTTGGGATGGTTTCGTCCTAACTCTCTTCACAACCAGACGGAATTCCCCTCACTTCAGTGTAAGTGGGGGGTTTTTTAGCATCACGAGTGCTTCTGTAAATTCGCCTACCCCTAAAAGGGGATGATGAAAGGCAACGAGACTACTGGCTTAATGCGATAATAGTGCCCACATGCGCTTGGGGAGAATCCCGATTTTCAATTGTAATGGCCACTAACTCCACAACTCCCGAGTGTCGATGGGCTTCAGGAACTACAATATTGCTGGAAAACTCCCCCTCTTCTGTAACCTGAAAGGTTTGAGTGAGAATAGCTCCCTTATCGTCCGTAGTGAAGGGAGCATCTTCCCCAACCACAGTCCACAATACATACACTTGATCTTCAGGTAAAGGTGCTAAATTCTCAACGGTGAATTCAGCCTCTAGACGATTCGGATCGACAATTAACCTTGCCCTAGCAGTATCTGCCCCTTCTGTGCCTTGTAATGAGTACACGACTGGTTCAAGAATGGGGATCTCAATAGGGAGGGGAGTCTCCATACGAGCGAATTGCAAGGCACGATAAAGCCGATAGTTGATGACCCCGAATCCAATCAAACCTAGAATTGCGAGAAATGCTACGAGTTTATCCCAATTCCAACGAGGCTTAACCGACGTCGTTGAAGCGGTAGGAGACGTATGAGACAGTGCCTCCGCCCCGGCCGCTAACACCTTAGTTCTTAGATTTTCAGGGGGAGTCACCTCGGCTGGAGTATAGACAACCTCCAAGGTCTTTTGCATTTGATCGACCTGTTCCTGAAGTTGAGGATTTTGAGCTAACAGCTCTTCAAATAAGGCTGCTTCAGCTGTGCTTAAATCCCCTAAAATATAGCCTGAAATCAATAATTGCTCACAATCCGACGGTAAATCTGGCGGTAGCGGAGAAACCATAGCTATACTCTCTCCACAACATGCGACAAAATCTGACGAAGCTTCATTAACCCTCGACGAGAGCGGGATTTGACAGTTCCTAAGGACAACTCTAACTCCTGGGCAATCTTCGATTGGCTTAGTCCGTCATAGTAGGCCATCTTTAACACCTCTTGTTCCGTCGAGGAAAGTTGAGAGAGAGCATTTCTGACATCTTCAGACTGTTCCATCTCAGAAATTGTATCAAGACCCGTCTCTGTCGAGGTGAGTTTTTCGGACTGCTCGGAGATTTGCTGACGTAGGTGCTTCTGGCTTCTGGTTCGTTTGCGCAGTCGATCAATGGCGCGGGAACGAGTTAGGATGGCTAAAAATGTTCGTAGTGATCCGCGTTTGGGGTCATAATGGTCTTTCTGGATTAAAGAGAGGAAGATGGCTTGGGTTAGATCTTCTGCCTCGTGAGTGTCCTTTAACAGTTTCAGGGCGACCCCATAGACCAACCCAGAATGTCGGGCATACAAAACCCCCAATGCGTCAACCGCCCCAGACCGCAGGGCAGTAATCAACTCAGCATCACTGGGTTCGGAGCGACTCGGCTCAGATTCACTCAATTGTTCAGGAGACATAGGTAACCCACAATGCACACCAGCTTGGGCTGTTAGCCATGATAAAGCAAATCTAGGGAAAACTCCCCAGATTTGCTTGTCTAACACATGATGTAGGGATTCAGGTCAACTAAAGCCGTTAGACCATAACGAAATCGTTGGCATCAATCACCGCCATATCGACGTTCAAAAGACGAACGGAGAGTCCTTCGGCAGAAATGATGGCATCCCCCCCATCTGCCATAATGTTTAACTGCTCAAAGGTCAGTCCCTCGGAAAGGCCAATCCGGTCCATGCCGCTCTCGAAATCGGTAATCACGTTGTTGCCATCACCGGGTCGAACATCAAAGCGATTGCTGCCGCCGCCCCCAGTGAGAGTGTCGTCTCCTAAGTCTCCCGAAAGAATGTCATCTCCATCACCTCCCTGAAGGATATCGTTACCTTGTCCCCCAAATAGGGTATTGGAGCCACTCCCCCCGAAGAGGGTATCATTCCCCGTGTTGCCGAAAAGGATGTCATCACCATCGCCGCCACTGATCAGGTCATCCCCCCCAAACCCAGCAATCACATCGTTGCCACTGGTGCCGTGAAGAACGCTGGAACTGTCGTCATCGGCAATCACAAAGGTATCTGGCCGGGCGGTGAGTCCTTGCAGGGTCTGGCCCGGTTCTAGGGCAACTGCCCCGAGAGGAGTGGCTGCACCGCTGTCGAGATTGATGGAAAACAGCATGTCATTGGAGACGGCAAACCCAGTATTAGAGCCATCGAGGGATGACACAATATCGAATCCAGCTAAGTCTCCGAATTCAACCCCCAAGTCTCCAACCATCAGTTGGGTTCCATCATTGGGAGGACTTTGCAAATTGAGGCTATTTCGCAAAACATCAATGTTGAACAGTTGGGTCATGGGAGTTCCACTAAAACTGTTCGTATAGGCAGAAGCCGTCACATTTGGAACAACCGGGGTAGTGACCTCACCGCCGCCATAGGCGATGGGACCATCCTCGATGACCTCTCCTGTATCGACGTTGACGCGGAAGTTTTGACCATTGGCACCAACGAGGCGCAGGCGATCGGGAACTGGGTTAAAGTCGAATCCTGAGGTTGCCCCAGCGGTAAAGGGTTCCGATAGGGTGCTGACTTTGGTGGCAACACCTCGGTTTTCATTGACACTGAGGTTGCGAACAATGGGACCATTGGTTCCAGCAACACCGTTGTGAATATGAACGGCACTCTGAGGATTCCCCTCTACATCGGGTTCTCCAACGGGTAATAGGGACGTCGAGAGTCGTTTGTAAGTCCCATCGAGGGTTAATCGGTTGGTCGAACCGTCGTAAAAGACATCGACAAATCCTTGGCCTGGACCATCCGGGGGAGTCATGTCGCCCACTTCTTGGGATTCTTCGAGGGGAATCCCAAACATCACCACATCATTTCCGGGGGTCACATTGACCTGTCCCCGCAGTTCACCTGCGTTGAAGTTTTCGGTGTGCAGGTTGATATAAAACTGGTCTTCAAATAACAGGGCTTCTTCAGCATCGGTTAGGGTGAACTTGCCGGTGAAGCCATTGTCTGGCGTCACGGTGAGGTTGCGGACGATAGGGCCGTTGGTGCCGGCTGCCCCGTTATGGATATGAATAGCACTTTCGGGATTCCCTTCGATATCGGGACCACCCACGGGAAAGAGGGCACTGGTGAGGTCACTGAAGCTGCCGTTGATTTTTAGCTTGTTCGTGGCATCGTCATAAATGACGTCAAAGGTGGCAGTGGCTGGCCCGTCCGGGGGAGTCATGTCGCCGACTTCTTGGGATTCTTCCATGGGAAGACCCCGAGTCACAATGTCGTTTTCTTGAACAACGTTGATCTGTCCCCGCAATTCCCCAGGGTTATACAGTTGGGTGTGGAGGTTGACGTAAAAGCTGTTGTTGAGCAGCAGTTGCTCTTCGTCGTCGGTGAGGGTGAAGTCTCCCTGAAGTCCTCCGGTATCGAAGCCACCCACGTCGATACGGTATAGCTCATTGCTGGTGCTCAATCCATAGACTAAGCCATCGGCGGGGCGTGTATCGATACCAATTAGGGTTCCGTCGACTCCGGTTACGGGAATGCTGGTAGTTTCGGCAGGATTATCCGCGTTGAAGGATACGAGTGTGTTGTTGTTGGTCAGTGCTAGTAAAGAAGTCATGAGTTACTTTGTTGTATCTAACATTTAAGGATTGACAGTTGCAACGCGGGTTACGACCGGGACGACGGATCGGACAATACGTATCGGAAAATACATACCGGTACGTCAAGGTTGTGGAATTGGTTTCACAATTTCCTATTTTTTTTCCGATGGGGGCAGTCTGCGAGGGGCGATCGCCATCATGGAAGACAAACTATCAACACGGCTTTGGCAGGCTGATTTTGTGTAGAATAGACGAGCTATATACTTCGTCGAACAAGGCATCAACTGTGCGTATCTCACTCAACTGGTTGCAAACCCTCATTAAGATTGATCTAACTGCGGACGACCTGGCCCATCGCCTCACTATGGCGGGGTTTGAAGTGGAGGAGATTGAAGAGCGCAGCACCTGGGCCGATGGGGTGGTGATCGGTAAGATTGTGAGCATTGAGCCTCATCCCAATGCCGATAAGCTGCGGGTGTGCCAAGTTGATATTGGCAGCGCTGAGCTTCAGCAGATTGTCTGTGGTGCGCCCAATGCGCAGGCAGATATCTACGTTCCGGTGGCTACAATCGGCACGAAGCTGCCTCAAGTGGATCTCAAGATTAAACCCACCAAACTGCGGGGCGTCCCCTCGAATGGCATGATTTGCTCCCTAGAGGAGGTGGGGTTAACCTCCGAGATTGACGGCATTCATATCTTCGCCGAGGGTAATGATAGTGAGTTCCAGGGCAAGATTGGCGCCGATGCGCGGCCATTTCTGGGACTCGATGACTCGATTTTAGACTTGACGGCCACGGCAAACCGAGCCGATGCTCTGAGTATGGTGGGTGTGGCCCGAGAAGTGGCGGCGTTGACGGGGGATAAGCTGGAGTTACCCCAGGTTGAGGTGGCTGAGATTGCCCCGAAGGAATCTCTGACGGTTGAGGTGGCCCAGACAAAGGCCTGTCCAGCGTATATTGGCACGATGATTGAAGGGGTAACGATCGCCCCCTCGCCGGACTGGCTACAACAACGACTGCAAGCGGCGGGGGTGCGTCCTATTAATAATGTGGTGGATATTACCAACTATGTGATGTTGGAATGGGGACAACCCCTGCACGCCTTTGACTGCGATCGCCTGCAACAGCTCACCGGTCAAGATTCCCTAACGATTGGGGTTCGTTACGCCAAAGATGCGGAAACCCTAAAAACCCTCGATGGCCAGGAGCGCAGCCTTCAGGAGACCAATCTGCTGATTACCGTCAATGATCACCCCGTGGCCCTAGCGGGAGTCATGGGAGGGGGAGAGAGCGAAGTCCATTCGGGAACCACGAATTTGGTCTTAGAGGCCGCCCTATTTGACCCAGTGGCCGTGCGTCGTTCCTCCCGTAGTCAGAATTTGCGGAGTGAGTCCTCCTCGCGCTATGAACGGGGAGTCAACTTTGCTGAGTTAGAAACGGCCTGTCAACGGGCGATCGCCCTCATCAGCGAATTAGCGGGCGGGACTCCGGTGTCCCAAGCCAAGGCCGATTCTCGCCCCGATTTGTCTCAAACGCTCACTCTACGAGCGGCCCGGGTGCGTCATGTTCTCGGTCCAGTGCATCTCGGGGATGAGGTGGGCGACCTCCCGGAAGCGGATATGAAACAAATCCTGGAACGCCTCAACTTTGGCGTCACTTCCACGGAAGAAGCGGGAGTTTGGACGGTGCAGGTTCCCCCTTACCGTCGCCGGGATATCGAACGGGAAATTGATTTAATCGAGGAAATTGCCCGTCTCTATGGCTACGATAACTTCTGCGAAACGCTGCCCAAACAGGGTACGTTGGGCCAGCTTTCTCCAGAATTTGCCCTGACGGGACAGTTGCGGGAAGCCCTACGGGGGGCTGGTTTAACGGAACTGATCCACTATTCTTTGGTTAAACCTAGCCAAGAGCAACAAATTTGCTTAGGGAATCCTCTATTCGCGGAGTATTCCGCCCTACGGACAGAACTTCTCCCAGGGATGATTGATGCTTTTGAGTACAACCTGAAACAGGGAAATGGGGCGCTCAATGGCTTTGAGATTGGGCGAGTGTTTTGGAAAGAAGAGGACAGCTATCAGGAGAAAAATGTGGTGGCCGGGATTCTTGGGGGCGATCGCACTCAGGGACGTTGGTTACGGTCTGGGAAGGAACACCCCATGTCCTGGTTTGAAGCCAAAGGGGTGTTACAAGGAGTCTTTGATCGCCTGGGTTTAGCGGTCTCCTATCAAGCCGATGCTGGAGATGAGCGACTGCATCCTGGACGCACCGCTTCCTTATGGTTGCGGGGTCGTCAGTTAGGACGCTTTGGCCAGCTTCATCCCCAGTTGCGTCAAGAACGGGAACTTCCCGATGAAGTCTATGTGTTTGAGTTGGAGTTAAGTCTACTCCTAGAAGCCCTGCCATCGAGCCAAGTTCCGAAGTTCAAACCCTTTTCTACGTTCCCCGCCAGCGATCGCGATTTAGCCTTTTTTGCTCCGATTGACGCGGAAGTCTTGGAGTTAGAAAAAGCCATGAGTCGGGCTGGAGGTAAGTTATTGGAGTCCGTGGAACTGTTCGATGAGTATCGTGGGGAATCGGTTCCTGAAGGTCAGCGCAGTCTAGCCTTTCGTTTAGTGTATCGGGCCGGCGATCGCACCCTCAAAGACAAGGATGTGGACACCGCTCATCAAAAGGTGCGCGATGCGGTCGTCAAAAAATTTAAGGTTAACTTAAGGAGCTAGCTCAAGTGTAGGGGCAGAGGCTATCCCGTTAGGTAGAAGAGGACGGTTCTTCGTGCTATCAGTATTGCCTGTTACAATTTTAGCAAGCCCTGTTAGGTAAACGAATGGCTTTCTGGCAACGCTACCGACCGACCCATTGTCTGGAGAATCTGCCCTTACGCGCGGTGCTGATTGTCCCCTTTGTGGTGCAAGTCACATTTGCTGTTGGATTGACGGGGTGGATTGCTTGGCGTAACGGGCAAAAAGCGGTCAATGATTTAGCCGAACAACTGCGCTCTGAAGTGACCCTACGCATTGAGCAAAAACTGAATACCTTCCTAGAAATACCGCCCACAATCAATCACATCAATGAAAATGCCCTGAGACTCGGTTATATCTCCACAACCGATCTTGAGCCGCTGTACCCTCATTTTTTTGCCCAGGCCCAGGAATTTGAGCAGGCGGGGGGTATCTTTTTTGGCCGGGCCGACGGTGAATTCATTGGTAATGGCAATTTTGGTCCCCGTTATTCTCATCAACTGATGATGGCTGGTGCAGCGACTGATGGGGCCATTCACTTTTATGATGTGGATCATGACGGTCGGCCAGTAGAGTTAGAAAGGGTCACTCCTGGCTTTGATCCTCGGGAGCGTCCTTGGTATCAAGCTGCAATGACTGCTGGTACATCAACCTGGGGCGAGATTTTTCCCTATCATGCGTATACGTTGCTGGCGATTCCTATGGCAACCCCCATTTATGATGACAATGGGTCGCTGATAGGGGTGTTTGGTAACAACTTTTTCCTAGATCAAATCAGTGATTTTTTAAGTGATTTGAAGGTAAGTCAAACTGGACAGACATATATCATTGAGCGCAATGGCAATCTTGTCGCCAGTTCTACCTTGTCCGAACCGTTTACGGTTGAGGATGGTGTGACTTATCGTCTGAATAGTTTGGACAGTGGCGATCCAGTGCTTGACGCATCCGCAGAGCTTCTTAGCGATCGCTACCCAGAATTAGATACCATTCAAGCTCCAGTTCAATTGGACTTCAGCTACGAGCAGGAACGCTATTTTGTACAAGTTTCTCCATTTCAAGATGAATTTGGTCTCGATTGGCTAATTGTTGTCATAATGCCAGAATCAGATTTTATGGCGCAAATCAATGCCAATACTCGCAATTCAATTTTGCTCTGTTTAGCCGCTCTAGGAGTCGCAATTGTATCAGGATTGCTAACGAGCCGTTGGATTATGCGCTCTGTGATTCCGCTGATGAAGGCATCGTCTGCGATCGCGAAAGGGGAACTCTCTCAGGCGATTAAACCGGGACGTTTACGGGAGTTGGCGATTTTGGCCAAAACCTTTAATCATATGTCCCAACGCCTACAACGTTCCTTTGCTGCCCTGAACACAGCTCATCAAAACCTTCAGGAAAGTGAAGAAAAATTTCGCTACTTTGCCGAAAACAGCGATGCAGTCCTCTGGATATTTGACCGGTTTCAGCGCCGTTTTATCTATGTTAGCCCCGCCTGCTGTGATGTGTGGGGTTGTGAGGAATCAAGGCTCTTGAGTCAGTCCAGTCACTTGCTACGTCGCCTTCTCCCCGAAGATCGTAAAGAACTCTTGAACGCTCTACGGCAGATTGAGCAAACCCATACCCTTGTAATTGATTACCGCATTGTTGAGGCAGATGGCTCGGTATGTTGGGTTCGCGATCACGTCTTTCTTTTAGAGAATGGTCAAGGT
Organism: Sodalinema gerasimenkoae IPPAS B-353; assembly: GCF_009846485.1. Taxonomy (GTDB): domain Bacteria; phylum Cyanobacteriota; class Cyanobacteriia; order Cyanobacteriales; family Geitlerinemataceae; genus Sodalinema; species Sodalinema gerasimenkoae. The sequence continues at coordinate 1,928,330 of NZ_ML776472.1, forward strand.
GACACACCCTGGCTCGGGGGAATTGCTGAAGATATTACTGAGCGCAAAAACGTTGAGCAAGCGTTAACTCAAAGTGAGGCCCAGTACCGTTTATTGGCAGAAAATATGAGTGATTTGGTCTGCCTCCATGATCCTAAGGGAGCCTATCTCTATGTCAGTTCGTCGGTGCAGTCTCTGTTAGGCTACCAGCCTGCCTCTCTCATCGGTTGGAATCACTTTGAACTGATTCATCCCGATGATCGCGATCGCATCCATCACGAAGCACGACAACTCAAAGATGGTATAGCTCTCCCTTTGACCTATCGAATTCGTAAACGAGTGGGAGATTATCGCTGGTTTGAAACCGTTGCCCGTGGCATTTTTAACAGTGATGGTGATATTATTCAACTGCAAACAACGTCTCGTGACGTGACTGAAAAAATGCGGCTGCAACGCCAACTAGAACATGATGCCTTTCATGATACCCTAACAGGATTACCTAACCGGAACCTGCTCATGGAACGGCTCAATTTTGCGATTGAACGCATCCATCACGATAAGCATTACCAGTTTGCGGTATTATTTTTAGACTTGGATCACTTTAAAATTATCAATGATAGTTTAGGGCATTTAGCAGGAGATGAAGTGTTAATCGATGTAGCTCAAAGGCTGCAAAGAATAATACGTTCAATCGATTTAGTGGCTCGGCTAGGGGGAGATGAATTTGTTATATTAGTTGAAAAAATTACGGGGTTGCATGAGGTTGTTGAGCTTGTAGAACGACTTTTTGAGCAATTTAAGAGTCCCTTTACAATCGGTCATCAACAAACTTTAATTCGTGTTAGTATCGGCATTGTGGTCGGAACAATTCGCTATGATAAAGCAATCGATCTGATTCGTGACGCAGATACCGCAATGTATCGTGCCAAGGAAAAGGGCCGCTCCTGCTATGAGGTCTTCGATCCAACGATGCACATCCAAGCCTTGGCTAGGCTGGAGTTAGAAACGGATTTGCGTCGTGCAATCGAAGGCAATGAGCTATTTATCTGCTATCAGCCCATTACCCAGTTTCAGACCCATCAGCTCAGGAGCTTTGAAGCCCTAATTCGTTGGCAACACCCTGAGCGTGGTGTTGTTTCTCCTACTGAATTTATTCCGGTTGCTGAAGAAACTCAGCTTATTATACCGATGAGCATTTGGTTAATGAAGGAAGTGGGGCGGCAAATTAAAGCCTGGCAGCAAAACCCAGAATTTCCTCGTCCTCTCACAGAATCGTTACGAGTTAGTATCAATATTTCAGTAGTACATCTTAAGCACAGCCAGTTCATTGAAGAAGTTGATCGAGTGTTGCAAGAAATAGGGATATCTGGAAAAAACTTCATCTTTGAAATTACGGAAAGCACCCTTATTCAGGATGTCAATAATATTATTCAAATTTTTCGCTGTTTACAAGAGCGTGAGATCGCAATTACAATCGATGATTTTGGAACGGGGTATTCCTCTCTTAGCTATCTCTGTGATTTACCCATTACGACATTAAAAATCGACAAGTCTTTTGTGGGGCGAATGGTACAGAGTCCCCAGAATCGCCGCGTTGTAGAAACAATCCTCAGCCTCACTAAACATTTGGAATTGTTTTCGGTGGCAGAAGGGATTGAAACCATTGAACAATTTGAGTCTTTGAAGAAACTGGGCTGTCACTATGCTCAAGGGTATCTTTTTGGCCGACCAGAGCGCGCGGCGATCGCAAGCCAATGGCTGACTCAAGATCCTCTCCCATTTTTGGAGTCACGGTAGCTTCATCAGTGGACAGTATCCCGGAGTCCGGCGTATTGACAATCCAAAATCCCAGGTCATAATGGTCAGTAAAATTACGGAGAAGTGGGGTGCTATCCATGTCTCAACTTACATTGTCTGAAATTCTAGGGGGGCCGTCCGATGTCTACGAGTTCTGACCTAGTGGGAAGCGTGCAAAAGCCAACGGACAAACAGTCATCGGTGGATACCTCCGCCATTCAAAAGGATTCAAAGCCTGTTGTTTGGACGTTTGACTCCTACCCGAGGAATCCCGGACTGGGTTCGCGGGGGCGGTTGACCGATCCAACAGTTATTGACGAAAAAATCGAGTTTACGATACCAGGAGGGTCTTATCGGATTGTCTGGCGGGGCGATGGTGGCTATATCGCTCAGGGTGAGGTGAGTTACCCCAGCACCACCGGGTCATTTACAATCAGAGGGCCTCAGAGAGACCATTTCAACCCGGTTACTGGGGTTTCGGAGGATCACTTCCACCGGTCTACTGAGATTAATTTAGACAATATATCCCCATCCCTCCTGACCGAGGATCGGCTAGACAGCTTAAACCTTGTTATCTATACCCCTGAGGGACAAGTCTTAAGTGGTGTTCAGCCGGAGAAGGAGACCTGGGAAAGTCTGGGGATAGAGGTGCTACTGTCCGGGGCCAGGGATGTGACAACTCTAATGATCCAGACGCCTGAAGGCTATACCTTTAGGGTTCAAACCGATCCAGATGCGGAAGCTGGGACATCGCCTCTGATCAGTCTCGAACAGGATTTACTGGAGAATGACCCCAGTGGTGGAACTCTACGACTGGATGAGGGGGGAAGTTTAGCCGTAATCAAGCGAGATCCGTTAACGGGGGTGCAATTTGAGGAGTTCTTTGATGCGGACTTCTATCTGGCTAGTAACCCGGATGTGGCCGATGAGGTGGCCAACGGGGGGATGTCTGATCCCCTCACCCATTTTCAACGTCATGGACAATATGAGGGACGTAATCCCAATGCCTTTTTTGACACCGCTTTCTATCTGGCTAGTAACCCGGATGTGGCCGCAGAAGTTGCCGAAGGGTTGACGGAATCCGCCGTCCATCATTTCCTGAACTATGGGCAATTTGATTGGCGATCGCCCAATCCTGGTTACAGTGATCTGGCTTATCTGGTTCGTAATCCTGACGTGGTACAGGACCTGGCTTCTGGGGAGTTTACCACCCCCGTCGCCCATTTCCTCCAAGTGGGCCAGGCTCAAGGGTTCTCAGCCGTCCCCTTGGCCTGATTTCTCCCCCAGAACTGGCTACTGTCTCAGTCCTCCCCTTAAAATCGAATAACATCAAAGCTGTAGCGAGATGGCAAGGTCTTAGGAGAGTGGCAATGCTGGAACAGGAGTGGATTGACAAGGGAATTGCCCAGGCGAAGGCGGGAGATTACGTCGAAGCGATCGCCGCCTTCAGCGAAGCCATTGAGGCCAACCCCATATCGGCGATCGCCTATCGTCAGCGAGGCTTAGCCTATTATGATGCGGGGCGTATTCATGATGCGATTTCAGACTATACCCAGGCCATTAAACTCCATCCTAAGGATTTCGCGGCCCATTATGGACGGGCGATCGCCCGCCTGGCCCTGAAAAACTATACCGGGGCCTTGTCAGATATTGAGGTGGCCCTGCGAGTGAACAGTGAACACGCCGCTGGACAACGGTTACGGGGAACCCTCTGCCGCAAACTCGATGATATCCCGGAGGCGATCGCCAGCTTCAAACAGGCCGCGCAACTCTATCTCGCTCGCAAGGATAAGGAGAATTGTCAAGCCTGTCTCACGGCGATCGCCCAAATTAAGCCTCAATCCCAACTCACGCCACCGCCGTCTCCCCAAACTTCGCCCCCTCCCACTATGCCGAGCGTTGGGGATATTTACGGAGAACTGCTCGATCGCATTCGTCGCGGCGATGTCCAGAGTGCCCTGAGAGACTTAAACTGGGTCTTGCAGGCGGATGATGGAGATGCCGAGGCCCATTGCTGTCGCGGTATGGCCTATCTGAAACTCAATCAACCCGAAAACGCCCTCAAAGATTTTAATCGGGCCCTAAAACTCCAACCCAATCACCTCCTCGCCTTGCGTAATCGCGGTAAGGTTCGCTTCCAACTCGGCGATCGCGCTGGGGGAATGGCTGACTTTGGACAGGCCCTGCAACTCAACCCCGATGATGTGCTGATTTATGTGGCCAAAGGAAACGCCTTTCGGGATGTGGGAGATTATCAACAGGCGATCGCCACCTATAAACAGGCCCTCGATCTCGATGAAAACTGTGCCTCGATTTATCTCAATCGGGCCCTGGCCTATACTCGCCTCGAAGAAACCCGCCAGGCGATCGCCGACTATCAAACGGCCCTGTCTCTTTTTAGCGAGGCCGACGATTGGGATAACTATAACGCCACCCTCAAAAAACTAAATAGCCTGCAAGCCGGATTTTCTCGTTCTACCTCTTCCCCCAGTTCCTCCCCGTCAAGTGGCGGCTTTGGGGTGGGCCCGTCTCCCCGCAAAGAACGGTTACGGATACTTGTGGGAGGCCATTGGGAAATTGCTGAACGCCTACTTGAACAGGCGCGACACTATTATCCCAATCAATCTGAAGACTGGTATATCGAGAAAGTGATCCAGGATTTAGAACGGAATTTTGATAGCTAACTCGACTGCAATTTGGGCAAAAAATTTTCAAGCGTGACAATTTCTAAACTGTCCTTAATTTTCCTGCAATGCACAATCTATCCGGAGAATGAGGGTAACAGGGCGCATACTACCGATGTAGTAAAACGGGTGCAATACCCAGGGGTATCGACCATGAAAAGTGCGCCAGAATGCCCACGCTGTGGGAAGTATAGCGTTGTTAAGCAAAGCGACACCCGATGGACTTGTCTTAATTGTGGCTTCTCTAGAAGCTTATCCCATCGTCGCTCCAACCATAATCATGAGTCTGATGAGGAACACGAAGATGGCGGTTGGTTTGGCATTTTTGTCTTAGCCGGAATTCTCTTAGTGGTGATGGTTGAAGTTGCCTATAGCCAAAAACTTCCACAACGGTATCGGGAGGCATCGACTCCGGCAGTTAGCCTTTATCCATCACATTAAGGCAGAAGAAGGCAGTAGGCAGTAGGCAGTAGGCAAAAGCAGGGAACGGGGAACAGGGAATCGGGAACGGAGAAGATGGGGGGGCGTACCCTTGTGGCCCTCTGGATGCAAAGGGGGAGACAGTTGATTAGAATAAGGGGGCGAGAAGAGGAAAAAGGGACGAGTATATGTCCCTTTTTTTTGTAAGATGGCTTCTGATATTTATTTTTTAGTCTTTGTGGTTAAGACGTTGTGATACTCTTCGAAGCCAAATCAGAAAGAGTCTTTGGACATGAATGTTGTCTAATTTGAAGTGTTCGCTGCCAATGGTTGATTGGGGTCACATTCAGCCTCTTCACAGGCCCCGATGCTCACCCAGGTACTGGTTCCATCTTGCCAATGTTCTTTCTTCCAGATGGGGGCGGTATGCTTGAGGGTGTCGATGGCATACTGACAAGCCTCAAACGCCTCACCCCGATGGGGACAGCCAACGACAACCAGGACACTAATCTCCCCCACGGTCAACTTACCAATACGATGATGAATGACGAGGGAGCGGATGTCAGACCAGTGTTGTTGAATCTGGGAACCAATTTGACGAAACACCTGTAACGCCATGGGTTCGTAGGCTTGATATTCCAGATAGTTCACCGGTTGTCCGTCAGTATTGTCTCGTACCATGCCACTCATGACGACAATGGCACCATTTCCTGAGTCATCGGCCCGTTGGTAGGCATCGCTTAGAGTCAGGGGTGCAAACTTAATGGCAAAATCGGTTTTCATGGTCGGTTTTGAAGGCAAGATGACAGAGAACTATGAACGTCGCCAGTTAAACCAGGCTTGCTGGAGATTGGCTTGGCGGGGATGGCTGGTTTGCCAGTGATGATGCCACAGTTGCAAGAATGCGGCAAAGAGATCGTCATCTGGTGGGGGAATCTTGGCTAGGGCCTCGATGGGGGCATTCTGTCGAATGAGAAGGGCGATGGATTGAATCCAATGAGGGGCTTTGTCTCCTAGGCTGTGGGCCCCGAGGAGTTGTCCCGAGGGACTGACGAGGAGTTTGGCGAATCCCGAGAGATTGCCCCGCCGTTGGCTAGATTCGAGTTGATAGAGGGGAAGGGAGAGGCTAATGAACCCATCGCCAAATTGATGTTGGGCTTGAGGGGTGGTTAAGCCCACAGCGGCGATGGGAGGAACCGTGGCGATCGCCCGTGGGACTGTGCTGTAATCCAGGGGACGCTGGCGGAACCTCAGGGCATTGTGGGTGGCCAGTTGCGCTTCGTATCGTTCTAGGTGGCGATCGCCATAGCCCCCTAAGATTGAACCACAGGCGTAGAGATGGGGTTGGGCGGTTTCTAGGCTGGGACTGGTTTTAATGGTGTTCTTCCCCCATTTTATTGGCAATTTGTCAAGTCCAATCCCAGTTAAATCAGCGCCCCAAGCAGGAGCGAGAATCAGAGCCTCCGTTTCCAGGGCTTGATTCCCCGCTTGTAGCCAAATTTGGCCGTCAATTTCGCGAACTTGGCTGACGGAGGTGGCGGTGCGGACTTGAACCCCAGCGGCGTCTAGGTGAGCCTGGAGTAATTGCCCCAATTGGGGATCTTCTTGGGGTAAAAGCTGGGGTTCGCTCAGGATGAGTTGTACCGAGCAGCCTAGGCGGGCTAGGGTTTGAGCCAAAACAGCACCCTGAGGATCGCTGCCGACGATGAGGATTTGCTGGGGGAGTGGCTGGGTAAACAGGGGTTTTAGGTCGTTGAGGTGGTGGTGAGGAATGGCCTCGATTCCTTGGAGGTCATGGTTGAAGGCAGAAGACTGAGGCTTGGGGGAGGGGGCAAGCAGATAACGGCGCGATCGCAGTTCTCGAACCCTTGGCGTCAATTGCTGCTCCTTGAGGCGAAACTGTAACTGGGGTTGGGGGTCAAACTCCCCAGGTGCTAGGATGACATCCACTCCTTGCTGGGCGAGAGTGGCGGGAGAGCGGAGGATGGCGAGGTTTTCTGTCTGTTCCTGGGCCAAACGCCAAATTCTGGGTAAATCTGCCCCGGAGGGCTGTTGCTGAAGCTGGGCCAGAGCCAAATCACTGTGGACGCGCCGCCTCCAGGTAGCGACTGGGGGCACTATCCAAGCCACCCGCGCTCCCCATTGGGCCGCTAGGGAGGCAGAATTGGCCGCCCCATCACTATCTCCCACCACCAGCCAATCGTACTCAAACCCCATTTTTGACGTGCTATTGGAACAGCCCTATTATCCCCCGTGAGTCGCCCGCTAGTCTTAAGGGAGTTGTGGGGAGGATTGTACCGATTGTGCCATCGTTTCTCCGTATAATTGCTAGACTAACCAACAGTTCCCCATGGGCGAGCGATCGCCAGGGGTCTGACCGACTCACGTTATCCGTTTCAGTATTATCCGTATGTCTGAGGCTTCCCAACTTCATCCAATCCCAGCCAACCGTAGCCTAGGGCAGTCTACGACCCCTTGGCAGTCGCTACGGCAGATGGTATTACAACCGAATGTGTTGGCGATCGCCATTTCCCTGGGACTTCATGGGGCCGTGGCCGCCTCTCTACCGCTGATGGGGTTAAATCAAGATTCCGAGGCGGAGCGGATTCTCGATAGTACCGTGGTAGAACTCACCTCAGACGAATTAGCCTTTTTTGCCCCTTCCGCGACGCAAGAGTTTGGGGCGGGTTCAGGCTTTAATTTTGAGCAGGAGTTGGGTTCAACAACGCCTCCATCTCTCTCTAATCGAGCCACCTTCCCACCTCCTCCCCCGCGCAATTCAACGGAACATAGCCGCTCCTCCATTGAGGAACGCTGGAGTACGCGGGACAATACCACATCCTCGCCTCCCCCCATGAGTCAACGCTATAACACCTATACCTATAGTGTGCCTGAGCAGTCTTCCCAGAACGAGGATGATATCTGGGAACAGTATCAACGTGAATGGGAACGGATTCAGGGCGATCGCAGCTATTCCACAACCCCGCCACCGGACCGCGTCTCCGAACCTGATCCGGGTCTGAGTGAGCAGGAACTGTTAGACGAGAAAAAGATTATCGCGTCTTCTGAGCCGTCCGAGTCTGAGGCTGAGCGCGACCAAGCTACTAGGGATGGCCAGGACAGTGGCGGAATGGGGGAGGAATATCTAGCGGGGGTTCAACTCACGACTCATTTCAATGATTGGCTGCTGGCTGTTTTCGAGGGTAAGCCTGACCTAGAAGAGCAACTGCAACGGCAAACTGGACAAGATCCCCAAGTCATTGAGGGAGTCTTACCGCCTCAATCGGCCTATCAAGAGTTGGTGGGACGCTCTGTTTATGTGGGAGTTCTGGTGAATCCTCAAGGGGAAGTCGAACAGGTGAGTCCTTTACCCGCCAATGGCGATCGCGTCTTGCAACTGGCCCTCAACTACACCTTTGGCGAACACCAAGAGTTCCCAGAATCCCAACAGTTCCAAGCCTATTGGTTTGAGGTTCACTTTTCCCCGGAAGCTCGACCTATTGAAGCGGAGAAACCAGTCCCAGAAACAGAACCCGACCAGGAAGCCGCCACAGAACCTGAGACAGAAATTGCCACCCCTGATAGTGATCCTGAAAAGGTCTGGCAGTATCTTCTTCCCCTAGAAATGGGTGAAGAGGCTCAAGAACGCTGGGCGGCTTGGTTCCATAATATTGAGGCGGGTTTGAGCTTACCGGAGCAACCCTCCCTATTTATTAAACGGGATCTTCCTGCCTCACAGCTAGCGTCCCCCCAACGAGTGGCATTTGCAATCCTGGTTGACGAATCTGGGAACCTCCGAGACCTAGACCCTTATCCCTTGCAACTGACGGGGGATGACCAGTTAGATAACTATGCCCAACAAGCTCTAGAAGATAGCGTCGCCCAGGGAGAGTTGGAACTGCCGGCCTCGGGAACGGTTGTCGCCGATGTGGTGGTCGTGGACTTGATTCCCACTGAAGGATCTGCCAGTGCGATCGATAAATCTTCCCCAGCGGACAACCCCTCCCAAGCTCCAGAAGCACCTGATGCTCCCCTCAAAAAGTAGTGGTCAGCATTCATCCTCTCCCGCATCTGGGCTTGCACTGATTGTTGGGACTCATCCGTGAGATTTGATATAATCAGGGCAACGCTATTGTCCAACTCTATCGGGGTTGATACCTTATGCCTTTGCAACATCTCCCCAACTCTCTCCACCGAGTTCGTGCCCGGCTCAGAACCCTCGCTAGCCCGTCCATCTGGCTATCTGTTTTGGGGGTAGTCTTCATCCTGGGCGTGGCTTGGGAATATGTTGACCGGCGTGGGGTTCGTCAACTGGCGGCGGACTTTTCCCTGGATGCGTTTAATAATGATGATGATGATGACAACCCTTCGAGATGGCGGGGGGAAGTCTCAGGAGAAGATGCTCGCGTCGCTGCGGACATTGACAGTTCCGACGTCTTGCAACAGATTATCTCCCAACAGGGGACCCCGACCCCGGTGCCCCAATCTCAGTCCAACCCAGACCGCGAAGACAACATCAACCGTATTCTGGAAATTTTGGCGAATCCTCAAGAGTCGGTATCCTCTCCAGAGGCAAACGAGGAGGGGGACAGAAGCGCCTCTGACAACACAGCTTCACCAGAATCCAATCTGTTTCTGCAGGGGTTAGGCTTGGATAACGGCTCAGGGTCATCCTCGTCTGGAAATCGTCCCCAAGGGATGCAGAACAGTACCTTAAATCAGTTTTTAGCGTCGGGAAATGGGGATGGTTCTCCCGAGTCATTGCCCCAGCTTACGCCGATGGAACAGGGGTTCCAACAGTTAGCGAATCCTCGCACCAGTTCGTTGGGACTCATGCAACCCCAGTCAGATTCAAGAACGTCACAACAGTCTCAAGATCGTGACTCACAAGAGCGCGAGGCCCAAGCCAATGGCCGCAATGGGTCTGAGAATGGAGAGACCCGCGCTGACGGCCGCGCAACGTCGGCGGAGACCTTACCCGCGTTTGCTATGCCTGTCCCTCAAGCTGGGGGACAAACGTCTCAACCCACTTCTCAGTCAGAAACAGGGGTATCTACGTTTACAGGCTATCCCTACAATCCAAATCAGATGCAAGGGACAATCCCTCAAACTGAGATGGGGAATCCCTACGGTGCGCCGAATCAAAATATCAATCCCGGTCTTTCGGGGAGTCCCACGACTGGCTATCGTCGGCCAACTCACATGGACCCAGCGGCACAACAGAACGCCGGCCCCGGTAATCCCTATGGGGTTCAGCCAGGAGGCCAGATGGGGGTCGGTCGTTCCAATGGCTCTGTTAATCCTTATCAAGGAACTCCCGGTGATGTCTTAAATCCCAATGGTGCGGTATTTCGCGGCCCTGTTCCTGATGGGACAACGGGGTATCCAAATGGCTCGATGAATGGGACACCGGAGAGTCAAGAAAGCTTGCGCAGCCAGCCAGTGGAGGCGTTCTCAGTTCCTCGGACTCCCCCTGGACGCTCGATTGGTGGGGGGCGGATTAATACGTTTGCTAATCCTTAGTTGAGGGTGATTGGGAGCCAGATGGCCCCCAATCGATTTAAGGCTCTCTAGTCGTCAAAATGGGCGATGATGGCATCGGCAAACTGAGAACATTTCAGGGGTTCAACGGCGGGTTCCAATAGACGGGCCAGGTCATAGGTGACTTCACCGTTGGAAATGGCGGCCCCGAGTCCTTTTTGGATCAGTTCGGCCGCTTCGTCCCATCCCATATACTCCAACATCATGACGCTGGAGAGGATGACAGAACCGGGGTTGATGCGATCGAGTCCGGCGTGTTTGGGAGCGGTTCCATGGGTGGCTTCAAAGATGGCGCAGGTGTCGCCAATGTTGGCTCCTGGAGCCATTCCTAAGCCTCCGACAATGGCAGCGGCGGCGTCGGAGAGATAGTCGCCGTTGAGGTTCATGGTCGCCAAAATGGAGTATTCGGCGGGACGGGTTTGGATTTGTTGGAAGATACTATCGGCGATGCGATCGTTCACCATGATCTTCTCTTTCCACTTTCCGTTTCCATGAGTCTCCCAAATGGCTTCGAGAACGGCTTTAACTTCCTCACAGGCTTCAGATTTTTTCTCGGGGGTGAGGGAGTCGTAACCGGGTTCGAGTTTGCGAGCGTTGTCTTCTAGGCTAATGTCGGGGTTGGCTTCTTTGTTGCTCAAAATCCAAGATTCCCGTTCAGTGACGCATTCGTCGCGAAACTCGGTGGTGGCAAGTTCATACCCCCAGACGCGAAATGCGCCTTCGGTGTATTTCATGATGTTTCCCTTGTGAACTAGGGTCACCATCTGTTTCTCTTTGGGGAGACGCAAGGCGTGTTTGATGGCCCGACGCACGAGTCGCTGAGATCCGAGTTTGCTAATGGGTTTGATGCCAATTCCCGAATCGAGGGGAATCTGTTTTTTCCCATGTTCTGGGGTGGCGGGAATTAAATCCTCGTTGAGATGTTTGATGAGTTGGTTGGCGATGTCGCTTCCTTGGGCCCATTCAATCCCCAGATAGATGTCTTCGGTATTTTCCCGATAGACGATGACATCGAGTTTTTCGGGACTTTTGTGGGGGGAGGGAGTTCCCAGATAATATTTACAGGGACGAACGCAGGCGTAAAGGTCGTTAATTTGTCGCAAGGCCACGTTGAGGGAGCGAATCCCACCGCCGATGGGGGTGGTGAGAGGGCCTTTGATGGCGATTCCATACTCGCGGATGGCTTGCAGGGTATCTTCGGGGAGATACTGAAATTGCCCATATTGTTCGCAGGCTTCGTCTCCGGCGTAGATTTTGAACCAGCTAATCTGACGTTTATCGCTGTAGGCTTTGCTGACCGCAGCGTCAATGACTTTCTGGGTGGCGGGCCAGATATCGACACCCGTCCCGTCTCCCCGGATGAAGGGGATAATCGGGTTATCGGGAACGACGGGTTCGCCATCTTTGAAGGTGACTTTTTCGCCAGTGGTGGGGGGGGCAATTTTTTCGTACATCTCTATCTCCTTGTTATCTCCTGGTTGATACAGATCCCTTAGAGTTGGATATTTAGCTGACCCTGATGGGACTGGTTATGAGTCAGGGGCTATGGGTTGAAATCGTCTTAGCTTACCATAGCTGGCTTCTCAGGAGGACTTGGAGATCTCCTGAGATTGGGATAATGTTATCGATTCAGGAGATTGTCTTGGGATTGGGTGTGGTGAGTTTTAAGTCAATTGATTTTGGGAACTTTGGTCTGCTAGGCTACTAGGAAGACTTTGTGATTGTGGGTGCAAGAGAGATGAATACATTTGAGTTGGGAGAGGGTTTACCGTTTTCGGTGGATTATGGAGATTTGCTAGAGAAGATACTGCGGGAACTGCGACAGAACCCGTTATTTGAGGTCAAGACTAATTCGCGCGATCGCCTGATGGTGAATGTGGATGCGATCGCCCAAGCGGTGGCACAACAACAGATTCAAGACCCTATTTTTGGGGATTATTCGGCTCGTTCGGCGACGTTAAGTTTAACGGTTGATTTTGCGCCACGGTTCAATGGCGTGATTCAACAGTTGCGTCAGGAAGTCGCCAGCCAGTTACAGCATCAACTCACCACAACTGGGTTTGATATCAACGACTTACTGACCACTCTTGAGGAAGAATCATGGAGTCGCATCAGTTTTGCGCGTGAAGCCTCTAATTCCACTGCTGTCCCCATTGCGGATTTAGAAACTCGAACGGAAGGACGGGGTGGGGATTCTTTGCTTAAGTTCCACAAGGTGACGATTACAGTGGGTGAGGTTAACCAATTTTCAGAACGAATGAAAGCTGGCTTAAATCGTTATCTTGAGGGGATTTTAACGGATGAGGAGGAGTTGGAAGATGCCCAAGAGGCTGTTCAGGAACGATTGATAGACTCGCCAAATTCGGATTTCTATCGTTTGCAGCGAGTCATGGATCGTGAGTCGTTAGGAAAGCTAAAAAAAGAGGCAAAAATTTGCTATTTAGAGTATCTCAGTCAGCAAATAAATCGGGATACTCATCCTGATGTGGTGTATTTAGATGATTTAATTCGCCGTTTACGGGATATTGAAACTTATATTAGCAAGGAGCCTTATGGTCATTACACGGTCAATTATCGCGGAGTTGAGTTAAATTATAAAGATTGGTTTTCACGCTCAGAGTCGTTAGATGCGTTGCCGATTATCCCGATTCTCTCAGATATTATCGGCGAAACCACGACTGAGAGCAATGGCGAGCGGATTTTCACCTTTGGACTCAAGCTAAAGTTTGGAAATGAAGTCCAAGCACGAGGTGGAGAGTCTGTGTTTAACTACTATTGTAATGTCTTAAATCCAGCAAATTGGGACCAACAGGTTGAGGAGAGTAATCCAGAAATTGTGGCGCGTAAGATGCTGCGGATTTTGTTTCTTTACTATTTTGTTTTTGCATCTAATTTTAATCCAATGGATGAAAGCTATGAGATTCAATCAGAACTAACTTACGATGTAATGTCTGGTTTTGAAGAGCATGTTATTTCAGTTTTCAAAGGCAGTGATGAAGCAAGAAAAGATAGTATTTTGCGAGGATTTTGTCGTGGACTGAATGACTATAATATCCGCGAAAAAATACAAAAACTAAAACAGTTACTGGAAGGTACATTAAGACGTAAGAGTATTTTTCAACCTCATTTCTTTCAGAAGAAAATTGGTGTGTTGCGAGGAATTTTAAGAAAATCGCCTAATTCCTTAGGTAACGGAGATGTCTTTGATGATGTGGTGGGTCGTAACCCTAAGGAATGTCTGCGCTACATTACAATTCAAGAGGACTTTACCTCGGATGAAACGTTTTGTCAACTTCCGGTTTGCTTTGAGTTTGAGGATATTCGCTATTATCCGACGCCAGGAACGGAGACGTTTGATTGTTCTGAGGCGGAGACGGGACCAATTCATCAACTTCCGGTTTTGCTGACTCCTCAATCTTCCACAAGTCGCCAAACGTCTCAAAGAAATTTAGGGAATACGCCGCTCGTCGTTGTAGCGTACAACAATCGTTATTTAGACTCGAATAATAGCGATTTGAGTCAAGGATTTTTCTATCGTTTCACCATGTCATTGTTGATGTATATCAGCTTGCGGGTGATTTTAGATGCGTTGGATTTAGAAGATCGGCGATTGTTTATTCCTCTATTACGGTTCCATGAGGGAGATGGAAACAATCCGTCACCTTCGGAGAAGTTTATGGCGAATCTGTCGAAGGTGGTGGTTCATTTACTGGGTGAGCGATATTGGTCAAATTCTCAGGGGATTCGGATTAACAGGATAAATTCTCATAAGATACGAAATGCGTTTGCGTCGTTGTATTCGGTGTTACCTCAAACCTATGAATTTAATCTCCCCCAGCCTCAGGATGGATCTCAGGGAGTGGATAAGTTGGCGTTGTTGGTGGTGTCGAGTTTGGAGAGTGACGGGGTACGACGGAATCGTCATCAATATCCGGGAATGGCGACGCTGTTTGGGGAGGCGATCGCCATCGATAATGATCACGAAAAAATCACAATTCAACCCTTCAAAACCTTTTCTGAGAATTATGGCGATCGCCAGGTGTACAACAATCCCTCAATTCTCAGCGATCTGATTCATCAACTCCATCAAGCGGGATATCGCCATATTATCTATTTGGCTCAAGCACCCTATACGAATCGACTCAATTTAACTCAAGTTGAGGAGGACAGAAATCTCTATTTCATGTCTCCCAATTTCATCAAGTTTTTGGTTGAAGGACTAGAGGATTTACAGTTATACCCAGTTTTTGTGAATCAGTATTCGGTTCTGAAGTCTAGCCGCTTAAACGCCGACTCTTACCGTCTCAATAATACTCAACAGTTGCTGAATATCCTCAGTGATCCGAGTCAGCATGTGGTCGTTTTCTTTAATCTCTTTAACGGAATAACTGTGGGAGACGAGGGACGGTTTTATAATGGGGTGATGTCTTATTCAACTCTTATCAATGTCTATCCAGAAATTCTCGATGACCAAGATATTCGCCAGGGATTGATTTATGATGGGCCAGTGAAAACGGATATTTTGCGTTATTTAACCTTATTTCACTTTTTCCGCGTCGAACGCCGCCAGGATAAACCACAATTAAAGCTGAATCCGTATCAACAGATTATGGGAGATGAGGCGTTGCGGAAAAATGCTTTGTTTTATCACATGGATGGAAACACCTATTTTAATAGTTTGGCATTTTTGACGGCGGTTAACTCTATTTTATATCCACAGTCTAACGAGCGTCAGGAGACCTAAACTTATGGTTGCAACGGTTGCGGAAGATTTAGGACGAGTGTTTGAGGTGGGGTTTAATGTTGGGATTTTAACGGCGATCGCACAAGAAAATCTCAGCCATAATTTTGGGAATCAGTATCAACAAGATTTGCAAAACTTAAACTTTTCCGAGATGTTAGATCGCATCTGTAAAAGTTCCAATCTGATTGATCCTCGTGAAATTGAAAGACTGAAAACTTGGGGACTGTTTCTCCTGCAAAAAGGCTGGCTGTCTGGGTTTAACTTTTTTCGAGAATACTTGAACTCTTTGGGAAAGGCGACGGCTGATCGAGAAATTCTCTACTATCAATGTTGTTTTACAGGAGATAACAGCGTAGGAACCTTAAACCAGGATGAACCTCGGGAAATTGAGGCTTGGCTGTCTCAACTGGGACTTAGTTTTACCGACTGCTCATATGAGCATCTGCGGCGATATCGAGATAAAGGGGGATTTCTGAGAGCCGATACCCTAATTTTGCTGCGACGTCGACGAACGTTGAGGCTGTTGGTAGTAGATTTGTCGGTGTTTTCCGTTCGCGAGGCGGCGGATTTGCTGAATTTGCAAGATACCACCCTGAATCATCATCGCCGTTTGTTGCGACGGGAGATCAGTTACCTAAAATCCAAGAGTGTGTTTGCGAGTTTGCGTTTGGATAATGGGGAACCCGAGGATCTCGATTGGGAGTTCTCGAAAGATCTGCGGCGATATTTCACGGCCTTTAAGCGAGAGGATAAGGAAGTTAGTAAATTGATTCAAGCGGGAAGTTATGGCTATAGCTTCTATGAGTTTTTGCAAGATCCGCAACTGGGGTTGTGGGAGAAAGTCGGGAAACAGGATTTCTTGATCAATGTGGTGGGATATAGCGATCGCTCCCTCAGTATTATGTCCCTCAATCCGCAACATCCGCAACATCTCAATTTTCTAGCCACCTGTCAGGATATCTATCACAATGAACCTCGGGATGTTGAGATCACTGATGCGAGACGGGATCTGTTACAGGTGATTCGCCGCAATGCGTCTCGTAGTTTTCAGGGGGGACGGGAGTTTGTCAAGAGATTATCCGAGATTCAAGGGGATCAGATTAACGTGATTCCCCCTCACCAGGAGGTGATTGATAATTTTGCGTCAACTCTGGCGTTGCGATCGCGACATGCGGAGGCGGTTCAAGCTGGCTTAACTTCAGATAAACCGTTGCTATTTCTCGCGGGAAATCCGGGAATTGGGAAAACCACGGCGATTGTTGAGTTTTTGAAGTCTCATATTGAGGATGGGTTCCTCTTTTTCTATGTCAGTCCTCGCAAACAAGTCAACTTAGATATTATTGAGAAGTTCAAAGATTCCCAAACTCAGCAGTTATGTGATCCGCGTCTGTTGGCGTTAACCACCAATTCGGCGTTATTGGATCGCTACCCTGGCGAGAAAGTGGTGAACAGCCTCTCGGGACAGCATTCGGGTGAGATGTCTTGTCGAGGAGTCCGCTTTATTCCCTTTGCTGAAAGTCCTCCTCCTCAAAAATCGTCCCAGCGATTCTTGCGTCGAGAAACTGACCGCCATCTGCGTCCATCAAAAAATCACAAGCCAGGGGTTTTGTCAACCCTTTGTCAAGGAATTGATACTGCAATTCAAGAACCTCTTTCCAATGCAATTATCGCCACAGCCTGCATTCAAGCCTTGCGGATTACCAAAACTAAAACGCATACTCTGAGACATTTTGAGAGGATATTTCAGGATTTTTATTATCGAGATCGCGGACAAGTTGATTTTTCCCGAATGCAAGGGATGTCCCGTCGCCTGAAACATCTATTTATTATGATTGATGAGGTCACGGGTGATCAAAGTGGGGTGGATTTCTTGCACGCCATGACGGAGATTATCCATAAGTATCAACTCAACAATCCTCAATCGGGGTTTAATCTCAAGCTGATTGTCGCCGATGCGTCGATTGTGGAGAGGGGGGTGATTCAGCAGCATTTAAGTGATAAGGAACCTGAACCGGATAAGATTTTTGTGCGTCATCTGCGGGAGTTGCGATCGCCAGGGGAGATTCACGTGGAATCCCTGGCGTTTAAAAAAGGTCCGTTGAAACACCTGCAAGGACAGGTGATTAACGCCAATTCCTATCCCGCCAATCGGCTTAAGTTAACCTATAAAGTCTTCGTGGAGTCTGTTCGCTTTAAGCCGGAGTTAACCTCTGAGAAAATGGGAAAACTCTCGAAAAAGGTTCAGGAGCAGATATTAACGGATCTCAATCAACTGCGTCAGGATTATCCTGAAACGCAGATTTTAGTTTATATCCAAGATAAGCAACGATTGCAAGATTTGATTGACTCCATTAAGGCTGAGGAGACGTTTGAGAAGAACAAAGACTATTTAGAGGTTCATGCGGATTTAAGTGATGAGGAGCGAGGGAAAATCCGGGAGTTTCAGGATCGGGTTTCGGTGGTGTTTATGACCTCCTCGGCCAGTCGGGGATTGTCGTTTCCTAAAGCTCAACATATTTTGTTGGATGTTCCCCGCTTTCAGGTGGAACAAAATTTAATGGAAATTATCCAGGTGATGTATCGGGGTCGCGGTCAGTTTTGGGAGAATGGTGAGTGGCGGAGTTTGGATGAGAGCGAGAAAGCGGTGACCTTTTATTTGGGCGATCGCGCGGTGTATTATGGTGAAGAGCATCGAGATTTAGCGATTCAAGAAAGTCTCTTGAGTCTGTTGACGCTGTTGGTGATTCTCAAAACGGCGATTATGACTCGAATTACTGGCTCGGGTCAAATTGGACGAGAGCAGTTTATGATGATTCCCATTGGCGGAAAGTCGGTTTCGATGTCGGGTCAAAGCTTGAGCGGTCAATTGGCGGCGTTGATTGATAAGTTGGAGAAAGAACATCGCCGCGATCGCCGTAATATAACAGTTAAAGAGTTGGCGAAACGGTTGCGATCGCTGCTAAGTCAGGGTGAGTTTATTCTGACGGAAGAAGACCGGAAAGAGCAGGAGGGGATGTCTTATTTAAGGATGCGATCGCACCTCAATCAAGAGTTCGCCAACTGTTGCAATCCTCTCGCTGGATTATTGAGCTTTCCCAAATTAGAATTAGGTCATATTTGCGGGAGTTTACTACTGGTTCCCATGAGTGAACAGCAGTTAAATGAAACCTATACTATGGGACTCAGGACGATTCAAACCTCCGTCTCGTCAGAGTTACTCAAGCAGATGATTGCGATTCGTGAAAGTTCAGAGTATTCTCCCAATCTTCAGCAGTTAATGGAATGGGGAATCCAGTTAATCCGTGAGTTACAATCCCCTCATGACTATACTCAGCGACTTCAACAGGGTCAGAGTTGGTCGGATCAGTATTATATAATTCCCTTGTTTGCGTTTCTCTTGGGAGATATCATGGCTGAGTATTTCCAGTCGGGAGTCGTTGAACCCGAAACACAGGAGTTTCGCTCGCTGCTGAGGGAGTATTTACGCCAATTGTATCCGACTGATAATCTGTTACCGATTGGCGATCGCTATCGAGAGTTTCCGTTTCTGATTTTCCGTAGTTATAGTCTCGAACAGATGCGATCGAGGTTATTTACGGATCGCTATCTGATTACCTCTAATGAACTGAATCTGTTGAATTTGATTTTGGGGAATGATTAACTAAAATCATAACCGTTGCTGTAGGGACGAAAAATTTTTCGCCCCTAGTCAAATTAGGGATTCAATTTGAGACTCGTCATCTCCACCCCTAACCAAGCCTGTAAATTTTGAGCCTGTTCAGGAGTGGGGTTATCGACTGTCGTCACCGTATAATTGGCGGGACGGGGTTCGGTGAGAGTTAGACCTATCATTTTCAGTTCATCCTGATGGAAGAAACTCAGTTCAATCTCATCCCCCGCGTCAAAATCTTGCAGGCGATCGCCGAAGCCATCAGCGTTGACTCGCAAGCGATTAATCGCCAGCAGTTCGTCTCCTGGTTCCAATCCCACTTCAGCCGCTGGGGAACCGGCTTCAACGAAATCGACAAGGGTGATTCCGCGATCGTCACTCACCCGTACTCCCAGAAATGGCGGTTGTTTGGCTTCATCGGTTTTAATCCGTAAGCCAAAGGGTTCGAGATACTCACTTAAAGGTAACTCCTCGGTTCCGTGGATGTAGCGTTGGAAAAACTCGCTCAAATCCTGACCCGCTGCGGTTTCAAAGGCGGCTTGTAGTTGTTGGGGAGTATAGCCAATTTCGGGTTTGCCAAACTCATCCCAAAGTTGACGCAAGACATCGGTGAGCGATCGCGCGTTTTGGCTATTACGGCGAATGGTTAAATCCAACATCAACGCCACCATTTCCCCTTTGAGATAATAGGAAATTTGCGAATTATCACTGTTGGCGTCACGGCGATAGAGTTTAATCCAAGCATCCCAACTGGACTCACTCAGCGGTTGCACCAAACGTCCAGGGGTGTTGTAAAAGCGGGTGACATCTTTACTAAAAATCTTCAAAAATGCTTTCCCGCCATAAATTTTTGACCAAAGGGGAATCAGCATATCATAATAGCTGGTGGCCCCTTCACAGAACCAGAGGGAGGGGGTGTAGTTTTCCGCCTCATAGTCAAAGTGTTCTAACGCCTTGGGTCGAATTCGTTTGACATTCCAGAGATGGAAAAATTCATGGGCCACCAATTGCATGAAACGACGGTAGCGATCGCGATTTTGGAAGGCTAGGCGAGGATAGTTGAGGGAACAACAGGTTTTATGTTCTAAACCACCAAAGCCACCAGCGGACAGGTGGAGGAGAAAGAGATAGCGATCATAGGGTAAGCCGTCAAAGAGATTGGCTTCGAGTTCAATGATACGTTTGGTATCTTGAACCAGGCGATCAAGATTGAGATTTCCTTGTCCCCAAACGACCAACTCATGGGGTTTTCCTAAGACCTCAAAACTGCGACGCTCTTGAATCCCGACTTCAAAGGGATTATCCACTAACGTATCGAAGTCGGCGGCGTAAAAGCAGTTAGGTTTGTTGTCTACCGCTGGCAGAGTTGTGGCAATTTGCCAATCAGGATGGTGAGGATGAATCGTGACTTCAATGGGGTGATGTTCAAGTCCGGGACTATAAAAAAAGGTCGCCGCACCATTAAAATAGGCATGGGTATCATCGAAGTGATTGGTGCGAACAGTGAGTTCGTTAGCAAAAAGGCGATAGGAGATAGAGAGATTATGCTGATTTTCAGTTTGAATCCGCCATTGATTCTTCGATTGTTTTTGCCAGGTTAGAGGGGTTCCGCTATCGTTTTTTGCGGTCAACTCTTGAATTTGTTTCGCATATTCCCGGACTAAATAGGAACCGGGAGTCCAGACGGGGAAGGTTAAGTCCAGATGGCTAGCGGTCCAGTTGCGAACCTCCAGGGTGATATCCAGGAGGTGGGATTGAGGCTGGGACATGGCCACATGGTAGTGGAAGGTCACCTCGGTTTGGGATTGGGGAGTTTGGGAACGGGTTTCAGTCGCTTGTATCACAGTCAGGTCTATTGCGTCAGAGCTGTTTTGCTTATCTTGACATAATTTTCTGGATAGCTAGGAGGTTCTGGCTCAGAATAGTCGCGGCTTCGTCCAGGTCGGCATCACGGGTGAATTTCCCTAAGCCGATGCGGAGAGAGCCTTCAATGGCTGATTCCGATAGGCCAATGGCTCGCAGGACATGGGAGGGGGTTTCCACGCCGGAGGTGCAGGCGGACCCGGTGGAGATGGCTAGGCGATCGCGCACTCGGGCGATAATGGCACTGTTGGGAATCCCAGGAATGGAGAGATGCAGGTTTCCGGCGAGGCGATGGTCGAGGTCGCCGTTAATTTGAAGTTGGGGGATGTTGGCTTGCAGGATGGACTGGAGGCGATCGCGTTGACGAGCAATGCGCGATTCGTCTGTCTCCATTTCCAGGGTCCGTAGGCGGGCCGCTTCTCCTAAGGCGACAATCCCCGGTAGATTCAGGGTTCCCGGTCGTTGTCCCCGTTGCTGGCCGCCGCCGTAGAGGAGGGGAGTAAGGGGGGTTTGGGGACGCACGACTAACGCGCCACAGCCTTGGGGTGCGTAGAATTTATGACCCGAGAGAGCCAGAAAGGTGAGTCCCCAGTCGCGAAATTGGAAGGGGAGTTTTCCAACCGCTTGGGAGCCGTCGCAGAGATAGGGGACCTGGTGGGTTTGGGCGATTTTGGCGATCGCCTCCACGGGATAGAGGGTGCCAATTTCGTTGTTGGCGGCCATGACGCACAGCAGGTCGATTCCCTGGCAACAGTAGCGGTCAATCTCCTCTAGGTCGAGTTGTCCGGTGGCGGTGGGGGTGAGATAGTGGAGTTGGGCCTGTCCTCGTCGGGCGATCGCCTCGCAGGTATCGAGGACGGCTTTATGTTCGAGGGGGTTGAGGAGAATCTTGAGGGGGGTGTCCCGCAAACATCCCTGAATGGCGAGGTTGATGCTTTCCGTTGCGCCGGAGGTGAAGAGGATATCCCGAGGAGATGCGCCAATGAGGGTGGCCAGATGCTGTTTGGCGGTTTTGACTTGTGCGGCGGCGCGATCGCCGTAGGGGTGGTCAATGCTACTGGCGTTCCCGAAGTGGTGGGTGAGGGTGTCGGTCATCACGTCGATGACGCGCGGATCGACGGGGGTGGTAGCGTGGTAGTCGAGGTAGATGGGAAGCATCGGCAGAGGGTAGGCTAGACTAGGTAGGGATTAATCATCCTCGAAAGCCAGGTCAGGTTATGGATAAACAACAGGTTCTGGCGTTAGTTCAGTGTCATCGCGATCGCCTGGAGGAGTTTGGTGTGAAAGCCTTGTTTCTCTTCGGTTCTGTGGCGCGAGACGAGGCGACAGCGGAGAGTGATGTCGATATTTTGGTTGAGTTTCATCATCCCGTAGGGTTATTTACCTTGCTGCGCCTGGAGTCGTTTTTAGAGGAGCTTTTTGGCTGTTCGGTTGATGTGGGAACACCTAATTCACTGCGGCCTTATGTTCGTGATTCGGTATTGAAGGAGGCGATTCGTGCCATCTAGGAGTTTTTTAAGACGACTTCAAGATGTCGTCGCTGAAATTGAGGTTATAGAAAGCATGACTCAGGGTTTAACCTACCAACAGTTTTCGGATAATCCCCAGGTTTTGCGTGCTACTTTGTATAGCATTGCTGTAATTGGCGAGGCAATTTCAAGTGGAATTAATGATTTAGAAGCACTCGATTCAAGCATTCCTTGGTTTCAAATTCGAGGACTCCGTAATCGTGTTATTCATGAATATTTCCAAGTTGATAGTGAGGTCATTTGGGAGACGCTACATTCAGACTTGCCGATTCTAAAAAAATCTCTAACAGATATTTTAGAGTCTTATCCGTCCGTATAATAGTTGTAATTTGTTAATAATCTAAAGTCTTATATCATCTCAATAGTCCGGACAGTTTTCCGGGCAAGCGCTGAAACCCTTGGTTTCTCGCTGGCTAGATCACTGTGGAAGAGGGCTGAAACCCTTGGTTTCTCATTGGCTTTCAAAAACTGTCCGGAGTGTTGAGATCATCTAAAGGTTGAAGATTTTTATCTACATCAGGAAACTCATCCTCAATTTTAGAAAAACTCTTGAGTAAAGATAGTAAAGAGGTCTCAGAAGGTATATCAGAAACAGGTTGAATCACCAAGAGAGAATCCTGTTTACGTAATACAACATCTCGTTCACTCATAGCAAACTCAGGTGGTATTCTTAACACCTGTTCTGAACCGTCTTGAGCCATTGATGTCCGGTACTCCTGTGTCATGGTGTGACTCCTAATACTTCTAGAGCTTTTCTCCCCTATTTTACCTCAGCTTCAATAAATTCGCCAAATCCTCGAAAATTCTCATCCAAGGAATAAAGCAAGTTATGAATAAACTGACGTAGCTGATTGACTAACAAAAACGAAGAGAGAAAGAGGTGAAGTGTAGAGAGAGAGGATGGAGAGGCTTGACAAACCGGGAGGGGAGCCAGCACTCTCAATGACCGAAACTACTCAAACCATTGATAGCCTGTGAAAAAGAACTCCCCACTCTATAATATCCTGAATCAGAGCCTCGGTCTTTGGCAGCGGGGTAATAGCTATCTCTGTATTGGCTAGAATTGGATTCGTCATGCCCCCTAGGTTTACGGAGGGAGGCTTATTCGTCGTGTTCGCTTTACTTATAATTGTGACGGTGAGCAGGCTATGGCTTCTCAACGACAGTATCAGGCACGTGCCTACCATCTTGAGTTCTCGGTTCTCTCTTACCCTCCTACGGCGCCCACTCAAACTTTTGTTCGTCAATTAGCCTAAAACCAGTCCTGGCAATTTAGATAAAGGCAAAACATCAATAATATGATCAGAAAAATTTAGGGAAAACCTCCAATCTTCTTTATTCATTGTAAAGAAAATTCCCAAATCTTTAAGGTTTTTTATTACTCCGATGTTCCAACATATAATGTACTTTGTTTGATGAATTGGATGTTCGTGCTTGAAAAAGTTAGATAGTGAGTACTCAAATTCAACGGTCACGTATTCTTCTGAAAGAGTATGTGGAGACTTTTTTATCTTTATCAATCCATCAATTCCAATCTGAGATGTATGCTCAACTATTTGAAAAAAATCTAAAGCACTAGATATTTCTTTTTCCAACTTAGACGCTAATATTATCAGTTCTTTTTCATTAGTTGGCTCAAAGCCCAAGTCATATTTTTTGCCACTTTTTTGGTCAACAAAAAATATTCTTTTTCTGTTTTTTATAGATAATTTTCTATCTTCAATTTTCTTGACTAAATTGTACTTTTCAGATTCAATGTATTGATTGAGAAATGATTTTATGTTTTCGCTCTTGGCTACATAGCTATAGACTTTTCTCAAGCAAAAACTCAAATTAAAATCACTTGATTGGCTAAATATGTTTATTTGGATCGGGGATTTGATACGAACTCCATATAACAAGTACATATCAAAACTTATGGATTTAAAAAAAACCTTGACATCTATTTTTTTTGTCTCTGTGTAACCATCATTTTTATATATATTTACGTTAATATTATTGGATTTTTTTGAATAGCTTTTATGGACAAAAGCCACAAATTGCAAATCTTCATTCTCAAAAAAACCAAGAGGATTATTTTCTTGTGTGAGAATAGTTTTAGATTGAGCGCCAACAAGAAGTTTGAATTGAATATTTTTTAGAAATAAAGGAAGAGACTCAGCCTTTAGCCACGTATTACTATATATTTCTCGTTCAAGAGAATCGAGATCTAGGATACTTGCTCCTCTCTTATACTTAAAAACAAAATAGTCCTCTTTTGCTGAATTTAGCAGATTTTCAATATCTATTTTATCTAAAAAGTCATGTGGTAAATTCCATTTATCACTTATATAACCTTCTTTTAAGTGTGGTGGAACTTGATGGAAATCATAAAAGCCTGGGAAGCCTAGTAGCCCAAAAATATTACCGTCTTCTACTTTTATGTCCTGAGTTATTGCCAAATACAAATCTTCTTTTACTACTGCCTTATTGATATTATCGGTACACTCAAACTTTACGAAGCACCAACCTGAGTCCTCATTCGGATAGATGGGAATGCTGATCTCCGATACTGAGTAATTACCCGTAAGACATCCATTTAATATCAATATTACGTACTTTTTGATGTCCATATCAAAATTAAATCGTTTTAGTTCTCTTGAATTACCTGCTGCAACTCCGCCTTTAGATGCCTGAATATAGCATCAACTCCTGCTTTTCCTGTGCTTTTTAAGCCAGGATCAATTTCTAAGACTGTTGGATCAGTCTTAGGCTTAGTTAAAACTCGTACTACTTTCTCCCTTCGTGACATTGCTTTGAGATAGATATCAATTTTTTCGAACGCTGGACTTCCTGCTGCATTTACCCACGTCATACTAAATAGTTCAGAAGCCAACTTAGAAAAAGCACGTATTCCCGTCTCCTCTAAAAGTCTGTACTGAAATGATCGAGTGCCTGGATAGTCCTTTGAACGCTTTTGGTTCAAATCTGGCATTTTTTCAATGTCTGACCAAAGTTCGGGCATGCAATTTTTAACGGTTTTCCAGTAATCTAAAATATACTGGATTGCTTTTTGACTAAGGTCTGAATTTTGCTCAGGATCAAATCCTTTAGTAACCCTAAAGTCATGATTAAACATTAATTCGATACACTCCTGAGCTGCACCGAACAAAAATAAAGTCCAATCGTATTTTTTTTGGCTGTCAATTCTACCATAAAATACTGATTCTTCATCATTCATTAAGGCATAAGCTGCTTGGCCAGAAAAGTTTTGATCGCGAGATAGAAAGCGAGTTAGTGACTTTTTGACGCCTTTCTGATTATCATTGATGTCTATAAACTCTTTTTCTTCTGTAGTCGGATCAATATTATCAATCGCCATAAAAGGAATTGGCCGCTCTTTTAGTTCTTTGGGTATTTCATCATCGATAGCTAGCTGAAGCAGCCCCCCCAATCGGTGTTGCCCGTCAATAATAGCAGCAAGATCATTAACTTTGAGTAGCCCAAACTGAGGGTTTTTGCCGTTAGGAATAAACTCCCACTTACCTCTAGCGGACAACAATACTGGAGGGATGATACAGTCACTTCTTTCCATGATAAAATCCTTTATTTTTTTCATTCGCTTTACATCCCCAGCCCTTTGATAGCCTCCCTGTGGCCTTTCCTCTAACATCGTAGATGACTCGGGATTTCCTGTGTTCTTTGCAACCACAGGAACAAACGTCAAATTTTTTATATTGAGAGGAGATAGAGTTCCTAGATAATAGACCAAACCTAGTTGATCTTCAACTTTTAAGACATTTTTCAATTCTAAAATCATTTTAAAATCCTCAGATACTTAAATTAAAGTGAACAAATTAAGCAAGGAATAATATCATCGTCTAGTGTTTCAGCCAAAGTCTCCGCAAGTGTTTGATTAGAGGATTTACTCGGCTGCGATCGCCCCTTTCGATGATTCTCAATAATC
Organism: Sodalinema gerasimenkoae IPPAS B-353; assembly: GCF_009846485.1. Lineage (GTDB taxonomy): Bacteria > Cyanobacteriota > Cyanobacteriia > Cyanobacteriales > Geitlerinemataceae > Sodalinema > Sodalinema gerasimenkoae. The sequence continues at coordinate 1,954,503 of NZ_ML776472.1, forward strand.
TCATCCTTTCGGGCTAATAACTCCTCAAGAGTTTCCCCCTGAGTCCAAGTATAATCTCGGCCATCCTTATGATTCTTCTCATACTCGATCGCCTTCTCAAACAAATCCGGATGCTCCTGAGCCAGCATTACCCACTCATACTTGCGTTGGAAGAAGCAAAAATAACAGCCAGAACGACTGCGCCAACGATAATAATCCGGTAAGCCAATCCCACTTTCCTCCAACAAGTGGATAATATCGTCCTTCACCAAACCCCGCTCCTTAAACGGAAACACAGGTTTGATATTGGGTTTACTGGAGATGTAGCCATCCCGGTTCTCATCAGCGCGGATACCGATATAACTGACGGTATCATCGTCACCAATGAACTCCTCAAGAGGCTTAATCTTCATCTGGCGGGTACACCAGCGATTATTCGGAGAAGGAAGATAACCCCCATACACATCTAGCCAATGGTCAAACCCCTGATTCGCACTCAGGCGCTCAATCTCAATCCCTAAACGGGCCTGAATGCGATCAAGATACTCATAGGTTTCCGGGAGTTCCTTGTGGGTATCGCAAAAGAAGTATTCCATATCAGGAATCTCCTGATGCAACAGCACCGCCAACGCTGTGCTGTCCTTACCTCCAGAAAGTCCTAAAATATGTCGCGTTTTCTGACCAGACATAATTGACATTGTTTTGTCGTAAGGTTATCTAACGGGATTTCACATCCCCCAGCAATGATAGGAATCACCTGCTACCAGTGACTCCCCTCACAGACTAACATCATCGCACCTAAGCCTGAGATACCGGTTGCTGCGGAGACTCTAACACCCGCTCCATCAACCGGAGCGCGATCGCCTCCCGAACCGACGGCTCCAACCCCTGCAACTCCTGCAAAAGCCGTTCCACCTTCGCCTCAACCTGCTCCATCCGCTCCAGCTTCATATCTCGCCACACCAGACGATGCTGTTCCTCCCCATCCAACTGCGTCAACGTCACCCGTTGCGGACGTAGATTCTCCGAAGGCGCCGCCATCGTCTCCGCCTCCCGCGCCAGATCCTGACGTACCGCCTCCAGATTACGGAACCGGCGCGCCAAATCTCCCAACTGCACCTCAAACGCCTGCATCGTCTCATCTCGCCAAGACTCCGCTGGCTTATCTGCAATCACCATCACCAGCGCCTCCAACCAGGCCCGTTCCTCCTTCGTCTCATCCACCGCCACCTTGACAAACCGCCGCAACGCCGGTTCCGTACAGTGAGACAACACCTGATGCGCACGCGATCGCAAATCCTCCCGCAACGTCGTTTCCGGCCGACGCACCCCAAACGCCTGATATAACAACTGCTGACAATCCGTCAACAACGCATCATACGCACCATGAATCTCTCGAACCGCCGCCACCAGACGCTCTCGTAACGCCTTCGCCGTTCCCGGTGTATCGTCCGCCTCCACATCAATCGGCTCAAAACCACAAGCCTGAGGAAGCGCCACAAACAACAACTCATCCGGCTCCTTCGCCTGACTCAACTCTCGTAACACCCGTTGCGCCACCTCACTCACCCGCTGCGTCTGCTTGGTATAACGAGGTAACTTCTGCGCAAACTGAAACAGCGGTTTCGCCACCATCAATAATGTCGTGTTGCGAACCTTCTGAGGAACCTTAGCCTGAGGATTCCGCAACATCTGTTCCAACTCCCGGAACACCTCCATCCGCAACCCTGCAATCTGAAAATACTTCAGCGCAAACCGGTCCGGAGCCTTCACCAGTAGCTCAAAATGCTCACTTCCCAACAGCGGAATAAAGCTTCCATCCCGATAAATCCCCACATCATCCAACCGATAGAGGAGGAACGCCGCCAACAGCACCGGAATCGTTCCCGGCTTAATCCCATACGGTGGCGCTTCCAAGATGTCATATAACTCCGCCAGCGATCGCATCTCCTGCGTCGCCGACTCACAAAACTCCTCAATCGCCTCCCAAACCGTCCATAATCCTGAATCCTCATCCGGTGGGAAAAATCCCCAACTGTCCCCCTCCTGTTGGTGCATCCCCGACTCTTGCAACACCGACTCATACATAGCCACCTCAGGGCCATATCCCTCCAACCCTAATCGTGGTTGATCTCCATAATCCAACATCCGTTCAATCAGAACCCGTCGCGCCTTCGCTCCCTGTGTCGTCAACTCCCGACGATTGAGCATCTCATTACGCAACACCAGTCCTCGCTCATAGATGCGATCGCACAACTGAGATAACCCCGCACTAAACGCCTTCGCATCCCGCCATTGCACCGTCTCCCCCTCTAACCAACCCTGAACACCGCGCCAGTCAAAGGTTTGTTGAAAACTGCGATCGAGCATTTCCTGTCCTTGCAACAGACGATAATTCACCTCACGCCGCGCCACCCCATCACTCTGAAGCTGTCCCGCCGTATCGCGAATCTCTTGCAGCGCCGCATATTCCAACGCCTGCGATCGCAACGTCAGCAACCGTTTCCCCGCCAACACCAACAACGGTTTCCCATCCGCCGTCCGTTTTCTCACCGACTCAGGAGGCCGTTCTCCCACCCAGTAGCCAATTACCCCATCGCCTCCCTGGGTGCAACGCAACGACTCCAGAGAGGTCTCCTCATCCACATATAACCGTTCAAAATAGCGTAACGTCCCCGTGGTGTAACTATGACGTTGCACCACCATCGGCGTCAGAGGATACCACTGCGACAACATCTCCCTAAGACTCTTGCGGTTGTCTTGCATCCTCGCATCCACTTCCGCATCCACATTAAACTCCGACCCCTCCCAAATCCGCAACTCATCGCGAGTGCGATGATAGGTCAGCAAATTTTGTTTGAGCAGGGTTTCAATGACCTGACTCCAGCCGTTCCGTTCCACCCTCTCATCGGGAGTATCACACAACGACGACACCACCAACTCCCAACTGGCGCGAGCCACTCCCGTCACGGAGAGCAAATTCAGCATTCCAATCACTTTCAACACCCGCAGCTTCTCCGCCTCCAGGTGTTTCGCATCCTGAATCAGTCCCTGAATTTCCACCCATTTTTGAGCATTGGGACGATAGGACAATCCCATCCCCACGGTTTCCACAAAATAGTCATACACCCGATCCAACTTTAGGGTTGCAGGGAGAGTCCCATTAACGTCTGTTTCCTCCAAATAGCGCCGCAATGAGAGAGGTTCTGAACTGGTTAAAAAGGTAAACAGGGAGCGGTCATTTTGAGCATACTTAGAACATAAGCTAGGCAAACTATAAGCCGCCACGGGATGCAGGGGATAAATCGCCTCAATCGACTCCGCCGTTAACTCCGCCGTTCGCGATAGGTCTTTTAGACTATCAACCCAATCCTCACCAAAACTCTTGACCGCCGCCGCAATTTTCATTCCCTTCTCATCATCGAGTTCAAACACCTGTCCCATCAGGCGAATCATTTGACCCGGTGAACTTTCAAAGGGAATATCTTGAAAACGGCCTTGGATTTTCGTCCATTCATTTCGTTGGTTGCGAGAGAGTTTCCGACCATACTCATCAAATGCCTGATGTAACAGTCCGAGGATGGCAACAGAATACTCGTCATCTTTGGGCAACTCAGCAATCTGCTGTAAGAGATATAAATCTTCAGCTCCCTCCGCATAAACTGCATATTCCAGGGTTTTTCCCAGTTCATCAATAACCAATAAAACCGGAGCCTTAGCCGCAAAAGATACTTTTTTTATCCAATCAATAACTAAATTTCCCGGCAAATTCGGCTCAGCCGCCAAGTTGTCAACTCGGGATTGTAACTCATCTAAAATACTCGGTTTTTTACCCGGTTTACTGCGCCAAAATTCCTTGGCTCCCCGTAACAAACCCCGAATAATTGTGTGACTAATCGGTTCCCGTTGCGCCTTCGCCACCGCACAGACAAATCCCTGAGCGGGAATCGCCTCCAGTTGGTCCTCTAACCCCACATCGGCAACCGCCAGGATCTGCCGTGCCAATTGTCCCGTTTCCGCCGTCTCAGCATTGCATAGCGCCGTGAAAAACTGAGCAAATGACGATTTTCCCGTTCCATAGACACTGGTGAGCGTCCAGGCGCGATCGCCCTGAGGATCGTTTAAACTCGTCAGCAGGCGCTCTAGGGTATCTACCGCGCGATCGGTGAGAATATAGCCCTTGAGCGCATCCGCATTGACAAAATCGCGCTCTACATCAATCGAACGAGAATAGCGGCGGTTGAGGCGAAACATTTGGGACAGGGGCTGACTCATAGGGCAGCGACAGGCTCCGTATAATACTGTTCTAGGATATCGTCTGCGAGGGAGTTTGGATCTTCCGTGAAGGAGAATTGTAGTAATCCCTCCGACTCCCGCACCGCCACACGAGGGTCACGGCTTTCCACATCGGCGATCGCATCACAAATCACCCGTTCCGGCAATTTAAACGTCAACCCTGGACTGTGGGGGTCATAGGTTAATCGTGACACAGAAATGGTCTTCGCACTGCTAGTTTCAGCAAACTTTAAACAGGCATAAACAATAATCTCTGGCGGTAAGTTTTCCTTTTCCCCAATACAAAACTTATACTGCTTGCGTGACCTTGAAATCAAGCCCAACCCAGAAAAGGGACTATTGATAGAATCTTCAATGGCTCCGCGCTGAAGTTCCGGCTCTGAATACATCCTGAGAATACAATTCATGTCCTTCTTCAGAGAAGATACTGCTGTTTTCTTTCCTGGACTGCCATCACTATACTGTTCTAAGCTAGTGAGCAAATCTTCTGGAGAAAACTCAACTGTATGAAAGCCAAAAAAGGCGATCGCCCAAGCCGTAGCCTCTTCTGGATTTTGCAGCAACTGCCAATGCAACAACCACAAGGAAGCCGGATTTTCTAAAAAGGTATCCCACCCTTCATCGCCGAGCAATTTTTCACCCAACTCCGTCGGCTGATCATCTTCCAACACCTGAAACGCATTACACCAATAGCGGATAGAGCGCACCATATTCTTCCCCACCCCCAAACGCACCACAGCATCATCAGCAGTGAAGATTCCAACCGCTTCACCCTGTTGAGCCTCTTGTTGCGCTGCATCAAACCCCTTTTTCAGCCAGCCAAAACGCGGGTGAAACGTCTCATGGCGTGCAAAGGCAACTTTTCGCAAATCGGGGAATAGGGCCGTTGACGTGGCAACCATAGCATCTCGGAAATCAGGGCAGGGTTTCTCATTATGCCTCTAGTTTGAGTTTGGCACAACTTGCCCCCTTACCCAATAGCCCCCAGATCACGCCGTCTCAGCAAAGCGCACCCGCCGATAAATCTCCCCAACCGGGAGTTCCACATCAAAGCGAGGAAACCCGATCGCCCCCTCCAACCCCTCCAACGCCCGAAACTCCCACACCCCCTCATCCCGACGAGAGAACTGCTCAACATACGGCTCCTGCTGACTCACCAGCAGATACTCGGCAAAACTGGGAATCGAACGATAGCGTCGGAACTTATCCCCCCGATCATAGGCCGCCGTTGACGGAGACAACACCTCCACAATCAGCGTCGGATTGAGAATCTCATCACTTCGCTGTTCCTGAAACACCGGTTCCCCCTCCACCACCATCACATCAGGATAGGTGGCGCGATTGTATTGAGGAAGCCATAGCCGTAAATCACTCGCAAAGACTTCATACTTGCTATCCAATTGATTCAGAAGCCAAGAGACAATAGCTAAGACAATTTTATTATGAGTTGCCGAACCACCCGTCATCGTCACCACCTCCCCATCGCGATACTCATGACGCTCCAGCGACTCCGCCTCAAAACGTCGATAGTCGTCCAGACTGTAGCCTCGACGCACCTCCGACGTATCCACTTCAACCACTGGGGGGGATGTTGCTACAACCATAGTCTCAACCTCTCACTATCACAACCTAGGCTCTCACCCTCACCAACCCCTAGTTTAAGGTATCCTCATCCGACTCCGGCTGCGCCAAATGCCGTAACTTCTCCTGAAACGGCGATCGCACCTCAGAGGGAGTAAACGGATTAATCGGATCATGCAGCCTCATATCTCGTCCCCCCGCCTCCTCCTCCATCTCAATCACCTGCGCCTCGGGAATCTCCTCCTCCGGCTGCACCACCCCCGGCAAACTCCCACACATCAACCGCTCAAACTCACCATTAAAATGTTGTACTGGCATCCCCCGCCGTTGCCATAACTCCAGCAACTGCTGCACGGAAATCCCCTTATACCGTCCCTGATATAAGGCCTCTAAAATTGCCAGACGCAACCAATCCGCCCGAACCTGTTTGAGGGCGCGTTCGACAAACAACTCCGCTGCCTCCCCAGCCAAATCAAACCCATAATAGGTCAGGAGGGCGATCGCCTCTTGTACCGCTGCCTTTTCCGTTGAATCCCGCACCGATAGTTATCTCAAAAATCTCAAATAATGGACTCAAAAAACCGTCTCACCCCCCTCATCCCTAGCGAGTACAACGCAACCCTCCCCGCACCGCACAGCGTTCAGGATTACTAAACGATCGCGTCGTCCCATTCCAATCAAAATCACTAATCCGTAAACTCAACCCCCCAATCTCCTGTTGCGGATTGACAAAAAGCGTAATCCCATAAGTCCGTCGGCTATATTCCAGGGTGAAGTTCGTACTAAAATTCTCCCCCGAATCTAAGTTAATCGACGTTTGCACCCCAGCCCGAAACGGCCCATAAAGCTGTTGCACCAGGCCCAAGCGTAACACCCTCGGGTCCGCAATACGGTCAAACAGGAACGGCGACTGACCCGACCCCAGAGTTTCCGAATACTCCACATTAAGGGAGGTATAGTCCAAGAAATTACGGGAGAAATTGCCAAACTGCGCCTGCATCCCCACGCTCCCCTGTAACGAGGTTTCCGAGTCCCCACTACTATAAAACCCCGCAATCCCCCGAGCCGCCACATAGGCCCGCACAAAGGGAACCACCGGCACAGGGGTATACCGTAACCCCTCCTCCGCCGTAGGGGGTAACGCTTCCCCCTGCCAGAGGGTAAAGCCTCGCCGCAACACCGCACTCCCCTGATAGCGCGTCAACGACACTCGGTTATTCTCACGGACGGGATCCAACAGACTCAAATCATCGGTATCCGACTCAATCCGGTTCACCCCAAACTGATAATTTAGGGAAATCCCCGTCGAACCCAACACATACTGAGGCGAGGCAATCACCGCCCCAATACTGCTATACACCGTCTGAAAGCCCAACGAGCCATTAAAGAGGCGATCGCGGAACCCATATTCTCCCGTCAGGGTATGATCCCCCACCAACTGCGACAGCCGCGCACTGGCTCGCAAATCTTCATCTGCATCAAACTCAGCCAAATTCAGATTGAGGATATCCGCATCGGCCCGCAGTATCGTTGTCGGCGAAAAGCGCCCCCGCGCCTGCACCAATGCGCCAAAGTTATCTAACTTGACAAAATTGCCATCATTAATCGCCTGTTCCGCAAAATACTGAGGTGCCACCGTCAAGGAAAATCCCGGCGTCTCCACCAGATTAAACCGTCGCTGAATAAACACCCCGCCGCGATCTTGCCCATCATAGCCAATCTCGAAAAACGGGTCCTGGCGTTCCCGGCGGTCAAAAATAAACCGTCGTCGGGGAATCCCAATGGAAAAATTATCATCAAACACCAATCGCGGCCGTTCCAGGCGCAACTCTTCCCGCAAGGGATCAATACTCTGCAACGTGGCGCGATCGGCGCGAATCTCCAACTCTGGGGGAGAAAAGGGGTCATTGGTAATACTGACATCTCGGCCCTCCCACCCTTCAGAGGTAAACGTCACCTCCGCCGCTTCAAAGCGAAAATTGCTAATAGTCCCCGCACCCTGGGCATCCTGAAAACCCGGCCCCGTCCCGATTCCCACCTCAATACTGCCCCCCGAACGAACCCGAAACGGCTGCTGATCACGGATGCGATTACTCTGAGGCGCATCTGTCAGCCCCCGGGCATTCACAGATACCGGCAATAGGGTACTATCAGGCATCTCAATCAGGCCCACCTCCTCCCCCGTGGCACTCCCCAAACGGGTTTCACTGGTGACTTCCCCCCGCGCCTGGCGAATTTCCCCCGTCTGTTGCACAAAGTTATAGCGGAACTCCTCCCCCCGCAGCAGTTGTCCTGGCAAAGCCAGGGCCACATCGCCCTGGGCCCGGGCCATCCGCGTCAGCAGATTCACCTCTAGGCGATCGGCATCCAGCACCGAATCACGATAGCGCATCACCACATTGCCAACAGCGGTAAAAATCTGTCGTTCTACATCAAATTCCTGATAATCCGCCGTCACTTCAATCGGCGTGTCCAGTTCCAAGGGGCCTTGTAACGTTTGCCCATTGACCTCAGGAATGGCTTCAGGAGTCTCTTCAGGAGTCGCTTGGGCCAGGGGGTTCTCTTGCACCACCTCCGGCGGGCTAACCTCCATATCTACCTTTGGGGTAACCGGTTCTCGTCTCAGGGACTTGGGACTTAACGCCGGATTCCATTCTAGACCTACCTCTGGACTCACCTCTGGGGGGGCGATCGCCTTGGGTTCCCCAGCCAACGTCAGCGTCTCGTCCTCCATAGGGGACACCGTCGCCAAAAACTCAGGAGACGCCGCTGATGTCAGTTGTTTCTGACTGACAACATCAACCATCGGTGGGGGGGTGGGGGGATGCGCCGGATAGATCATCTGACGAAACGCAAAAAGGTCATAACAGAGTAGAGGGAAGTCCCGTGGGCCCGCGAATAGATTGGGGATGCGTTGATTAGGGTACTGGCTCACGCCCCCAGACAGCAAGGGGGGTGCGAGTAACCCGCACCCCACCTCTGCTTAATCTCTTCAATCGAGTTGAGTTTGATTCATGCAAGTTTTGAATGAATCTTTATTCTGCGTCCCGCCGACCGGGGTTGCGCGCCGGGTCACTGGATAGGAATCCAAAGATAAACAACAGCACGAAAAAGGCAATAACGGCGTAAACAACGATTTTAAGGGCTACCATGATTGAACTCCGAGGGGTTTACAAAAATATTTTTGACGGCCGGCCGCGATCGCCAAACCGCACTAAAACCGTATTCCATCTTACCGTTAATTTGCCCGTTCCTGCCGGCGATCGCCAAACTTACTCGCCAACCTTGACAATCCATAGTCATTATGAGTAGCATTAAGGAGTCATCATTCAAGATGTAGAGGTCATCACCTCTGATCAGCCCCACATCTGGCAGCAACCATGAGACTCGACGACATCCCCCTCGCCCAAATTCGCCGTCCCCTACCCCGAGTAACCGACCCCGACAAAGTCAAGGCCCTCATGGCCTCCATTGCCGAGATCGGTCTTCAGGAACCCATCGACGTTCTCGACGTTGAGGGACAGTACTACGGATTTTCCGGCTGTCATCGCTACGAAGCCTGTCAACGGCTTGGCCATGAAACCATTCGCTGTCGGGTGCGCCGCGCCCCCAAAGCCGTCCTACAAATGCACCTGGCTTAGACGAACCCATCTCCCCCCATCGATAGCAGTCCCGAAACTGCGCTTCGCACCTTCGATAGAGACAGTCCGCCTCAGGATTGGATACACTTTGAAACAGAAGGAACTCAGGTATCAGGCCCAAAACCAGGGGATTTGTCCCCTCCTCATCGTGATCCTTCCCTTTGACCATCAGTTTAGGAACCTATTCTATGCCCACCATGCCCATCGAAATCGGTATTGACGAGAAATCCCGCAAGGCGATCGCCGAAGGACTCTCTCGCCTCCTCGCCGACACCTACACCCTTTATCTCACCACCCATAACTTCCATTGGAACGTGACCGGCCCCATGTTCCAAACCTTGCACACCATGTTTGAAGTGCAATACACCGAACTAGCCCTGGCCGTCGATGAAATTGCCGAACGCATCCGCACCCTCGGCTACGCTGCCCCCGGAACCTATAGCCAATACGCCAAACTCACCTCCATCGAAGAACCCGACGGCGTTCCCTCCGCCAAGGAGATGATTCAACAACTCGTCAAAGCCCAAGAAGCTGTCGTACGCACCGCTCGCAGCCTCTTCCCCGTCGTCGAAGAAGCCAACGACGAACCCACCGCCGACCTCATCACCCAGCGGATGCAAATCCACGAAAAAACCGCCTGGATGTTGCGTAGCATCCTCGAAGGTTAAGCTGAAGTTCTGACGAAATCGCCCTGACGGATGACCAGACCCCACTCGGCCCCTGAATCCGCCACCAATCGAACCGACCGCCTGCGAACCCTGATGACGCAGGCGGGAATTTCCAGTTTTCGGGAACTCAGCCGCCGTGCCGCCGTCTCTCAATGGCAGGTACGACAAGTGCGAACCGGGCCTCTCTCAGCCCTGCGTTGGGGAGTTCTCTGCCAACTGAGTCAGGCATTGAACCTCAGTCCCAGCCAGTTAATCGCGGCACTAGAGCGAGAGCAAAACCCAGTAGCGCCGCCACTGAGCCAACCTGAGTTGGGGGATAGGGAGTCCCTCAAACAGGAATACCAACGGCTGCAAATCCAACTGAGCCAACAATCGAACCGACTGAGCCAGGAATTTCAACGGGAGAGTCTGGAGCGGCTCGAATCTTTCCTGCGCTTTTGGTACACCGCTGCCGCCAAAGTCGAGCAAAACCCCCAGCTTCCCGCTAAAAACCTCTTGCCCCTCATCCGTCCCTTGGAACAGCTTTTAAAGGATTGGGGGCTAATTCCCATTGGTGAAGTTGATGCCATCGTCCCCTACAACCCCCAGCAGCATCAACTCAAACAGGGAACCGCCAACCCCGGCGATCGCGTCCGCATCAGCCATCGCGGCTACTATCACGGCGATCGCCTCCTCTGGCGTGCCCAAGTTGACCCCCTCCCCAACCCCCCTCACCCCGGTCAACCATGAGCCTAAGCGAACTCCAGCAGCATCGACAGTGGATGCAATACGCCCTCACCCTAGCCCAAGAGGCGGGAGACCAGGGAGAGATTCCCGTGGGGGCCCTCGTCGTCGATGCCCAGAATCAGCTCATCGCCAGTGCCAGCAATCGTAAAGAGCGCGATCGCGACCCCACCGCCCATGCCGAAGTCCTAGCTCTGCGAGACGCCGGACGCATCCTCAACCGCTGGCATCTCCAGGGCTGTCGCCTCTACGTCACCCTCGAACCCTGTCCCATGTGTGCCGGGGCGATCGTCCAGTCTCGCATCAGCCAACTCATTTACGGCGCCGACGACCCCAAAACCGGCGCCATTCGCACCGTCGTCAACCTCCCCAACAGTGCCGTTTCCAACCATAGCCCCCAAGTCGTCGGTGGTATTCTAGAGCAGGCCTGCCGTCAGCAATTACAACGCTGGTTCGCACAACGCCGTCAACTGACCCCCACTGCTCAGACAGCCCAACAAACTGGCTGAGACTTAACCCACCCCCTCATGAAATCCCCATAGCCTGAAAATAACTCAGTTTTCGACGTTTCCAACCCGAGTGGTTCTCAGAACCTGGCTCATTCCGGCTCTTCCCTGTCGTCACCTCTCCCCCAACCCATGACTCAGCTACACCCCTCCCCCAACCCGGATACGCAGGCGCCCGTCAACAGCTCCTCCGCCAACGCCGCCCCCCCAAACTCCATGTCTTCTCCGGTTCGCTCCACCTCCGTCTCCTCCCAAGTCTCCCCCTGGCTAACAGCCATTCTCTATCCCCTCGCTCGCTATCTCGTTCTTCCCCTCTACTTCCGTCGCGTCCAAATCCAAGGCCAAGAGAACCTACCCCAGTCCGGGGCCATCATCCTCGCCCCAACTCACCGCTCTCGCTGGGACCCCATCCTCGTCGCCCACTCCGCCGGATACCCCGTCACCGGTAAACATCCTCATTTCATGACCTCCGCTAATGAAACCGAGGGTTTGCAAGGGTTAATTGTCCGTCGGGTCGGGGCCTTTCCCGTCGACTTAGGTCGCGCTGGCATTGGCAGTTTGCGTCATGGCTTAGAATTACTGCTCAATCAACAGATGCTCGTGATTTTTCCCGAAGGGAACGTCTTTTTCATCCAGCGCAACCGAGAAAAAAACCAACCCGATCCCGAACAGGTGTACCCCATCAAACCTGGCTTAGGGCGCTTAGCCGTTCAAGCCGCCCGCAGCGATCGCCCCTCGGACCTAGACTCTGAGGAGTCTGGACTGCATATTGTCCCCATCAGCCTGCGCTACAGTAGCGGAACACCCAAATTCCGCTGTGAGGTCTCAATCCTCATCGGGGAGGCGATCGCCGTCGCCCCCTACCTCGACGAAGGGAGTTCCAAACAAGCCGCCAAATCCCTCACGGCCCGGGTCAAATCCGCCCTCGTTCAGCTTCACCAGCGCCTGAGCCAATAACCCCTTGTCTGTCCCGGTCCCTGCGATATAATAATCGAGTTTTTTGAGCCTCTGCTAAAACATGGCCAATCCGACCCTACTTCTTATTAGCCTCATTACCAGCTTTTTTCGAGAACGATTCATTCAGAAAACCCGCAACCTAGAAGCCGTCCAAGACCAGTTTTTACTAAAATTATTACGAGATTATGAAAACACGGAATTTGGTAAAGACTACGGATTTTCTAACATCAACTCCGTAGCAGAATTTCGGGAAAAAATGCCCATTCTTCCCTATGCCAGCTATGAACCCTACATTGAGCGAGTTGCCCAAGGAGAAAGCAACGTTCTCCTGCCCGATCCCGTGGTCTACATCACCTTAACCAGCGGTTCCACCGGTAAGAAAAAACTCATCCCCACCAGTCGCAAATCCCAAACCGTCTTACGTCGGGCTAACCTCACCAGCATGGGCTTTGTGCAACAGGCCCTGCAACGTCGCGGCCTCAAATTCGGCAAACTCCTCCTCACCAACTCCGCCCTCATGTGGGGAACCACCGAAGGGGGCATCAACTACGGCCCTGCCAGCGTTGGCGTGATGCGCATGGACGAACGACTCTATAAAGTCCTCTTCGCCAATCCCTTTGAAAGCCTACTCCCCGCCGACAGTGTCGCTCGCCATTACATCGCCATTCTCTTCGCCCTGAGCGATCGCAGCACCCGAGGCATGATTGCCAACTTCCCCATGTTGATTCTGCGGATGTGCAACTATCTCGAACGCTACGGCGAAGAGATGATCCAGGACATCGAACAGGGAACCCTCGCCGCCTGGCTGCCCCTAGAACCGGAGTTACGCCCCACCCTGGAGTCCCTCCTCGTTCCTAACCCTAAACGGGCTACTGAGCTGCGTCAGGTCCTGCAAACCGAAGGGCGACTCACCCCCAAAAGCGTCTGGCCCGAGTCCTTTTTCGTCACCGCCGCCCGTGGTGGAACCTCCGACTTTTACTTCCGTCGCTTTCCCGAATACTTCGGCGATCGCCCCATCTTTGGCGCTGTCTTTTCCTCCGCCGAAGGCACCTTTAGTATCTACCCCGACGTAGATACAGACGGCAGTATTCTCTCCCTAGAAACCGGATTTTTCGAGTTTATTCCCGAAGACCAATGGCACGTCGAGCAACCACAAACCCTCCTCCCCCGCGAGGTCAAAGTGGGCGATCGCTATCGCATTCTCCTTAGTAGCTATGGCGGCTTTTTTCGCTATGACATCGGTGATGTCGTCGAAGTGGTTGGCTTCTATAACCAAGCCCCTCTCATTGTCTTCAAACATCGAAGTGGGGGCATGATTTCCTCCACCACTGAAAAAACCACCGAAGACCATGCCACCCGCGTTATGGATAGCCTCCAAGCCGAGTTTGGCGTACGTTTCGAGGATTTCTGCCTCACCCTCTCGGGAGATGAATTTCCCGCCCGCTATCTCGTCAACGTCGAACTCGCCCCTGGAGAAAACTTAAGCGATCCCATCGCCTTCTTGCACCGGTTTGACGAACAGTTAGCCGCCGAAAATACTCATTATCAAATCTCACGGGGCAGTGACATTCCCCCACCCCGGTTACGGCTCTTAGAACCGGGGAGTTATGACCTATTACGACAACAACAAGTTGAGCGAGGCATTCCCGACTCCCAGTTAAAATTCCCCCATCTCACAGAAGACCGAGAATTTCTCGCCAACCTCCCCCTCTCCCAAGAGGTGCGATTGCCAGACGATCGCCCCCTCAGTACCCAGGAAGTGTAAGAGGAGTCCACTCCCCTCAAGACTATCCTGAGTTAAGCGGTGGGCCTGTGAAATAAGGATTAGCCGGTGCAATCGTCTTGGCAATCACTTTTTTCCCTGAAACCTGTTTATGTCTGTGCCTCTTGCTCTCTCACCGAGTTCGCCGATGGCTTTGGGAGTCACCTCATCAGAGCCATCGAGTTGGAATCAACAGGTGTACCAACGCCTTAAAATGGCGATCGCCCTCGGATTACGTCGACAAATTTTCCTGGCCGTCTGCGATGATAAAACCCAAGGCAGTGAGTTGGCGATCGCCCTGCAAACGGACGCAGATTTAGACCAGTCTACCTGCCTCGCGAGTATCCAACTCTTACCCGCACAACGGTCGGTCTTAGAGCAAATCCGCCAAGGATTACCCCAGCACCGATCAGGAACAGGCGCCGTCTGTTTACAACTGTTGGGCATTGCCGAACTCACCCGTCAATCGGCCAATTTGCAATGGTCATTTCTACGTCAATTGCGAGAGATTCCCCAGCAATTCTTACGCATCGAGTCCGAAAGTGCTTCGGAATGTCTCGGTAGTTTAGTCTTTTGGATTTCCCGTCCCTGGCTCCACCAAATTCAGCAATCCGCCCCAGAATTTTGGCGCGCCTGCACCGGGGTATTTGAATTTTGCAGTGAACCCTTCCCCAGTTCTCTCTCCAGTCCTCATTCAACCTCAGCCCAACCTCGCCGCCGCACCCAACCCGCCTCAGCCAAGCCTCCAGCCGTACCCTTCCCCTCCGAAGGCAACCCAAACGGCGATCGCCTCCCCCCCCAAGAAACCGTCACCATCTCCCCCTCTAGCACCCCCAACTGGCAGTTTGTGCCCAAGTCCCTGCTGCAACTGGTGACCATCACCCAAGACGAAGTAGCAGGACATCATCCCCTAGAACGGCTCCAGCAGGTTGAGCAGTTACATCGTCTCGGGGGTAACCGCGATCGCCTTGGAGTTCAGTATCAGGAGTTAGGCAACCTCTACCGCGATCGCCTGCAAAGGGGGTAACCGCGATCGCCTTGGAGTTCAGTATCAGGAGTTAGGCAACCTCTACCGCGATCGCCTGCAACAAGACTGTGATCTCGTCAAATGCGCTCGTACCGGCATTGCCGCCTATCAACAAGCCCTGCAAATTTGGCAAAGACTGTGATCTCGTCAAATGCGCTCGTACCGGCATTGCCGCCTATCAACAAGCCCTGCAAATTTGGCAAACAGACCCCCCCAACGAGCCAGGACGACTCCTAGCCACCTTTAACGATTTAGGAACTCTCCATTGGCTTCTGGCCCGTCACGATCACCCCGATCGCCGTCTCCCGGCCTTACAAGCCAGCGTCCAAGCCTACCAACAGGCGATCGCCAGCCTCAAACGAGTTCCCAAACCCGACGTCGAAGCCACCCTCCATCATAACCTCGGCTCCGTCTGGGCCGACATTGGGCGCACCCGACAACAAGCCGACGATTGGCAACAGGCCATCGCCGCCTTTGAAGCGGCCCTAACCCATTCCCAGACGCAACCGGATCGTCCCTCTCGTCAGGCCCAAGCGGCCTCAATCCAGAATAACCTCGGCACCGCCTATTGGAGTCTGGCGCAATTTAGAGACCCCAAAGCCTGTCTACAGCGAGCCATTCGCGCCTATGAAGTCGCCCTAACCTATTACACCTGCGATCGCGACGAAATGACCTATGCCATGTTGCAGAGCAATCTAGGAACCGCCTATTGGACTCTCTCCGACTCCGGCCAATCCTCGGAGATGCTGCAACGAGCCATTGCCGCCTATCAAGAAGCCCTGTTATATCGGACTCCCGAGCGTTTCCCCGCCGGTTGTGCCGCCACCCAAAACAACCTCGGAACCGCCTATTGGCATCTCGCCCAACAAGCACCACCGGAACAGGCCCTAGACATATTGCAGCAGGCCATCACCTCCTACCGCACCGCCATCGAAGTCGCCCAATCTCAAACCAGCCTCAGTTTCGACCTCTATGCCACCCATAACAATTTGGGTCTAACCCATTACTATTTAGGGATGCACCCCCACTGTGAGGCTCAACAACGACTCACAGAAATTGAAACTGCCCTAGAACAGCATCTTGTGGCCTTCAACGGCTGGCGATCGCAGCCCCAGCGCCAAAAAGCCGCCCAAGATGCGATCGTACGCACCTTACGAGCCTGTTACGACCTCGGCGGCATGACCGCTCAATCAAAGGCCTTCAAACGAGTTCCGGCGACCTTGTTACCTGAAATTATGGGGCGGTTATAGGGGGAGAAGGCAAGAGGCAAGAGGCAAGAGGCAAAAGGCAAAAGGCAAAAGGCAAAAGGCAATCCCTTGTGGTCAGCGAGCGATAGCCGAGCTGTGGTTGCCCTAGCAGTAAGCAATAGGCCGTAGGGAAGTCCTCCTCCTCTTCCTCCGTGTCCTCTGTGACTCTGTGGTTCTCCCCCCTCTTGCCTCTTGCCCCTTGCCTATTCCCCCTTCTTCCCCTCACGTCGCGACCTGTGTTAAGTTGAAGCCGATGTTTCGTATATGGTGAAGTTTATGGCTCGTATCGAATTTGCCAAAGGTGTCAAAGAAGACGTTGTCCCCGATGTTCGTCTGACTCGCTCCAAAGATGGAAGCAACGGACGGGCTATTTTTTACTTCCAAAACCCCCAAGCCCTCGCCCCCGAATTTGGTGAAGAAATCACCGGAATGTACCTGATTGACGAAGAAGGCGAAATGGTTACTCGGGAAGTTAAAGGGAAGTTTGTCAACGGCCAAGCTGAAGCCGTTGAAGCCATCTACCCCATTAAATCTGAAAAAGAATGGGATCGCTTTATGCGCTTCATGGAACGGTATGCTGAAGAAAACGGACTCGGTTTTTCTAAAGCCTAATCCGGTCATCTAGTGCCAACTTAACTCAACGTTAATTAGCCGCGACTAGATATCAAAAACCTTTAAAAAAATACTGTTCAACGCTTAAAATTAGCGTGTTGACATCAATCACGAAAATCGAACTGTGAGAAACTCCTCTCATCGTTCGATTTTCGCCGCGTCTGGGTATCTTCATAGATATCTGGATGTTTGATAAAGTCTGGCGATCGCCCAAGTAGCCATCGCCAGACATCAACTTAGCGCCGCTTCAATTGCAGAACCTTCGTATCAGCACCATTCGTGGTTGCAACGGGGGCTTGACGTTGGAACAGATCCACCGCGCGAGAATACACGGGATCAGACGAAGTTCCCCGACGATGACTCTCGCGACTCAACAACAATTGCTGATCTCCCGTCATCTCAACGCGGGTATCCGGCAGAATCCCATTTTGGCTAATATCCGTACCATTGGGGGTATAGTAATGGGCGACCGTCACCGCCAAGCCGGAACCATCGGAGAGAGAATTTACCGATTGCACCAACGCCTTGCCAAACGTTTGAGTGCCAATAATCGTGGCCCGTCCATTATCTTGTAGGGCCCCCGCCACAATCTCACTGGCACTGGCAGAATTGCGATCGACCAGAACTGCCAGGGGTAAATCCGTCAGCGCCGTGCGCGTGGCTTCGACGGCATCCACATTGCCATGACGATCCACCGTACTGACGATCGCCCCTTCATTCAACCACATACGGGCAATCTGAATACTCACACTCAACAATCCCCCCGGATTGCCTCGTAAATCCAGCACAAAGGCATCCACCCCCTGCTCTTTCAAGTCCTCAATGGCGCGATACATCTGCTCATGAGCATGGGAACTGAACTCACTCAGGTGAATATACCCCACCCGAGTTTCCCCCTCCAAACTGAGACTATGATGAACCGCCGGTAATTCAATGCGACTGCGAACTAACGTCACATCAAACTCCCGTTCCCCCCGTTGAATCGTCAGCGTCACCGGAGTTCCCACCGTGCCACGAATCCGTTGCGAGGCATCATCCACATCCATACTGCGAGTAGAATCGCCATCAATGGCCAAAATGCGATCGCCCTCGCGAATCCCCTCACGGCTAGCCGGAGAATTGGGAATCGGTTCCACAATCGAGAGGGTTTCTCGTTGGTTGTCCCGTTCGAGGCGTAAGCCAACCCCCGACAGCTCCCCTGAAGTCTGCTCATTCAGCGCCTCAAAGGCTTCGGGGTCTAAAAAACGAGTGTAGGGGTCATCTAAGCGGGCCAAGGCACGACGCAGCGCCGCATAGGCCTGTTCTCGGGAACTATAGTCTTGTCCAAGAAGCTCCTCGCGCACCTGTTGCCAATCGTTTTCCCGGAAGGTGTCATCGACATAGTCACGATTGACAATTTGCCAGGCTTCATCCAGAACCGCCTTAGGACTATTGTCAAAGCTCGCCGCCTGACTGCTGCGACTAGAGAGGGGATTTAAAAACGACACAGCAGTCGTTAAGACCACCGTACTGACCAGGGTCAGAGAGTGAAAGATGGGAGGCTGAGGACGATTCATGCGCTTCGGGGATGGAGAAGGACGATAAAGGAGAATTAAAGGAGGATCTGAACCATTCAGAGGTGATAACACAGCCGGATATCGGTAGATCTCGCAGCGACCGATCCGATATGACCTAGAACTTACCTACAGGCGAAGAACTCACAATTCCTGACAGATAGGATCTCGACGATGCGGTTTCGGCCTTAACGGGAATTCGAGCAGAGTCGCCCGATGGATTGCAGGTGGCTCTCAGGGGGGCTAAGACCTCTCCAAATGTTGACCTACACACTACTGTAGCCATTTTAGAGAGCTTTTAACGGTGTTTGCGATCACAATCTCGCCTTGATCTATCCTAAGAAAGAGAGTTTGCGAGTAAAACAACGGCTATGACGGTTCAAACGCTGTCTGCTGGGAACGCCACCCGATTGAGTTTAATCACTGCCACCCTGGGGGCCATGGTCGCCGTGGGTCTACAATGGGGTCGCTTTGAACAAGTGATGGGGGATCAGCCGGAGCCGGTTCAGGAAGAACAACGCTTGGAACTGCAACTCGCGGTTCTAGAGCAGTTACCCAGTTTTGGCTTCGACAATGCCATCGCCAGTTGGACGTTCCTACAATATCTACAATACTTTGGCGATGAAGCGGCCC
Source organism: Sodalinema gerasimenkoae IPPAS B-353 (assembly GCF_009846485.1). Taxonomy (GTDB): domain Bacteria; phylum Cyanobacteriota; class Cyanobacteriia; order Cyanobacteriales; family Geitlerinemataceae; genus Sodalinema; species Sodalinema gerasimenkoae. Next base: position 1,973,688 of record NZ_ML776472.1, read on the forward strand.
GAGACATCACCGGCTGTCGTCTCAACGCCACCTATCTTGACCAAGTCACCCAACGAGATCCCCGCTTTTTCACCCCCTACATGTTCATTCCGGGAGGAGTCTCCTATTGCCAAGGGGAACCCCTCAAAAGCTTGGAACTACTGGAGCGGGGGTTAGACGCCATCACTCCAGAGGTTCATGACAATGTTTTTGTCTTAGCCTTACTGAAGGCCTTAGATCGCTTCTTGCTTCTCGGGGATGTCCCCGGTGCCATCAACGCCTACGAACGGGCCGCCGATTTAGCCGCCGCCACGGAAACCTACGCCGACTTTGCCCCCTACTACCGCCAAACTGCCCAGTGGTTGCGGGACAATCCCGACAGTCTCCAGGCCCGTTTCATTGGCTGGCAAGATGTCTATTTTAATGCCACCGATGAGACCGTCCGAGAGCGGGCGATCGCCGAATTAGAAGCATTAGGAGCGGAGGTCATTCGGCAAGAAGATGGCTCTATCGAATTTCGTCCCCCTGGCAACAATCAATCATGAGATTAAGATCCTGAAATGTCTAAACTGCGGCCCAAACTTAAGCGGGTGATGAGACGGTTAAGCCAACGGGCCCGATGGCGACAAGTGAGCCGCATCCTGCTGGGGCTAATTTTGGCGTTGCTCCTTCTGACGGGTGTTCAAAGCCTGCGGGCCTTGAGTCATCGCAACCTACCCACCGATGGGGTATTCGTTCTAGGGGGAAGTATTCGCCGAGAAATGTATAGTGCCGACTATGCGCGATGGCATCCCGAAATCCCGATCCTCATCTCAGCCGGATCTGACCCTCCCTGTATCTATGCAATCTTCGATCGCAGCAACGCCCCCATGGAACAAGTCTGGCTAGAAGACTGCGCCCATTCCACCTTTTATAACTTCTTCTACAGTCTGCCCATCCTCAAACGCTGGCAAGTGCGCCATGTTGAACTCATCACCTCCGCCAGTCACCTCCCCCGAGCCATCTGGATGGCCAGAATCATCTTCGGCGCACAAGGGATCTGGGTCGAACCCAACATCGTCCCAGAGATTGGCATTCCCGGAAACCAAGAAACTCGGCTGAAAACCATTTTAGACGTCACTCGGGCCGGACTTTGGAGCGTCATCAGTCACCTCTATCGCCCCTCTTGTGATGCCGTCACCCATCTCAGCCAGATCAACTTAGACGATTGGGACCTCGAGAACTTACATTGTGAACATCAGGGCCAAGTGGAGTGGGATTATTAAACCAACCGGGCAATAGATCCAACACCTGCCCCATTCTCTCCTCAACCAACTCCGATAACGCTTCCCCCAGGTCAAAATCCTCCCCAGGGATCGACATCAACCAAGCCTGAGGACAATGGTCATAAAGCCATTGACTCATCCCCAATAACGAGGATGGCGTGAGAGAATGTCCCATCACAGGCCCTTGGCGATCGGGCATGAGTGGATGAATCTCAATCGTCGTTCCGGCGATCGCCGCATCCACAAACAGCACGCGATCGACCTCAGACAACGCTTGCGCCAATTCTGGAGTTAACTGATGCTGAGGCAGCGATCGCACCCCCGGCAGATCCCACTCCGCCACCGCCGCCGCAATCCGTTGTCCCACCCCATCATCCGATCGCAACAAACTCCCATATCCCACCAACAACCAGGACACCTCACCCATACCCTCACCCCAAACAACAAACCAACTTCGCCAGATTCTAACATCCCAATTTCCCCACAGACTGCTATAACAGTTAACGGTCACCCCTTTCCCTACTGCCTACTGCCTCTTGCCTATTGCCTTCTTTTCCCTGTTCCCTGTTCCCTTCCCCCCATGAAACCCCCACTTAAAACCCTACTCACCTGTTCCCTCGCTCTCACCCTCCTCGCCTGTCGCGAGCAAACCTCAACTCCCACCCCGGCCCAAGTGGGAGACGCACCGAATCAAACCGAGGAAAACCGAATCCCACCCGGCTTAGCCCAAGAAGATTTTGAAAAACGCTTAGCCGGAGTCTGCCGAGTCACCAAAATCTCGGAGGGAGAGATTCCCATGTCCGAAAAGCCAGTCTTTGCCATCAGCGAAGCCCCACCCCATAACAATGACCTAAGCGATGATGGGATGATCCTGGTTCGGGATACCCCCGACACCAACTATGAGATTATTGGCAAACTCCCGAACCGAGAGGGAGAGATCGTTGACGTAACCCCCTCCGATCTCAACAACAGCCCCCTAATCCTCTGTTCCCATGAGACCATTAACCCCAGTGACAGTGAGACCTGCTGGTATCTCAACGAAGAAGGCTGGTATGGGTCCCTCAGTAGCTATGGAACCCAGGGGAACTTCTACCTCATGGAAGCCCGAACCTTAGACTTAATCGCCCATACCCAACTGCAACGGCCCGGCCCCGGCTGTCCTGAGACTTGGACCTTACCGGGGAACTCCCGCGAACAAGTCCGAGATGCGGGCCCGATTGACATCAATCAGATTCGTAACTGGCTCAATGGTCTCTCCTAGCGAGGACTTGCCGAGGAGATGCGACCCTTGGGCTGAGGGCTGGGCTGAGTAGAGGGGGGAGAGAGTTCTAACTCCGGTTCCACCACGCGCCAAAGTTGAGCCAGGCGATTTGCTGGAATCGTTAAATAGAGGCGATCGCCCACCTCCAACTCTGCCCCCAGTAACTCCCAACCATGGAGGGTATCCCCCGGAGTTTCCAGATATAGAGGCACAAAATCCCCATTTGCTGCCGCCGACTTCACATCCTGTCCCAGAAAGGGATGTTCCGCTGTAATCGTCGTGGCCATGGCAATCCAGAGATTCCCCGCCGTCATCCCACTGCCAAAAATCTCACCGCCGAGAGCAGCGGCCGCAAAGGAGGGGGCGGCGATTTCCGTGGGACTGAGGACTGAGTTAAACTCAAACACCTCCTGAACCATCATGCCGAAATGCGCATCCCGGGATCGCACCACTACCCGTAAATCATTCTTTAGACCCTTGGCCGTCAAGGCAATTTCGAGGTTGGTGGTGTCATCACTACTCACGGCAAATAGGGCCGTCGCTCGCTGAATGTTGGCACTTTCTAGGGTATTCGGTAGCGTCGCATCCCCTTGAACAACCGGAATTTTCAGCGATTGAGCGGTATGTAAAAAGCGGCCATTTGGGTCCTGTTCAATCACCACTACGTCGTAGCCATTCTCTTGTAAGCTGGTGGCGATTTGGATGCCAATGCCCCCTAAGCCGCAGATAATGTAGTGATTGTGACTGGGGATTGGGGCCGCTTGCCAGAGTTTACGAAAACTCGTTCCCAATACCCAATCATTGAGAAGGGCATAAGCAATCCCAATCACCCCGGCCCCCGCCAACATCATAATCACCGTAAAGACTTTAATCACCGCTGGGGCAGTTTCGGCCACTTTTTCATTTCCCCCAGCCCCGGTAATCATACCCACCGAGAAATATAGGGCATCCACCATAGTAATCTCAGCATTAATCGCCGTGTAGGTGAGAGTCGCCACAAAAATTGTGGTAAACAGCACCAGGGTCACGGCCACGCTCGACTGAATTTGTTGACGGAGGGTTTTCAGCCAGCGGAAAAATTGCCGACCCCGTTCAACCACCGATTTACGACGAGCGCCAACCGTCGGCTTGGTGGCAACAATGAGGCGATCGCCCACCTGGAGCGGTTGTTGACGCAAGACCCCAGAGACGAGGTCTAAATGGGTCTGCATGGGCAAATAATAAATTAACATCCGGGAGCGGTCTTCCCAGAGTTCATCGAGAGTCCGTCCCGCCCAAGCATGGCCCTCATAAATATACTCTTCATGAATGGGCCAAATTTGCTCAAATAACTGAAGTTGCCCAATGGCGCGATTGCCAAAGGCGGCAAAGGCAAACACCGGGGCCGCCAGGGCCGACACACTCATGGCGGTGTGGTCAGTCAGCGTATTATTGAGTCGTTCGCCGAGTCGTTGATTGAAAAGGCGATTGACAATGCGAATATGGGGATTCAGCAAACGGGCCTGCACCAAAACTGCCAAGTTAACCGCATCATCAACCATGGCCAGGACTAAGGTTTGAGCCTCTTGAATCCCCGCCGCTAAGAGGGTGGAGGACGATCGCAGATTCCCCACAATCACGTGATCCGTCTCTTGCGGGAGGGGATGATCATGGATGCCGATCGCCTCGATGCCTTGCTGTCGTAGCAGTCGGAAAATTTCGTAGCCCGTTGGGCCCAATCCACAGACAATAATCTGGGGTTTTCTCATCATTAAAGAGTGCTTCAAAGCCTATCTACCAGGTGACTCGGGAAAGCCAGCGGCGATCTGTCCAGGTGGAAGGGGTAACGGGTAGCAATTGGGACGTTAACCCCTATTCCCCATTCTCTCGTAGGAGTGCAGGAGGTTTTGTAGTCTTGAACACTCAAACGAGACGTTAACCCCTATTCCCCATTCTCTCGTAGGAGTGCAGGAGGTTTTGTAGTCTTGAACACTCAAACGGCTTCAGGATGGGAGGAACGCTCCTGGAAATGGCCGCGGCTGGTTAGAATGGATGAGGTTTATTTTCCTTACTTCAGGATGGGAGGAACGCTCCTGGAAATGGCCGCGGCTGGTTAGAATGGATGAGGTTTATTTTCCTTTGCGATCGCTCCTGTTGCTCTGTTATGGCTTTTTCTTCCGTTGTTCGTACCCTGAGTCGCACAGCCCTCACGCAAGAGCTAACCAGTTCTTTGGAGCGCGATGGACGCTTACAACTCGATGGCGTTCCTCGCTTCCCCAAGGGACTGATGGTATCGGCTTTAGCCCATCAACGTCAACAGCATCTCTGTCTGATCGCGGCCACCCTCGAAGAAGCCGGACGTTGGGCCGCTCAACTGCAAGAAATGGATTGGCCCCTGGTTCACTTCTACCCCACCAGTGAAGCCTCTCCCTACGAAGCTAGTGACTCGGACGAAATCACCTGGGGACAACTACAAGTTTTAGCGGATCTGGTTCACCCAACGGCAAGAACATCCTCTCGTTTCGCCATTGTCGCCACCCAACGGGCCCTACATCCGCATCTACCCCCCCGAGAGCAGTTTGCTCAATCCTGTCTCTGCCTCAAATTAGGGCTAGAACTCTCTCTGGGGCAGCTTAAACACCAGTTGACTGAGTTAGGCTATGAGTCGGTGTCTCTGGTGGAAGCGGAGGGCCAATGGAGCCGACGAGGGGATATTATCGACATTTTTCCTGTTGCCGCTGAACTACCCCTGCGTCTGGAGTTCTTTGGCGATGAGTTGGAGAAAATGCGGGAATTTGACCCGATCAGCCAACGCTCTCTTGACAAAGTACAGCAAGTTGTGCTAACACCTTGCCAACTCAATCAGGGCTTAGGGGACTCCCTGGGGGAGGAGGAATCGGACCTCTCCCCGAGCGCCCAAGTGGGGTTAGCCTTTGATGCCCCCTCCTCCCTCTTAGACTATCTGCCCCCCGAGACTCTCTTCGTTCTCGACGAGCCGGAAGCCTGTCAGGGCCATAGCGATCGCTGGGTGGAGCATGTGGAACAGGACTTCCAAAGCCATCGCGATCGCCATCCTCACCTAAGCCCCCTCCATCGCCCCATCCAGGAGAGTTTGGGAGCCTGCACTCTCGATCGCGTGGAGTTACGGGAATTGGTACTGAGCGATCGTGACGCCGACAACCAACCGGGAAAACGCCTCAACCTGGCCAGCCGCCGTCTCGCCAGCACCCCCCACCAATTCGCTAAAATCGCGCAAATTCTGCGGCAAGAACGCGATCGCGGCTTTAACATCTTTCTCATCTCCGCCCAGCCCAGTCGCACCGTCTCCCTGCTGCAAGAACATGACTGTAACGCCCAATTCCTGCCCAATCCCCGCGACTATCCCGCTGTCGACCGGCTGCAAACCCATCATGTCCCCATTGCCCTCAAATATGCCGGCCAGGCGGAACTCGAAGGCTTTGTCCTGCCCACCCTGCGCCTCGTCGTCGTCAGCGATCGCGAGTTCTTTGGGCAACATAGCCTCGCCAGCCCCAGTTACGTCCGTAAACGCCGCCGGGCCGCCTCCAAACAGGTTGATCCCAACCAACTGCAACCGGGGGACTATGTGGTACACCATAACCACGGCATTGGGCAATTCCTCCAACTCGAAAGTCTCACCCTGAATGGGGAAACCCGAGAATATCTCGTCCTGCGCTACGCCGACGGAACCTTACGGGTGGCCGCCGATCAACTCAACGCCCTCTCTCGCTATCGCCATACCGGTAGCGGCCACCCCCAACTCAATAAGATGTCGGGCAAGGCTTGGGAACGGACTAAAAACAAAGTCCGCAAAGCCATCAAAAAGATTGCCATCGACCTGTTGAAACTCTACGCTGAGCGGGCCAAACAACAAGGATTTGCCTATCCTGCCGATATCCCCTGGCAACAAGAACTCGAAGACTCCTTCCCCTATCAACCCACCCCGGATCAACTCAAAGCCACCCAGGATATTAAACATGACATGGAGAGCGATCGCCCCATGGATCGTCTCGTCTGTGGCGATGTGGGATTCGGCAAAACGGAAGTGGCCATCCGGGCCGTCTTTAAGGCCATCACCGCCGGCAAACAGGTGGCCTTCCTCGCCCCCACCACCATCCTCACCCAACAGCATTATCACACCCTCAAAGAACGCTTTGCCCCCTATCCCATTCAAGTGGGCCTCCTCAACCGCTTCCGCAGCCCCGAAGAACGCAAGGAGATTCAACAACGGTTGATGACGGGGGAACTAGACGTGGTGGTGGGAACCCATCAACTGCTGGGAAAAAGCGTTAAGTTCAAAGACTTAGGGCTGTTGGTGGTGGATGAAGAACAGCGATTTGGGGTGAATCAGAAGGAGAAGATTAAGGCCCTCAAAACCCAGGTGGATGTGTTAACCCTAACCGCTACTCCCATTCCTCGGACGCTCTATATGTCTCTGTCCGGGATTCGCGAAATTAGTCTGATTACTACTCCACCCCCCTCCCGTCGTCCCATTAAAACCCATTTAGCTCGCTATGACTGGGAGACGATTCGCGGGGCGATCGCCCAGGAACTCGATCGCGGCGGCCAGGTGTTTTATGTGGTACCCCGTGTCGAGGGGATTGAGGAGCGATCGACAAAAATTCGCGAAGTGGTTCCCAGCGCCCGCATTGCCATCGCCCATGGTCAAATGGATGTATCGGAACTCGAATCAGTCATGTTGGCCTTTAGCAGTGGTGAAGCCGATGTGTTGGTTTGTACCACGATTGTCGAGTCGGGGTTAGATATTCCTCGGGTCAATACCATTTTGATTGAAGATGCCCATCGCTTCGGCTTATCCCAACTCTATCAATTACGAGGGCGGGTGGGGCGATCGGGGATTCAAGCCCATGCCTGGTTATTTTACAGCCAACGGCAGCAACTCTCGGAAGCGGCCCAGAAGCGGTTACGGGCCCTGCAAGAGTTTAGTCAACTGGGATCTGGCTATCAGTTGGCCATGCGAGACATGGAAATTCGTGGCGTGGGTAACTTGTTGGGGGCAGAACAGTCGGGCCAGATGAATGCCATTGGCTTTGACCTCTACCGCACCATGTTAGAGGAAGAAATTCGCGAGATTCAGGGTCAGGCCATTCCCAAAGTCAACGATACCCAAGTTGATCTCAACCTGACGGCCTTTATCCCCAGCAACTATATCCCGGATCTCGACCATAAAATGACGGCCTACCGTCAGGTGGCCACTGCTGACTCTGGGGAGGCGTTGCAGGCGATCGCCCTCGATTGGCAAGATTGTTATGGTCCCCTGCCCAAAGCCGCCAGTCAACTTTTGCGGGTGATGGAACTCAAGCAACTCGCCAAAACCCTAGGCTTCTCGCGCATTAAACCCGAGGGGAAACAGCATGTCGTCTTAGAGACACCCATGGAGGAACCGGCCTGGGGACGATTAAAATCACATTTACCGAAACATTTACAGTCTCGTTTCGTCTATGGTACTGGACGGGTCACAGTGCGTGGCCTCGGTGTATTGCCGGCTGAAAAACAACTCGACAGTCTGATTCAATGGTTGGAATGCTTACGTCCCGCCCTAGAGGAGACTCAAGAGACCGACAACTTAGCCGCCAGCGCCTCCTAGGAGGCCCGACTGCGCCAGCGTCCCTTGCAGATGTAAACCTTGCCACGACGAAACAACGCCCTAAACCCTGTTATTTGGGGCGATCGCCAGCGTCTCCTTATAAGGAGTGTCTAAACCCTAGCCATTGCTTTCAACTCCCGAGGTTGAAATCGCTTAGGGTGGCGCACCATCTTGATGGTGCTAGGCAACACACCCACCAAGCTCGCTAACGCGTCATCCGGCAAACTGTTTACCGTTTCTGCATCAAAGTAATGTTCAAACTGTGCCAACAACATCTTCGCCCGTTGCAGGGGGACAGGGTTTTCCGTCAACTGCTCCGTCAAGCGAATCCAATGCCGTCGAATGGAGTAGGCTTTTTGCCGTTCTTCGTACTGTTCCGGTGCCACCAGAGCCAAATCGCCAACGGGGATCGTGCGTTGTGTTCCCACATCGAAAAAGCCCCCTACAGCAGCCCCAGGCCCTGCAAACTCGGCGTGGTATCGTTTGTAGATGATCAAGCCATTGCGACGACGACTATCGACCGCCAATAGCTGACCGCTATTAAGCTGGGAGATAAGCTCGGCAGGTTGTGAAGACTTAACGAGGCTTCGCGACATATCAGTAACTCTCGTTTCAGGAATGGATCATGCCGTAGGTCATGTTCAGGCGGTCAAGGGGGAGGCATCTGCTCTTAGGGTAACCTAATCTGTCCAGAGACACCACGAGACTCGTTCTGACGTTAGAGGGAGATGCGATTCAATAAACTGATACAGAGCCGGCTGGGTTGGCCGGTGGGACTGCTTTGGACGAACTGTTGGATGAACCGATAGAACCTATCTAAGATTGGACAACACTAGGACAATGTTTCCAGAGACTTGGTCATGCCCTCATCAAGTGACCTGCCACACCCCTACCCAAATTCTATCAGAAACCATCACCAGTCTTCAACTTAGCAAACGGACTTGTCCCTGCTCCGTCCCCTTACGGCATTCATATCAGGGACGAATGAGAGATTTGTACAGAAATAATTGGCGGGGTTTACCAAACCAGGTCGTGCCCCAGGTCAACTCTACCCGTCGTAAGCGGTAGCCTAACTGGGTGTAGAGAGCACGGGCAGGTAGATTGTTGTCTAGAACATGGAGATAGACTTCTCGGAAGCCCCACTCTAGGGCTGTTTGCTCACAAGCCATTAAAAGCTGCCGTGCAACACCGCAACGCCGGGCCTGGGGACGAACCGCCAGATTTGAGATGTAGGGATAACTGAGTCCACTAATACGCCATGCTGTTGGAGGACTAGACTTCAAACTTAGCTCAACAGTTCCCAACAGGTGATCCCCACTAGCAATCCGGGAGCCATCCGGCCCCGGGCGATCGCCCAGAGTGGCGACAAAGCAGGTGTGAGGATGATGACTTGCCCGCAGGCGATGACGTAAATCTTCATAAATCCCCAAGCGAATCAGGGGCAGGAACCAGGTGCGCCAGCCTTGAGTTTCATGAAAACTGGCCGCTAAAATCTCCGCTAAAACCCGCAAGTCCTCCGAACCAGCCCGCCGCACGGCAATATCAGAGGCAAGACAACGAGACCGAGAGGGAGGATTTGACCGTCCTCGAAAACCTGAGTTGGGTTGGGAGCGTGCAGTGCCAAAAAAGTTCACAGGTCTAGTCGGGAGGATGAAGGATACCAGCGATTAGGATCCATCAGGCAGGATCTCAGCAAGCGTACCAGCTGCCAAAGTTGACATGAACTTTCATTGTAGCTGAATCGGTTGAGATGCGACGGGCAAGAGGTTCGACAACTTTCGCTATACTGACGATGGAAAGAGGTTAGAAAAGAGATGACCGATCTCCGGACTCGCAAGGTCTAATGAGCCAAGGGTTAACACTCCGCCAACCGCTCACGATCCACGGTTCTCCCGACCGACGGCTGACTACCTTCTCCCCCCTATTGCCCCTTGCCTCTTGCCTTCCCCCCCTACTGCCTGCTGCCTACTGCCTACTGCCTCTCCTGAATGATAGATCGCCCCCGCTGCCCGGCTAAAATTCTGGTCGTGGATGATGAACCCGACAACCTTGACCTACTCGATCGCGTTCTGTCCCCGACGTATGAAGTCCTCAGAGCATCGAGTGGGCGCGAAGCGCTGCAAATTCTTGCCCAAGTCCAAGATGTGGCGGTGATTGTTTCGGATCAGCGAATGCCCAAGATGACGGGAACGGAGTTCCTGAGTCTGACGGCGATGCAATATCCCGATATGATCCGGATTTTGGTCACCGCCTATACCGATGTGGATGATTTAGTCGAGGCCATCAACAGTGGCAAGGTGTTCAAGTATGTCACCAAACCTTGGCATGTGGATGAGTTGCGGACGGTGGTGCGCCAGGCGGTGGATACTCATAATGTTTTGCGAACGCGCACGGAACAACTCTGTCGGACTCTACGGCAAGAGTCGTTATTGAATGCCGTCACCAACACGATTCGCTCGCGCACCAACTATCGACAAATTCTGCAAACCATTGTCGAAACCATGGGGCAGATGTTCGAGGCCAGTTGTTGCATTCTGCGCACCTGTGATGATCCAGGATTGAGTCTTGATGCTGCTCCCGTTGCGCGATCGCAATGGTTCGGCTATGCCGGCGCCACGTTACCGGCTCATCTGAAGCAACGTAACGGCGACGGGGATCGAAAAACTGACTTAGACCCCCGCTTGGCCCAAACCCTCTGGGAAACGGACCAGATTGTGGTCATGAACGATGTCACCCAGGATGAGCGCCTTCTCAGCCGAGAACGAGTCTATCAGGCCTATGAATATGCTGACATTCGCTCCAGTGTCATTGTGCCTCTGAGCGCCCCCCTATACCGCCCACCAGCCCAACTCAATGGGGTCATAGAGCCGGGGACTGGGGGACCGGGAGAATTTGCCTTGGTGGCGGTGCTGGCGTTACATCAATGCAGCCGGGTGCGGGTTTGGCAGGATGATGAGGTGCAATTGGTGGTGATGGTAGCCGAACAGGCGGCCCTGACCCTTGCTCAGTCCAAAACCTTGGAGATGATGCAAACCCTGGCCCAACGAGAGGCCCTCATCAATACGATTACCACCGCCATCCGTTCGAGTCTCAATCCCCAGGATATTTTTGCGGCGATTACGGAACAACTCGGCTATGCTCTAAAGGTTGACGGCTGCGCCCTCTCCCTCTGGACTCAGGAGGATGAGTTTGTTGAATGTGTGGGCTTATATGAGCGGCAACAAGAGGAAGGCCGTGAAGGATTTTTGCCTCAATCCCTAGTTCCCATTGAGGGAAATTTGGTGCTTCAGCATCTCTTGGAGACTCAGGAACCGGTGGTGATTCCCGATATGAGGGCCCAGCCGACCTGGAATCAGAATTATCAACCCTTTCACCATCCGGCTCGGGCCCTGCTGGTGGTGCCTTTGCTCTGCGATGGCCAAATTATCGGCAGTATTTCCTTGCGACAAAATGATCGTCCTCGGGCCTGGCATGGTCAGGATATTGCCTTGGCTCAGGCGGTGGCGGCTCAGGCGGCGATCGCCGTGCAACAGGCGCGACTCTATCAGAAAACTCGCCAACAGGCGGAACGGCTGCTGATTCTCGATCGCCAAAAGACGGAGTTTTTTCAGAATGTCTCCCATGAGTTCCGCACTCCCCTAACTCTCATGATGGGCCCTCTAGAGGCTGCGGTGAGTCAAGGGCAGGATTTACCCTTGGAGCGGGCCGAGATTGCCCTACGCAATTGTCGTCGTCTATTGCGTCTGGTCAATCAACTGCTGGATTTACAACGATTGGATGAACGACGGATGCAACCCAAGTTTGCCCCCTGTGATGTGGGTGGCTTGGTGGGGCAAATTTTACAAGCCTTTCGCCCCTATTGTGAACGCAAGCAAATTCGCTTGGAACAGGAGTTAGAGCCAAATGTCCATGTTTATCTGGATCTGGACTTGTTTGAAAAAGTACTCTACAACCTTTTGTCCAATGCCATGAAGTTTACCCCAGCCGGGGGCGAGATTCAGGTTCGGGTGGGCAGCGAGCGTAGCCGAGCTGTAGAAACTCAGGGCGATCGCGTCTTGGTGACGGTGCAAGATACGGGGATTGGTATTGGGGGCGATCGCATTCCCCAGTTATTTGATCGCTTCTATCAGGCCGAGGGTGCAGTTGATCGCGCCTATGAAGGGAGTGGTCTGGGGTTGGCCTTGGTGAAGGAGTTGGTGGAACTCCATGGTGGCCGGGTTTGGGTTGAGTCGGAGTTAGGAGTCGGCAGTTGTTTTCGGGTGGAACTGCGCCAAGGAACGGCCCATTTGCCGGAGGCTTGTCTGCTGGAGAGCGGCACCACTCTCGAAGGACATCGCATCAGTGTGGAGTTAGCGGATCTCGAAACGGAGGTGGCCGCCTCCTCAACGCCAACGGCAGATTTGACCGGAACCTCTACAACCCTGGACTCCCAGATGGACTCTGAAACGTCACCCCAGATGACGCAGGTAGACCCATTTGGACATAAGGTGACGGTGCTATTTGTTGAGGACAATGGGGATTTACGGGTTTATGTGGCTGGGGTGTTACAGGATGCTGGCTATGGGGTGCTTTTGGCCAGTAATGGGGAGGAGGGGATTCTCATGGCGCGATCGCATCACCCAGATGCTATTGTTACCGATTTAATGATGCCGAAGGTGTCGGGGTTGGATTTGATTGCGACGATTCGCCAGGACCCTGAGTTACAGGGAACGCCAATTGTTTTGTTGACTGCCAAAGCCAATGAAGAAACCCGTCTCGAAAGTGTCGAACAAGGGGCAGATGCGTACTTATCTAAACCCTTTAATGACCGGGAGTTACTGGCTCAGGTGCGGAATTTATTGGCGCTGAAGGCACAGGAGCGACAGATTAAGGACCTCAATCGCTATTTAACCCAGTCGGTGTTGACACGCTTTTTGCCCCCGGCGTTGGTGGAGAAGGCGCGATTGGGGGAATTACAACTAAATCTGGCCCCAGAACCTCGGTTAGTGACGATTGTGTTTACCGACATTGTTGGCTTTACTCAGATGGCAAATCAGTTGCGATCGCGCCGGGTGGCCCAAATCTTAAATCAGTATTTATCCTCGATGAGTCAGGTGATTTTTCAGGCGGGGGGAACGGTCGATAAGTTTGTTGGCGATGCGGTGATGGCAATTTTTGGCGCTCCGGAGGAGATGAAACCGGAGGTTCAGGTACAGCAAGCGATTCTAGCGGCCCGCCAGATGTATGAGCGCTTGGATGCCCTAAATGCTCAATGGATGAACGAAGGACTCACCCCAGTCCAATTCCGTTGTGGGATTCACCAAGGAACGGCGGTGGTGGGGATGTTTGGCAGCGAGGAGCGATCGGACTATACGGCCATTGGCCCCAGTGTGAATATCGCGGCGCGGCTTCAGGAGGTGGCCCAACCGGGACGCATTCTGGTTTCGGCGGCGGTGGCGGACTATTTGCAAGAGTCGGAGATTACCAAGTTTCGCCCCCTCCATCTCAAGGGGATTGATGAAACGGTGCTTGCGTTCTCCCTCAACCCCCTGGATAATGAGTGATTTGTTGAATGCCTTGCTGTTACCATCATGACTGTTGCCATTGTTGTTTTAAATCAGACCAGTGTGTCTCTGGCGCGTCAGGTGGCCCAGGGTTGTGCTGATGGGGTCATTTATGGTCTAGACCGCCGTACAACGGGGGTGGATGTCTCGTTTTCGGAGTTTGGGCCGACGCTGCGATCGCTGTTTGAACAGAGAATCCCCATTATTGGCATTTGTGCAGCGGGGATTCTCATTCGCACCCTGGCCCCGGTGTTGGGGAATAAAGCCGAAGATCCCCCCGTGTTGGCGATCGCCGAAGATGGGAGTGCGGTGGTTCCTCTGCTGGGGGGCCTACAGGGGGTGAATGACCTGGCCCGTCAAATTGCCCAAGTTTTGCAGGTGTCCCCGGCCATTACCGCCAGTGGTGAGATTCGCTTTCAGACCACTCTGCTCTCGCCACCTCGGGGCTATCGCTTACTCAACGACCCGGACCAGGCTAAGGGGTTTATTGCTGAAGTCCTAGGGGGAGCGACGGTGCGCCAGGTGGGAGAAGCGGCCTGGCTAGAGTCGAGTCAGTTACCGTGGTCAGAGTCGGGAGAGTTAACCGTCATGGTGCGACCCCATGAGACGGGTCCGGTGACCCCCACGGAACGCTGTTTGGTCTATGAGAAACTGCCAGAACAGGGGCGTTTGGCGATTGTGGGGACGGGCCCTGGCTGTGCTGAGTGGATGTCTCCCCAGGTGCGACGAACCTTGCTAGAGGCGACAGACTGGGTGGGCTATCGGACCTATCTCAATCTCGTGGAATCCCTGCGATTGCCCTCGATTAAGCGTCATGAGTCTGAGAATCGGGTGGAGGGCGATCGCGCTCGTCAGGCCTTGGATTTGGCCTCGACTGGGCGACGGGTGGTGTTAGTCTCCTCGGGAGATCCGGGGATTTTTGCCATGGCGGCGGCCGTATTTGAGGTGTTGGAGACGGGGAAGAACCCGGATTGGCAACAAGTGGAGATTGAAGTTTGTCCGGGAATTTCTGCCATGCAGGCGGCGGCGGCTCAGGTGGGTGCGCCGCTGGGTCATGATTTTGTGGTCATGTCCCTGTCGGATATTCTCAAACCCTGGTCGGTGATTGAGTCACGGCTGCAAGCAGCGGCCCAGGGAGATTTTGCCATCGCCCTGTACAATCCCGTTTCTAAGCAGCGCATTTGGCAGTTGGACCGGGCACGGGAGCTGCTTCTGGAGTGGCGATCGCCCTCAACGCCGGTGGTTTTGGCTCGCAATTTGGGGCGATCGGGGCAACAGGTGAGGGTCAAACCTTTGGGGGAGTTGACGGCTGCTGATGCGGATATGCGGACGGTGATTTTAATCGGATCGAGTCAGACGCGCCAGGTGCAACGAGGGGAGAAGCTGCCCTGGGTGTATACGCCTCGGTGTTATGGGAAGAAGGCAATAGGCAGTGGGCAGTAGGCAGTAGGCAGTAGCCAAGAGGGGGGTTTAGGTTTTGGGGTGCTCTGGGAGGTGGACGGTAAAGCAACTGCCTTGGCCGACTTGAGTTTTGACGGTTAAGGTTCCCTTGTGGGTTGAGGCGATGGCTTGGGCGATGGCTAATCCTAGGCCGGAACCGCCGCTGTGCCTAGAGCGATCGCCCTGTACTCGGTAGAAGCGATCAAAAATGCGTTGCTGTTGGTCTGGGGGAATCCCGATTCCTGTATCTTCAACTCTAATCTGGATTAGGCCGTCATGCTGTTGCACGCTCGTGGTCACTGTTCCTCCCTCCTGGGTGTATTGAATGCCATTGGCAACGAGATTGGCAAACAGACGATATAACTGTTCCTCGTCGCCCCAAATCCAGAGAGGGTCGCTGCGTCCCTGACGCTTTAACTGTACCTGGCTGGCAATGGCCAAGGCGGCAAACTCTTCCAAGACTTCATCCACCAGTAGGTTGACGTCACAACGGGTCTGGGAAACTCGCTCAATCTGTAAGTCAATGCGAGACAACAATAACAAGTCCCGAACTAAATTCCCCAAACGACTGGTTTGGCGCTCAATCACTCCTAAGGTATGACCCATCTCCTGCTGGGATAGATGGGGTTCCCCGAGGCTAAACTCTACCGTGGAGGCGATCGCCGCTAAGGGGGTGCGCAATTCATGAGCGGCATCAGCGGTAAACTGCTGCACCTGACGATAGGAGTCATAAACTGGTTTCATGGCCACCCCGGCCAGCCACCAACTGGCCGCTGCAACCCCCAGTAATCCTAGGGGTAAACCAATCAGCAATGTCCAACCCATGCGCCTCAACCGAGCCTCATACTCATTCAGAGATTGTCCGACTTGGATATACCCCCAGGGATCTTGAGACTGAGTTTTCAAAAATACGGAGACTTGGCGATAGGAGGTTCCCTCAGGGGTGACAATCGTCATCCAGGGATCGACCCCGAAACCATCTGCCAATAGTTCTGGCGCTTGCCCCACCGTGGCAATGAGTTGACCCGAGGGATCTACCAAACGGATATAGTAGTCGTCCTGTTGTACCACACCCGCCAGATGCCGTTCCCCAAGGGAAGAGGACTCGAAACAATCCAGCTCACGCACACAAACTAATCCAGGCAGAAAATCCTGAATCATCGGTTCAATCTGTCCCGGTTCTTCTAACGCCGGTTCGATACCATCATGAAGCGTTCCCGCCACGCTCCCTAACTTACGATTGAGGGAGAGCCAATGGTCTTGAGCCAGGACGGTATAGAATCCTAGACCACAGAGACTTAAAATTACCCCCATGATCAGGGTGTACAGTCCTGCTAGACGTTGCCGAGTCAGCAAAAAGACGTGATGGCGATTCATTGAGGAACCCGTAGACAATAGCCAATGCCATGCACGGTTTCAATTAACCCTTCACCGTGGTACTGTCTGAGTTTCCGTCGTAGCAGCCGCATTTGTGCCGGAACCACATTACTGGTGGGGTTAGCTTGCATGGACCAGACTTGATTCATAATCTGATCGCGGCTGAGGATTTGATTGGGATGCTGCATCAGATATTCTAAAAGCTGAAACTCTTTAGCGGTCAAAGCAATAGCGTGAGACTGTCCTTGGGCATCGCGGAGGGTAATGCTGAAGGTTCCATAGTCTAGGGTAAGGTTACCGAGGGTCAGGTGCTGGGGTTTTAGGGATTGCGATCGCCGTTGTAAGGCCCGCACCCGTGCTAACAATTCGGCATTGCTAAAAGGTTTGACGAGATAATCATCCGCCCCAGCATTAAGTCCTGCCACTTTATCGGCGACCTGGTCTTTTGCCGTCAGCATCAACACCGGCAGACTGTTGTTTTGCTGACGTAACCGTTGACAGAGTTCGAGTCCCGACAACCCCGGTAAGAGCCAATCCAGGATGGCTACCGCGTAATGGGTCCAACCCTGTTGCAGATACTCCCAAGCGGTGTCTCCATCTTGCAACCAATCCACCACGTATTTTTCCCGAACTAACAGTCGTTCGAGAATTGCGCCGAGATCGGGTTCATCTTCGACTAATAGGATTCGCATAACCGTAAGAGTCTGAGGTTTAGCTGACACCCGGACGCGGATTTCATAGCAATTTTATTTGACCTTGCTAAGTTCCCAGAGAGAGGTAATTAACCGACTCTGTATGGGTTTTTCAGCTTTTCAATATATCATTAAATCACTTCTAAATCTAGGTCACACTCCCCTTATTGCCCCACTGCTCCAGGCTAAAGCCTAGTTGTCCTTTACAGAAAACATCGCCATGAGATCAGCTACCCAAACAGCCATATTGATTGTGCCAGGCATGGGGAGTAACCACTGTGCCGGGTTGGTCAGCACCTCTCTGAATCGCCTCGATGGGGTGAGCCAGGTGCGCACTCAAATTACTGACCATGAAGTAACAGTGACCTTTGACGCCCAGCAGTTGACCCCTGAAGACTTGCGCCAGGCTGTGGAACAGGCAGGCTATGACGTTGCCCAGGTACGCAGTGCTACTGAAGGCCAACAGTTGGTCTTGACCGTGCCGGGGATGGGCAGCAACCACTGTGCCGGGCTGGTGCGTACCTCCCTGGAGCGGTTAGCGGGCGTGAGTGAGATCCAACCTCGGGTGCCGGATCGGCAGGTGCTGGTCAGCTTTGACCCCCAACAGGTGGGGGCCGATGCCTTGCGCCAGGCGGTAGAGCAGGCGGGCTATGAGGTAGCCCAGGTAGCCCCAGTAGGAGAACCTGAGGCAGCAGATGAGGACATCGAAACGGCCTATCTCAAGGCGGCCAAGGGTAAGCTGACCCTGGCGGCGGTTCCCACAGCGATCATCATGGGGCTGATGCTGGTGCATATGTTGTGGGTCGAGATTCCGGGTTATTTGTTGATTGTGGCAGTGCTGGCCTTTCCAGTGGTGTTTGTGGCGGGGGCCAGCACCCATCGCTCAGCGAAACGATCCCTGCTCAATCGCACCGCCAATATGGATGTGCTGATCAGCATGGGCAGTTTACCTCCCTACCTGATTGGGTTGGTGGGGTTTGTCTATCCCATGACCTCATTTATGGAGATGGCCTCCACCATCATGACCTTTCATCTGCTGGGACGCTATCTAGAAACCCTGGCCAAGGGGCAGGCTTCTCAAGCGATTCGGGCATTGCTGACCTTGGGAGCTAAGACCGCGCGGGTCCTGCGGAACGGGGACGAGGTGGAGGTGCCCGTGCAGGAGTTGGCTGTGGAGGATGTGATGGTGGTGCGTCCTGGGGAGAAAATTCCGACCGATGGGGAGATTGTGGAGGGCACAAGCCACATCGATGAATCCTTAGCCACAGGGGAATCGGTGCCGGTGGAAAAGGGGCCAGGGGAGATGGTAATGGGAGCAACCCTGAACCAGGAAGGGCTGTTGCAGGTCAAAGCCACCCGAGTGGGGTCAGATACCTTTTTGTCCCAAGTGATTCGCCTGGTGAAGGAAGCCCAAGGCTCCCAGGTGCCAATTCAGGAATTTGCTGACCAGGCCACGGCCTATTTTGTGCCGGTAGTGATGGGGATTGCCTTACTCACTCTACTAGGGTGGTGGTTTTTTGCCGAGACTCTACGGCCAATTTTAGAGTGGGGTGCGAGCTTTCTGCCTTGGGTGGATCCAACATTGAATTCGTGGCTGCTGGGAATTTTGGCTGCGATCGCCGTTCTGGTGATTGCCTGTCCCTGTGCCCTAGGGTTAGCCACTCCCACCGCCTTGATGGTGAGTTCTGGCATGGGGGCCAAACGGGGCGTGCTGATTCGCTCTGGGGACGCGATTCAAGTGATGAAGGATATTCGCACGGTGGTGCTGGATAAAACCGGCACCATCACCCAGGGGAAACCGGCCCTAACCGATGTACAAGTGATTGGATCCAACTTGTCCCGACAGCAGTTACTGCGGGCCGCCGCCAGTGTAGAAGCAGGCTCCGAGCATCCCCTGGGGCAGTCGATTGTCCAGGGAACCCGAGACGAAGGGATAGAGATTCCCACCGTCAGTCAGTTCCAGTCCCTCACCGCCCGAGGGGTGCAGGGATTGGTCGAGGGTGAGCTAGTACGGGTGGGCAGTCGCCGCCTGCTACAGGAGGCTGGGATCTCTCCCCAACCCCTCGAAGCCGCCCTGGCTGAGCTAGAGGCCCAGGGCAAAACTGCCATGGCCGTGGCTATTGGCGACCAAGCCACTGGGGTGATCGCCGTTTCGGATACGGTCAAGGCTGACTCTAAAGCAGCCATTGCCAGCTTTAAAGCCCAGGGAATTACCCCGGTGATGGTGACGCGACAACGAACGAACCGCCCAGGCGATCGCCAACGAAGTGGGGATTGACCGGGTGCTGGCGGGGGTGCTACCCGAGGGTAAAGTGGACGCCATCAAGCACTTACAGCGCAAACATGGCAAGGTGGCCATGGTGGGTGACGGTATTAACGACGCACCCGCCCTGACCCAGGCAAATGTAGGCATTGCCATCGGGGCTGGGGCCGATGTGGCGATCGAGGCCGCTGATGTCACCCTGGTACAGGGGGAACTCTCCAAGGTAAACGAAGTGTTTCAGCTCTCCCGGGCCACCTTCGGCAAAATCGTGCAGAACCTGTTTTGGGCCTCCATCTACAATCTATTAGCGATTCCCATCGCGGCTTTGGGTCTCCTGCATCCGATGATTGGGGTGGTGGCTATGACCGCCAGTTCGCTCTCAGTAATTGGCAACTCGATGCTGCTGAAGCGATTGACGTTTGAAGAGCCATCTAAGAGTTGACAAACTCTAACTCAACAAATGTCAATTTTCCTCCCCGCTCTGAAGAGGCGGGGCTTCCAATCTCCCGACTATTCTCGTGAGACAGTTCTCATGGCATTGAGAGTTGCAAACTGTCTCAACAAATGGTCTAACCTGCTCCCTACAGGTCATACCACTCCTGTCGCCAAGCTTCCATTTGGTCGATTTCAGCCTGCTGAGCACTAATGATGTCGTCGGCGAGGTCTTGCATTTCAGAGCGATCGCTCTTTTCCTGTAAGTCCTGGGCCATCTCAACAGCGCCCTCATGGTGGAGAATCATGGCGTTGATAAAGCGCAAGTCAAACTCTTCATCTGCCGGTCCGAGATCCATATCCATGCGCATGGCCGCAGCCATCTCATCACTCATGGCCATGTCGTGGTCCATCTCCTCATGGTACATAACCGGTTCTTCGGGAGCCTCAGGATACCACTCTTCTCGCCATTCCCGCATCTGGGCAATTTCCCGCTCCTGTTCGGAAATAATGTCCGTCGCCAACTGGATAATTTCGTCTCGCTCGGAGTTTTCTAACGCGGCCTCAGCCATCACAATTGCCCCTTCATGATGCACAGTCATGGCGTCGATGAAGCGTAAATCATAGGTAGCATCGGCGGGTCCGAGATCCATATCGTGCATCATGTCCTCGTGGGCCTCCATCATGCACTCGTGGTCATCCACCATACATCCATGACCATTCATCATACCTTCATGGTCATCCGTCATGCCTTCATGACCATTCATCATGTCTTCATGGTCTTCCATCATGGCATTGGGATCACCGGCGGCCGTATCTTGGGGTTCCTCGGCGCACCCCCCTAGCAAGCCACCTAAGGGTAATAGACCCGCTACCGCTATTCCCCAAAAAAGATTATTGCGTCGTATCATGAGTCGCTCTCCTAACTATCGTTTCAAAGCCTGGGGTTGAGGGGGACAATACACCCAAAACGGGGACAATACAGCCCCAACCCAGTCCCACTTATTATAAATACCTAAATAATATAAAAAGTCAACCCCAGATGAATGAATTGGCGGTCAACAGGAGACAGGATTAGCTCAGCGAATGGGGGGCGATCGCTTAAGGGTTTACTAACAGTAAACAGCAAATTTCATGGCAATTTTATTTGGTCTTGCTAAGCTCTCATGGTGAGGTTGTTAACCGATTTTGTATAGGCCACCTGCCTCAATATCGCCATGATGCCTGATTACTCCCCAGTCTCTATGCAACGCTGTTTGTCCAGCCTTTTCGTGTCTCTCATGCTGGCTTGGCCGGCCCAGGTCTTGGCTCACCCCGGCCATGATCATGGCGCGGAATTTGAGCTAGACTCGCCCATGACGACAACGCCCGATCAGGGGATTGAGGTGGATGCCGAGACGCAACAGCGACTGGGATTAGTCATCGAACCGGTGCAGCGGCAGGTTTTGGAACTGGGGATCCAGACCACCGCCGAGATTGAAACCGAACCCAACCGCCGAGTTTCCGTCAATGCCCCCGTTAATGGGGCCTTAGTGGAACTATTAGTGCAGCCGGGGGATTGGGTGGCTCAAGGACAAGCCCTGGCGGTGGTGAAAGCCCCCGAGTTGATTGATTTACGGGTGCGATCGCAACAAGAACAAATTCAGCGCGACGGGGAACTGCGCCAGGCCCAAGCCAGCCTCACCTTAGCTCAACGCAATTATGAGCGACAGCAGCAGATTAGCCAAACAGAAATTGACGCCGCTGAACGTCAGGTGCAATTAAGCCAAGAACGCTATGACCGCGATCGCGAATTGGCCGCAGCGGGGGCGATTCCCCAGCAACAAGTTTTACAGTCCCAAGCCGAGTTAGCCCAAGCGCGTCATCAACTCAGCCGCGCTCAGGGCCGTCAAGACCTCTTAGAAGCCGAAGCCGACCTTGATCGCGCCCAATCGGCTGTGGAACAGTCTCAATCCCAACTCAATCTCAGCAGCCGCGCCTATGACAGTCGTCTCGAACAACTCAACAGTCCCGCCGATGACCAAGGACGAGTTACCGTCACTGCTCCCATTTCGGGAACAATTGCCCAGCGTCACGTGAGCCAGGGGCAAACGGTCGAAGAGGCGGTTACCCCTTTGTTGGAGATCATCAATGGAGAACGCCTGTTGGTGACGGCGGATGTTCACGAACGGGATATCGCTGAGATTTCTGAGGGACAAGGGGTGCGGGTTACCGTCGCCAGTCAGCCGGGACAGGTGTTTCAGGGTTGGGTGACGATTATAGGGTCTGCCATTAACCCCGACAGCCGCACCCTCCCTGTGACCGCTGAATTAAGCGATCGCAGTGACTCCCTCAAGCCAGGACTGTTTGCCGAGTTGGAGATTCTAACCGATCGCACCTCAGAGGCCGTTCTCACGGTTCCCAGCACGGCTGTGGTTGAGGCCAACGCTCAAGAGATGGTCTTTGTACAAAATGGCGATCGCTTTGAACCGGTGGAGGTCACCACCGGCGACACGGCGGGCGATCGCATCGTCATTGAGCGTGGTTTGTTTGAGGGGGATCAGGTCGTTGTTCAGGGCGCGCTACAACTCTATGCCCAATCCTTGCGGGGTGGGGATGGGCCTGTTCCAGACCATGACCATGACCATGAACCAGACGCGTCATCCGAGGACGGCTCAGGCTCGTCTACCTGGTTCCTCGTCGGGGCCGGAACCCTCGTCGTTGTGGCCTTTGCCCTGGGGCGGGGATCTCGCCGGGATGTCTCCCCAAGCTCCATTACCCTAGAGGATGTCCTAGAGCAGCCCGAGGAGGAGTCAGAATCCCGAGAAACCGTGGGGAGGAACTAAGTGATGCTTAACCGCATTCTCCATTGGTCGATCGCCCATCGGGTCATCATTGTCATCCTGGCCGTTCTCCTAAGCCTCATCGGCAGTTACAACCTGCGCCAGATGCCTCTCGATGTCTTCCCTGACTTCGCCCCCCCACAAGTAGAAATCCAAACGGAGGCCCCAGGATTAGCCCCCGAAGATGTCGAAGCCCTCATCACCCTCCCCATTGAACGGGCCATGAATGGGATTGCGGGGGTGACCACCGTGCGATCGACGTCCATTGCCGGAACCTCGGCGGTGCAGGTGATTTTCTCCTGGGATACAGATGTCTACCAAGCTCGACAACTGATTACCGAGCGACTTCAACAAGTCCAAGATCAGCTCCCTGAGGGCAGTGAAATGCCCCACCTCTCGCCCCTCAACTCCCCCCTGGGCATTATTCTGCAATATGCCATCACCGCTGAGGACACCTCCCTGATGGAGTTATGGCAACAGGTCGATCGCCAGGTCAAACCCCGACTGCTGGCGGTTCCCGGTGTGACCCAAATTACTCTCTTTGGGGGAGATGAACCTCAATATCAGGTTTGGGTGGATCCGGAGAAACTCACCGCTTTGGGAGTTAGTTTAGAGGCCGTCAGCGAAGCCGTGGCCGCCGCCAATCAGAACGCTCCGGGAGGCTTCTTAATTGATAGCGATCAGGAATTGCTCATCCGTGGCCTAGGACGGATTCAGGACCTGGACGATTTACGAGAGGCGGTTATCAGCAGCCGCCAGGGTCGTCCGATCCGGGTGGGGGATGTGGCTCAAGTCCAGCTCGGGGCAGCTCTTAAGCGGGGGAATGGGGGTCTCAATGGGGAACCGGCGTTGGTGCTGTTGATTAACAAGCAACCTCTGACGGATACGCTGCAAGTCACGGAAGCGGTAGAAGCCGCGATGGAGGAAATCCGCCTCAGTTTGCCTGAGGATGTCACGATTCGCCGTAGCTTCCGCCAAGGGGATTTTATCGAAGCGTCCATTACCAATGTCAGCCAATCCCTACGAGATGGGATTGTGATTGTTTCTGTGATTTTGCTGCTGTTTCTGATGAACTGGCGCACGGCCCTGATTACCCTCAGTGCAATTCCCCTGTCCCTCTTGATCTGTTTAATGCTGCTCAATGGTTTCGGCTTAACGGTCAATACCATGACCCTCGGCGGATTGGCGGTGGCCATCGGCTCAGTGGTGGATGATTCGATTGTGGATATGGAGAACTGTTATCGGGGCTTACGACACAATCAACAGTCGGACAATCCGAAAACGCCGTTACAGGTGGTCTATGAAACCTCGGTGGAGGTGCGCACCAGTGTGTTGTTTTCCACGGTGATTATTGCGGTCATTTTTGCGCCGATTTTTTCCTTAACGGGGGTTGAAGGACGGATTTTTGCCCCGATGGGGATTGCCTATTTGCTGGCGATTTTTGCCTCAAGTTTGGTGGCGTTAACCCTCTCCCCGGCGCTCTGTGCCCTCTTACTGGCCAATTGTCCTTTACCCGATGACGAGACCTGGATGGCCCGCAGCAGTCAACGGCTGTATCGTCCGCTGCTGTTAATGGTGCTGAATCGGCCGGCCTGGATTCTCTTTGGGGCGGGGGCGGCCTTGGTGGCGGCGTTGGTCGTGCTGCCGAGTTTGGGACGGGTGTTTTTGCCGGAGTTTCAGGAGCGATCGCTGGTGGTGTCGCTGGATTTGTTTCCCGGAAGTTCTCTGGCGGCCACCGATCGCACGGGCTTTGCAATTCAAACGGCTCTCAAGGAGGATCCCCGCTTTGAGACAATTCAGATGCGATCAGGCCGCAGTCCCGGAGATCCCCATATTGTGGGTTCCAATTTTGCGGAGTTAGATATTGAGTTGAGTGCGGCAGGAATGGTGAACCGGGACGAGACGCTGGCAGCACTGCGCCAGGAGTTGGCTCGGGTTCCTGGGGTGGCGGCGAATGTGGGGGGCTTTATTTCTCACCGCATGGATGAGGTGTTGTCGGGGGTTCGCAGTGCGATCGCGGTGAAGATTTTTGGCCCGGATTTGGCGGAGTTGCGCCGCTTGGGTACGGAGGTGCGATCGCAGATGGCCTCGATTGAGGGGGTGGTGGATTTACAGTTAGCCCCGCAATTGCCCATCCGTCAATTGCATATTCAGTTTAATCGTTCGGCGGCGGCCCGTTACGGTGTGACGATCGCCAGTCTTTCGCAAACGGTGGAAACCGCCCTCAATGGACGAGTGGTGTCCCAGGTGTTAGAGAACCAACAGATTCTCGATGTTGTGGTTTGGCTCCCTCCCGAGGCCCGCAACACTCTCGGTCAGATTCAAGATTTACCGGTTGATACTCCCAGTGGACAACGGATTCCCCTGGGACAATTGGCTCAGGTGGAGTATGGAACGGGTCCGAATTTGATTCGCCGTGAGGATGTCTCCCGTTTGATTGTGCTGTCGGCTAATGTGGCGGAACGAGATTTGGGAACGGTGATTGAGGAGATGCAAGACACGATTGCAGCACAGGTGACTTTTCCGCCGGGCTACTTTATTCAATATGGAGGACAGTTTGAGTCGGAACAAGCCGCTCGGGAGAATTTGTTGCTGTTTGGGGGGATGGCGATCGCGGTGATTGCAGTATTGATGTATGTGACGGTGCGATCGCTCCCCGCCACAGTGATGATTCTCTTAAATCTGCCCTTGGCTTTGGTGGGTGGAATTCTCTCGGTGGCCTTGGGGGGCGGGATTCTTTCGGTGGCCTCGTTGGTTGGCTTTATTACCCTGTTTGGGGTGGCCACTCGCAATGGCCTGTTGTTGGTGGATAACTATAACCGCAAATTGGCATTAGGATTGCCCCTGCATCGGGTGATTTTTCTGGGATCTACGGAGCGGTTAACGGCGATTCTCATGACGGCGTTCACGTCTGCGTTGGGGATGTTACCGCTGGCCATTGGTGTCGGCCCGGGACAAGAGATTTTACAACCGTTGGCGATCGTGGTGTTGGGGGGCTTATTTACCTCCACCGCCTTAACTCTGTTGGTGTTACCGGCGTTATATGCCCAGTTTGGCCGAGGGTTAGTGCCGCAACATCTCCCGTCGCGGGAGCCTCCTGCAAAGACTCTAGTGCTTAGCCAGGGAGGTGAGACGGGACGCTCTCGGTAACTGTTACAACTGCGTTATTAATTTTTGATGAGGTCTGACGATGAAAATTTCTATTTTGGGGCGATCGCCCGTAATGGTCACGCTGGTTTTATTGACCAGTGTTTTGACCCTCACGGCTTGTACAACTGAGGATTCTACCAATGGTGATTCTCCCACAATTCTGACTGAAAGCGAGGGAGGGCAACCCCAAGAAGGGCAACCCCAAGAGGTTGATATGGAATCGTCATCCCACCCAGAACTGGACTCATCCAATGACCATTCAACCCCCAGTTATGGCGGTCAAGCGGGCAGCGAGCGTAGCCGAGCTGTGGTGGAAACGGGAGACTATCATCTAGAACTTGTCCCGATTCCAGAAGGGTCTGGCATTCACCTAGATTTCTATTTGCAAACCGGAGACGATCATCGAACGATTCCTGATGCAACAGTAACAGCTCAAGTTCAGTTACCAGACGGCAGTGACCTAGAGATTCCTATGGAGTATGATGCTCCCGGAGAGCATTATTTTGGCTTTCTTCCCAGCCAGGCTCCAGGAGATTATACCGTCGTGATGTTAACCGAAGTGGAGGGAACCCGAACCAATGCCCGGTTCCGCTTCAGCCAATAAACTCTAACATCAACGTCGTTTTTTCTGTAGGTATCATGGCGAAATTGTGATCCCTACTTTGTTTTCATCTATTTTTTATATTCTCTCGATATGCTAGTGAACATAACCATCACTAACAACCTTAAATTTCATGCCTAATTTTAAACAAGTTTTCATGCTAAGTTTGAGTCCCCTCTGGATTTTGATCCTCTGGATTGGCTTCTCTAGCAAATCTCCTGCACAATCGGTCCCATTTAATATATCAGCGGTTGATTTAGTTCAATTGGCCCGCAATGGCTATTTAAGAGAACAGGGAATTCCTCAGTTTAATCGACTCGCATCTGCCTATCGTAGCGGCGATATTTCGGCAGACGATGTCATCCAGGCGGCGATCGCAGACAATCGACTCTCTCCCGGAATCGCAGATGATCCCGGTTATCTCGAAACCGTTGACCACTTTTTGGATGATCTCGATCGATAACCGTTAGCTTAAAAAACAACTGGGCGACCGACACCGGCCGCCCAAAAAATAATAAGGAAAATTAAATTTATAAACAGATAACAATTAGCTCGTTTGCCCCCGCTCTAATCCCAGTGATTTTGTGGTTTCTTGAAGTTTTTTCCAAAGTGCCTCTACTTCTCGAAATGCCAAATCTGGGGGCAGTTTGCCACTGGTTTCTAAACAGCTAATATAACCAATCTTTTGGGCGAATTCTTGCAGATTCGCGTCAAACAATAAGACTTCAGGATGCTCAGAGGTGACGTGACCATGGTAGGGGCGTTTGGTTGTCAAAAAGTTGGAGTGGGTCATCATAGCCTCCTGTTATTATGGTGAAACAATTAATGCTATTCCCTAATCAGCTCTAATTTGCCTTGGAATCGCTGTATCTTCAGTCCGTCAATGGATGTCTTGCGACATTATTTCAATTGTTGTCTTAACCCTATCATAACCTTTTTTACAAAACGGTGTGTTTAGATACCAAGGTCATGGCTTGTTTTGCAACAAATCTAAATGGTTTCTCCCTGAATATTTCAGTCCTATCGAGTCTGAGTTCAGTTCAGTTTGAACCGTATTTCAGTATTCTTACTGATAATGGGGATCGCGAACCCTAGGGACGTTTGAAGAGAAGATCTTAGGCGATCGCCCCCTAGTCCAAGGTTGGGGTCAATGGACAACTTGCCAAGTCCATAGGTTAAACTAGAAGGCAAACGTTGAGGAGAAGTCTATGAACCGTTCATTGCGTCTAACCCCAGTTTTGGGAGCTGCGATCGCCGCGCTGATGTCCATTGCGCCTCCAGCCGCCGCCCAAATCTCCGAGTCAGAGGTCACCGTTCCTGGACTTGAAACCCGGCGCCTGCGGACCTTAACCATTCCCGAAGCCTTTGAACGGGGGTTTTTTGAACATAGCCGTGACTTCTTCCGCAACCGCAGTATTCCCAGCCAGATTGACTCCCTACTCTTTAACTTTCCCGAAAATAACATCTCGCGGGATGGACGACTTGTGAATATCCTGCACCGGGATATCATGCGCCAACAACTGACCAACGATCCCCTCATCCGCACCCCCGACTTAGCAAATCCTTATAATACCTCCGTCGATACGATGAACCGAACCGGAGAAACCACCCCCCTTCGTGGTAGCGAGTTCTTCCTCGACTAGCCTCACCATCAACGCATAGCACAGGGCGATCGCCCCCTAGGGCCGCCCTGTTGGCGTTTTCAGACGTTAAGTAAAACAGTGGGCGGTGCAGGAGTTGAACCCGCCTGAGGCGAATTATGAGTTCGCTGCCTAAACCGCTCGGCCAACCGCCCAAACAACAGAAAGGGGACTCACCGTTTCTCGTGACCCCATACTCGATTCTAGCGCGATCGCCGGAATTTCAGCTAGGGGGCCGAGAAAATTCCGGGTTGCGTTCTGGCCCAAACGGATCTCAAACGATAAAATGGTGCGAAACCTGAGCTAGGCTAACGGCCCGCTCACAGCATCCTGGCGGTCACAGCACCGCCTCAATGATAAATCTAAGATCTCAACGGGACTCACAACCATGAAATTTAACTGGACTGTCTTTTTAACCATCACCCTCCTGCTAATGATGATGGGCGCTGGGGTGTTCAGTGCCATATGGGGCTTTTCCCTGGGACGAGAAGCCCTCAAAGGGGTAACTCAGCCGGAATTTCGACCGGGGAGTAATCTCAGCAATCGTCCTGAAAACGAGTCCAACAGTAACAATCCGCGCTTTCTCGATGAAGACGATATCTTACGGGAGGTTGAAGCGCAAATTCAAAGTCATCAGCCCGAGGTTACCCCTCACAGCGCCTAGAAAACCACCTTGTCCAAACTAAGAGGTACGAGTCCACGACTGCTCTTCAAGCTTGTGAGCAATCGCGTCAAGCCACGAATATCCCGCCCTTGCTCCCTCTCTAGATACTCTCGTCTGGGAGTTATCGGTCTA
Organism: Sodalinema gerasimenkoae IPPAS B-353; assembly: GCF_009846485.1. Lineage (GTDB taxonomy): Bacteria > Cyanobacteriota > Cyanobacteriia > Cyanobacteriales > Geitlerinemataceae > Sodalinema > Sodalinema gerasimenkoae. Next base: position 2,002,554 of record NZ_ML776472.1, read on the forward strand.
TTAAGTCTCAGCCTAGTCCTCCTAATGGATGCCCCCTTAGCCGCACTTCCCCTCGGACTTGAAACCAAGACCCTACAGGATATCCTTCTGAGCCTATTATCTGTTCTGGGCTTGATTGCCATTAACGCCTTCTTCGTTACGGCCGAATTTTCCATGGTCTCCGTGCGGCGATCGCGCATCAATCAACTGGTGGATGCGGGGGATCTCCCGGCCCGCAGCGTGCAGATTCTGCAACAGGATATCGATCGCCTCCTCTCCACCACCCAACTGGGGATTACCCTCTCCAGTCTGGCCCTAGGCTGGATTGGCGAGAGGACTATGGCGTCCCTCGTCGCCCTACTGCTAACCGCACTTCCCCTCTCCCCTCCCGTCGCCACAGTCGTCACCCATAGCCTCTCGATTCCCCTGGCCTTCCTTCTGGTGGCGTACCTACAAATCGTTCTCGGGGAACTCTGTCCCAAATCCCTAGCCCTCCTCTACGCCGAACAACTGGCCCAACTGCTCGGGCCCCCCAGTTTGGCGATCGCCCGCTTCTTTAACCCCTTCCTCTGGATTCTCAACCAATCCACCCGCCTACTCCTACGCCTAGTCGGGATTCGCGATGTTGATCGCCGTGTCTATAACCGCGTCACCCCCGAAGAACTGCAACGTATCATCGCCCTCGAAGGAGAATCCACCGGCCTAGAAGCCGAAGAACGGGAACTTCTAAGTAACGTCTTTGAATTTGGGGATGTCGCCGCCGAAGAAGTCATGGTTCCCCGCACCCAAATCGCGGCCCTTCCCAGTGATGCGACCTTTAGCAGCTTCCTAGAGGAAGTGGCCCGTTCTGGTCATTCCCGCTATCCCATCATTGGTGAATCCCTCGACGATGTGCGGGGAATCGTCCATCTCAAAGAACTGGCCGAACCCCTCGCCCGCGGTCAAATGTCCCTCGACACCCCCATTCAACCCTGGGTTCGTCCAGCGCGCTTCGTCCCGGAATGCACCCTCCTAGGAGAACTGCTCCCCCTCCTGCAACGTTGCGGCCAACCGATGGTGATGGTCGTCGATGACTTTGGTGGAACTGCGGGCTTAATCACCATGCAGGACATCATTGCCGAAATTGTGGGCGAGAGTCTCGAAAGCGAAGGAACCGAAGAGTTAGCCGTACAAATGGTGGACGAGCGCACCTTTATTGTGCAAGCCCAAATGGATCTCGAAGAAGTCAACGAACTGCTCGATTTAAAGCTTCCCCTCATCGACGACTATCAGACCCTGGGAGGCTTTCTGATTTATCAAATGCAAAAAATTCCTAAGATGGGCGAGGGGTTCAGCTTTAATGGCCTCAACTTAGAAGTGGTGACCACCGACGGGCCGCGACTGCACCAAATCCAGGTGCAACGACGGGATAACTCTCCTCCCCTTGATACTCAACTCTCCTCAATCTCCATATCAGGTTCAACCACAATGGAGGATCTCGATTTAGAAACCGATTTCGTTGACAAATCGTCCTCCAGTCGCGAGAGCCTCGACTCAGATTTAGGTTTAACGGACAGTGACCCACTGCTAGACGAGGAGGGCGACTCTGAATCGTTTTCGTTCCCCTCAGACCAGGAGCGATAGGGATTAAGGCCCCTATCGCCGGCCAGAGCTAACTAGGAGGGCGTCCTAGAGGCTGAGATACCCCATCTCCTTGAGGGTATTGAGTACCTTATTCACACTCTCCTCATGGGATTCTAAATCCGTACGACATTCAATCGTCGGGTCGCTCGGCGGTTCATAGGGATCGCTGACCCCAGTAAAATTGGCGATTTCCCCACTGCGGGCCTTTTTGTACAGGCCTTTCACATCTCGCTCCTCGCACACCGCTAGGGGAGCATTGACAAAGACTTCCACAAAATCACCAATGCGAGCCTTAACTTCCTCACGCACCGATCGATAGGGGGAAATTGCCGAAACTAAGACAATCACCCCATTGCGAGTGAGCAGATGGGAGACAAAGCCAATACGACGGATGTTTTCATCTCGGTCTTCCTTACTAAAGCCCAACCCTTTGGTGAGATTTTGGCGGACAATGTCCCCGTCTAGGATTTCTAACTTGCAATCGAGCGATCGCAGCTTTTCGGCAACCGCCTGGCTAATGGTTGTTTTTCCCGCTCCACTGAGTCCGGTAAACCAAACCGTAACACCACGTTGTTGAGTCATTCTCGTTTATCTGTTGTACTGTTGTTCTAAGTATCTTACCCCAAGTATTGCCTTGGAGTTGAGGCATCGAAGCCCATTCAAAATACCATGGTTAGGGCAAGGATTGCCTCGGGTTAAGCGGATTCCTTCAGCAGACTTCTATAATCCATAGAAGGTCATGATTAGCCAAGGAGCAAGCAACATCAAACTCAAGGTCAATGGCGCACCAATCCGGGCAAAATCCGTAAATTTATAGCCTCCTGGCCCATAGACCATGGTATTGGTTTGATAGCCAATGGGACTCAGATAACTATTGGAGGCGGCAAAGGTGACGGCGAACATGGCGGCAAATGGATTCAATTCTAAGGTTTGGGCGACTTCGACGGCGATGGGGAGCATCAAGACAACTGCGGCATTATTGGAAATAATTTCCGTAAATATCGAAGTGATGACAAAGAAAAAGACCAGCACCCAGTACCCTGGCAGTTCTCCCCCAATGGCAAGGAGGTTGTCAGCAATCCAGGTTGTGGTTCCCGAGTTACGCATGGCGACGCCAAGGGGAATTAATCCCGCCAATAAGAAAATAATATCCCAACGAATCGCGCCATAGATTTCTCCAGGACGTAAGCATTTGGTCAGAATTAAGGCGATTACTCCTGCCCAGGCACTGACGACAATTGGCATAATGTTAAACGCTGAAAGTGCAATCACGGCCAAGCCAATCCCCACGGAAATCCAAGCTTTGTCTTGCCGGATTGTCTCTACATTTCGTTGCTCAAGAACTAACAACTCTCGGGTGGTTTGCAGTCCAATAAAACTCTGTTTAGGACCCTGCAAGAGCAACAAATCGCCAAAGCGTAAGGGGACCCGCCCTAGGGGACCTTTTACCAACTCTGAGCCTCGACGCACGGCTAAAACGGTGGCATTATACCGCTGTCGGAAGCGAATTTCTTTAAGGGTTGTCCCAATTAAGCGAGAGTTGGAGAGAATCAGAACTTCACCGATTTTTTCTTCCTCAGAACTCAAGACAGAATCCAATGATTTTTGGGTAAATTTGACATCTGCAACCAAGTCTAAACCTCGCTCCTCTCGGATTTTCAGGAGGTCTTCTCGACCACTGCGTACAACCAACACATCTCCGGCTTCAAGGATTTTATCCGCTAGAGGTTGAGCAAATCTCACTTTATCCCGTAGTAGCTCTAACACGTCTAAATCGAATTTTCGTTGAATGCCACTATTGTTTAACGTTTCACCCACAAGACTAGACTGAGGGGTGATGACCAATTCAGTGACATAGTCTTTTAAGCCATAATCTTGGGTGAATGACTCCCCCTCTGTCTTGCGATTGGGGAGTAACGCAGGACCACAAAAGGTTAAATACAAAAGACCAAAGATAAAAATACAGACACTCGCCTTAGAAAATTCAAAAATCGTAAAAGTTCGATAGCCGAGTTGTTCTGAGAGTCCACTCGCTAAAATGTTGGTTGAAGTTCCCACTAACGTCATCATTCCTCCCAAAATAGAAATATAGGAGAGAGGAATCAGAAGTTTAGAGGGCGATCGCTTTTGTTTACGACACCAGTCCTCAACAATGGGCAGAAAAATTGCCAAAACAGCGGTGTTATTGATAAATGCCGAAATGGGCCCCACTAAGACCCCCAAGGTGAAAATCTGACGACTGGAACTTTTGCCCCCCCAACGCACTAAGAAATCACGAATGATTTGGATAACCCCGGTTTTGGCGATGCCAGCACTGAGGATAAACATCGCCATCACGGTGACGGTTGCGGAGTTACTGAAACCGGACATTCCTTCCTCAGGAGTCACCAAACCACAAAGCATTAGCAAAACGGTCACGGACAAGGCGATAATATCGGGCGGTAAGAGTTCGCTCACAAAGCCAACTAATGCCAACACCAAGATAACCAGGGTCAGAAAAATATCCATTTAGGGGTATCTTGCAGGGTTCCAGGACAAGTTACTATTCTAGGTCAGAGTTTGGGAAAACAGGGGATGATGTTGTTTTTACAACCTCCTGGGGCCGGATCAGGGTAAATTGAATGGTCAAGCAACTAGAATTTGATAGGATGGGGGAGGCGAGATACATCTAAGAGTTGGGATTTGAGCATGAAGCGTTTAAACAACCGTGCTTTGGGGATTCTACGGGGGGAACTTCAAGGGGATACCCGGGGTGATGTGGGGGAGCGTGTTGTTCGTAAGTTACTGCTTCAGGAACTGGAGGGATTGGCACGGCAGGAGGGACCCCCTCTGACGGAGTTGCAACTGAAACGGATTATCCAAAATCGTTATCCCGCGTTTAAGAATCCTGTAATTGAACGGGCCGCTAGAGCGAATCAGCCCTCGAAAGCGCGAACCCTAGCGATAACTCTCGGGGGGGTTGTCGCCGGCGGGGTGGGATTGACGGGGTTTGTCTTTCTGGCTAATCTTCCCTATCCGATGATTCGTCAGCCTATTGCCGAACATGCACCGATTTTGCTGCTTCCGAGTTTCCTGAGTATGGATCATAATTACCGGGAGGCGATCGCCCTGGTGGAACAGTCGGATCAACTGGTGAACCAGGCCACCAGTGCGGCAGATTTGGAGTTAGGGCAGGAAAAAGTGACTCAGGCCCAACATCATCTCGATCAGCTTCCAGTCTGGTTTCTGGGCTATTACCCCCAACGCTACTGTACCTTTTTTGGCTGTTCCTGGAAGTTTACCCACGATGAGTTTGAGGCGGCCCGTAAGAGTGTCGGGCGCATGGATGTGATTCTCTTCCAAGAACGCAATGCCCATGATCAACTCGATGAGATTTTAGAGGAACTCAACGCTGCGCGATCGCAGTACCGACAAGCCACCAGCCACCGAGGCGCAGAACAGGCCCTCCTCGATTGGCAAGATGCCATCGATCGCCTAGAACTCATCCCCCGCCAAACTCTAGCCGGAGAGTTAGCCCGAACCCACCTCAATGCCGCCAACCGCGATTTCCGAGAAGCCCGCCAAAGCCTCAACAATTAAAAGGGCAGGACTCGCCACTTGCAGATTGCCCCTACTGCCTACTGCCTACTGCCTACTGCCTCTTCCCCTACAACTGCCCAATCATCTTATGGGTTTGAGGAACCACCCGAACATGCTGAATCGTACGCTTCATCATGGTTTGCCAGGCCAGAACCTGCTCAGGATCGGGAACAACGGCATCTCGGAATGAATCCTTGCGGAGGGCTTCATTCGTAGCCCGTAAGACCCCATTGAGAGGAGTGACGGGCTGTAAATAGATGGGGGTATCTGAGTTAATTCGGGAGACTAAATGGGCCACCCGTTCGAGTTCTTGGGCGGGAGTGCGATCGCAGACAATGGTCTTGACAAACACCGAGACGCCGGCCTCATGACAGAGTTTTAAAAACTGCTCATGTTCAGTCCACCAGGTTTCACCGCTGGTACTGGGTAACTTAATATCCATCCCCACTAAATCCAAGTAGGGCAAAACTGGCCCGAGTTTGTCGGGACGATGTCCTCCGGTTTCTAGATAAACGGGCAGTTGGGTGCGTCGGCGAATTTCGGGTAAAAACGCTTCTAAGAAGGGGGCGTGCAATAGGGGTTCTCCCCCTGTCAAACTAATACTGTCATGTAGCCCCGGTCGGTTTTGCCGTTCTACCCAAGCGGATAATACCTCCACGGTGATCGGGTTATCGTACTCATCAAAGTCCCGTAATCCCGGTGTGCGTTCAACACGGCAACGGGCAGGGGCCTGCCAGGTATGAGCGCTATCACAGTAGAGACAGCGCAAATCACAGAGGGCAAAGCGGATAAAAATCTGCCGAGTGCCAATGTTGGCCCCTTCTCCCTGAATTGCCGAAAAGACTTCAACAAGTCGTGCTGTTTGCCCCTTACTCATGGCCAAATTCCAATTTCTTTACTCGGCAATTTCTCGCGATCGCAGTTACAACTGGCCACCCAAAGTCTGATAGGCCTCTAAAATGGTGGCTTCTGTATCCTGCCAACTTAAACATTTGTCGGTAACGGATACACCATAACGCAAGTCTTTGAGATTCGCGGGGATCTTCTGGTTCCCTTCAAACAAATTCGACTCTAACATCATGCCGACAATGGAAGAGTTGCCCCCTTGGATTTGGTCAACCACGTTCTGGAACACCCCAGCTTGACGGCGATGGTCTTTATGGGAATTACCATGACTGCAATCGACCACTAAGCGCGGGGGAAGTCCGGCCCCTTTGAGTTGTGCTTCGACTTTGGCGATAGACTCGGCGTTATAGTTAACCTGGCCGCCACCGCCGCGCAAGATAATGTGAGCGTAGTCGTTGCCGCTGGTCTTAAAAACGCTCACTGAACCATTTTCATCGATTCCTAGGAAACTATGGGGTTCCCGAGCCGCTTTCATGGCGTTTAGAGCCACTTCGATGCTGCCGTTAGTCCCATTTTTTAGCCCAACAGGCATCGAAAGTCCGCTGGCCATTTCCCGATGAGTTTGCGATTCAATGGTGCGAGCGCCGATGGCAGACCAACTGAGGACATCGCTGATATATTGAGGCACGATGGGGTCAAGGGCTTCGGTGGCGGTGGGTAACCCGAGATCGGCAATGTCGGCCAGGAGTTGGCGCGCGAGGAGGAGTCCTTTTTGGATGTGGAAGGAGTCATCCATGTCGGGGTCGTTGATGAGTCCTTTCCAGCCGACGGTGGTGCGGGGTTTCTCGAAATAGACGCGCATCACCAGGAGGAGTTTATCCTGCACGCGATCGCTCAGTTCCCGCAGCCGTTGAGCATAGTCTTTGGCCGCGTTGACATCATGGATCGAACAGGGGCCGACCACAATGAAGCTACGGGAATCCCGGCGATCGAGAATGGCCTCAAGTTCGCGACGGGATTGCCCGATGGTCTGTTGGGCGCGATCGCTCAGAGGCACTTGAGCCTTCATCTCCACGGGCGGTTGGAGAACCTGAGCGTTGGCAATATGAGTATTGAAGAGTTGTTCCGGCATGGTGTGCGGCATGGTATGCGGCATGAGGTGCAGTCTGGGTAAAGTCGGGAGCGCAGGTGCTGATATGAAGCCCGAGTATTCATCTTAAAACAGTTCTTGGAGGAAGGATATCCGGAAGTTGTGATAATTCGCGGAGGAGTCCTTCGGCCAGGGAAGATCAGGGGTCGTCTGAGGCTTGGGTGGCGGCGGCTTGGGAGCGTTCCATCAACTCGGGGACGGTGACAAATTCATAGCCTTGTTCTCGCAGTTCTTTAATAATCGTGGGTAGGGCCGCGACGGTGTGATGACGGGGCCCCCCGCCGTCATGGAGGAGGACGATCGCCCCTGGATGAACCCCATTGAGAACTCGCTGAATAATCCCTTCACGGGGTAGGAAGTAGTCGGAACTGTCTACGGACCACATGGTAATGGCGTAGTTTTGGGCGGTGGCGTAAGGGGTTAGGGCATTGTTGAGATAGCCGCCGGGGGGACGAAACAGTTGGGTGCGCACATGGGTGTATTGATAAATCAACTCTGCCGTCTGCTCGATTTCTTGATAGGCCAAGGCGTCACTTTTGACGACGTAGGGATGGGACCAGGTGTGATTCCCTAAGATATGTCCTTCGGCCACGATGCGTTGCAACAGTTCGGGATAGGTGGAGAGAACTCGCCCGAGGACGAAGAAGCTCGCCTGGATATTATGCTCGTGCAAAATATCGAGAATTTGGGTGGTATAGGGGGAGGGGCCATCGTCGAAGGTTAGGGCAATGGCGCGATCGCCGGAGGCCAGGGGGAGCGATCGCACAATCTGACCTCGGTAAGGCTCCGGAACAGCATGATAAATGTCGGGGGGAAGGCGATCGCGTTCGATTTGCCGTTTAGTATTCTCTTGCAATCGTTCTAATCGGGCCAAAGAGATGTCAGTATGCTGGCTGACAGTCTGTTCAACGGGGGCAACTTCTAAGGGCAGAAGTTTGGGAGCATAGTTCACTGGACGTAGTGAATCTACACGGTTGGCTCCCATCAATAGGATGAGGATGACAATGGCGATCTGACCCACCAGATGGGGATAAGGCTGAGGCAAGATCCGGCGGCGCATAAAATAGGGAGCAACTTTTATCAATTTCATGGGATTGACAACAGTTTTTCTAAAGTCTTGTAACAATTTCAGCAGTCGTCATGAGTTCCTAGCTCCTTTAGCACCTCTTATCTTTTATCATTGAGATAATGATGTAGGAGAGGTGCATAGGGTGTTTCAGTTATTTGGGTTGGCTCAAGGTGTTAAGAAATATTGCTATTGGCTTTCGGTGTCTCTCCCCTGTTTGCTGTTAGCGATTTGCGCTGATTTGCCCTTGGCACTCACCTCAACCCGTGGAGCGATCGCCCAAGAAGACTCTAATGTTCAAAGAACTTCTGCTGGAGAGATTTATTGGTATGGGGAATCCCCTCAACCTCAAGTTCTTGGCGCCGCCTATATGGTTTTAGAATCTCGCGATAACCAAGTTGTCGGGGGCTTTTTTATGTACCAATCCTCCTTTGATTGTTTCTATGGGCGAATCACCAATCACTCGTTACAGATTACCGTGATTCCCACCTATGAGCCGAACCATTATCCCTATGCTGTGCAACGCTCGGATACGGCGATCGCCAGCCCCGAAGGTCTCGCTGCAACGCCTGAGTTTGAGGGGTTCCATCCCTTGAATCGTCCCGATGAAGTGGCCCGCCATGTTTTAGAAACCTGTCGTCATGAATATGGAGACTTGGTGTGGCAATGAGCTGTAGGTCGGGAACTCACTCCTGGACTCTCCCAGGAGGGGAACCCACCCCTCGCCCCTCCCAGGGGAAGAACCCACCCCTGGACTCCACCAGAGGGAGAACCCACCCCTGGACTCCACCAGAGGGAGAACCCACCCCTCGCCCCTCCCAGGAGGGGATTTTTGGTCTCTACTTTAAGAGACACTTACCGGTTCAGTAAATAGCGCCTTAAAAAGCTTTCCAATGACTCCATTTGGATATCAAAAACCGATTCGAGTCGGTGAATTTCTTCGGAGGTACAGAAAAACTCGTTGGCTAAGAGAATTCGTAAGGTTCCGAGCGATCGCTGCAACTCAGGATTGAGAAATCCTACCGCTGAACGGACCCCATCGAGTACCGTTAAGGGGAGATTGACCACAAAGGGATCTTTCTGGAAGACTTGACCAAAAATTTTCGGGATATCCTCACGAGTGAGGATTTCTGGGCCACCCACAGCAAAAATTTGATTCCTGGCGGCCTCATGTTGGGGTGATTGGATGGCAATTTCCGCCAAATCATCGGGACTCAGAATCGAGGAGCGGTTTTTGAGATCGCCAATGGCAAAGTAGATCCCCGTATCTCGGAAGCGTTCGGCCAAGGGTAAGAGATTCGAGGCAAAACCCGAGGGCCGTAGGATGGTGTAGTTCACATCTCGTTTTTGTAAGGTGTTTTCCACCTCACGCTTAGCCTTAAACACAGGAGAATCTTGGTAGCCGCGATCGGTTCCTAACACCGAGACATAGACAAAATGATCAATGCGGTTTTCCTGGCCAAAATCCATTAAATCAACGTTGGCTCGGTAGTCAATGGCTTGAGCTTGGCCACTATCAGAGCCATGGGCGCTGATAATATAGCGGACATCCCGACAGGCTTTGCGGATATCTCGCTCTTGGGCCAAGTCGCCGATAAAAATTTCTGCGCCCCGTTGTTCGAGTTCCGCATAATTTGACGAGAGTCGTACAAACGCTCGCACGGGCAGATCGCGATCGCGCAACCGCCGTACAATCCGTTTGCCGACACTTCCGGTTGCACCAGTGACTAAATACATAAGGCAAATTCCAGTTAGACTTAGAGACAAGAGTTGCTAGACAACAGGGGCAATCGTGACTGTGATCGATCACCTGTGGGCCTTGCCCATGCTTATTATTGTATTTGCCTTAGGCGCGTCCATCGGTAGCTTTGCCAATGTGGTGATCTATCGGCTACCGGCCGGCCAATCCCTATTACATCCTCCCTCTCGTTGTCCCCATTGCGGTCATGGCCTGGGGAAGGGGGAAAATATCCCAGTGTTGGGTTGGTTACGGTTGCGAGGACGCTGCGCCCATTGCCATACTCCCATTTCCCCCCGCTATCCCATCGTTGAGGCAGTGACAGGACTCTTGTTTTTGGGGATATTTTGGCGCTATGAGCTGTCTCTGACAACGTTAGGCTATTGGCTCTTTTTAACAGGACTGTTGGTGTTGGCCCTGATTGATTGGGATACGATGACGCTCCCCAACCCCCTGACGCGCTTGGGAGTGTTGTCTGGGCTAGTCTATCAGACTCTACAAGGCTGGCAAGGGGACTCCGCCATCGGGGGACTCATGCAGGCAATTTTTGGGGCGGTATTGGGGATTTGGTTAATTGATGCGGTGCGATTTTTGGGGTCCTTGGCTTGGGGTAAAGAAGCCATGGGCGCGGGGGATGGCAAATTACTGGCGGCTATTGGCGCTTGGTTAGGCCCTGGGTTAATGGTGATTTCCGGGTTTATAGGGGCGTTTATGGGGGCGCTAATCGGTGGAGGAGCGATCGCCCTGGGGATTTTGGGGCGATCGCAGCCGATGCCCTTTGGCCCCTTTCTCGCCCTGGGAGGGGCGATCGCCGCGCTCTGGGGGCCAAGCTTACTCAATCTCTACCTAGAGATATTTTTTCCTGCGGGTTTGTTTTAACTGTCCGTTGTTGCCTCAGAACGAATTTGACCGTTATAGGTGGCCTCTAACTCCCAAGTATTGGGGTTGACGATGACCACAGTTTCAAGGCTGTAGTGAGTGTCTCGGGGGGCACGCCCTAAAAAGCGAAATTCAATGTCCCCAGTCTCCGTTAAACGATAGGGCGCATCAGCAGAGGGCCCGTGCATCGAGGACTCAGCGCGATAGCGTTCCAAGCCCCCATTGAGGCGTTCAGCCAGTTGACGGGCTTGGTTTTTAGCCCGCTGCACGTCGAACGGCGATAACGAGAACGCCTCTAAACGAGCATTGCGCTCCGCGAAGCGATCTTGGGCCCGAGCGGGGGCAGGAGTCACAACTGAGGCACTCAGGAGGGTAAACAGAGCAAGAGGTAAAAGAGACTTCATGGAATGATCCTCCATAGATTCGGGGTTAAACGGCCTGCATATCAGAGTATCCTGGGAGAAGAGTTGGCTAGATTGGCCAATTCCAGATCGTGATCTGCCACAAGAAATCGCGTTTGAGTCCCGGAATTTGATAGGATGCGATCCATGACAGAGATCCCTGACCTATCCCAGTTCTTAGAACACAGCGACCGTCAACCTAGCCAAATCCCCTGACCAGATACCGGTTTGAGATGGCTTACCTGTCAGCGGCTCTGTCTGTGCTTAAACCTCTGTGCTTAAACCTCAGCCGCGAGATTGCTTTTAAAAATCCCAGAACTTCATGTCTCTATTTGATTGGTTTGCCGACCGGCGCAAGTTAAATTCTATCGGTCAGAAGCAGCAAGAACGAGAAATCGCCGAGGGGCTTTGGACAAAGTGCGAGTCCTGTGGTGTCTTAACCTATACGAAGGACTTGGCGGCCAACAACATGGTGTGTCCCGAATGTGGTCATCATGGTCGCATTTTTAGTGATGAGCGTATTCAACAACTGATTGATCGTGGCACCTGGCAACCCCTCAATCGCCAGTTGCGCCCCACTGATCCCTTGGGATTCTACGATCGCAAGGCCTACCGCGATCGCCTCACCGATTACCAACATAAAACCCAACTCAATGATGCCGTACAAACCGGCTTTGGCGACCTCGATGGGTTGCCTATTGCCCTTGGGGTGATGGACTTCCGCTTTATGGGAGGAAGCATGGGATCGGTGGTGGGGGAAACCCTGACTCGTCTGATTGAGCAGGGAACCGCTGATGAGCGTCCGGTGATTATTGTCTGCGCCTCTGGAGGAGCGCGGATGCAGGAAGGGATGTTGAGCCTGATGCAGATGGCAAAAATTTCTGGAGCCTTACAGCGCCATCGCCAATCGCGATTGCTCTATATCCCCATTCTGACTCACCCCACCACCGGCGGCGTCACGGCCAGTTTTGCCATGTTAGGTGATATTATCCTGGCTGAGCCGAAAGCTACCATTGGTTTTGCGGGACGGCGGGTGATTGAGCAAACATTACGCCAGAAACTGCCAGAGGATTTTCAGTCCGCTGAGGATCTGCTCAACCATGGATTTGTCGATGCTATTGTGCCCCGTCCCCAACTCAAAGGACTGTTAGGGCAATTAATTCATTTGCATCATCCGTCCCTGAAACGGAGGCATCATCAGGTTTCCCAGGGTCATGGGAGTGATGCCGTTGCCCTAGAAATTTCTGGGTCAAACGAGCCATCCTAACTCCCTAAAGATAACAAATCCTTAAAACAATCGCTCTAACGTCCCCAGACTCTGGCATGATATGTGTACTGACAAGAGATTTAAAGCTTGTCCCACATTCAAGCTTGGCTGAACATCAATAAAGTTTAGAGGAAAACAATGCTAAAAAGATTCTTTTGGCTTGCGATCGCCATGGTCGTCTTAGTTTGGAGCTTCGGGAATAACAGCGCTATGGCGTTGGAACTCGATGCCGAAACCCGCACCGTGGTGCTGAACGAACAAGGGGAAAGCGTCACCTTCTCCATAGAACAAGCCACCCGTGGAAAACGCCTCTTTGGTGATATTTGTGCCCAGTGCCATCCCGTTGGACTGACCAAGACCAACCCGAACGTCAACCTAAGTTCCGAGAGTTTGGCCTTAGCAACCCCCCGTCGGGATAACGTAGAGGCGTTGGTGGATTATATGAAAAACCCCACCACCTTTGATGGTGAGTTTGATATTTCCGAACTGCACCCGGCCACGTCCAGTGCAGACATTTTCCCTGAAATGAGAAATTTAACAGACGACGATTTGTTTAATATCGCTGGACATATTCTGATTCAGCCCAAACTGCGTGGAACTCAATGGGGTGGCGGTAAGGTTTATAACTAAATCTCCCCATTCTGCCGGTGAACGGTGAAGGCGTGACAGCGATGAACTTCAGGTTCGGTCTGAGGTTTCGTCGCTGTTGCCCTTCTGCTTCATTGGAATACTCCAAGACCTATTACAGGCTTGAGAAAACCGGGCGATCCTCAGTGGCGATCGCCGGTTTTTTGCAATTTTGCCGTTTTTAGACAAGGATCACTATGGCTGTTCAACCCACCGTGTCCCTGGGCATTTGGTTTAAACATACCCTCAGCGCGATCGCCATCCTAGGAGTTTTGCTTTGGGGAGGCTCCCCCTCGTTAGCCGATGGGATTAACACCGATGTGGCGCGATATCTGACCCCAGATGGCCCGGCTCAGGTGAAACTAGATGCTCAAGGAAATCAAGCCAGTTATTCCGGTGAAGCCCTAACCCGAGGCCGGGATATCTTCATGGAAAACTGCGCCTACTGTCATGCCAATGGCCTGACCCTTCCCCTTCCCCAAGTATCCCTGACCCTGAAGGACCTAGCCGCGGCCACCCCGCCACGGGATAACATCAACAGTTTCGTGACCTATCTGCGCGAACCCATGACCTATGACGGGTCTGAACCCAGTTACTGGTGTCGGGAAGTTCCTGAGAGTTGGCTGGCCCGTCCTGAACTGGAGGAACTGGCCGCCTTTACCCTCAGTGCCGCAGAGAAAGTCCCCGGCTGGGGAACGGTTCCCTCTAACCGCTAACCCCAGACTCAATACCCCTTAGGAGGGAGTGCGGGTTTGGGCGGGGGACTCTGGATGTTCCGCCTCTGGATGTCCGAGGTACTGATCATAGAGAGCCGCTTCGTAGCCTAACCGCTCTTCGACGGCTGGCTCCTCGCTCTCGTCATAGGGGATTTCTACAGGAACTTCTGCCCCATTGACCACAGACCCCAGGACACGCACTCGGTCTTCGGCCTCTTCGAGCATTTCTGCATATTCATTGAGGAGGCCGCCCCGAGTGACCCCCGGCCGAGCCACAATCAGCAGACCATCGGTGAAGGGTTCGAGGGCCAGCGTGTCATTACATTCACTCAGAGCCGGAGAATCAACCACCACAAAGTCAAAGCGGGCCCGAGCCTGCATCAGCAACTGGCGCAGTTCACTCGACTCAATGACCGCCGGTGCATTGCGTTGGGGACCCGGACTGGAGGCCACATAAAGGTTGGGCACATCGGGAACCAGATGAGCGTTCTGATTCAGGCTGTGATAGTGCTTCAGGGGGTCCGTCAGTCGTGCAGGATCCAGAGCGATTTTCAAGGACTCCGCCTGGGAGTGCGATCGCACATCGGCTTCTACTAACAGAGTGCGTTTTCCGGCACGGGCGGCAGCGATCGCTAAGTTATACGCCGTAAAGGACTTGCCCTCCTGAGCCGCAGGACTGGTAACCAAGACAATCCGGGGTGGTTTCCCCTCAATCCGTTGTAAGTTACTACGCAGCCGCTCGTAATAATCCAAGTAGGGGGAATGAGGCGATAAGAGGACGGGGAATGGGTCTTCGTCGAGGGTATCGAAGCGATCAACATGGGGAATGGTTCCCAACACGGTCAAATCCCGTTCCTGTAGAGCGCCACGCACTTCTTCCATGGTGTAGAAGCGCCCTTCGAGAGCCGATAAGCCAAAGATTAACACCGCCCCAGCGGCCAAACCAGCCCCACCACCAATGAGAACCAGGATAAAGATATTGGCAGCCTCTTCCCGTATTTCTTGAACCTGGGGTTCTTGGGCAATACTGAGGTTACTAACTGTTTCTGTCCGCGCCGACTCAGCATCAATTAGCCGAGCCTGTAACTGGTTAAATAGAGACTTATGAATGGCAACAATCTGACTGAGTCGTTCCCGTTCCAACTCTAAATTGGGGAGATTCTGGTACTCAGCCAGCAACTCATTCTCTAGTCGTTCCGATTGCACCAGATTTTGCAGCAGCATCTCCCGCTGGGTTTGTAAGCCTACCAACTGATTGGCCATTTCTTGCCGGGTTGGGTCTAGGCTGCTTTGAGTGCGAACTCGGCGACTATCATACAGGGGTTGACCGATGCCATCTCCCCCAATCACCTCTTGAGCGCGGTTTTCCAGCAGCCGTTCTAACCCCGCCAGTTGGCGACGCAATTCGACAACCTGGGGGTGATCTTCACGTAAAGTTTGGCTCAGGAGGGCTTGCTGACTTTCAATCTGGTGAATCTGTCCCCGTAGATTATTGACGATGGGATCGCGACTCAACGCCGACGAGGTATAGGCTTCATCCACCGTTAAGCCTAAACGCGCCTCCAGACTCTGCATTTGGGTGGTTGTTTCTTCAATCTGTCGTTGCAGTTCATCCTGGCGATTTTGAGCGCCGCGAATGTTGCCCACTAAAACCCCATCACGACCGAGAATCAAAGCCGCTCCGTCAATGCGGTCAAATTGTAGTAAGTTCTCCTCGGCTTCTCGTAAGTCTGATTCAACCTCGGGGATACGCTCGTTTAGGGCTGCAATCAACACATCGAGGCGCGATGTATTGAGCATCCGGCTTTTTTCAACGGATGACTCCATCAGGAGTTGCACGACTTGTTTGGCCCGTTCTGGGGTGGCATCAACGAAGGAAATGGTATATAACTGCGGCCCATCACTGCCGGGAGTTCGCAACTGGGCAGAGCGAATCTGGCGAGGATGCACGCCCACTTGTTCCGCCACCTGCTCAACCACCTGGTCATCTAGAAGAAACTCACGATTGAGGGCTTGCTTCCCCTGTTCTTGGATGTTGGGTCCCGTTTGTGACACGGTAACCGGTTCCTGGTTCAAGCTCATGACCCCAGAGGCGTTGTAACTCGGTGGGGGGGGTTCTTCTAGGCCCATGAGTCCAGAAACGCCGACGGCTAGGGCGAAGACGGCAAATCCGGCGAATTTATATTTCCCAAAGGCAATGATGTACCGTTTGACGATTGAGGGTGCCACAGTTGATATACCTGTTTGAGTCTTATCTCTAGTTTACGGGGTCGACCGAATTGGGGAATATGGGGATTTAGTTCTGATTGTTGCCATCACCGGTTGGGCCAAAAAGGTTATTGGCGCTATTGGAGAGTTGGTCAAAGAATAAGAGAAAGCCCAAAACATCCCGGAAGGGTTGAGTAAAGGTGTTCAGAAAGTTCCCCAATTGAGCGATGAGGTTCCGTCCCACTACAATAACATCTCGATCCTGGAGTAAGGGGTTCTCCTCCATGTTACCCATGATGGCTTCTCGCACATCGTAATATTCTGTTACAGGTTCACCCACTTCTTCATCAAAGCGAATCAAGGCCACACGGCCGAGGCGAGCGGTATTGATGGGAACTCCGGCGACGGCATCGGCTAAACGACTGCCAGCGGGGAGATCTTGTGGTCCGGCAGCGTTCCCCGGGCGACTCACCAGGCGCACCACAATCCGTTGTTGGGAGAAGGTGGTGCGGGCCATGAGTTCAACATCATAGCTTTCGCGATCTTCGGGGCGAATTTCAGGCACGATAATTACATCACCATCTTCGAGGCTCAGTCGGGGAAGGGGTCGTCCTTCAAGTAGAGGGGTAAACAGGTCGAGTTCCCGTTCGATGGCCGTTCCGTCCGGAAGGCGACGGCGAACGAGAATCCGTCGTAAGTCGGCGGTGGTTTTAGTCCCCTGGGCAGCGATGAGAACGTCATCGACTTCCGGGGCGGGACGAGAGTTAGTCTCGTAGTAACCGGGACGAACCACCTCGCCGGTGATGGTGATAGCAATGGGTCGGCTGGTCGTGGAGACGAGGGCGGTTCGCTGCAAGATGTCGCGATCGTAGTCGGAGTCAAATTCACGGGGCCGGGTTGCGACTCGGACTACGTCACCGTCTCGCAGACGCACATCGGGGATCGCCTGGCCCAGAGTTAGGGGGGTATGCAGGTCAAAGGTTTGGCTGATTCGCTCTCCGTCGGGGAAACGCCGTTCTACGGTCACTTCTCGCAGATCGGCATCCATGGTCACCCCACCGGCGGTAAGGAGGGCTTGGACGAGGGGAGAATTGGGTGCGATGGGGAAGAATCCGGGGCGATCAACTTCTCCGGTGACGGTGATTTGAGATTGTCTGGGTTGAGCGAGAACGACCTGGACATCAGGGTTGACCACAAATCGGTTAAGAGAGGTTTCTAGGAGATTGGCGGCTTGGTCAACGGTGAGTCCTTGGAGATTAACGGTTCCCAGGAGGGGGACGAAGATGGTGCCTTGGAAGGAGATTTGGGCGGTGGTGCTGAGGTCTTGAAAGGGGGGCTGGACAACGATGGATATGCCGTCACCGATGCCGAGGCGGTATTCATCCCAGGCGATGCTATCAATGGGAACTTGCTGCTGAGGCGGACGGCGGGAATCTTGAAGGATGCCGGGGGGAAGTTGTTGAGAGGCGGGAAATTGATCGATGCGATCGCGCAGCCACCTCTCCAAATAATCCATGAT
This sequence comes from Sodalinema gerasimenkoae IPPAS B-353, assembly GCF_009846485.1. Taxonomy (GTDB): domain Bacteria; phylum Cyanobacteriota; class Cyanobacteriia; order Cyanobacteriales; family Geitlerinemataceae; genus Sodalinema; species Sodalinema gerasimenkoae. The sequence continues at coordinate 2,020,152 of NZ_ML776472.1, forward strand.
TTGGAGATGTTCGGTTTCTCGCTGAGTTTCAAATTGCCGCCACTGGGGGGATAGGCGGCTTTGAGGCACTGTCGGCTCCAAGATGCGACGCTCATCCTCAGTTTGGGCGATCGCCGTCTGAATGGGCAGGAGCTGGATGGCTACCAGTACGGCCCCGGAGAGCAGGGCGGTACCTGAACGCCAACGGGGGAGATGGGAAAAGTGGGAAGGAAGCACGACTCACCTCGGACAAGTTGAATGGGACAGATTTAAGTGCTAGATGCTCTGATTGAAATGGTTTTTGAGTCTGACTACTGTCTTAGTTGGTGTGACGAAAGACAGGCTAGGAACAAGAGGGTTAGTCAGGGGTTGAGGTGGTGTTGAAGCCTTGTTCTAGGAGGGCGGTATGAACTTGTTGCGCGAAGGTCTCCAGGAAGGGACTGGCGTCATCCACTTGACTGAGATGCTCGATGGGCACAATCAGAGACACGGCGACCCAGGGTAACCGACGATTCTGTAGACGAGCCATGCGATCGCGCCAGAACCAGCGCACGAGGCTGGGATTGCCCCCATTTTCCCAAGCATACCACTGGACGATAGCAAAGCTACGTCGTTCAGTGCGCCCCCGAAAATAGCGGGCTTGAATCTCGGTGGATCTTCCGGATTCAGGGGTTACGGTGAATCGTAGTTGTTGATGTTGATCTTCGGTCCAACGTTCTCCCTGGGCCCGTCCGAGTCCCCGCACATCGATCCATTCCATTTGAGGTTGGGCAGAGGTGCCAGTTTGAACTCGCTGGGGACTCATCAGAAGGGTGGCGCGATCAGTTTGTCCTTCTGGCGGCTCGGGGCCGTCCCAACTAAGGGTTTGCATGACCCAGCGGTTGGGCCCGAGCTGTATATTCTGTAGATCGACACTGGTCCAATTGTCTAAGGTCAGGCCCTGATCCCGTAGGGTTTGCAATGAGGCAATGGGGGCATCGGGGATGGGGTCGATGGGTGGACTTCCTTGCAGGTACCTAGGAATCGCTCCGACCAATAATAGGATCAGACAGAGGGCGATCGCCGCTTTGGCAAACCAAGACGATCCCCATAGAGATCTAGAAGGTTTTGCCGTTGAGAGGGATTTATCTACAGTCATAACAGGTGAAATGTTTAGGCAGTCCGACAGGGCGATCGCCCCCCTCTGTTATAGCAAGTTCTCAGAGTGAACAACGAAAAAGACTAGAGGTTGATTAACCCCTAGTCTTCATCGATGTTTAGATGGGCAGAGAGAGACTCGAACTCTCACGGCCGAAGCCGCCACATTTTGAGTGTGGTGCGTCTACCAATTTCGCCATCCGCCCATTGCGTTGGTTTTGTCACTATAGCAGCTTTCACTGCATTTTAACAAGTCATAATAGTTTTGGCTGCTAGACCAGCGATCAATCTCCCGGGCCCGCAACACCGGGACAGGGTGGCTCAGTTGCTCGGTTTGTAGTTGTTTTAGGGCTTCTCCGAGGGCATCCTCCCCAATCTCGTCGTAGGAGCGAGCTTGCTCTAGGAAGGCATCTAAGTTGAGCTGGGGGGACAGGGTGGGGGAACCTCCGGCGAGCTTCATCAGCACCGACATGACGGTTCGAGGATTTTGAGTGGCCAACAAGGCGGCGCGATCGCAGCTAAATTCGGCACAGCGCAACCACTCTAACATTTGCGCCTGAAGACTCTGGGCCACTAACGCCCCCCAATTGGGCACTTGACCGACGGCGAGGGTAATTAAATTGGCTAAGGTCAAATAGACCCCATGCTCACATTTGAGATGGCCCAACTCATGGGCAATCACGGCCTGAGTTTCCTCGGGGGTTAACAGTTCGAGTAAGGAAGTATGGAGAACCACAAACGCTTGTCGTCCGCGCATGGCAAAGGTATAAGCATTTGGAACTGGATGTTGGCGCACATACAATTGAGGAGCTTCCACATCCAACACCTGAGCAGCTTCGAGGAGTAGCTGATGCAGTTCCGGGAGTTGTTTGGGGCCAACCCGCACCCCAGAGGCGATATTTTCTAGATAAAAATACTGTTCTCCTAAGGCCCCGAGGAGATTGCGAATCACGACATCGATACCAGGGATCTGCTTCAAGGCGGTGGTGGCCTGCAAATCGAGGGGATGGCGGAACTGTTCCGATCTCAGCCCCACCAAGAGCGTTTTGGAGAAAGACATGATAACTCAACCTAGACAATATATTAGAGAACGGCGACGAACCCCAGTCTCTATTATAGATGTCCTCTCTTGTCCCCTAACTTGGCGCGTCTTGGCTGACACCAAAAACAGCGAGCCATTGTATGACTCACTGTTTTTCAATGGGGGTGCCAGGGGTGAGATTAGACGGTCTGTTCGCTACTGACGGGGACTCGTTCTACCCGCGCCCCGAGGGTTTGCAGTTTGCCCGCTAAGTTCTCATAGCCGCGATCGAGATGTCGCAACTCTTGCACCACCGTTTTACCTTCGGCGGCCAGGCCTGCTAACACTAGGGCGGCGGAGGCTCGTAAATCGGTGGCGACTACGGGGGCCCCAGAGAGCATGGAAACCCCACGCACCACAGCAATATTCCCCTTGACGCGAATATCAGCGCCCATCCGTTGCAGTTCAGCCACATGACGCAAGCGGTTTTCAAAGACCGTTTCGGTGATCACGCTGCTGCCCTGACTGAGGGTAAGCAGGGCCATGAACTGGGCCTGCATATCAGTGGGGAAGCCGGGGAAGGGTTGGGTTTCGATGTCCACGGCTTGAATGGGCCCAGGAAGGACGCGCAGGCGATTGGGAGTATCCATGACCACCTGGGTTCCGGCACTGCGCAACTTGGCGATCGCGGCGGTGAGATGTTCGGGAATGACGGGGGAGAGGCTAATCTCGGATTGGGTAATGGCCCCGGCAACGAGGAAGGTTCCGGCTTCGATGCGATCGGGAACGATGCTGTAGTCAGCGGTATGGAGTTTGGGAACGCCACTGATATGGATAGTTTTGCTGCCGGCCCCCTCAATTTTGGCCCCCATAGCGCGGCAGAAGTTCGCCAAATCAATGACTTCGGGTTCTTGGGCGGCGTTATCGAGGATGGTTTCCCCTTCCGCTAGGGTGGCAGCCATCATTAGGGTTTCTGTGGCGCCGACGCTGGGATAGTCCAGATAGATTTTCGCCCCTTGGAGTCGTTTCCGGCCGCCGGTAATGCAGGCCCGGACGACACCATGTTGAATCTGCACATCGGCACCAAGGGCCTGTAGGCCACGAACATGGAGATCCACAGGACGGGCGCCGATGGCACAGCCGCCGGGGAGGGGAACGTTAGCAACCCCTAGACGGGCCAGTAACGGACCGATGACAAAGAAGCTGGCCCGCAGTTGGCTCACCAGTTCATAGGGGGCTTGGGATTGGCCGATGTGACTGGCATCGATTTCCATGACATCGCCGTCGCGGTGGAGTTTGACCCCCAGGGCGCTGACGATTTGGGCCATGCGGGCAATGTCCACCAGTCCAGGGACATTACGAAGCCGACAGGTCTCAGGGCAGAGTAGGGCCCCGGCGATGAGGGCTAGGGCGGCGTTTTTGGCGCCACTAATGGTCACGTCTCCCGAGAGAGGCTGCCGTCCCCAGATATGTAGAACGGACTCGTTAACTTCTGTGGAGAGGGTCTGTTCTAGAGTGGTGCTTGTCATAGGGGATTGTGCAGTTTCGATACGGTGAGTTGGGGAAGTGGGGGAACGGAGTTCCGTGGGATTAAAAGAACGATTAATGGGTCTGTCCTCCAGAACGACAGTCTCAGCTCGTTAGAGATGAAAGGTTGGTTTTGATTTTACCCAAAACCCAGAAATTTACGTTTTAGCTCCCTAAATTGTTGCAAGAAAGCGGGAAATGTAGATCCAGGCTGGGCATGATGCACCCTTAGGCGCGATCGCCAAGGGATCGCTACCTAAATTTAGGCATTAGCGTTACACGATTTCATCCTGTTTGTCAAACGAATGTCAAATCTTTGACATTCGTTTGACATAAGATGTCCCTCAGGGGAGCCGGAATCCCTTGGGGGTCATCCGGCTAGCGCGGGGATGTTCAAGTCCTCTTGAAGCAGTTGTTCAGCTCGCTGAGCGTCCAGGGGGCGGGAGAACCAATAGCCTTGCCCATAATTACAGCCGAGATCTTGTAGGTACTTGAGTTGTTGTGGGTTTTCGATGCCCTCGGCAATGGTGCAAATTTGCAAATGTTGGGCCAGATTGACGATGGCTGGGGCGATGGGGGGCCGGCCATCACCGTTAAAGAGCCGTTCGACAAAGGAGCGGTCTAGTTTGATAATCTGAATCGGGAATCGATGGAGATAGTTCAGGGAACAATAGCCGGTACCGAAGTCGTCGAGGCATAGGACCACGTGACGGTCTTGGATTTCCTCTAGGAGCACGATGGCACTGTCTACATCCTCCATCAGGGCCGTTTCGGTGATTTCTAGTTTTAGGGTTCGTCCATCGAGCTGAGTGTCGGCTAAGAGGCTATCTAATTGGCTGATGAAGGCTTGGGAGAGTTGCTTCCCGGAGAGGTTAATGCTCATCGAGAGGAGATCGCAGCCGAGGATGGTCTGTTGCCAATGTCGTAGTTGATAACCGGCAGTACGCAACACCCAGGCCCCGAGAGCTTGAATGGAGCCACTTTCCTCGGCAATGGGAATAAACTCCGAGGGGGAGATATTACCATAGCGGCTATGTCGCCAACGAACTAGGGCTTCAAATCCACTAACTTTTAGGGTATCTAGGCAAACGATGGGTTGATAGACAACCTTCAACTCGTTGCGCTCGATCGCTCCCCGTAGGTCAGTTTCCAACTGTAGCCGTCGGACGGCTTCACTGCGCATGGTGCGATCAAACACCACATAGCCTTCAGCGGGTTTCTGCTTTTTCGCCCGATACAGGGCAATGTCGGCATCCTGTAATAAATCTTGAGGTTGGCGGTGGCCGGGGTGGGCCGGAGCAATGCCGATGCTGACTTGGGTGAAGATGTGGTGATTTTCGACGGGGAGGGGATCTTGCAGAGATTGTTGCAGACGTTGGGCCAGGTCAATGGCTTCTTGCAAGTCCTGGGTATTTTCCATGAGGATGGTGAACTCATCTCCCCCCAGGCGAGCCAGGGTGTCACCAGGCCGTAGGCAGAGTTCTAGGCGGTGGGCAATTTCTAATAAGAGGCGATCGCCGATGACATGGCCGAGACTATCGTTGACCCCTTTGAAGTTATCTAAATCCAAGAAGAGAACGGCGAATCGATAGTCTTCATGACGGCGCGATCGCCGTAAACTGCGTTCAACTTGTGAGAGGAACCAACCCCGGTTCCACAATCCGGTTAACTCGTCATGGGAGGCGTTGTAGCGCAGTCGTTGTTCCGTTCGCTTGCGTTCGGTGATATCCACCACGGAGCCTTCATAGTAGAGCAGCAGCCCCTGGTCATCACGAACGGCCCGCACATCTTCAGAAATCCAAACCACAGATCCATCACGACGATAGACTTCCGCCTCAAAGCCGGAGACAACTTTTTGGGTTTGTAACAGTCGTAGCAGTTTCGCGCGACGACTCGAATCAACATAGAGTTGACGGTCAATGTTGTCGAGTTGGGAAATGAGATGTTCCGGAGAGTCGTAGCCCAAGATGCTGGCTAACGCCGGATTGGCACTGAGATAATAGCCTTCAGGAGAGATTTGAAAAATGCCTTCGATCGCATTCTCGAAAATACTACGGTACTTGGCTTCTGCGGTAGCCAAGGCCTGGATAGTTCGTTGGCGATCGGTGATGTCATTGCCAATGCCCAGGATAAACTCACAGGCCCCACTGGGGCGTTGGCGAACCGCTCGACCATGCCACGCCACCCAAAGAACTTCTCCATCACGGGTCATAACAGAGCTTTCAGTTTGAATCATATCCAAGACATGAACCAGGTCCTGGAACATCTCTTGCACATGGGGGCGATCACAGGGGGGGACAAAACTGGAGAGGTAGTCTTGGCCCAACACATCTTCACGACGATATCCCAAAGCCTTGAGCATCGACTCATTCATGCGCAACACTTCCCCTTCCGGGGAGACGGCCACCACAAAGGCGGGATTGGCTTCAATGAGGGTGTGATTAAACAGCCGTTCGCGATCGAGGGCAAATTCAACGGCGCTGCGATCGCGTCGAGGCCGACGAACCCATCGATACAGACGGCGCAAAAACAACAATGCTGTGGCAAGTAGCACACTGAGCAAGGCTGCCAACGTCGGAGATATCCAGGGTTCTAAGTGAACGTGACCGATGCGAAGCGATTGCAACAGTTGTGAGTCTGACAGATAGTTTTGTAGCAGGTGCTGTCCGTGCCATATTGCTAGGACAATCGGAACAGTCACCACCGCGACTCTCGCTGTCGCCAGCCTGAAATGATTTCGGTTGTAGTCTTCGGCTGTCATAACTGCTGAGCGTCAAATCAAGGACCCGTCCCATCACCGTGAGGTCATTGGTTGGTCGTGTCACTCCCAGGGTAAAACGGGTCAGACCAATTTGGATGTTGTTTGAGACACAAAAGTCTGACAGTCAATCAGGGTAATCTGGGGGATCTTTCTTAAGTTCTTGTAGATTTCCCTGGAGCTTAACCACAGGTAGAGGGGCTGGCCCAACGTTTAAGTTAAGCAGATTACAAGGGATAGGACTAGGATTGTTCGTAGTGTATCACCCTTTTCTCGTAACCGATTGAGGGGCGAGTCCCCATGGGAACTTTTTGCGTTGACTTAGCGACTTGTTATCATATCCAAGGTTTTGGGGCTGTGGCTCAGATGGATAGAGCAAGCGCCTCCTAAGCGCTAGGTCGCGAATATCCAAGGTTTTGGGGCTGTGGCTCAGATGGATAGAGCAAGCGCCTCCTAAGCGCTAGGTCGCGGGTTCGAATCCCGCCAGTCCCGTTCAGCAAAGGAAAACAGGGCCGGCTTGGCAGGGGATTAGGATACACTGGAGGTTCCTCCCCTATCGGCGGCTCTGGTTATGGTTCGCAGCTTTGATCTGATTGTTTTTGGTGATGAAGTTCCCGGTATTTTGGCTCTGGTGACAGCAGCTCGTGAGTTGCGCCAGCGGACCGGAAGCTGGCCGCGATCGCTACTGATGCTCAAAGGAGCGGCAACGGAACCCATTGGCGGTCATTTGGTGCGGGGAGGACTGTCTTATCTCGATCGCAGTGGTATTCCCGTCGATCTGCGACAACGTCATGGCTTAGCCACATTTGGCGACCCCCCAGCTATTTATCAAGAATTTCTGACTCGCTCTCAGGTGGATTTGATTGCCCTTGACCCTAAACGGGCCAATCCGGCCTTACGAGCCATGCTTGGGGAGGTGGGGGCCATGATGACGGGCCAGGTGGAGATTGCCGAGGTCTTAAAAACCGGCACCCGTATTAGTGGCTTGCGTCTGACGCGAGGGGAAACCTTTTTGGCTAAGCAGTTCATTGATGCCACCGTGAATGCAGAACTGGCGCAACAGGCGGGGGTGAAGAAGTTACAAGGGTTTGCCACCTTTGGACTCCCTGAAGCAGAACTGCCGGTGACCCTCTGTTTTGAAACAGAAGGGGTGACGGTGGCGAAGGTGCGCGAGGTGGAAAATTATTATCTTCATCATCTCTTGGATGCTCAAAGTCCCCTGGGCCAAGAGTGGTTAAAACGAGCCTCCGGGGGAGATTTGGCAATTGTGAAGTTTTTACGGGACTCCTTGACCAATGCCCAGGGACAGCCGTTGCGACTCTACAGCGATCGCGATTTTATTGATGTGCGATCGCGGGCCCTAAGTATTGGCTATCATGCTCGCCGCAACAAGCCCTTTTCCCTCAAGGACAGTGGCTTTCTCCTCGACAATGGCAATGTGGCCATTCTGCCGGGAAACCGTCTCTCCTGGAACTCCCTATTATGGTTCGTCACCGGTGCAGAAGCCGAGGCCCTGGCCCGTAATCAGGCCCGGCCTACGGAGGCTATTTTAGGGGAGTTTGAACAGGTGCGTCGTTGGTTTATGGAGACCTTTGGTGCGTCAGAGGTGCGGCCGGCGGCCGAACTCTATATTCGTCATGCGGGGAATATCGCCGGGGCGGTGAGTCCTCTCAGTGGCGCTCAGATGCTCGATGGTGGGGTTCCGGCGGAAGAGGCGTTGGCCACCTTTGGCTATCACTTTGATGTACGGGGAGGCATTGAAGGGTTAGGCAAAAAGGCGCGGGCCAAGGGCTATGAGAGTGTTAGTGTTCAGGCAAAACCGGTGTTTAACGTGGGCATTCGTCAGGCCCAAGTCAAAGGAATTCCCAATTTTGCGGTGGTGAGTCCAGCGTCGGATTTTCCGGGTTATGCCTCTTCGGCCGGGCGGATTGTGGAATATAACGTGGGGGTGGCTCAGGGGTTGGGTATCGCTGCTGCGATCGCCTTAGATCAGGGCCGACAACTCTCGGAAATTACCAATTTAGAGGTGCGTCAGGTGTTGGCGCAACGGGGACGGCTCTCGAAAGTCTATGGGATTCGTCAACCGGATGCGGCTCAGTATTTGGCGAGTTTTGAGAAGGCCTTAGCCCCGGCGGTTGTGGAACCCGAGCCTGCGGGGGAATTACGGGATATTGCGGGCCATTGGGCCCAGCCGTTTATTGAGGCGTTGTTTGAACGGGAAATTATTGCTGGGATGGGCCATCGCCGCTTTATGCCGGATGAACCGTTGACCCGGGCGGCGTTTGCGGCGATTCTGGCGAAGGCCTTTGATATCCCCTCGGTGCGGGACCCTCAGGTGTTTTTGGATGTTTCGGCGGGATTTTGGGGCTATCAGGCCATTCGTAAGGCGAATCAGATGGGGTTTATTGCTGGGTTCCCCAATGGTAGTTTTCGCCCGGAGGAGTTGGTGACCCGGACTCAAGCTTGGGTGGCGGTAGTAAATGGCTTGAATTTAGCGCCTGAGGCGGATGTGGAGTTGTTGTCGTTTTATGGCGATCGCAATCAGATCCCCAGTTATGCTCAGACGGCGGTGGCCCGAGCGACTCAGGCTGAGTTAGTGGCGAATTACCCCAATCGCCGCCAGTTGCAACCTCAAGCGTCGATGACTCGCGCGGAGGTGGCGGTAACGGTGTATCAGGCGTTGGTGAAGTTAGGGCGATTGCCTGAGATTGAGTCGCCCTATGTGATTACGGCCGGGACGTTGGCGGCCCCTCCCTTTACGGATTTAGATGGCCATTGGACGGCGGAATTTGTGACGGCGTTGACGGCGAAGGGCTTGATTAGTGGCTATCCTGATAAGACGTTTCGCCCTGATGCGCCGTTGTCTCGGGCGGCGTTTGCCACGTTGTTGGCTAAGGCCTTTGATCCAGAGCCGGTTCGAGAGGCGATCGCGTTTCGGGATGTGTCGCCGGGATTTTGGGCGGCTAAGGCGATTCAACAGGTGGCTCGGGGCGGGTTTATGTCTGGGGTTGGGGGCGATCGCTTCGCCCCGAATCTCAATCTACAACGGCTCTCGATCTGGTTGGCGTTGGTGAATGGCCAGAATTTGGGCGAGGCGGATGTCTCGAAGTTGCAGCCGTTTCAGGATGCGGGGGAGATTCCCACGGCGGCTAAACCCGCTGTGGCTATGGCCCTTAAGCGGGGGTTAGTGGTGAATTATCCTGAGGGCGATCGGCTCAACCCCAATCGGGATGCAACCCGTGGGGAAGTAGCGGTAATTCTCTATCAGGCGTTACTCGATGCGGGATTATGGGACTTCGAGGCGATCGACTCGCCCTATCTCATTCAGCCTCGGTAGGGAGACTCAGTCAGCAATTGTTAACGAAAGTTTTTCTAGGACTGGGTTTGGCAAAATTAGCGCTTTAATGGAGGTAGTGACTCTCCCGAAGCTATGGATACCTATTCAAATCAACCCAACCCACAACGAGAGGCGGTGGAGAAAAAGAGTATGGATGAGATGCTTCTGACCCTAGACCATTTGTTTGAGCGGGAAGAAGCCACGGCCAAAATTGTTTTGGCAGCGCTCTACGATATGGGAGCGGAAAATATCTACTACCGACAACTTCGCAGCCGCATACTTCGGGGTGCATTTCGACCGGTGACGAAAGTCTCTAAGCCTGTATTCTTGTTTTTTGGTTTACGCTGGTTTAAGGCAAATTGTCCATTTTTAATTGCTGATTGGCTCCGCTCGTTGGTGGAGTTTGAGAAGCAAAAAGAAGCCAAAACATCGGAGGTTGTGCAAACGTCAGAGCCATCTTTAAATGATGACCAACTTACGAAAAAGTGGGTCGTCGTTGAACGGGGAAATCAGGAAGTTGAGCGTTTATCGGGTCAGGTGCAGCTACTGACGAGTACCCTATTGATTACGGTGGCGGTCATGGGAGGAATGTTAGCCTGGCTCGGTTATGAGTTACATCTGACTCGCGCTCAGGTCAATCAGGAACCGGCGGTTACCCAGACTCGGAGTGAGGGAACTGGGGAGAAGTGAGGGGATTGACTGAGACACTCTCCTAGAGTTGTCCCTGGAGGAAGAGGACTATCACACCCAACCCAATGGCTTGGTGAAGAATGACAATCCCCCAGAAGGTTATTTGATAGGATCGTTTAACGGATTTATGGCGGAGTCGGCGCTGAGCGATGATCCCCCCTAGCCACCCCCCAGCTAGCTCACTCAAATGCAGGATATTTTCGGGGATTCTCCATTGCTTCTGTTGGGCCCGGGATTTGTCTTCAGCATAGAGTTTAAAGGTTACTAGACTCATGAGAGGATAGACAATCAATGGAGCAAAAATTCCGCTATGAGTTAAGAGTTGGAGGCTCCCCAGCAGGGGGACGATTGAGACGAGTGCAACTTGGAGCCAAGGAACGGGGGGGCGTTTGCTTTGAGAGTGTCTTAAGGGTGCGGGCGATCGGGGTGGTGTGTTCTGACTCGTCGCTCCCAAAATGGAGGCATCACACGCTCGAATTTTACCTTTTTTATGGGTGATTGAGTATTGAATTTCATCCCCAACTTTGGGACGGCGTTTCGTTTTTTTTAGGGCGGAGATGTGGATGAAGACTTGGGGTTGACTGGGATTCCCTTGGATGAATCCAAATCCTCTTTCATCATTCCACTTGATGAGTCTGCCGATTTGTAGTTTGGAGGTCAAGGGGTCACCTCAACTGTAATTGGAATGGCTTTATCGATTCATACTACCATGCAAAACTGACGTCAAGATATCAAATCAATCTTGATGATTTTGAGTTGTCCCGGTGGCTAGATAAAATAATCCAGCTAGATGCGATCGATATTTATCCGCGATTTGATCAGGGGGTTAGGCGGTGAGATCCTATCGCCCCTGAAACGCGCATCAGCGATCGCCGACGTGAACTCCCAAGCCGTAATTAACTCAATTTATGGCCACAATTGCCACAGAAGCGATCGCTCGCCTCTACGGGAGAGCCACATTGACTGCAAAACCGCCGTTGAGATCCCCCTGATTGAGATGATGCTCCCATTCGCATCTCCATATTGCCCATGCGCATTTCCATGGGATTAGTATTCATCTCCATATTGCCCATTTTCATCGGCTTCATAGGTTGCATCGGCTGCATGGGTTGCATCGGCTGCATCGGCTGTATGGGTTGCATCGGTTCCATGGGTTGCATCGGCTCTTGTGAGGAACCGGGAATCTCGGACACCTCTTGTAAGGGGATACTGCTGGCTTCGGAAAGGTTAGAACTTTGTCCTTGGATCTGAATCCAGCGATCGCCCTCTTGGGCCTGAATTTTCAGTGCAATTCCCCCAGGAGTGCGATATATCTCGGGGGGAGCAGTCCAGGCTCCGGTTTCAAAGCTATTACTCGACTGTTGTTGTTGTCCAGGACTCCCGCTGGCGGTGGTGACGACGGTTTGGCTACCGGAATTGTTCAGATAAACCGTTTGGTTGTTACCCAGGTCGCATTGATAAGCCATAGTTGCTCCTTGATGTGCTGTATCTGGGAAAAATCTCGCTTGAACGAACCCACCCTTAGTTTAACGTTGCCAGGGAGTAGCTCAGTAGGGGGTCTGTGTAACACCATGTAACGATTTTGCCCCTACCCCCTAGGCAAAATGCTGAAAGCCGGTATAACTTAATATAGCTATCTGGCGATTATCAGAAAAGACCTATGACAACGACTGTTCCCCAGCCTCAACTTGACGAACTCAAACCCGGCGTGAAGGTTCCCGCCAAGGAAACCATCCTCACCCCTCGCTTTTACGTGACGGACTTTGATAAAGTCGCGGCGATGGATTTGTCTCTGCAAGAGGAAGAAATCGACGCCATGATTGGGGAGATGCAAGCGGACTACAATCGCTATCACTTCGTACGCGATGAAGAGTTTGAGCAATCTTGGGAGCATATCGACGAACAGACCCGTGCCGCGTTTGTGGACTTCCTGGAACGCTCTTGTACCTCTGAATTTTCGGGATTTCTGCTGTTTAAGGAACTCTCCCGTAAACTCAAGGGTCGCAATCCTCGCCTAGCGGAGATTTTCTCTCTCATGGCGAGAGACGAGGCTCGTCACGCCGGATTCTTGAACAAGGCGATGAGTGACTTCAACATCCGCCTGGATTTGGGCTATTTGACCCGGAATCGCAGTTATACCTTCTTTAAGCCCGAGTGGATTATCTACGCGGTCTATCTCTCGGAGAAAATCGGCTACTGGCGTTATATTACGATTTTCCGCCATCTGGAGCAGAATCCCGATCGCCAGTTCTATCCTCTCTTCAAACGCTTCGAGAGCTGGTGTCAGGATGAAAATCGCCACGGAGATATCTTTAAGGCTCTGTTGCGATCGCAGCCAAAAATGTGGAAATCTTGGCAAGGTCGGCTCTGGTCTCGTTTCTTCCTGCTCACGGTTTTCGCCACCCACTCTCTGACGGTATTGGAGCGGGCTGATTTTTACCGTTCCCTGGGTTTAGATCCCTATGAGTTCGACAAAACCGTCGTCCGCAACACTAACGCCAGTGCGGCGCGCGCCTTCCCCGAGGTTCTGGATGTGGAGCGTCCGGAGTTTTTTGAACGGATGTATCGCTGTGCTGAACGCAACGAACAGTTAGCGGCGATTTCGGCCAGCAATGATTCTAAGTTGGCGAAATTCCTGAAAAAAGCGCCTCTGCTGTTGGGGACGATGGTGGATTTAACCCGCTTGTATTTCATGCGTCCGATTGATGCGGAAGCCTTACGGGGTGAGGTGTACTAGAGCGATAAACAGGGGGTAGGGGGAATGTATGAGTCTCCTACCCCGAACTACATCATGATGGTGGGAAAGGCAATTCCGAGCAGTCCAGCTAATGCTAGCCAGATGGGAATCAATTGCCAGTCTGGGATCTTGTAAGTTAAGGTCGTCGCAAGCGGTAAGACCCCAATTTGGGGCAGTTAAGCCGCTCATGATATCTAATCCTATCGCGAGTACAATCGCGGCGATAGAGGCAACTACCATGCGCTGGTTAGACCGTGGTGCTTTACGGAGACTCCTGATACTACTGGGATGTTGCGTGTTTACCCTAATCGGAGTCTCTCGAACCATGATTATGATGCCGGGTCAGAGCTATCGGGGAGAACTCCCTCCCCTGACCTTGAGCCAGCAGACCCTCGCTCAGCAATTGCGAGTCGATATAGAACGCATTGCGATCGCCCCCCACCACTATCTAGCTTATCCAGAGTTGGTGGCGATCGCCGACTACCTAGAAGACCAATTGACCGATGTGGCACAACAGCGAGGGGAGGTTGAACGTCAAGACTACCCAATTAGCGGTCAAACCTTCAGCAACGTGATTTTAGAACTCCCTGGTCAACAGCAGGCTGAGGAAATCATCGTCATTGGCGCTCACTATGACTCTGTGGATGCTCCTGGAGGAGTGCCGGGAGCCAACGATAACGGCTCAGGAGTCGCCGCTGTCCTAGCCTTGGCCCGTCACTTTGCCGAGCATCCTCAGTCACGAACCCTACGCTTTGTCGCCTTTACCAACGAGGAACCGCCTTTTTTCCAGACCGAGAACATGGGCAGTCTGGTGTATGCGCGACGCTGTCAAGAGCGAGGGGAGAAGGTGGTGGGGATGTTGAGTTTAGAAACGATGGGCTATTATGACGACGCGCCAGGAAGTCAGACCTATCCTTTGGGATTGTTAGACCAGATTTATCCGATTCAAGGTAATTTCATTAGTTTTGTGGGCAATCTGGATTCAGCGAAGTTTGTGCGTCAAGTAGTGCGTCACTTCCGCCAGTCGATATCCTTCCCGTCAGAAGGAGCAATTCTTCCCGGTGCCGTCCCGGGGGCCGGTTGGTCAGACCATTGGGCGTTTTGGCAGCAAGGGTATCCCGCCTTAATGGTCACCGATACCGCCCCCTTTCGCTATCCCTACTACCACACTCCAGACGATACGGTGGATAAGGTTGACTTTGACCGGTTAGCTCGGGTTGTGGAGGGATTGGCCTCTGTCATTGGTCATTTGGGAGCTGGGGATTGAGGTGGTGTTGGCGCTTAAGTGCATAACTCGGTTGTCCATTCATCCTCAGGGGTAGGTCCTCGCCGACATTGTTGTTGACGGCCGGCCCAGACCAGTTCCCAGGTAACGCCATCTTCTTGCAAGTCGAACTCCAAGCGATAGCGTACTGCGCCAACAGAATCATCGGGGAGGGAGTCGAGGGTGAGGATGGCTTCGGCTCGGTTGGTGTCGGGCATATTCAGGGTTAGGGTTTCTTCCTCGATACCCACCGTCTCCGTGAGGCCAAAGTTGTCTTGCGTGAAGCGTTCGATGTCTCGGGTGGTGCGTTCGCTCGGGAGTTCTTCTAGGCTGGTATATTGGTCGCGATCGCCATCGGCACTTTCATGAGTGGGTTCTGTGGCCGCTCCCGCCTGCCAGAGACGGACAATGGGAGTTGGGAACGTGGGTGGTTGACCTGCCCAAGCCAGGGTTTTACCATCGGGACTTAAGGCAATGGCGGAGGCTCCCCCTTGCTGACGGGTGAGAATAGAAGTATTGACTGGGTTCCCCTGCATATCAATCAGCAGCGCCTCACCAAACTGACCTGCTAAGAGATTACCATCGGCACTAATACTCACCGGAAAACGGCTAGAGGACTCATGTTGATAGCGTCGTTCTCCCTGTTGCCAATCCCAAACATCTACCTGTCCCGGAGAGCCTCCAGACCCGTCATTGGCCCAAATTGCCGGAGTTTGGGTCACCAGATAGCGACCATCAGGGGTAAACTGAAGGTTCGTGATGTCATGGGAGTCTCCCTGGAGCGATCGCAGCGGCTCGGCTGAGTTTCCCCCAACATCCCACAACTGCACCTGAGTGCTATCCTGAGATCCATCAGGTAAGTTCATCTCTACAGTCGCCAAAGTTTGTCCATCGGGACTCAGGGCGATCGTCTCAAGCAGTCCTACATCCATCGACGTCTCTAACGACCCATTGTCGAGAGACCACCGTTGCAATTCCCCGGCACAGGCTGCCCAAAGTTGGCTCCCATCCGAGGTAAAGGCGACATCTTGACATCCCGCATCTCCCCCCAAGGTTTGTTGAGCTTCGCCGCTATTGAGATCCCAAAGAATCAAGGAATCTTCGGTGCTTAATCGTCCTTGACTGCGGCTAGTTGTCGCCAGGGTTTGACCATCGGGACTCATGACCATGGCTGTGGGAGGAACTGTTGCCATTGGGGACTGTCCTGCTGGCCGATGGCCTTCCAGACGATGTAACACCTGCCCTGACGCCACATCCCAGACCTTGAGAGCATCATAACTGGCAATGGCCAACGTTTGACCATCGGGGCTAAACACCAGCTTCGTCGGAGACTCATCATGACCTTCTAAAACATGGGTCATATCGGCCATGGCCCAATCAACGGGGGTCGCCTCTGGGGAGTCATCGGCAACCTCATCGGGGTCTTGGGCAAGGTCTGAATCCGGTTCTGAGACTGGACTGGTCTCTGTTGTGGGGTCTGAGTCGTCCGTCGGCGGGTCTGCCGCACAGCCGATGATTCCCCCTAAGGCGACGGCCAGACTAAGGCTGAGCAGAAGTCGGGAAGTTCGGCAATGAAGCATGATAATCTTAGGGTCGCATCAGTATAAACCCCAGTCCTGGGAGGGCGATTTCCGGAAACTGAGGCGGGCCAACGATGTCCCAGTCCGTTTCAATGCGAGATTTTACCTAGAAAGCTTGCGCTCTACCTAAGCGGGTGAGCGTCGAGATGATTCAGAACAGCTGTTGCCCTAGAATTGAGACCCCTACCCTGAACTACCCCATGATGGCGGGAAGGCTAATTCCAAATAGCAGCAAGAGATTGGCAGACCAAAACGCCAAGAGAATCCAGATTAAGGTTAAGATGAGACGGCGATGAGGCAGATGCTGTCGTCGTTGTAGCTGTTGATAAGCCTGCCAGAGTTGTCCGGTGCGCCACAAGGTATAGAGTATGCCAATGAGGACAACTAGGCTAGGAAAGTAGAGGTTTGTGATGACTTGTTCCGTGACGAGTTGGGCTAGGATAACCAGGAAGTAATAAGCGAGGATGGCTCGGAGTTGGCGATCGCGCCAGCCCCCAATCAGTCCGATGAAGGGGAGTAAGATGCCAATAATTCCAGCCAACCGTAGCCAGATGCGAATCAGTTGTCTGCCCTGGCTACTGTAGTTTAAGGTCGTCGTGAGAGGTAAGGCCCCAGCTTGGATTAGTTGAGCCGCCAGGAGTATCAATCCTGTTGCGAGAATGATAGCGGCGATCGTGGTTTTGCGCTGAAGCAGATCATAACCCATCATCGATACAAATACAGGACAGACAATTACCGAATAGAGAACCCTGGCGAGAGGTGTTATTTCCTATCAAGAAAACGTCAACTCCTCATCTCGAACATCAGTAACAAACATATAACCAGGGGCATGAGTAATGGCCAACTGTGGCGTCACCCCTCCCAGAACTCAGACATTGCCCAACAATTCTTCGGCTATACTATCGGGGGTCAGGCAGCCAAGCCCAATACCCGAGCCAATGGGAGCGGGCGAATCCTCTCAGTATCGTGAATAAGTGGTCGGGCGTCAGACATATATTGAGTTAAGACCGTTCAGCAAAACGAGGAAACCCTGATGACCAGACAGTGGCAGCGGCAGCTCTTCATCCTCCTAGGGCTTTGGCTAACCTGGGGAACCCCGGACGTTTGGGCAGGAGTGACCCCCAGGCACTTGTCCCCAGACTCCTTACAAGCCCAGTCCTCCCCGGAAATCCGGGAATTGCCCCTAGTGATTGAGGGGAGATTAGATGAAAACAGCGAAATGGCTGCTGATGGTCATCTTTTCGATATGTACCTCTTTCAGGGAACCGCTGGAGATGTCCTAGTCGTTGAATTGGTCGCCCATGATGTCAATGCCGGGTGGATGGTTGTTGATTGGGAAGGGAATATCATTGGCCCCCATCCCGAGGAGAGGAATACAGGTGAAGAAACGCTGCGGGTTGAGTTACCGAGGACTGGTCTTTATGGGGTTGGGGTCTATAGCTATCAACCGGGAGACACAGGAAACTATCATCTGACAGTTCGCCCTGCTACGGCTGTTGGTGGTGAGGAAACGAGGTTATTGGAGGAAGCCCATCATTTGAACCAACGGGTTTTGCAGTTGTTGGGGGAAGGTCGTTACCAAGAAGCTATACCCTTAGCACAACGGGCGCTAGAAATTCGAGAAAGCGCCCGCCCTGGGAGAGACTCACCCCTCTGTCGCCACTAGCCTCAATAATTTGGCAGCACTTTACCAAGCCCAAGGAAATACATCCCAAAGCCTGAGTTTCCTGCAACGGGGCCTAGAAATTGAAGAAACTAACCTAGCCCAAAATCTCGCCATCGGCTCAGAAGCCCGTAAACAAGCCTATATTGCCACCCTAACCGGCACAACTCATGCAACAGTCTCTTTCCATCTTCAAGATGCCCCAAATCATCCCAAGGCAGCCCATCTCGCCCTAACCACCGTCCTACGCCGCAAAGGACGTATCCTCGATGCCGTGACCGAGACGCAACAACTGCTACGAGATAACCTCAGCCCCGAACTCGCTCCCCTTCTGGACGAGTACACCAATGCCCAAACCCAACTGGCGACTCGCCTCTATGCCGGCCTCGGTAACCAAGACCCTGACATTTATCGCTCTGAGATAGACGTCCTGCGTCAACGAGTGGAACAGTTGGAAGATGACTTATCTCGTCGCAGTGCTGAGTTCCGAGTGGCAACGAAACCGGTGGAAATCGAGGTGGTTCAAGCCCTAATTCCTACTGATGCCGCTTTGGTGGAATTGGTGCAATATCGTCCCTGGTTTCAAGGTTCGGAATCTCCCCGCTACGCCGCCTATATCCTCCATGCCTCCGGCGACCCCCAATGGGTAGACTTAGGAGATGCCGAAACCATCGACAATGCCGCTTTTGCCTTCCTCAATGCCACTCGCGTCCCCAACTCCGAGCAACGAGTCCAAACCACAGGACGACAACTCGATGAGTTGCTGATGGCTCCCATTCGTCCTCTCCTCGGAGATGCCACTCATCTACTCCTGTCCCCAGATGGTCAAAGCTGATGGCTCCCATTCGTCCTCTCCTCGGAGATGCCACTCATCTACTCCTGTCCCCAGATGGTCAACTGAACTTGATTCCCTTTGCGGCACTGGTGGATGAGGAAAATCGTTATTTGGTGGAATCCTATCAATTGACTCATTTAACGACTGGACGGGACTTGTTGCGACTGCAATATCCCCGCCCCAGTCGTCAACCGCCGGTGTTGTTCGCCAATCCTGATTATGATGATGCCGATACCTCTGCGGTGGCGCAGGTGGCCAGTGCGACTCGGGGAGAGTCTCAACGGTCAATGGAGATAGAGGATTTACGGTTTGGAGAACTGCCAGGGACTCAGCGGGAGGTGGAGGCGATTGCTCCCCTGCTGGACAATCCCATTATTCTCACGGAAGCGGAGGCGACGGAAAATGCTCTCAAACAGGTTCAGGCTCCCAGTATTCTCCATCTGGCGACTCATGGTTTCTTTCTCCAGGATGTGGAGTTTGTACCGCCTGCTGCTGGGACTCGGGGGGAGATTGAGTTAGTGACGGCGGGAGGGTCGGGGAGTTTGGCTGCGCCTCCCAGTGACCGTCCTACCAGTCGTGAGAATCCTCTGCTGCGCTCAGGTTTGGCATTTGCTGGGTTTAATAGCCGCGACAGTGAGGGGGAGGATGGAGTGTTGACGGCTCTGGAAGTGGTGGGGTTGGATTTGCGGGGGACTCGTTTGGTGGTGATGAGTGCTTGTGAGACAGGGGTGGGCGATGTCGCCAATGGTGAGGGGGTTTATGGCTTGCGGCGAGCCTTTGTGATGGCCGGGGCCGAGAGTCAGTTGATGAGTTTGTGGAAGGTGGCATTATGGCTTGCGGCGAGCCTTTGTGATGGCCGGGGCCGAGAGTCAGTTGATGAGTTTGTGGAAGGTGGCCGATGAGGAGACGGCGGATTTGATGGGGGATTATTATCAACGGTTGTTGGTGGGGGAGGGACGGAGTGAGGCGTTGCGGGAGGTGCAGTTGGACTGGCTCAGTCGGGGGGCGCATCCCTATTATTGGGCGTCGTTATGAGGCGTTGCGGGAGGTGCAGTTGGACTGGCTCAGTCGGGGGGCGCATCCCTATTATTGGGCGTCGTTTCTGTTTTCGGGGCAATGGACGGCGATGGATTGAGGGGTGGGTTTTCTCCTCCGAGAAGGGGATGGCAAGAGGAAACCACAGAGTCACAGAGAACACAGAGGTAGAGGAGGGGATATCCATGAATAAGCGACCCACTCTCAGAAATACATATTGATGATGGCACAGAGCGAGGAGAGTCATTCCCGAGCCACTGAACGCAGACAATTGTTATCCTCAGCGATTTCTGGGGCAATTTCTGGGTTTTCGGTATCACACCTGTGCCACTGTCGCTTCTTGCAATCTCATGGATAATCCTTTTCACTATTGGCAACTGATGCGTCTGAGGTCATCCGGTCAATCTCAGATTCAGGCAAACCTAGAGGTACAGACTTGGCTGCAAGAACGCTTCCCAATGGCCCTACTGGAACCGGATTACCCAGATAGCCAATTTCAACGGCAGTTATGTAACTGCTGGCGGGAACAGGAGCAAGATGGGGACTTGGCTCAATTAAGTCTTCGTTGCTTCATCAGTCATCAGATTCACCAGGCCTGTCTGCATCTGGCACAACGCTATGGAGAACGCTATGGACTTTCATCACAGGAGTTATTGCCCCTAGTTCTGGATGATGAAGGGAAGCTTGACTCGGTCTATCGTCCTCTCAGTTTGGAGATTCTTGAGAGTTATAACCCCGACAAGTCCGCCTTAAGTACCTGGACTCGTCAACTTGCCTACAACCATCCCGGGCTGAATCGCGTATTGTTAGACAAGGGCATCTATCGTGCCAGTGACTGGGCCATCCTTAATGATACCAATGCTGAGCAACTCGAACGGATTTTACGAGACTATCACTTGTGTAGTAACCATGAAATTACTCAGGCCTTGAGCCTATTACAACAGTATCAACAAATCTATCGGCGCGATCGCCTACTGCAACGTCGTCTCGGTCAACGGGGGCGCTGCCAAGTTCCCACCGAGGAGCAACTGCAACAGATGAACCCCACGGTTTCTAGTGGAGTTGTTCTCAAACAACTCAAACACCTTGCCAGTCAATTACGAGAGTATCGTGTTCATGTTCGCAGTGGTAATCCCCGACTTTACCAGCCCCGAGATGAACAGGAATTAGAAACCTTGGTGGGGCAACAACCCGGTGACTGGGGGGCGATGGAGGATGAGTCAGATCGTTTTTTGCAAGCCTATCGACAAGCCCTCAAAGATACTCTGGCAGGTGCGATCGCCCAAGTCCTAAAAACCAACTTAGACAAACTTCGTTGTCGCAAAAATGGACGCGATTACGCTTATCTTCAGGGACTCCATTTATCTCAATGCCAGGGTCTTTCCATGATGAAAATTGCGCCACAAATTGGGCTAACGTCCCAAGTCCAAGTGACGCGACTCCTCAATCTCAAACGCCTGCGATTAGAGGTACGCCATCTCCTGATTGCTAAACTCTATCAGCGGCTTACTCAGGAAGCCCTCAACTATATCCCAATTGAGCGGCTTCGCGCCATTGACCAAACCCTAGAGACCCTACTCACTGAATTGGTGGATGACATCATGGCAGAGTCAGCGGCTGGAACTCAATCGGCACAACCTTGCCAACATGTCAGTCGGTTTAATGCTGCATTATGCCGTGCCATTTGTCCATTACGCCAGAGTTTTGAGTGATGAGTTCTTACTACCAAACCTTGCGTTCTTTCTCCTTACCCAATGTCATTATGACTTACTCTAGCCAATGCCAACTTCTCGACCTTGACCCGGATCAAGGAACAACCGTTCACCTGACCACTGGGGCTGTAAATTGGGCGGTTGAAGTCTGTCAAGAACAGGTCGATACGGACAACCAATGGTTTTGTTTTTTGCAAGCCATGGCACTCAAGGGGTTACAGCAATGGCTCGATCAGGGCGCTCAGGCGTTACCTCTTGATTACAGTCACAAGGCCCCATTGAACCCTGGTGTCAACTGTCAAGTGAAAGGATTTCGCCTCTGCTTGTTGGTGCAGGGTAGCCTCAGTGATGGTCTGATTTCGATTCCCCGTTATACCCTCAGGGACCCTCTGAACTTTGCCCATCTTTATATTTTGGCCGAGGTTCAGGAGGAAGCCGACCAAGTGACAATCTTGGCGGGATTGCGTCGCGATCGCCTGGTGAGCTTGAAGGAGTCCGGAGACCTTGCTCTGAGCCGTAAGGGACATTATCATGTGCCTCTCGAAGACTGGGATCTCTCTCCCGAAGACCTCCTGCTCTATCTACATTGTCTCAATCCCGAGACACTGGAAGCAGGTCATTCCGAGAAACAGGTTCCTGCCCGTCGTCTCTATCTTCAGCCGGCCTTAAATGCGCGAGATTGGCTCAAAGATAAACTCGACAGCGTGGCGGAGCAGTTTCACTGGACGTTGTTGCCTCCCCTAGCCCTGTCCCATCAGTTGATGTCGGTACAAAGTCCCGCCGAAGAACTCGAAACCCTGCTCAAAGACCTAGAACAACAGGGGGTGACCATTCCCGAAACCGCTAGAGGGGCGTATCAGGAGTTACATCATCAGGGACTCCCCGGTCGTCTCTATGCTCTAACTTGGAAGGTGTTTGATTCCCACTATTCTCCGGAATGGTCGTTGTTCCTCTGCCTCGGCCCCAGTCCTGGGGAATCCTTAGCACCGGGAACTGAACTGATTGTTCAGGATGAAACGTCGGTCTTAGTTCGTCAAGGCCTCAACGAAGACTCGGGAGAGGTTTATCTCTATACTCAAGTGATTGGTAACTTCGACGAGCAGTTTACGGTGAGTATCATCTCCGGTGAGGGAACCCCTCTCACTCTACCCCCCTTTACCTTTCACACTTGAGCCACTCTCTCGCAGCCCCTCTCCTGTTGTCATGGCCTACCGACTCAGTATCCATCAAATTGAGCAAAGTTGTCTGTTTGACCTGATGTGGGGCCAAGGACAGCGATTAACGGCCACCATCGCCTTTCCTCAAGTTCTGTTGACTCTCTATCAGGCATGGCGACGAGCCTATTTGGGGTATTACAAACATGTAGGGGCGAAGGATTTTTCGCCCCTACGGGGACGGGTGGGGGCGATGGGACAGTTAGCGGGGCCGCCGGTGGATTGGCATAGTCAATTGGTGCAGGCGGAGGCTCGTTTTCTCTCAGAGTTCCATCGTTGGCTGAAACGGGGGGAATTGTTTGATTTGCGATCGCAGTTGGCAACTCCCTTAACCCCCGGCTCAAACGACACCTTGTTTTTAACCTGTAGTTCTCTGGAACTGGCTCGTTTTCCCTGGGAGACTTGGGAATTTGGTCGACATATCGAGGTGGTGCGATCACGAAGCGTGCGGGAGGCGAGATCGCCCTCATCCCTTTCTCCCCTACCTCCCCGTCAGAGCTTCCGACGGGGCAGACCTCGGGTGTTAGCCATTTTAGGGGATGAAACGGGTCTTAATTTTAAGGGAGAGCGTCTGGCCCTGAAAGCCCAACGACGCTGTTTAGAGATTCACTATGTGGGTTGGCAACCGGGGGACGAGTCCCGAGTTCTGAAAGAGCGGATTTGTCGGGCGATCGCCGATCCCCAAGGCTGGGATATCCTCTTTTTTGCTGGTCACAGTAATGAGGCGGCGTTGCTCGATGGACAGGTGGCGATCGCCCCCCAAACGGCCCTATCGATTCGCGATCTCAGCCCCTATCTCTAACAGGCCCAGCAACGGGGGTTACAGTTTGCCCTGTTCAACTCCTGCTCGGGACTCGATATTGCTCAAGGCTTAATTAACCTGGGTTTAGCCCATGTAGCTATCATGCGGGAACCCGTCCACAATGAGGTGGCCCAGGAGTTTTTAGTGCATTTTTTGCAAGGACTCTCAAGCGGTGAAACGGTGCAAACGGCCTTACGCGGGGCCTGTGAGTTCCTTCTGGCATATTCGTCCTCGCCGTGAGTCTCCCCGGCGGCGAACTCCCTTTAGTTATCAGTTGGCGATCGCCCATCGGCTTCAGCAGCAGCAAGAGGGTCGTCCTCTGGCGGGGTCACGGGAAGCCCAGGTGCAAGAGTTTCTCCAGGAGGGAGAAGGGTCGGGGTTATCCCCTTGGGCAGAGTTACATCCGGTAACCTTATGGTCTTATCGTTGGCGTCAGCGTTGGTTACAGCCGCTGTTGGATTTTTCTCTGCCTCCCCAGGTGATCTATGAGAGGGTGCTGGCTTGGCAATTGCTGGAATCCCCCGAGGCAACGTTGGCTGAGTTGAGGCGAGAGGATTGGTCTGATGCGATCGTGATTATCGCGGCGGGGGGCTATTACGAGGCGGGGATTGACCGGGATGGGGGGGATAATCTGTCACCGCCCCCGGCGATACGCTATTGGCAACGGCGGCAGGGACAGGGACGGGCGGCGTTTATGGGGGGCGAGGCTCATGCCTATATGACCCATCATTTTCTCACCAATCATCTGGTGATTCCCATTCCTGATAGCTGGTTGCTCTTGGGGACGGTGTTGGCCTGCAAAGTGCTGGTGGTGTATGGGCGAGAACGCTGGCGGGGTCAGGGTTGCTGGTGGGCTGGACTAGGGGCGATCGCGGTTTATGGTGGGATTTCGTTGCAGGTCTATATTAGCGCCGGGCTGTTATTACCCTGGTTGTTTCCGGCATTGGCGATCGCCCTCTATAGCTGGGACATGGGCCGCTCTGAATAAGTGGCATTCCCGTGGAAATACATAAAATTAGGGAACAGGGAACAGGGGGGAAGAAGGCAATCGGCACAAAACAACGTAGGGGCGAACCCTTGTGGTCGCCCTCTTTCGGCAATCGGCAATCGGCACAAAACAACGTAGGGGCGAACCCTTGTGGTCGCCCTCTTTCGGCGATCGGCAATCGGCACAAAACAACGTAGGGGCGAACCCTTGTGGTCGCCCTCTTTCGGCAATCGGCACATTGAGGTGATGCACTATGAAACGACGCTTAGGACGAGTCAACGTAGGATGTTCCCTGGTTTTGATGACCCTGATGGGGCTGACAGGACTGTCGCGCCCTCTCTCGGCTCAGGAAGGGCAGTCGACTCAACAAACCACCGGTTCAGACGATGTTGAGGATGAGGGACTGGGGAGTTACTCCGGCTCTCGGGGGATGCTGTTCTGTGTTCGCCCCGGCCAGTCTAGGGAGATGACCTTTCCCCTGATGCTAAGTCCGTCTTCAACTCTTGAAGCTTGGCAGGAGTTTGGGGTCAGTTCCTTCGGGCCTGAAACGTTGGCCCGGCGCTCCGGGCGCCTACCACCTCCTTTTCCAACTAAGGTGGCGCAGATGGGGGATTCGGTGTTTGAGGTGGCGTCAGACCCGGAGTTACAACTGACCCGGATTTTGGTCTGTGTTCCCTCGTTTTATCCTTCTGTGTCACCTGAATCTGAATAAGTGTATCATCCGTGGAAATACATACAATTAGCACGACAACTTGGGGAATCGACCATCATGAATCTGCGATTAAACTTGGGACTGGCCAGCGCAACCACGGAAGGGAGTTCCTTGGGGATGACACCGATGACTATGATTACGGCGCAACCGCAACTGTTGCGCTTGCAACCTCAACCTGAGCGGCGGCGAAGTGGACGCAAGGTGGCACAATTGTATCAAGATGAGTTCGTAGTGTCCTTTGAGGACTGGATTCGTGAAGGGTTCCATCACATTGAGAGCGATCGCTTTGAGGAAGCTCTGACCCTGTTTGACGGCGTGATTGAAGCCGATGCCCGGATTGCGATCGCCTGGATGGGGCGAGGGTTTGCCCTGAATGAGTTGAAACGCTATGAGGAGGCGATCGATGCCTTTGAGCAGGCGTTGAACCTCGATAAAACCCTTTATTACGCCTGGGTAGGATTAGGACGTGCTAGGGAAGCCAAAGGGTCACCGGAGTTGGCCTTATACGCCTATGACCCCGCCCTAGAGATTGATGCCGAGATTGTTTGGGCTTGGTATTACCGAGGTCTCTCGTTAATGACATTAGAGCAGTATGAAGAAGCCCTAGCCTCCCTTGATGAAGCATTGCGGCTAAATTCCCAATGGGCCTCCATCTGGCATTGTCGCGGCTGGCTGTTGGGAACCATTGAACACTATGAGGGGGCGATCGCCTCCTTTGATCAGGCATTAGCATTAGACCCCAGCGATCCTTGGACTTGGTATTATCGCGGTCTCTCCCTCGCCTTCGCTGGGGAAACCAAAACCGCCCTAGAGTCGGTGAGTCAAGCTTTACGGATTAAACCCGGTCTAAATCGCGCTCAGGACTTATTTGAGCAGTTACAGTCCCTCTTGGGAGAGTAACACGGGGGCGGGATCTCGTTGAGAGGATGACGTCCATAGACGGTTCTCTCTCCAGGAGATCCTGCATTCTCCGCTCCTCAGAGTGGCGATCGTGAAGCGTGCGAGAACCATAATCCCAGACCCTGACTCACCATAAACATCTGTATTTTTGTTTGCATTTTTAAATGATTCAAGGGTCTTCAGAAATCCCTTGTGGTTGCCCTGCCGACAAGCAAATTGAATTAAAATAAAACCCCAAACCGTAGGGGCAATTCCTTGTGGCCGGCGAGCGATCGCTGAGCCGTGTTTGCCCTGCCCATATTTTGCATCCACTGCAACCAAACAATACCTAATAAAGACTTTTTTATTTACCCAAACAATCACAAAGTTTTGTCAGAAAAACCTAACATAGAGCCGTTAAAAACTAGAGCCAAGACATTGCCAAACACCGGCTATAATATCGGAGGTCAGAGGCCAAGACCTGAAACCGGAGACCGCAGGAACAGGCGAATCCCCTCAGCACAGTGAACAAGTGGTTTGGCGTCAGACATGCTTTGAATTAAAACCGTTTGGTACTACGAGGAAACGATGATGAGCAGACATTGGCAGCGGCGGCTATTCATCCTCTTAGGGCTTTGGCTAACCTGGGGAACCCCAGAAGTCTTGGCAGGAGTGACCCCCAGGCAGTTTCCCAGGGAATCCTTACAAGCCCAGTCCAGCGTGCAAATCTGGGAATTGCCCCTGGTGATTGAGGGCAACTTAGACGAAAACAGCGAAATGGGTGCTGATGGTCGTCCTTTGAATGGTTACGCCTTTGAGGGAACTGCTGGAGATGCCCTAGTGATTGAATTGGTCACCCATGATGTCAATGCCGGGCTGTTAGTCTGGGATTGGGAGTGGAATCTCATTGGCCCCTACCCTGAGGAGAGGGAAACGGACAAAGAAACAGTGCGGGTTGAGTTACCGAGGACTGGTCTTTATGTCGTTATTGTCTATGGACATCAACAGGGAGACACAGGAGACTATCATCTGACCGTTCGCCCTGCCACAGCCGCTGATGCTGAGGAAATGAGGGTATTGGACGAAGCTCATTATTTGAACCAACAGGTTTTGCAGTTGTTGGGGGAAGGTCGTTACGAGGACGCCATGCCCTTGGCACAACAGGCACTAGAAATCCGAGAAACCACCCTAGGAGAGTCCCACCCCGATGTGGCCCAAAGCCTCAATAATCTGGCTCGACTCTACTGGAACCAGGGAAACACGAGTGCGGCGGAACCTCTCTTGCGTCGTGCCCTAGACATCTGGGAAACCGGCCCGGGAGAGTCTCACCTTGATGTGGCCCAAAGCCTTAATAATTTGGCAGAACTCTATCGTGACCAGAGAAACTACGCTGCCGCAGAACCTCTCTACCTACATGCCCTAGACATCCGTGAAACTCAACTGGGAGCCAATCATCCCGATGTGGCCCAAAGCCTTAATAATTTGGCACAACTCTACCATGACCAAGGAAACTACGCTGCCGCAGAACCTCTCTACCATCGTGCCCTAGACATCCGTGAAACTCAACTGGGAGTCAATCATCCCGATGTAGCCCAAAGCCTCAACAATCTGGCTCGACTTTACTGGAACCAGAGAAACTATAGTGCGGCCGAACCTCTCTACCGTCAGTCCCTAGACATCCTAGAAACCGCCCTGGGAGCCAATCATCCTGATGCGGCCCAAAGCCTCAATAATTTGGCACAACTCTACCGTAACCAGGGACACCATAGTGCGGCCGAACCTCTCTTGCGTCGTGTCCTGGAGATACAAGAAACCCACCTGGGAGAGTCTCACCCCGATGTCGCCACCAGCCTCCGTCATTTGGCCTCACTCTACTGGAACCAGGGAAACACTAGTGCGGCCGAACCTCTCTTACGTCGTTCCCTTGAGATACGAGAAACCACTCTGGAAGCCAATCACCCTGATGTCGCCGACAGCCTCCGTCATTTGGCCTCACTCTACCGTCACCAGGGAAACACTAGTGCGGCCGAACCGCTCTTGCGTCGTTCCCTAGAAATCCGAGAAACTGCCCTGGGAGAGTCTCACCCCAGTGTCGCTATCAGCCTCCATAATTTGGCAAATCTCTACCAAGCCCAAGGAGATACATCTCAAAGCCTCAGTTTCCTTCAACGGGGCTTGGAAATTGAGGAAACTAACCTAGCCCAGAATCTCGCCATCGGCTCAGAAGCACGTAAACAAGCCTATATCGCTACCTTATCCAGCACAACTCACCGAACCATCTCCCTCCATCTCCAAGATGCTCCTGACCATCCCCAAGCAGCACGTCTCGCCCTAACCACAGTCCTACGCCGCAAAGGACGCATCCTCGATGCCGTCACCGAGACGCAACAACTTCTACGAGACAATCTCAGCCCCGAACTGACTCCCCTTCTGGACGAGTACACCAACGCCCAAACTCAACTTGCGACTCGCCTCTATGCCGGTAGACTCCCCTTCTGGACGAGTACACCAACGCCCAAACTCAACTTGCGACTCGCCTCTATGCCGGTTTAGGGAACCAAGACCCTGACCTCTATCGCTCCGAGATAGACACACTCCGTCAACAGGTGGAACAGTTGGAAAATGACTTATCCCGTCGTAGTGCTGAGTTCCGAGTGGCAACGGAACCAGTTGAAATCGAGGCGGTTCAGGCTCTGATTCCGGCTGATGCGGCGTTGGTAGAACTGGTGCAATATCGTCCCTGGTCACAAGGTTGGGGAACGCTTCGCTACGCTGCCTATGTCCTCCATTCCTCTGGTGAACCCCAGTGGGTGGACTTGGGAGATGCCGAGACGATTGACAATGCCGCCTTTGCCTTCCTCAATGCCACTCGTTCCCCCAACTCCGAGCAACGAGTCCAAACTACAGGACGACAACTCGATGAGTTGCTGATGGCTCCCATTCGTCCTCTACTGGGAGATGCTACTCGTCTGCTACTCTCTCCTGATAGTCAACTTAACTTGATTCCCTTTGCCGCATTGGTGGATGAGGAGAATCGTTATCTGGTGGAATCCTATCAGTTAACTCATTTGACCACCGGACGAGACTTGTTACGACTGCAAAATCCCCGTCCCAGTCGTCAACCGCCCGTGTTGTTTGCCAATCCTGATTATGATGATGCCGATACCTCTGCCGTGGCGCAGGTGGCACAGGCCAGTCGGGGAGAGTCTCAACGGTCTATGGAGATAGAGGATTTGCGGTTTGGAGAACTGCCGGGGACTCAGCGGGAGGTGGAGGCCATTGCTCCGCTACTTGATAATCCCATAATTCTCACGGAGGCGGAGGCGACGGAAAATGCTCTCAAACAGGTTCAGGCTCCCAGTATTCTCCATCTGGCGACTCATGGTTTCTTTCTCCAGGATGTGGAGTTTGTACCGCCTCAGCCTAGGACGGATTTCACTCGGGGCGAGATTGAACTGGTGACGGATTGGAGTCTCCATAATGCACCGCCCAGTGACCGTCCCCGCAGTAGTGAGAATCCTCTGCTGCGCTCTGGGTTGGCATTTGCTGGGTTTAATACCCGAGACAGTGAGGGAGAAGATGGAGTGTTGACAGCCCTGGAAGCGGTGGGGTTGGATTTGCGGGGGACTCGTTTGGTGGTGATGAGTGCTTGTGAGACGGGAGTGGGGGATGTGGCTAATGGTGAGGGGGTTTATGGCTTGCGGCGAGCCTTTGTGATGGCCGGGGCCGAGAGTCAGTTGATGAGTTTGTGGAAGGTGGCGGATGAGGAGACGGCGGATTTGATGGGGGATTATTATCAACGGTTGTTGGTAGGGGAGGGACGGAGTGAGGCGTTGCGGGAAGTGCAGTTAGACTGGCTCAGTCGGGGGGCGCATCCCTATTATTGGGCCTCGTTCCTGTTTTCGGGGCAGTGGACGCCGATAGAGTAATCTCCTCGCTGATGCACTCTCCTATACTCAATCGGGTAGGTACTAAGCGGAGGAAGTGAATAACCTCACCTGAGTTCGGGATAAGCTAAACAACACCTGAGTTCGGGATAAGCTAAACAACTAAAACTCTTGTCCAGTAAAGAGTTCAGCCAATCTGGTCCGACATGATGCCGACTTGTGATTCGCAACAAGCCGGTTGGTTGCGTCTATTGTCAACAGCCGAACTTATTGACAGCCGAGTCAGCTCAAGAAAGGGAGAAGCCGTATAAGCTAAAAAGTGTTCAATTCATTCAGCTAGCTTCCCCCATGCTTAGTTTAACGTGAGTTCGGCTTGACCCGAACTCACGTTTTGTAAGCTTCCAGACATTGGGTTAGAGGCTGCGAAGAATTACGGTCTGGTGACGGACGAGTGAGGCCTCCTGCCGGGCAACCAGACAGGATTTATTCCACGTTATGTCTCT
Source organism: Sodalinema gerasimenkoae IPPAS B-353 (assembly GCF_009846485.1). Classification (GTDB taxonomy): domain Bacteria; phylum Cyanobacteriota; class Cyanobacteriia; order Cyanobacteriales; family Geitlerinemataceae; genus Sodalinema; species Sodalinema gerasimenkoae. Next base: position 2,050,412 of record NZ_ML776472.1, read on the forward strand.
CCTCCTGGGAGACGTTAGGGGTGGATTCTCCCTGTTCCCTATTTCCTATCAAGAAAACGTCAACTCCTCATCTCGAACATCCGTAATAAACATATAGCCAGGGGCATGAGTAATCGCCAATTCTGGGTGACTTTTCATAATCGCCAACTGTGGCGTTACCCCACAAGCCCAAAACACCGGAATTTCATCCTCACGAATCGTCACCGCCTCACCAAAATCAGGAGCATTGATATTCTCAATTCCCAACCGCTCAGGATTGCCAAAATGCAGTGGTGCGCCATGGGCCTTCGCAAAGCGCCCCGTCACCTCCACCGCCTGAATTGCCTGTTTCGGTGTTAAAGGACGCATCGAAACCACCATATTTCCAGAAAAGCGGCCCGCTGACTGACAGGGAATTGTGGTCTGATACATCGGCACATTTTTCCCTTCCTCAATATGACGAACCGGCAACCCCGCCGCCAGCATGACCGCCTCAAACGAGAACGAACAGCCCAACAGAAAGCCCACAAAATCCTCTTGCCAGAGGTCTCGGATATCGGTCACCTCATCCACCAGAATTCCAGATTTCCAAACCCGATAGAGAGGAACATCCGTGCGTAAATCCGCCCCAGGAGCCACCTGTCGAGGTTCCCAGTCCCCCACCTCCGTCACATCCAGAATTGGACAAGGTTTAGGGTTACGGGTACAGAACAACAAAAAATCGAAAGCATCAGACTGAGGCAGAATCACCAAATTGGCTTGGACAGACCCTGGCGCTAAACCCGGAGTGGGTTGGGACAGAGTCCCCCCTCGAAAAGCCTCACGAATTTCTCTGGCATTGAAGGAGTTGATGTCTTGCATGTGAGAACTGCCAAACTCAGAATTTATTTATTATAAGTGATAAATTTCATTGAATCGTACTTTCATGTCCATTTTAAAGAGGGGTACTATCACACTCAACAGAGAGTGCTGAAAAACCAAGAACTAAGACATTGCCCAACAATTCTTCGGCTATACTATCGGGGGTCAGGCAGCCAAGCCCAATACCCGAGCCAATGGGAGCGGGCGAATCCCCTCAGCACAGTGAATAAGTGGTCGGGCGTCAGACATATATTGAATAAAGACCGTTCGGCAAAACGAGGAAACCCTGATGACCAGACAGTGGCAGTGGCAGCTATTCATCCTCCTAGGGCTTTGGCTAACCTGGGGAACCCCGGACGTTTGGGCAGGAGTGACCCCCAGGCACTTGTCCCGAGACTCCTTACAAGCTCAGTCCTCCCCGGAAATCCGGGAATTGCCCCCAGTGATTGAGGGGAGATTAGATGAAAACAGCGAAATGGCGTCTGACAGTCGTCTTTTCGATATGTACCTCTTTCAGGGAACTGCTGGAGATGTCCTAGTAATTGAATTGGTCGCCCATGATGTCAATGCCGGGTGGATGGTTGTTGATTGGGAAGGGAATATCATTGGCCCCCATCCCGAGGAGAGGAATACAGGCGAAGAAACGGTGCGGGTTGAGTTACCGAGGACTGGTGATTATGGGGTTGTGGTTTATGGCCATCAACCGGGAGAGACGGGAAACTATCATCTGACGGTTCGCCCTGCCACGGCTGCTGAGGATGAGGAAACGAGGTTATTGGAGGAAGCCTATCATTTGAACCAACGGGTTTTGCAGTTGTTGGGGCAAGGTCGTTACCAAGAAGCCATATCCTTGGCACAACGGGCGCTAGAAATCCGACAAACCGTTCTGGGAGAGTCTCACCCTGATGTTGCCGAAAGCCTCAACAATTTAGCAGCACTCTACCGTCGCCAGGGAAACTATAACGCCGCCGAACCTCTCCTCCTCCGGTCTCTGGAAATTGATGAAACCGCCCTGGGAGAGACTCACCCCTCTGTTGCCACCAGCCTCAATAATTTGGCAGAACTCTACCGTGCTCAGGGAAACTATGATGCCGCCGAACCTTTCTACCTCCGGGCCCTGGAAATTCTAGAAACGGCGCTGGGAGAAACTCACCCCAATGTTGCCCGAAGCCTCAATAATTTGGCTCTACTCTACCATGACCGGGGAAACTACAGTGCTGCCGAACCTCTCTTCCTCCAGTCCCTGGAAATTCTAGAAACGGCGCTGGGAGAGTCTCACCCCCTTGTCGCCACAACTCTCAATAATTTAGCAGCACTCTACCGTGACCAGGGAAACTATGATGCTGCTGAACCTATCTTCCTCCAGTCCCTGGAAATCCGAGAAACTGCCCTGGGAGAGACTCACCCCCATGTCGCCCAAAGCCTCAATAATTTGGCTCAACTCTACCATGACCAGGGAAACTATAATGCCGCCGAACCTCTCTTCCTCCGGTCCCTAGAAATCCGAGAAACTGCCCTGGGAGAGTCTCACCCCTCTGTCGCCACCAGCCTCAATAATTTGGCTCAACTCTACCGAGACCAGGGAAACTATGATGCCGCCGAACCCCTCTACCTCCGGTCCCTGGAAATCCGAGAAACCGCCCTGGGAGAGTCTCACCCTTCTGTCGCCTCCAGCCTCAATAACTTGGCAGGACTCTACCTTGCCCAGGGAAACTACAGTGCTGCCGAACCTCTCTTCCTCCGGTCCCTGGAAATCCGAGAAACCGCCCTGGGAGAGTCTCACCCCTCTGTTGCCCAAAGCCTCAATAATTTGGCTGCACTCTACAGTGACCAGGGAAATTATCATGCCGCCGAACCTCTCTACCTCCGGTCCCTAGAAATCCGAGAAACTGCCCTGGGAGAGTCTCACCCCTCTGTTGCCCAAAGCCTCAATAATTTGGCTCAACTCTACCAAGTCCAGGGAAACTATCATGCCGCCGAACCTCTCTTCCTCCAGTCCCTAGAAATCCTAAAAACCGCCCTGGGAGAGTCTCACCCCTCTGTTGCCCAAAGCCTCAATAATTTGGCTCAACTCTACAGTGACCAGGGAAACTATGATGCCGCCGAACCCCTCTACCTCCGGTCCCTGGAAATCCGAGAAACCGCCCTGGGAGAGTCTCACCCCTCTGTTGCCCAAAGCCTCAATAATTTGGCAGGACTCTACAGTAACCAAGGAAACTATCATGCTGCCGAACCTCTCTACCTCCGGGCCCTGGAAATTTATGAATCTGCCCTGGGAGAGTCTCATCCTGATGTCGCCACCAGCCTCAATAATTTGGCTGCACTCTACAGTAACCAGGGAAACTATCATGCCGCCGAACCCCTCTACCTCCGGTCCCTGGAAATCCGAGAAACCGCCCTGGGAGAGTCTCACCCTTCTGTCGCCTCCAGCCTCAATAACTTGGCAGGACTCTACCTTGCCCAGGGAAACTATCATGCTGCCGAACCTCTCTTCCTCCAGTCCCTGGAAATCCTAAAAAACGCCCTGGGAGAGTCTCATCCTGATGTTGCCTCCAGCCTCAATAATTTGGCTCAACTTTACAGTAACCAGGGAAACTATCATGCCGCCGAACCTCTCTACCTCCAGTCCCTAGAAATCCGAGAAACTGCCCTGGGAGAGTCTCATCCTGATGTTGCCTCCAGCCTCAATAATTTGGCTCAACTCTACAGTGACCAGGGAAACTATCATGCTGCCGAACCTCTCTTCCTCCAGTCCCTGGAAATTTATGAACTCGCCCTGGGAGAGTCTCACCCCTCTGTTGCCTCCAGCCTCAATAATTTGGCTGTACTCTACAGTGACCAGGGAAATTATCATGCCGCCGAACCTCTCTACCTCCGGTCCCTAGAAATCCTAGAAACTGCCCTGGGAGAGTCTCACCCCCTCGTCGCAACTAGTCTCAGTAACTTGGCCGCACTCTACCAAGTCCAAGAGGACACATCACAAAGTTTAAGTTTTCTCCAACGAGGCTTACAGATTGAAGAAACTAACCTAGTCCAGAATCTCGCTACCGGTTCAGAAGCTCGTAAACAAGCTTATATTGCCACCCTAACCGGCACAACTCACTTAACTGTCTCCCTCCATCTTCAAGATGCCCCAGACCATCCGAAAGCAGTACATCTCGCCCTAACCACTATCCTACGCCGCAAAGGACGCATCCTTGATGCCGTGACTGAGACGCAACAACTCTTGCGAGATAACCTCAGCCCCGAACTCGCTCCCCTTCTGGACGAGTACACCAATGCCCAAACTCAACTCGCGACTCGCCTCTATGCCGGTTTAGGGAACCAAGACCCTGACATTTATCGCTCTGAGATAGACACCCTCCGTCAACGGGTGGAACAGTTGGAAGATGACCTATCTCGTCGTAGTGCCGAGTTCCGAGTGACAACGGAACCGGTGGAAATTGAGGCAGTTCAGGCCCTAATTCCTACTGATGCGGCGTTGGTAGAACTGGTGCAATATCGTCCCTGGTCCCAAGGTTGGCGAACGCCCCGCTACGCCGCCTATATCCTCCATTCTTCCGGCAACCCCCAATGGGTGGACTTAGGAGATGCCAACACTATCGACAATGCCGCTTTCGCCTTCCTCAATGCCACTCGCGTCCCCAACTCCGAGCAACGAGTTCAAACTACAGGACGACAACTCGATGTGAACGACTACCGAGGGTAAGCAGGAGAGGAGCCTCTACGGTCTCATCTACTCCTGTCCCCTGATGGTCAACTCAACTTGATTCCCTTTGCGGCACTGGTGGATGAGGAGAATCGTTATCTGGTGGAATCCTATCAGTTGACTCATTTGACCACGGGACGGGACTTGTTACGACTGCAATATCCCCGTCCCAGTCGTCAACCACCCGTGTTGTTTGCCAATCCTAATTATGATGATGCTGATACTTCTGCCGTGACGCAGGTGGCCAGTGCAACTCGGGGAGAGTCTCAACGGTCAATGGAGATAGAGGATTTACAGTTTGGAGAACTGCCGGGGACTCAGCGGGAGGTGGATGCTATTGCACCTCTGCTGGACAATCCCATCGTTCTCACGGAGATGGAGGCGACGGAGAATGCTCTCAAACAGGTTCAGGCTCCCAGTATTCTCCATTTAGCGACTCATGGTTTCTTCCTCCAGGATGTGGAGTTTGTCCCCCCTCAGCCTCTGAGGGATTTCACTCGGGGGGAGATTGAGTTAGTTACAGCTAGACCACTGGGGGATTGGTTCCTTCCTCCCAGTAACCGTCCTACCAGTAGTGAGAATCCTCTGCTGCGCTCGGGGTTGGCCTTGGCTGGGTTTAATAGCCGAGATAGTGAGGGAGAAGATGGAGTGTTGACGGCTCTGGAAGTGGTGGGGTTGGATTTGCGGGGCACTCGTTTGGTGGTGATGAGTGCTTGTGAGACGGGAGTGGGGGATGTGGCTAATGGTGAGGGGGTTTATGGCTTGCGGCGAGCGTTTGTCATGGCCGGGGCCGAGAGTCAGTTGATGAGTTTGTGGAAGGTTGCGGATGAGGAGACGGCGGATTTGATGGGGGATTATTATCAACGGTTGTTGGCAGGGGAGGGACGGAGTGAGGCGTTGCGGGAGGTGCAGTTGGACTGGCTCGCTCGGGGGAAGCATCCCTATTATTGGGCGTCGTTTCTGTTTTCGGGGCAGTGGACGCCTATGGATGATTTTACGGAAAGGTGAATAAGCTCTGAGGCTCCAGAAATACATCTAATCAGTAGAAACTCGTAGGGAGTATCAGTGATGGTTCTGGATATCGTGACTTGGGATGGCTTCGATTTTGGTTTTGCTACGTCTGGGGATGATGTGATTATTATGGCTGATTTGCCGCCGGAGCAACTCGATCGCCTCCAGAGTTCGCCTCTGACGGATGTGATCTATCTCGTGGATGGGGATAACTATCTGGAAAACAATGATGTGGGACGATGGCTCTTGGGGGGACCGGGGAATGACACGATTGTTGGCGGTGCTGGGGATGATTCGATTTCAGGCGGTGCTGGGAATGATTCTCTGATTGGGGGACCGGGTAACGATATCCTTTGGGGAGGGGAGGGGTTGGATACGCTCACCGGTGGGGATGGCTCGGATTGGTTTGTTTTGGCTGATTCTCCAGCGAACCGGGATGTGATTACGGATTTTACGGGAGGTCAGGATAAAATTTTCGTCCCCAATGATGTCTCGTTGGATAATCTTCAAATCCAAAATCCGCTCACGGGTCCGAGTTTAATCCTCCAAGATGGTATGCCGCTGGCGGTTATGTTAGACCGTCGTGTTCTGTTGTCTGAGGGAGACCTTTTGAACAGTGAAGTTTTGGCATCTACCCAAAGCTTCATTGCTTCTACGAATCAGATGCTACTCGAAGATCCTGAGAATGCTTTGCTGTATAACGATCGCGGCGAGGCCTTCTCTTATTTGGGACGACATTCGGAGGCGATCGATGATTTTACCATCGCCCTCTCTCTCGACCCCGAGAATGCGTCGCTTTATTATGCTAATCGAGGTCGTTCGTTCTCCCTGTCGGGCGATCGCGAACAAGCTCTGGCTGACTATAATCAGGCGATTGAGGCGAATCCTGAGAATGCTTCCGCTTTTGCGGGTCGAGCTGGGATTTATTGGGGTTTAGATGAAGCCCAATTGGCTCTACGTGATTACACTGAGGCGATTCGCTTACAACCGGATGTTGATTGGATTTATTTCAATCGCGGTGTTGCCTATGCTCAACTCGAACAGTATGACGAGGCGCGCTCTGACTTTACGACTGCCATTGACCTCAATCCTGATGGTGTACAACCCTATCTATATCGCGGACTTACCTATCAAGAGACTGGCAATATCAGGGCAGCAGTGCAAGATTTTGAACGGGTGATTGAGTTGGATGAGAATTATGCGGATGCTCACTATTATTTGGGAGTGACGTATCGACAGTTCTTTAATTTAAGGGCATCACGAGCTAGTTTTGAGGAGGCGGCTCGTTTGTATGAAATTCAGGGGAATGAGCAGGGATTGTTGAATGTTGCTCAGGAGATAACTCTCTAAGGATTGCCCCTACGGGGTTTTGGGCAACCACAAGGGATTGCTCCTAGGGTGTTTTGGGCAACCACAAGGGATTGCCCCTACGGGGTTTTGGGCAACCACAAGGGATTGCCCCTACGGGGTTTTGGGCAACCACAAGGGATTGCCCCTACGGTATTTTGGGCAACCACAAGGGATTGCCCCTACGGTATTTTGGGCAACCACAAGGGATTGCTCCTAGGGTGTTTTGGGCAACCACAAGGGATTGCCCCTACGGGGTTTTGGGCAACCACGAGGGATTGCCCCTACGGGGTTTATAGAGTTAAAATTAGCCCAAAAAATGCAGATAAAAATGAATAAGCTCTGATACTCCAGACATATATTAAATCAGAACACACTCACAGGGAGTATCAATCATGGTTCTCGATATTATTAGTGGAGATGGTTTTGATTTTGGTTTGGCAACGTCGGGCAATGATACGATTTTTATGGATGATTTATCGGGGGACAAACTCAATCGATTACAAAGTTCCCCGCTGACGGATGCGATCGCCCTTTTGGAGGGTGATGACTACCTGGTCAATAATGATGTGGGACGGGTATTATTCGGCAATGAAGGCGATGACACCATTATTGGTGGTGCTGGGGATGATACGATTTTCGGCGGTCAGGGGGATGATTATCTCGTCGGCGGGGAGGGGAATGATATCCTCTCGGGCGATCGCGGCTTTGATACCCTCACCGGTGGCGGAGGGTCTAATCAATTTATTGTCGCTCCCTCTGCCGATGACCGGGATGTGATTACTGATTTCAGCGTGGGACGAGACAAGATGATTCTGCGGGAGGGAGTGACCCTGGCAGATGTGCAAATCCAAAATACCGTCGCTGGGACTCTGATTTTGCAAGATGGGGCCGCCTTGTCGATTCTACAAACCCCTGGACTGCAATTGAATGACAATGACTTTCTCACGAATGACGATTTTCAGACCATTCAAGATACCATTCGCGAGACCACGGATGTATTGCGGCAAGATTCTCGTAATGCTGGAGCCTATAATGAGCGGGGTCAAGCGTTCTCTCGTTTAGGACGACAGGAAGACGCGATCGAGGATTTCACCCGTGCCTTATCCCTCGACCCGGCCCAAGCGTCCATTTACTACACCAATCGCGGTTTTGCCTTCCGGGCCCTCCGAGACCAAGACAGTGCTATTGAAGACTATACTCAAGCCATTCGCGCTAATCCCAACAACGAGCGAGCTTTCTTCGGCCGTGCCTTAACCTATAGTGTCTTTGACGATTACGAGTCAAGCATTGAAGACTATACCCAAGTCATTCGTCTCAATCCCAATGATTGGGTGAGTTATTTCAATCGGGGCTTAGATCATAGTCGCCTGGGACAACAGGATGAGGCGATCGCCGATCTCACCCAAGCCATTGCCCTTGATCCGACTAATGTCCCTCAATACTCCCTCCGCGCCTCAATCTATGAGGATATTGGCGAGTTAGAGGCAGCTATTGAGGATTATGAGCGTATCATCGAGTTAGATCCCAACTTTGCTGATGCCCATTATCGTCTCGGTTTAGGCTATCGAGAATTGTCCGACGAGACAGCTGCACAAGCCAGTTTTGAGGAAGCTGCTCGGTTGTACGAACTCCAGGGAAATCAGGAAGGACTGGACAATACAATGTTGCTCAAGAACTCAATTTGAACAAAAATAGCGACGCATTCCCCCACCTCGTGTCAACAGGTGGGGGTCAAGGAGCGGTAAGGTTAATCATCGTAGCCTTGCCCCTCTATGTAAGCTTTGAGGACATCCAATGAGGCTCCACCGGCCGAAACGGCACTAAATCCACGCTTCCAAAAAACCGGACGACCATAGTACGGTTTCAATTGTCGCACAAAACGCTTCCTGATTTCGCGGCTGGTGACGGTCTTCATCGTATTACAGAGCTTAGAAATAGAGACCTTAGGAGCTAGGTCAACCAATAAATGAATATGGTCATTAGTCCCTAAATCTGCCTTCGCCTCTTCTAGGAGACAATCATTCTTCTCGCAGATGCTCCGACAAAGCTCGATCATGTCCTGTTCTATCTCCCCAGAGATGACGGGATGACGGTATTTTGTGACAAACACTATATGAATCTTGATGCTTGCAACCGTGTGAGCGAAAGACCTTAGAGCTTTTGACATTGAGGTCACCATGAGTTAACATGACCCCATGGTAACCCAGAAACCCACATCAATCATCCGTACAGACCCATGGACTCTTAACCCGACAGCCAGCCAGCGGGTGCTGCTGAGCCGGACGGTTGGGGTCTATCGTCGCCTCTGTCGGCATTTGATGGGGATTCTCTTCACCCATTGGCCGTCTCTAGCCGAGTTATCGAGTCAAAAACGGGTTCTAGCTGTCGAAAAACTCATTCACCAAACCGCCAAGAACCCCAACCCCAAATACCAGCAATTTGACCAGACCTTTTACAAGTTCCCCAGCTACTACCGACGGGCCGCGATTGTCTTCGCTGCCGGCCAAGTCAGTAGCTACATGACCCGGTATCGGGAATGGCAATCGGGAACTCGTCAACGACGGGATGCTAAACCTCCCGTCCTCAATCCCAACAGTGGCTGTTATCCGACCCTGTATAAGGGTGGTTGCTATAAACTCCATGGCTATGACCGCATCGAAATCAAGGTCTTTAACGGAACCGATTGGGTCTGGACGACCGTTGGGATAACCAGCTTGCGAGAACGGCATACCGTAGATAGCAACAAGCTACGGTCGCCATCCCTTATTTTTGATGAGCCTACAAGGGCTTGTCACCTCTCAGTTCCCTTTGAGTGTCATCCACATAAACGGCAGGGAGAGGGTCGGGTTGTCAGTGTTGACCTGGGTATCAACACCACCGCTACTGTGGCAGTCGTGAATTTTGACGGCACTGTAATCCACCGTGACTTTATTCACCCGGGGAGAGACATAGACCGTCGGGATAAACGACTGAAATCAGTATCTAAACGAGCTAGTAAGACGATGGGGAACGGTGGAAGTCTTCAGAAAGGCTTCTGCTCTCATACCTACCGTAAATGTCGTCACATCAACCGCCAAATTGGGCAGATTGTCTCAAAGCGTATCGTGCAGATTGCCCAACAGTTCAATGCCGATGCCATTGTCTTTGAGAACCTGAAAGGATGGAAGGCTAAGGGGGGGCGAAAACGCTCTAACCTACGCCAACGCTTTCATGGGTGGCTCAAGGGGATGATTCGAGACTTGACCGAGATGAAGTGGCAAGAGATAGGCGGTAAAGTCATTGATGTCGTGGCTGCTTATACTTCAAAGCTGGCTTATGACGGCAGTGGAGTCGTGCGACGAGACTCCAAAAACTATGCTCTGGCTAAATTTTCCTCGGGCAAGCGATACAATGCAGACCTTAATGGGGCGCTCAATATTGCTGCCCGAGGGATTCTTCAGCTCACTCGCCGAAAGGACAGTGAGGGACGTTCGAGCCAATGTTCTCGGCGTTCGCCTAGAAGCTGGGCTTGTTTGTGTGACCTGTGGACTCATACAGTCTCAGGTTAGCACCGACACCCCCACCTCGCCCAAGGCAGGTGGGGTGAGCTTCATTAAGAGAACCCCTCTCAGAAATATCTATTAATAATGGCACAGAGCCAGGAGCGTCATCCCCAAACGCCTGCACCCAGTCCGCTGTTATCCTTAACCGTTTCTGGGACTCTGTCTGGGTTGTCGCTGTCAAACCTGTGCCACTGTCGCTTCTTGCAACGTCATGGATAATGCTTTTTACTACTGGCAACTGATGCGTCTGAGGTCATCCGGTCAGTCTCAGATTCAGGTCAACCTAGAAGTCCAAGCCTGGCTGCAAGAACGCTTCCCACAGGCTCTACTAGACCCGGATTACCCAGATAGCCAACTTCAACGGCAGTTATGGAGCTGCTGGCGAGGCCAGGAGCAAGATGCGGACTTGGCTGAGTTGAGTCTTCGTTGCTTCATCAGCCATCAGATTCACCAGGCTTGTCTAACACTGGCACAACGCTATAGGGAACATTACGGACTCTCATTGCGGGAGTTATGGGCCGTGGTTCTCGATGATGAAGGGAAGTGTTCTCCAGTCTATCGTCCCTTTAGTTTGGAGATTCTTGAGAGCTATGACCCCAACCAGTCGAGCTTAAGTACCTGGACTCGTCAACTGACCTACAACCATCCTGAACTGAATCGCCTATTGTTAGAGAGGGGCATCTATCGTGCTAGCGATTGGGCCATTCTCAATGATACCAATGTTGACCAACTCCAACGGATTCTACAGGACTATCATCTTTGTAGCCAGAATGAAATCGATCAGGCGCTGAAGTTGTTACAACAGTATCAAGCTGTCTATCGGCGCGATCGCCTCTGGCAACGACGTCTTGGTCACCGGGGACACTGCCAGCCTCCTACAGAGGAGCAATTACAACAGATGTACCCCACGGTTTCTAGTGCAGTCGTACTCAAACGACTGAAACACCTTGCTAGCCAATTACGAGAGTATCGTGTTCATGTTCGTGGTGGTAATCCCCGCTTCTACCAACCGCAAGATGAACAAGAACTAGAAACCTTAGTGGGGCAACAACCCGGTAATTGGGGGACGATTGAGGATGAGTCGGAAGGCTTTTTAAGCGCCTATCGACAAGCCCTTAAAGAAACCCTGGCGGGGGCGATCGCCCAAGTCCTGAAAGCGAATCTGGAGAGACTTCGTCGTCGCAAACAGGGACGCGATAGGGCCTATCTAGAGGCACTACACCTATCCCAATGTCAGGGTCTTTCCATGACCGAAATTGCGCCAAAAATTGGACTCACATCCCAAGTCCAAGTGACGCGACTTCTGAACCTCAAACGCCTAAGAGCGGAGGTGCGCCATCTCCTGATTAGCCAACTCTATCAACGACTCACTCAAGAAGCCCTCAAATATATCCCAATTGAGCGGATTCACGCCATTGACCAAACCCTGGAAACCCTACTCACTGAACTGGTGGATGAGATGATCGCCGAATCAGCTGCTCAAACTCAAGCAGCGAAACCTTGCCAACAGGCGAGTCGCTTTAATGTTGCCTTGTGCCATGCCATCTGTCCCTTGCGCCAGCGTTTTAAGTAGTGGGTCTATTGCGATCAAACCTTGCGTTCTTTCTCCTTACTCAATGTCATTATGACTTACTCTAGCCACTGCCAACTTCTCGACCTTGACCCGGATCAAGGAACAACCGTTCATCTGACCACTGGAGCTGTGAATTGGGCGGTTGAAGTCTGTCAAGACGAAGTCGATACAGACCACCAATGGTTTTGTTTTCTACGAGCCATGGCAATTAAGGGATTACAACAATGGCTCGACCAAGGCGCTGAGGCCTTACCTCTTGATTACAGTCATGAGCGTCCACCCAAGCCTGGGGTGAACTGTCAGGTCAAAGGATTTCGCCTCTGTCTAGTGGTCCAAGGGAGCCTCAGTGATGGTTTAATCTCCATTCCCCGCTATACCCTAAAAGACCCTCTCAACTTCGCCCATCTCTATATCTTGGCAGACGTGCAGGAGGAAGCCGATCAAGTTAGAATCTTGGCGGGATTGCGTCGCGATCGCCTGGTGAGCTTGAAAGAGTCAGGCAACCTAGCCCTCAGCCGTAAAGGTCATTATCACGTACCCCTGGAGGAATGGGACCTTTCTCCCGAAGACCTCTTGCTGTATCTACATTGTCTTAATCCCGAGACTCTGGAAACTCTCAATGCTGAGACTCGGGTTACCTCTCGTTGTCTATGTCCCCAGCCAACCCTGAATGTGCGCGATTGGCTGCGAGACCAACTCGATAGGGTGGCCGAGCGGTTTCACTGGACGTTGCTGCCTCCCCTGGCCACCTCCCATCAGTTGATGTCAGTGCAAACCCCCGCCGAAGAACTCGAAACCTTACTCCGAGACTTGGAACAACAGGGGGTGATGATTCCCGACACGGCCCGAGGCGCCTATCAGGAGCTACATCACCAGGGACTCCCAGGTCGCTTGTATGCCCTGATTTGGAAGGTCTTTGACTCCCACTATTCTCCAGAATGGTCCTTGTGTCTCTTCCTCGGACCCCGGCCTGGGGAACCCCTCGAACCGGGAACTCAATTGATTGTGCAGGATGAGACCTCGGTGTTGGTTCGTCAAACTTTAGACGAAGACTCAGGAGAGGTGTACCTCTATACTCAAGTCATCGGTCGCATGGACGAGCAATTTACAGTGAGTATCATCTCCGGCGACGGAACCTCCCTGACGTTGCCCTCCTTTACCTTTGAGACGTGACCTACCGCTCAGCCTGCTATGGCCTACCGACTCAGCATTCATCAAATTGAACAAAGTTGTCTGTTTGACTTGACTTGGGGCAAGGGACAGCGTTTAACCGCCACCGTTGCCTTCCCCCAACTCCTGTTGAAGCTCTATCAACACTGGCGACGCGCCTATTTGGGCTATTACAAACAAGCCTTGCGGGGACGGGTGGGGGCGACGGGACAGTTATCGGGGTCGCCGGTGGACTGGCATAGTCAATTGGTGCAGGCGGAGGCTCGCTTTCTCTCGGAGTTCCATCGTTGGCTCAAACGGGGGGAGTTATTTGATTTGCGATCGCAATTGGCTACTCCTTCCAACCCTGGCTCAGATCCGGGTTCAGATTTGGGATTAACCGGTAGTCGAGAGGGGGGTTCAGAGCGAGGAAATCCGGGTAACCCCCATGAAACCTTATTTTTGACCTGTAGTCCCCTAGACCTGGCTCGCTTTCCCTGGGAGACTTGGGAGTTTGGACGACATATCGAGGTGGTGCGATCGCCCCCCATTCTCTCTCCCACCTGCGCCCCCAATACGCTGCGACGGGGTCGGCCTCGGGTATTAGCCATTTTGGGGGATGAGACGGGTCTCAATTTTAAGGGGGAGCGTCTGGCACTTAAGGCCCAACGACGCTGTTTAGATATTCACTATGTGGGTTGGCAACCGGGAGAGGAGTCGCGACTGCTCAAAGACCGTATTTGCCAGGCGATCGCCGACCCTCAAGGTTGGGATGTTCTCTTTTTCGCCGGTCACAGTAACGAAGCGGCGTTACTCGATGGACAGGTGGCGATCGCCCCCCAAACCTCCCTATCGATTCGCGACCTCAGTCCCTATCTCCGACAGGCCCAGCAACGGGGCTTACAGTTTGCCCTATTTAACTCCTGTTCAGGTCTCGATATTGCCCAAGCCTTGATTAACCTAGGCTTGGGTCAAGTGGCCATCATGCGCGAACCCATCCACAATGAGGTGGCCCAGGAGTTTTTGGTGCAATTTCTGCAACGACTCTCAGCGGGAGAGACGGTACAAACCGCCTTACGAGGGGCCGGTGAGTTCCTGAAATTAGAGAAAAATCTCACCTACCCCTCCGCCTACCTCGTTCCCTCCCTATTCCGCCATCCCGAGTCCCCGCCCTATCGTCTGCCAGAACAGGGTTGGCGGGGCTGGTGGCGACGGTTACGACCGACGAAATCGGAGGCGGTGGCGGTGGGGTCTCTCTTGCTGTTGAGTGTGCTGCCCAATCTGCACTATTGGCTGCTGGATCAACGGGTGGGGATGCAGGCCCGCTATCGGGATTGGACGGGTCAGGTGGCCTGGGAGGAAGTGCCACCGGTGGTGTTGGTTCTGGTTGACCAACAGACCTTTCAACGGCGTGGTCTCAGCCAATATAAGCCCATTGACCGTCAGTTATTGGCGGATGTGATGTCGAGGGTGATGGAGACGGGGGTGTCTGTGGTGGGGGTGGATTATTTGCTGGATTTACAGGACCCCCGAGGCCAGGATGCAGCCTTGCGTCAGGTGTTGGCGGAGGCCTTTCAGCGTCAGGTTTGGTCTGTCTTGATTACAGCCCGTAATCCTGGGGGAGAGTGGATTGAACTCTATCCTGAGGTGGCGCAACGGGAGTGGCTGCTGTTGGGGGATGCCTGGGTTCCCTTCTGGCATATTCGTCCTCGCCGGGACTCTCCCTATCAGCGAACTCCTTTTAGTTATCAGTTGGCGATCGCCCATCGGCTTCAGCAGCAGCAGGGTCTGGTTCTGGAGGGGTCACGGGAAGACCAGGTGCAGCGGTTTCTCAGGGATGGAGAGGGGTCGGGGTTATCGCCTTGGACTGAGCAGCATCCGCTGACGTTATGGTCCTATCGTTGGCATCAGCGTTGGTTACAGCCCCTATTGGATTTTTCTCTGCCTCCCGAGGCGATTTATGAGCGGGTTTTGGCTTGGCAGTTACTGGAGTCCCCAGAGGAGGCGTTGGCGGAGTTGAGGCGAGAGGATTGGTCTGATGCGGTGGTGATTATTGCAGCGGGGGGCTATTACGAGGCGGGCATTGACCGGGATGGGGGGGATAATCTCCCGCCTCCCCCGGCGATACGCTATTGGCAACGGCGTCAGGGACGGAGGGGAACAGCGTTTATGGGGGGTGAGGCTCATGCCTATATGACTCATCATTTCCTCACCTCTCATTTGGTGATTCCGATTCCTGATAGTTGGTTGTTGTTGGTGACGGTATTGGGCGGAAAAGTGGTTTTGGTTTATGGTCGCGATCGCTGGCGGGGTCAGAGTTGCTATTGGGGGGGAGTAGGGGCGATCGCCCTCTATGGTGGGGTCTCGTTGCAGGTTTATAGTAGCGCCGGGCTGTTGTTGCCTTGGTTGTTTCCGGCGTTGGCGATCGCTTTCTATAGTTGGAATTTGAGCCGGTTTGAATAAGTGGTGTCTGCGTGGAAATACATAGAATTAGAGGGAACAGGGAACAGAAACAACGTAGGGGCGTACCCTTGTGGTCGCCCTCTTCCGGCAATAGGCAGTAGGGGGGAGGTGTAGGGGCGTACCCTTGTGGTCGCCCTCTTCCGGCTTCGGGCAATCGGTAATCAATCTATTGAGGTAATGCAGGATGAATCTACGATTGGGACGAGTGAACCTAGGATATTCTCTAATTTTGACGACCTTGATAGGGCTGATAGGAGGGTCGAGTCCCCTGTCAGCCCAAGAGCCGCAACCCCCCAGTAGTTCAGAAGAAGTGCAGGACCCGGGACCTGGGGGTTACTCTGGCTCTCGGGGGATGCTGGTCTGTGTTCGCCCTGGCGAGGCTCGGGACATGACGGTTCCCCCGATGCTGAATCCGGGGTTGACGGTGGAGGCGTTTGACGGATTTGGGGTGAGTTCCTTCGGGCCTGAGACTCTGGCGCGGCGTTCTGAGAGGCTACCACCTGCGTTTCCGACTGAGGTGGGGCAGATGGACGACTGGACTTTTGAATTGGCCTCAGATCCAGACCTGCAACTGACGCGGATTTTGGTTTGTACGTCCTGGGTTCAGCCCTCGGCGTTGCCAGAAAGTGAATAAGTATTTCATCCGTGGAAATACTTAAAAGTAGCATGACAACTTTGGGTGATACAGCATGAATCTGAGATTAAACTTGGGACTGGCAAGCGCGACTAAGGAACGGAGTTCTTTGGGGATGACACCGATGACCATGATTACAGCGCCACCGGAACTACTGCGCTTGCAACCTGAGCCAGAGCGACGACGCAGTGGACGCAAGGTGGCACAATTGCAGAACAATGAGTTTGTGGTGTCCTTTGAGGACTGGATTCGTGAAGGGTTCCATCTGCTGGAGGGCGATCGCTTTGAGGAGGCTCTGACCCTATTTGATGGGGTGATTGAGGCAGATGCTCGGGTGGCGATCGCCTGGATGGGACGGGGATTTGTCTTGAATGAGTTGCAACGTCATGAGGAGGCGATCGATGCCTTTGAGCAGGCGTTGCATCTGGATAAGACCCTCTATTATGCCTGGGTGGGGTTGGGCCGCGCCCGGGAAGCCAAAGGCTCACCGGAGTTAGCCTTATCCGCCTATGATCCAGCCCTAGCGATTGATACCGAAGTTGTTTGGGCTTGGTATTACCGAGGCCTCTCGTTAATGACCTTAGAGGAGTATGAAGCGGCTCTAGCCTCCCTAGATGAAGCCTTGCGGTTAAGTCCTCAATGGGCCTCGATTTGGCATTGTCGCGGCTGGCTATTGGGGACTATTGAACAGTACGAGGCGGCGATCGCCTCCTTTGATCAGGCATTAGCCTTAGACTCCAGCGATCCTTGGACTTGGTATTATCGCGGTCTCTCCCTAGCCTTTGCCGGAGAAACCCAAACCGCCCTAGAGTCCGTGAGTCAGGCCTTACGGATTAAACCCAGTTTAAGTCGCGCTCAAGACCTATTTGAGCAGTTACAATCCCTCTTGGGAGAGTAACACCGGAGTAGAATCTCCTTATACCACTTTTCATGCATTCGTACAATAGATAGCTGTAGGGGCGAACGGCTGTTCGCCCTCCTCCAGTGTCCATGTCTAGCAAGGTTATCGAAAAATGGTATTAACAACGAGAAAAAGTGAAAGCAAGTAAGACACCCGGTGTCATTAGGGGTCGAGAGTAGTCTCACGACTACCCCCTCCCATTCAGAACCGTGCATGAGACTTTCACCTCACACGGCTCCTAGCTTGCTATCCCTTGTCATGGGTGCTGCTACCGTCGAAACGGGTTTTAACATCGTGGCAATGGCGATGTAACAGTTGTAGGTTGGAGTAAGTATCCGAACCTCCTCTGGATTTAGGCTGAATATGGTCGATTTCAACCAAGTCCTCACTGGTGAAGTGTTGTCCACAGTGATTACATCGTCCTTTTTGACGCTTGATGAGTTTTGAGATTTTGGTAGGGATACCGCCAAACCCGTTACTCATACGTTTAGACCAATAAGCCCAGTCCCCGTTAAAGGGAGAGGTGTTTCCTCCTCTGATTTTGACATGTCGTACGATGGGGGTTTCGGTGTGCTTAGTGAGTCGAAGACCCTTTTTGGCTTTGAACGTCCATTTACTGTTGACTCCAGGACGAAAGTAGTTCTGGAGTTTCCCATAGGACGCTCGACCACATCGTGAAACCGTCCAAGCCCTCAGTGCCATCCAAATCATATGGTCGAGTTTAGAGAAGGTCTCTTTGGAAACTACCGTAGAGTAGTACTGACTCCATCCTCTAATGATTGGATTAAGCTTCTGGATCAGAACTGCTTGTGGTGCAGTTTTATGTTGTTTGATGACCTCTTTACAAGCGTCATAATGACGTTTGATAGCTTTTGGGGCAGGCTTAATATTTATCTGGTAGGGTTTAACGCCACCGGGACCCGTTTTGATTCCCTTATGGATACTCACCGGGTAATGCCGGATGTTAAATCCTAGGAAGTCAAATCCCGGTTCCTCCCCATTCCATTCCGACAAGGTGTTACATAACCTTGTCTTTTCCGGTTTGAGTTGGAGACCGACGGGTTTAAGCCATTCCTTGAGCAGTTGTTGGGCTTCTAGGATGACTTCCGGGCGGTTAGCCAGAACCACAAAGTCATCGGCATATCGAATGATTTTCGGGCGGTAATAGCGATTTAGTTTTCCGTCAATTGTCCTTGAGTTAGGGAAGCTATTGACAACCGAATCAATCATTCCCTGTAAAGCAATGTTGGCAAGGAGCGGACTGATGACCCCACCTTGTGGAGTTCCTGCCTCTGTTGCCTTGAATTCGCCACTGTCCATAACGCCGGCTTTAAGCCATTGTTTAATACTCCGTTTGTACCGAGAGGGACAGTCTAGTTTCGACAGAAGGTAATCATGGTTAATTTGGTCAAAACATGTGGCAATGTCTGCATCGAGAACGTATTGCGGTTTATACCGACTTTTATTCCAGATGGCTCCAATCGCATCATGTGCCGACCGTCCGGGTCGGAAACCGTAGGAATCCGCTTCAAACAGAGCCTCCCAGTACGGCTCTAGTCCCAGCTTAACCAAGGCTTGTAAGGCGCGGTCGTGCAAGGTTGGGATACCGAGTGGGCGTTTTTCATCCCGCCCGGGTTTGGGAATCCATACACGTCGCAAGCTTTTAGCTTTGCCTGGGTGACGCAGTTGGTCAGCCAAGCGAAACCGGTCTTTGGCGTTTAGGGATTTCACTCCGTCAACTCCTGCGGTTTTCTTACCTTGGTTATCCTGACTTACCTGGCGTACCGCCAGCAGCCTAGCGTAGTAGGACTTATTGAGTAAACGTTGCCAGCGTCGCGCTTTCGCTTTATTGCCACGACTTGTAGCTTGATAAATAGCCTTTTGCAGCTTCGCGACTTTCCTCTGGATTTTACCCCAGGGAAGATTTCGCCATTCGTTGTTCTTAGTCTCGGGGTTGAACCCTTTACTAGCTATCGACATTTTCACCGCTACTAAACTCCTTATCTTTTAACAAGCCGTAAGCTGTTAGCTGATCCACATCCGTTATAGATGGGCATTGGCTTCGGCTTACATCTGCTCCCCATAGCCCTTGCGCTTAGACTTATTACTTGACCGGGTATCGACCTGATGACCGGTCAGGGTCTATGGGGTTACTTCGTTCCATCTCGATGGGTTATATCCCGTTAGGTTCACTCTATCCCCAGGGGTACTTTTGAGAATCAGTTGTAGGTAACTTCAAGAAATTCCTACCTTTCCCCTTGTCCTTTTTGGACGCAGCCTGTCAACTGAGTTTGGCTACTCTCGTGTAACTAGGGTTCAAGCAAGTGTTCAGCCGTGGCTTAACCATGTGGATTTGCCGGTGGTCATGCTTTTGGATGTCAGTTCATCCTCAATGCCTTGCCAAGCCCGCTTCAGTCCTAGGGTTGTCATTTCTAAAACTGGGGCTGCCATTAGGCGTAGGACGAGGGTGTGGTGTCACATTCTCTGATTCTGTCCTTTCCAACCTTGGAGTCAGTGTGTTTCACCTGATTCCGTCGGTACATTGAGATAGTTATCAGGGCAGATTGGCTGGGTAGCCTTTTCTGTATCCCTGACTAGGCATACGTTTTGGGTGTTTTAACCCTATCTTTCGCCTAAACGAGTCGCACTCCAAAGACACCGAGTGTCTGCCCCCATAAGCCATCAAATCCAGCCCTAAAATTCCGTTCATAAACCATTCATCTCAACAAAATCCACAAAATCTCAGCACTAAATTTTCTTCAAAGAATCTACATTTTTATAAGTATTAACATAAAAATAATACCTTTTTTGATATGCTCGACAGACATCCAACACCGAGGAGGGCGACCACAAGGGTTCGCCCCTACTATCCATGGCAGGACTTTTGAAAAATGGTATAAAAAAACATATGAATCAAGAAAACGTCAACTCCTCATCCCGAACATCCGTAATAAACATATAGCCAGGGGCATGAGTAATCGCCAACCCAGGTTGACTTTTCATAATCGCCAACTGTGGCGTCACCCCACAAGCCCAAAACACCGGAATCTCATCCTCATGAATCGTCACCGCCTCCCCAAAATCAGGAGCATTGATATTCTCAATTCCCAACCGCTCAGGATTACCAAAATGCAGAGGAGCGCCATGGGCCTTCGCAAAGCGCCCCGTCACCTCCACCGCCTGAATCGCCTGTTTCGGCGTTAACGGACGCATCGAAACCACCATATTTCCCGAAAAGCGCCCCGCCGACTGACAGGGAATTGTGGTCTGATACATCGGCACATTTTTCCCCTCTTCAATATGACGAACCGGCAACCCCGCCGCCAGCATAACCGCCTCAAACGAGAACGAACAGCCCAACAGAAAGCCCACAAAATCCTCTTGCCAGAGGTCTCGGATAACGCCTCAAACGAGAACGAACAGCCCAACAGAAAGCCCACAAAATCCTCTTGCCAGAGGTCTCGGATATCCGTCACCTCATCCACCAGAGTTCCAGATTTCCAAACCCGATAGAGAGGAACATCCGTGCGTAAATCCGCCCCTGGAGCCACCTGTCGAGGTTCCCAGTCCCCCACCTCCGTCACATCCAGAATTGGACAAGGTTTAGGGTTCCGGGTACAGAACAACAAAAAATCGAAGGCATCAGACTGAGGCAGAACCACCAAATTGGCTTGGACAGACCCTGGCGCCAAACCCGGAGTCGGTTGGGACAAAGTCCCCCCTCGAAAAGCCTCACGAATTTCTCTGGCATTTAAGGAGTTGATATCTGTCATATGAGAACTGCCAAACTCAGGATTTTTTTATTATAGGTGATAAATTTTATTGAATAAGTGGTTGTGCGTCAGACATATATTGAGTTAAGACCGTTCAGCAAAACGAGGAAACCCTGATGACCAGACAGTGGCAGACATATATTGAGTTAAGACCGTTCAGCAAAACGAGGAAACCCTGATGACCAGACAGTGGCAGCGGCAGCTATTCATCCTCCTAGGGCTTTGGCTAACCTGGGGAACCCCGGACGTTTGGGCAGGAGTGACCTCCAGGCACTTATCCCGAGACTCCTTACAAGCTCAGTCCTCCCCGGAAATCCGGGAATTGCCCCTAGTGATTGAGGGGAGATTAGATGAAAACAGCGAAATGAGTCCTCCCCGGAAATCCGGGAATTGCCCCTAGTGATTGAGGGGAGATTAGATGAAAACAGCGAAATGGCGGCTGATGGTCGTCTTTTAGACATTTACCTCTTTCAGGGAACTGCTGGAGATGTCCTAGCGATTGAATTGGTCAGCCATGATGTCAATGCCGGGTGGGTGGTTATGGATTGGGAGGGAAATCTCATTGGCCCCCACCCTGAAGAGAGAAATACAGAAGAAACGCTGCGGGTTGAGTTACCAAGGACTGGTCTTTATGGGGTTGGGGTCTATGGCTATCAACCAGGAGACAGGGGAAACTATCATCTGACAGTTCGCCCTGCCACGGCTGCTGAGGATGAGGAAACGAGGTTATTGGAGGAAGCCAATCATTTGAACCAACGGGTTTTGCAGTTATACGAAGACGGTCGTTATCAAGAAGCCATGCCTTTAGCACGACGGGCGCTAGAAATCCGAGAAACCACTTTGGGAGAGTCTCACTCCCTTGTCGCCGAAAACCTCAACAATTTAGCTGGACTCTACCAAGCCCAGGGAAACTATAACGCCGCTGAACCTCTCTTCCTCCGCTCCCTGGAAATCCTAGAAACCGCCCTGGGAGAGTCTCACCCCCTTATCGCCGGCAGCCTCAATAATTTGGCTGAACTCTACCGTGACCAGGGAAACTATGATGCCGCCGAACCTCTCTACCGTCGTTCCCTGGAAATCTGGGAAGCCGCCCTAGGAGGGTCTCACCCCCTTGTCGCCACCAGCCTCGGTAATTTGGCTGAACTCTACCGTGATCAGGGAAACTATGATGCCGCCGAACCCCTCTACCTCCGCTCCCTGGAAATCCTAGAAACCGCCCTGGGAAAAACTATGATGCCGCCGAACCCCTCTACCTCCGCTCCCTGGAAATCCTAGAAACCGCCCTGGGAGAGTCTCACCCGCATGTCGCCAACAGCCTCAGTAATTTGGCTGGACTCTACCGTGACCAGGGAAACTATGATGCCGCCGAACCTCTCTACCTCCGCTCCCAGGCTGGACTCTACCGTGACCAGGGAAACTATGATGCCGCCGAACCTCTCTACCTCCGCTCCCTGGAAATTGACGAAATCGCCCTGGGAGAGTCTCACCCGCATGTCGCCAACAGCCTCAATAATTTGGCTGGACTCTACCGTGACCAGGGAAACTATAATGCCGCCGAACCTCTCTACCTCCGGGTCCTGGAAATCCGAGAAACCGCTCTGGGAGAGTCTCACCCAAATGTCGCCTCCAGCCTCAATAATTTGGCTCTACTCTACGGGAACCAGGGAAACTATGATGCCGCCGAACCTCTCTTCCTCCGCTCCCTGGAAATCCGAGAAACCGCCCTGGGAGAGTCTCACCCCTCTGTTGCCACCAGCCTCAATAATTTGGCTGGACTCTACCGTGACCAGGGAAACTATAATGCCGCCGAACCTCTCTACCTCCGCTCCCTGGAAATCCGAGAAACCGCCCTGGGAGAGTCTCACCCCTCTGTCGCCCAAAGCCTCAATAATTTGGCTGGACTCTACCGTGACCAGGGAAACTATAATGCCGCCGAACCTCTCTACCTCCGCTCCCTGGAAATCCGAGAAACCGCCCTGGGAGAGTCTCACCCCTCTGTCGCCCAAAGCCTCAATAATTTGGCTGGACTCTACCGTGACCAGGGAAACTATAATGCCGCCGAACCTCTCTACCTCCGCTCCCTGGAAATCCGAGAAACCGCCCTGGGAGAGTCTCACCCCTCTGTCGCCCAAAGCCTCAATAATTTGGCTGGACTCTACCGTGACCAGGGAAACTATAATGCCGCCGAACCTCTCTACCTCCGCTCCCTGGAAATCCGAGAAACCGCCCTGGGAGAGTCTCACCCCTCTGTCGCCCAAAGCCTCAATAATTTGGCTGGACTCTACCAAGACCAGGGAAACTATGATGCCGCCGAACCTCTCTACCTCCGCTCCCTGGAAATTTATGAAACCGCCCTGGGAGAGTCTCACCCCGAGGTCGCCACCAGCCTCAATAATTTGGCTGGACTCTACCAAGCCCAGGGAAACTATGATGCTGCCGAACCTCTCTTCCTCCGTTCCCTGGAAATTGATGAAACCGCCCTGGGAGAGTCTCACCCCTCTGTTGCCACCAGCCTCAATAATTTGGCTCTACTCTACAGAGACCAGGGAAACTATGATGCCGCCGAACCCCTCATCCTCCGCTCCCTGGAAATCCTAGAAACCGCCCTGGGAGAATCTCACACCCATGTGGCTACCAGCCTCAATAATTTGGCTCTACTCTACAGAGACCAGGGAAACTATGATGCCGCCGAACCTCTCTTCCTCCGCTCCCTGGAAATCCTAGAAACCGCCCTGGGAGAGTCTCACCCCCATGTCGCCACCAGCCTCAATAATTTGGCTGCACTCTACAGTAACCAGGGAAACTATGATGCCGCCGAACCCCTCATCCTCCGCTCCCTGGAAATTTATGAAACCGCCCTGGGAGAGTCGCACCCTTCTGTCGCCCAAAGCCTCAATAATTTGGCTGCACTCTACAGTAACCAGGGAAACTATGATGCCGCCGAACCCCTCTACCTCCGCTCCCTGGAAATCCTAGAAACCGCCCTGGGAAAAACTATGATGCCGCCGAACCCCTCTACCTCCGCTCCCTGGAAATCCTAGAAACCGCCCTGGGAGAGTCGCACCCTTCTGTCGCCCAAAGCCTCAATAATTTGGCAGGACTCTACCAAGCCCAGAGAAACTATAGTGCCGCCGAACCCCTCTACCTCCGCTCTCTGGAAATTCGAGCAACCGCCCTAGGAGAGTCTCACCCCCATGTCGCCACCAGCCTCAATAATTTGGCATCACTCTACCAAGCCCAAGGAAATACATCCCAAAGCCTGAGTCTTCTCCAACGTGGTCTAGAGATTGAAGAAACTAACCTAACTCAGAACCTTGCTATTGGCTCAGAAGCCCGTAAACAAGCCTATATTGCTACCCTATCCAGGACAACCCATGCAACTCTCTCTCTCCATCTTCAAGACGCCCCCGACCATCCCAAAGCAGCACGTCTGGCCCTAACCACTATCCTACGCCGCAAAGGACGCATCCTTGATGCAGTAACCGAGACGCAACAACTACTACGAGACAATCTCAGCCCCGAACTCGCTCCCCTTCTGGACGAGTACACCAATGCCCAAACTCAACTCGCGACTCGCCTCTATGCCGGTTTAGGGAACCAAGACCCTGATATTTATCGCGCCGAGATAGACACCCTACGTCAACGAGTCGAAGAGTTGGAAGATGACTTATCTCGTCGCAGTGCTGAGTTCCGAGTGGCAACGGAACCGGTGGAAATTGAGGCAGTTCAGGCGTTGATTCCTGCCGATGCGGCGTTGGTAGAACTGGTGCAGTATTCTCCCTTTGACTTTACCTCCAACAACTGGGAATCCCCCCGCTACGCCGCCTATATCCTCCATGCCTCCAGCGACCCCCAGTGGGTGGACTTAGGAGATGCCGAAACCATCGACAATGCCGCCTTTGCCTTCCTAAATGCCACTCAGGTTCCTAACTCCGAGCAACGAGTCCAAACCACAGGACGACAACTCGATGACTTCGACTACCGAGGGTAAGCAGGAGAGGAGCCTCTACGGTGAGTAGATCTCCTGTCCCCAGATGGTCAACTCAACTTAATTCCCTTTGCCGCCCTGGTGGATGAGGAGAATCGTTATCTGGTGGAATCCTATCAGTTAACTCATTTGACCACAGGACGGGACTTGTTACGACTGCAAAATCCCCGTCCCAGTCGTCAACCACCCGTGTTGTTTGCCAATCCTAATTATGATGATGCTGATACCTCTGCCGTGATGCAGGTGGCACAGGCGACTCGGGGAGAGTCTCAACGGTCAATGGAGATAGAGGATTTACAGTTTGGAGAACTGCCGGGGACTCAGCGGGAGGTGGATGCTATTGCACCTCTGCTGGACAATCCCATCGTTCTCACGGAGATGGAGGCGACGGAGAATGCTCTCAAACAGGTTCAGGCTCCCAGTATTCTCCATTTAGCGACTCATGGTTTCTTCCTCCAGGATGTGGAGTTTGTACCCCCTCAGCCTCTGACGGATTTTACTCGGGGGGAGATTGAGTTGGTTACAGCTAGACCACTGGAGGGTTGGTTCCTTCCTCCCAGTGACCGTCCTACCAGTAGTGAGAATCCCCTGTTGCGCTCAGGTCTGGCATTTGCTGGGTTTAATAGCCGAGACAGTGAGGGGGAGGATGGAGTGTTGACGGCTCTGGAAGTGGTGGGGTTGGATTTGCGGGGGACTCGTTTGGTGGTGATGAGTGCTTGTGAGACGGGAGTGGGGGATGTGGCTAATGGTGAGGGGGTTTATGGCTTGCGGCGAGCTTTTGTTATGGCCGGGGCCGAGAGTCAGTTGATGAGTTTGTGGAAGGTGGCCGATGAGGAGACGGCAGATTTGATGGGGGATTATTATCAACGTCTGTTGGCCGGGGAGGGACGGAGTGAGGCCTTGCGGGAGGTGCAGTTGGACTGGCTCAGTCGAGGGGCGCATCCCTATTATTGGGCGTCGTTCCTGTTTTCGGGGCAGTGGACGCCTATGGATGATTTTACGCAAAAGTGAATAAGCTCTGAGGCCCCAGAACTATATATACTCAGTAGAAACTTTTAGGGAGTATTGCCGATGGTTCTGAATATCACCACTCAGGATGGCCTCGATGTTGCATTTGCCACATTTGGGGATGATGTCATCATCATGGCTGACTTGCCGCCAGACCAACTCGATCGCCTCCAGAGTTCCCCTCTGACCGATGCGGTCTATCTGGTGGATGGGAATAACTATTTTGAAAATAATGATGTCGGACGGATTGTCTTCGGTGGGCCGGGGAATGACACGATTCTTGGCGGTGCTGGGGATGACTCTCTGATTGGCGGTGCTGGTGATAATGTGATTTTCGGCGGTGCTGGCAATGATACTCTGACCGGCGGGCCGGGGAATGATGTTCTCTCGGGCGGCGAAGGCATTGATACTCTGACTGGGGGCGGTGGCTCGAATCGGTTTATTCTGCCTGATGCTCCGCAAAACCGGGATGTGATTACTGATTTCACAACCGGGAGCGATAAAATCCTTTTGCCAGATGGGGTCTCTTTCGCGGATATTCAAGTGCAAAATATTAGTGATGGGGCGCTCATCTTACGGGATGGGGCGGCTTTGTCGATTGTTTTAGAGAGTGAGATCCGACTCGAACCAGATGACTTTTTAACCCGTGAGGATGTGGCTAATGCTGAGCAGCTGATTGCGGAGAGTGAGCAAGCTCTGTTGCAAAATCCTCAAAATGCGCTGGCTCATAATCAACGGGGTGAAGCGTTGTACCGCTTGGGACGACAAGATGATGCGATTCGGGCCTTTACCATCGCCCTCACGATAGACCCAGCTCGGGATTCAATCTACTACACCAATCGGGGTCGGGCGCACTTAGCGATACGGGATGAGTTGAACGCGATTGGAGACTTTACCCAAGCCATTCGCTCTAATCCTCGCAATGTTCAGGCTTTCTTTGGACGGGGTGTGGTTTACTCTGTGGCTGAGGAGTTTGACCTGGCGATTCGTGATTACACTCAGGCCATTCGTCTGGAGCCGGGTATTTTTGCCAGTTACTATAACCGGGGTTTGGCACATTTCCGACTTGAACAGTATGGTGAGGCGATCGCCGACTTTACACGGGCGATCGAACTCAATCCCGACGATGTTCTACAATACTTTGCCCGTGGCGTGGCCCAGGAAGAGGCCGGCAACGCCCCGGCTGCGGTTCCCGATTATCAACGAGTTATTGAGCTAGATCCCAATTTCGCTGATGCTCACTATCGTCTGGGGATTGCCTATCGACGCTTCTTTAACTTGAGGGCCTCACGAGACAGTTTTGAGGAGGCGGCCCGTTTATACGAGATTCAGGGCAATGAAGAGGGATTATCGAATGTGGCTCAAGAGCGGGGAAGGCGGGGAGGGCTTATTTAGTACCATATTTTCTTGATTTCGTCAAGGGTACTACCGTCACATCTTTGGCGGTTTTATCCTTGACGGAGGGGCCAAGACTTCCTGGATAGGGATTCGGGGGATCATTGGCTGGCATTGAACAGTTTTGGGCGACATTCTGACTGGGCCAGGCTGAATAAGCCCGGAGCTTCCAGAAATATATTTAATCGGTATAAACTCGTAGGAATCATCCGGGAGTCGTGGCTGCTGACCGGAGAAACTCCCATCACATCCAGGAGGGTTCGACCCATGCACCTATCGCGACATCTGCTGACTTTGGGACTATTGACGACATTGGGGTTAGGCTTGCCACGAGTCTCCACGGCTTTGGCTGAGGAACCTCAGCGAGTGGTCCAGTCATCGGTCAATCGGGACTTTGACCCTATTGATATCCGGGGGCGATTAGATGAAGCCAGCGATGTTACCGACGGTGGCAGCTATTTTAATGTCTATCTCTTTGAAGGAATTGAGGGACAACCGCTAGTCATTGATTTAATCAGTGATGACTTCGATGCTCACCTATTGTTGGTCATGTCAGATGATGAAGTTGAGGTAATTACTGAAGATAGCTATGGGGGTGAGAATGGCAATGCTCAGATTGTGGTCGTTTTGCCAAGGACGGAGGTTTATGAGATTACTGCCACTTCTGCACAAGGGGAAGAAATTGGAGATTATAGACTGACGGCACAAATGGCAACATCTTCTGACCTTGAGCGGGCGGAGTTATTAGAAGAAGCCCATCGTCTCAACGAGGAAGCAACAGAACTATACGAAGAAGGTCGTTACCAGGAAGCTATTCCCATAGCACAACAGGCTCTAGAAATCCGAGAAACCACTTTGGGAGAGTCTCATCCTGATGTCGCCCAAAGCCTCAATAGTTTGGCAGCACTCTACCACGCCCAGGCATACTATAGTACCGCCGAACCTCTCTACCGTCGCGCCCTAGAAATCCGAGAAACTACTTTGGGAGAGTCTCACCCTGATGTCGCCCAAAGCCTCATGGGTTTGGCAGAACTCTACTGGAACCAGGGAAACTATAATGCCGCCGAACCCCTCGTCCTCCGGTCCCTGGAAATCCGAGAAACCACCCTGGGAGAAACCACCCTGGGAGAGTCTCACCCTGATGTCGCCCAAAGCCTCATGGGTTTGGCCGCACTCTACTGGGGCCAGGGAAACTATAACGCTGCCGAACCTCTCCTCCTCCGGTCTCTGGAAATCCGAGAAACCACCCTGGGAGAGTCTCACCCTGATGTCGCCCAAAGCCTCATGGGTTTGGCCGCACTCTACTGGAGCCAGGGAAACTATAATGCCGCCGAACCCCTCGTCCTCCGGTCCCTGGAAATCCGAGAAACCACCCTGGGAGAGTCTCACCCTGATGTCGCCCAAAGCCTCATGGGTTTGGCCGCACTCTACTGGAGCCAGGGAAACTATAATGCCGCCGAACCCCTCGTCCTCCGGTCCCTGGAAATCCGAGAAACCACCCTGGGAGAAACTATAATGCCGCCGAACCCCTCGTCCTCCGGTCCCTGGAAATCCGAGAAACCACCCTGGGAGAGTTTCACCCTGATGTCGCCCAAAGTCTCAATGGTCTGGCAAATCTCCACCTTCTCCAAGGAAACTATAATGTCGCTGAACCTCTCTACCGTCGTGCCCTAGAGGTTGCTGAAACTGCCCTGGGAGAGTCTCACCCTCTTGTTACCACTATTCTCAATGATTTGTCACAGCTTTACAGTCATAAAGGAAACTACAGCGCTGCTGAACCTCTCTTGTACCGCTCTCTTGAAATCCGAGAAACCACTTTGGGAGAGTCTCACCCCTCCGTTGCCACCAGCCTCAATAATTTGGCTCTACTCTACCGTAACCAGGGAAACTATAGTGCCGCAGAACCTCTCTTAAAACGCTCTCTTGAGATTTTCGAAACGACTTTCGGCGAGTTTCATCCCCATGTTGCACAAATCCTCAATAATTTGTCACAAATTTACAGCGATCAAGGCAACCATAGCGCTGCTGAACCTCTCTTGTACCGCTCTCTTGAAATCCGAGAAACCACTTTGGGAGAGTCTCACCCCGATGTGGCCCAAAGCCTCAATAATTTGGCTCTACTCTACAGTAACCAGGGAAACTATGATGCCGCCGAACCTCTCTTCCTCCGCTCCCTGGAAATCCGAGAAACCGCCCTGAAACCAGGGAAACTATGATGCCGCCGAACCTCTCTTCCTCCGCTCCCTGGAAATCCGAGAAACCGCCCTGGGAGAGTCTCACCCTCATGTCGCCGCCAGCCTCAATAATTTCGCAGTACTCTACCAAGCCCAAGGAGATACATCCCAAAGCCTGAGTTTCCTGCAACGGGGCCTAGAAATTGAAGAAACTAACCTAGCCCAGAATCTCGCCATCGGCTCAGAAGCCCGAAAACAAGCCTATGTTGCCACCCTAACCGGCAGAACTCACCAAACTCTCTCCCTCCATCTTCAAGATGCCCTAGACCATCCTGGGGCTGCACGTCTGGCTCTAACCACAGTCCTGCGCCGCAAAGGACGCATCCTCGATGCCGTGACCGAGACACAACAACTACTACGAGACAATCTCAGCCCGGAACTGACTCCCCTTCTGGACGAGTACACCAACGCCCAAACTCAACTTGCGACTCGCCTCTATGCCGGTAGACTCCCCTTCTGGACGAGTACACCAACGCCCAAACTCAACTTGCGACTCGCCTCTATGCCGGTTTAGGTGACCAAGACCCTGACATTTATCGCTCTGAGATAGACGCCCTGCGTCAACGAGTGGAACAGTTGGAAAATGACTTATCCCGTCGTAGTGCTGAGTTCCGAGTGGCAACGGAACCTGTGGAAATCGAGGCGGTTCAGGCTTTGATTCCCAGAGATGCTGCTTTGGTGGAACTGGTGCAATATTCGCCCCTTGACTTTACCTCCAACAACTGGGAATCCCCCCGCTACGCCGCCTATATCCTCCATGCCTCCGGCGACCCTCAATGGGTGGACTTAGGAGATGCCGAAACCATCGACAATGCTGCCTTTGCCTTCCTCAATGCCACTCAGGTTCCTAACTCCGAGCAACGAGTCCAAACTACTGGACGACAACTCGATGAATTGCTGATGGCTCCCATTCGTCCTCTACTGGGGGATGCAACCCATCTACTCCTGTCTCCTGATGGTCAACTGAACTTGATTCCCTTTGCCGCACTGGTGGATGAAGAGAATCGTTATTTGGTGGAATCCTATCAATTGACTCATTTAACGACTGGACGAGACTTGTTACGCCTGCAAAATCCCCGCCCCAGTCGTCAACCACCAGTGTTGTTTGCCAATCCTAATTATGATGATGCCGATACCTCTGCGGTGATGCAGGTAGCACAGGCAACTCGGGGAGAGTCTCAACGGTCAATGGAGATAGAGGATTTACAGTTTGGAAAACTGCCGGGGACTCAGCGGGAGGTGGAGGCCATTGCTCCCCTGCTAGATAATCCCATTGTTCTCACGGAAGCCGAGGCGACGGAAAATGCTCTCAAACAGGTTCAGGCTCCCAGTATTCTCCATTTAGCCACTCATGGTTTCTTCCTCCAGGATGTGGAGTTTGTACCGCCTCAGCCGATGACGGATTTCACTCGGGGGGAGATTGAGTTAGTGACGGCGGGAGGGTTCGGGAGTTTTGTTGCGCCTCCCAGTGACCGTCCTACCAGCAGTGAGAATCCACTTTTGCGCTCAGGTTTGGCATTTGCTGGATTTAATACCCGAGACAGTGAGGGAGAAGATGGAGTGTTGACGGCTTTGGAAGTGGTGGGATTGGATTTGCGGGGGACTCGTTTGGTGGTGATGAGTGCTTGTGAGACGGGAGTGGGGGATGTGGCTAATGGTGAGGGGGTTTATGGCTTGCGGCGAGCGTTTGTGATGGCGGGGGCCGAGAGTCAGTTGATGAGTTTGTGGAAGGTGGCGGATGAGGAGACGGCGGATTTGATGGGGGATTATTATCAACGGTTGTTGGCCGGGGAGGGACGGAGTGAGGCGTTGCGGGAGGTGCAGTTGGACTGGCTCAGTCGGGGGGCGCATCCCTATTATTGGGCGTCGTTCCTGTTTTCGGGGCAGTGGACGGCGATGGATTGAGGGAGGCTGGGTTCTCCCCTCCAGGGAGGGGCTAGGGGTGGGTTCTCCAGGGAGGGGCTAGGGGTGAGGTGAGTACTGACAGCCCGAAGAACCCACCCCGCCCTTCGGGCACCCCTCCCTGGAGGGGATTTTTCGTTCCGATGGGAAGGGGTTTGATTTAAACGTTCACGGATTAATTTACGGGTATTACAGAGGTCAATTATGAAACGTCGTTATTTTCTTCAGGGGGCTGGTGGGGCGTTGGGGGCGATCGCCCTCAGTCAGTGGGACCTCGCTCGACAGGGCGATCGCCTCAACCGAGTCCTCGCTCAACCCACCTCCCGCAAATTAGCCCTCTTGGTGGGCATCAACCGCTATCCCCTAGGCATTGCTCCCCTGCGAGGCTGTGTGACGGATGTGGAGATGCAGCGGGAGTTACTGGTGCATCGCTTTGGCTTCAATCCCCAGGATATCCTCACCCTCAGCGATGAAAACGCCAGCCGCGCTAACCTCCTCGATGCCTTTGAGTCCCACCTCATCGACCAAGCTCAACCGGGGGATGTGGTGGTGTTTCACTTCTCGGGTCATGGAGCCTTAGTTCGTGACCCAGACCCAATTCCTCTGCCCCCAGACCCTCGCTATCAGGGCGTTCAAGGCTACAACGGAACCATGGTTCCCTATGATGGTCGTCTGGGTCGCAACCCGAACTCGGCGAACGACATTATGGGCAAAACCCTATTTCTACTCATGTCCGCCCTGAACACAGACCAGGTCACCGTTATGCTCGACAGTTGCCATTCCGGGGGCGGAACCCGAGGTGACATCCGCTTCCGCGCCCTTGAATCTCGCTTCGGTGACGGCTATCCTGACCCTAGTGAGCAAGAACTGATGACTCAAGAGACCTGGATGAGTCGTCTTGACTTGTCTGAGCTATCCTGACCCTAGTGAGCAAGAACTGATGACTCAAGAGACCTGGATGAGTCGTCTTGACTTGTCTGCCGCCGAGTTGAAACAGCGACGCACCGAGGGTATCGCCAAAGGGGTAGCTGTTGGCTCCGCTCAAGCCAAACGCCGAGTTGAAACAGCGACGCACCGAGGGTATCGCCAAAGGGGTAGCTGTTGGCTCCGCTCAAGCCAATCAACTTGCCGCTGATGCCTCCTTCGGTCGCGGTGCGGGTCGTTTCTTCGCCGGAGCCTTCACCTATAGCCTGACTCGCTATTTGTGGCAACAGCCGGGAAGTTTGCCCCTACAACGGGTCTTTGTGGATTTATCTCGCAGTGCTCGGGATGTGGCGAATAGTTCCGGGGTTCAACAGGCCCCTGTCTTTGCCGTTGCCCCAGGCAGTACTCATGACCAAAAACCTGTCTATTTCCTCACCCCGCAAACCCCACCAGCGGAAGCCGTTGTCTTGGGAGAGGAGAATGGGGAAATCAGTTTCTGGCTGGGGGGGGTGTCGTCCCAGAGTTTGGAGGCCTTTGAGGAAGGGGCAGTGTTTGGCCGATAACTACGAGTTCCCGTCCTTGACCGCGTTTAACTACAGACGCGACGGGACGGGTTGCGCGGCTATGGCATCGTGCAGGGTGAGGCCCGCTCTCTCCCCCAGGCGGGACTACTGCTGCGAGAACGGGTGCGAGGTGTTCCTCCAGAGTTGAGCCTACGCCTGGGACTGGACCCCTCCTTAGAAAATGACCTCGATGAGATGCGATCGCTCCTCCAGCAAATTCGACAAGTTGACCCGGTCCCCCTCGATAGCGGCGAAACTCCCCATTTTCTCATCGGTCGCATGACCCGTACCGCCCAAGCTCTAGCCGTCGAACAAGGGTCAAGGGACATCTCACAACTGGCAAGCATTGGCCTGTTTACCCGAGGACTGGTTCCCATCCCCCAAAGCTTCGGTCAGCCCAACGAATCCATCGCCGCCGCCGCGAACCGTCTCGTTCCCCGCTTTCAACTGCTCCTGGCGGGACAGATTCTCGGCTCAGTCCTCAACAGTGACACCTCCAACCTCAACTTAGAGGTGCAAGTCGAAGTGGCCCAAAACAACCAAACCCTGGCCCGTAGTGGAACTCGCGGCAGTCGTGATTTAGTGGTTCAACACCAAGAGCATGACCTCAATCGCTTACCCTCCGGGTCAGAAGTGCTGATTCACGTGACCAATCACGAAGATCGCGATCTCTATGTCAGCCTGCTGGCGATCGGCAGTAGTGGTCGCATTACCGTCCTCTATCCCAACGATTGGGATGCCCCAGAACAAGCGGCTCGCCTCACTTCAGGGCAATCCCTAATCGCTCCCGAACATGAGGGAAACCGTAATCCTCAACGCAACTATTGCACCAATCCCAGTGGTGACTTTCACCTCTGTCTAACGGGCCGTGGCTATGTGGAAATCCTGACCATTGCCAGCACCCGTCCCCTGCGGGATGCTCTCCGCGCCATTGCACGCATCGCCGGAGAAACGGGCCTAGCCAGCCGCTCTCCCCTGGCGTTAAGGGATGAGGACTCTCTGAATGTGGTAGAGGCGCTGTTGACGGACATGAACCGCTATAGCCGAGGAGATATTGAAGTTCGCACGGCCCGCAATGCCGTTAACGTTAATCAGATGGCGGCCTTATCTACCATGATTGAAATTGTTGACCCCTGATCGGGTTTTCCCCCCTTGTCCCCCAACCAGTCATCAATGTTAGGATACCAACAGATATATGAAGAAATGTAAGGAGATCCCTATATGACTCTCGCTGTTGGCTCCACTGCCCCCGATTTCACCGCCAAAGACACCAACGGAGACACCATTACCCTGTCTCAGTTCAAAGGTAAAACCGTGGTGCTGTACTTCTACCCCAAAGATGACACCCCCGGTTGCACCAAAGAAGCCCAAGGGTTCCGTGATGCCTATGCCGAAATCCAAGGTAAAGATATGGTGGTTTTAGGGGTGAGCATGGATGACGAAGCCTCTCACAAGCAGTTCACCGAGAAATATGGCCTACCTTTCCAACTGGTGGCCGATGCCGATGGAACCGTGACTCGCGCCTATGATGTCGAGGGCGGCGGCTATTCCAAACGCGTCACCTACATCATCGACGGTGAAGGCAAAATCATCCAAGTCTTTGATAAAGTCGATACCGCCAACCATGCCAAAGACATTCTCAGCAGCGTTGCCTAGGGCCACCTGTTGACGGATTGACCCGCGCAACATCAAATTTACGAGAAAGGGGAAGACTCGGGCGTTAGAATGTAGCAAGCCTTTGATTCTTCCCCTTTCCTATGGGTGTTTTAACCTATCTCACTCCCCAACAAGTCCTCATCAACACGCCAACGGTGTTGGAGGGGACTTATAACCCACAACAAATTGCCAAAGTTTCGGTAGCAGCGGAGGATCGCTTCCCCCTCCCCGTCACAGTGAACGCCAGTGAGGGCTTGTGGCGAGTTCAACTCAATAATGGCTTCAATCAAGCCGGGATTCGTTGGTTTCGCCTTAAGGGAACCAATAGTGATGGCCAGGTGGTGGGCGATCGCACCTTCCATGTCACCGTCAGTCAAAAGCCCCTGATTGAGGCGGATGACCTCAAACTCACCCTAAAACAGCGTACCTGGTTTAAAGCGGCCCCCAGCCAAAGCAACCAACTGGCTGACCATCAAAAAATTCGCCTCGAAGCTGGGGAAACCCTACGGCTGCGTCGCTATACCCTAGAGGGGAATCACCTCGGGGTGGAACTGGAGTCACGGCGATCGCCCGTTGGAACCTTCGGCTATCTCTACGAACCCCACACCCGCTTAGAAGTGGGCGGTTTACCCTTCTACTTCACCGAAGCCAGCCTCCCCGAACCCCCTTCGGGAACCTTGCTACTGTGGGTCACCCACGACACCCGAATTAAACAAATCCCCGAAAGTTCCACCCTCCTTTCCCCGGGCCAGCAAGCAGAACTCCTCAAAGGACAAGTCTTTTTCATTCGGGGCTACGCCTGTGTCAGTGGTCATTACCGAGTCAGCCTCGTTGATGACATGGCCATTCCCGGCTTTGGCAACAGTGGGTTTCTCTATAACCTCCATGTCCGCATTAACCAGGACTCCACCTGGCTGGCCTTTGACCCCAACCAAGTGGTGATGACCATTTTGCGGGAAACCCACTTTAAGAAACGACCCGCCGATAGTGCCACCCTCTCCGATTCTGAAAAAGTCAGCCTCCCCCCCACCCGCATCTACGGGGTTCAACGGTATGAATGGGAAGCCAGCTATCTCAAACTGACCTTAACTGAGAATTTCCCGGGATTTGGTCAAACCGGTTATGTCTCCCCGGACTTTGTTGAATTTCAAAAGAGCGGACGACCCTTCCTCATCGCCCCAACCCTAAACTACACCGGTCCGAACGAGGTCTTAGTCAAAACCTCAACCACCCTCACCGGACGCTTACCCAACCCTAAACTACACCGGTCCGAACGAGGTCTTAGTCAAAACCTCAACCACCCTCACCGGACGCTTTGATCGCAACCAAGTTAACTCCATCTCCGTCGTCGCCGAAGATAAATTCTCCCTTCCCGTGACCCTCAACAGATCGCAACCAAGTTAACTCCATCTCCGTCGTCGCCGAAGATAAATTCTCCCTTCCCGTGACCCTCAACGCTAGTCAGGGAACCTGGCAGGTGAAACTCGACAATGGCTTTCAGGATGAGGGGTTGCGTTGGCTACGTTTGCGGGGAACCAATGCCAACGGGGCCACGGTTCACAACCAAATCATCTATATCACCGTCACCACCGACTCCGAAACCCTCGGCGAACCCCTCACCCTGAAAACTCGCCGACAAACCTGGTTTAAAGTGGCTCCCCGCGATAGTGCCAGCCTTGGAGATGGTCAAAAACTGCAACTACAAGAGGGATTAGAAGTCCAGGTAGAACAATACGCCTATATTGACGGCCATCTGCAAGTTCGCCTGACAAACCCCCTAAGTCCCATCGGCTCATTTGGCTATCTCTTCGAGCCTCATGTGGAATTGCGTAAGGGCGATCGCCCCTTCGTCTTCCAAGTGAGCAATCTGCCGGAGGTTCCCGCCCAAGCCCAACTCCTGGTCACCCACAATACCTATATCAAAACCTCCACCGAACCCCAGGATACCCTCCCCGCTAACGTTAAAGCCCGCTTACTCAAAGGACAAACCTTTCGCATTCGCGGCTACGCTTCCATCGCCGGTCATTTCCGAGTCACCCTAACGGAATCCATCCCCGGATTTGGCAATATCGGCTATATCTTCTGGCAACATGTAGAACTGATTCGCGATGGTAAATCTCTTCCCTACGACCCGGAAGCCCTGACGGTGACCATGCGTCAGCAAACCGTCCTTAAACGTCGTCCTATCCCCAGTAGTGAACTCAACAGCAATGACCGAGTC
This sequence comes from Sodalinema gerasimenkoae IPPAS B-353, assembly GCF_009846485.1. Classification (GTDB taxonomy): domain Bacteria; phylum Cyanobacteriota; class Cyanobacteriia; order Cyanobacteriales; family Geitlerinemataceae; genus Sodalinema; species Sodalinema gerasimenkoae. The sequence continues at coordinate 2,087,248 of NZ_ML776472.1, forward strand.
ACCCTGCCCCTCGGTCGCGTCTATGGGGTCAGCAGTTACCAAACACACCCCGAGTCCAAGCATGTGCGAGTGGCCTTAACGGAGGAATTACCCGGATATGGCAACACCGGCTATCTGTTTGCCGATCATGTCTGGGTGCGACGAGGAGCCGATGGGGTGGAGTTATTCCCACCTCCAGCTCCCCCAACCCCCCCACCAGCCGCCCTCCCAAGTCGCAAGGAACTGAATGTTCCCTATTTCTCCCAACGGGACAATCCTGAGTATTCCTGGGCCACCTGTAACCCCACCTCAGCGGCCATGGTCTTGTACTACTACGGGGTCCGGCCGACGGTGCGGCGACTCCTCTCTGATGAGTTATTTCAATGGATTGTGCGCCGTTATGGCATTGGCGGCCAAACCGACCATGGGGCGTTATCAGCGGTGATTCGGGCCTATGGATTTCGCACTAACTTTAGTACCCGGCGGCGTTGGGCCGAAATTGACAAAGAGATTGCCGAAGGTCGTCCCGTAGTCTTGCCCGGCTACTTCACCGCCACGGGCCACGTGGTGACGGTGATTGGCTATACTCGGAGGCCCAATTAACAGTTACTAGGGACCCCGTTACGGAACTGGGGTTATCGGGATACCTATGGGGCGCGGTTATTCTATCCCAATGGTTTCTTGTTAGATAAATGTGGTCGAGATGGAGACCTCTGGGCCCACTTTATCTATCCCAATTGATACCATTTTTTAAAATGCTTGCTATACATCTGACACCGAGGAGGGCGAACAGCACCTCGACTATCGCTCGGCGAACACCGTTCGCCCCTACAGACATCTATGGCATGACTTCCGAAAATTGGTATGACTTGCCAATTAGACCCACCAGGGCCGTTCTCCGGTGCGGGGGTCAGTTTCTGTCCAAGGAGATAACCAGATGCGATCGCCCTTCACCTCAACATGAGCAATTTTCAAGGGGCGATTCGCTGGCCCCCGTAGCACATTGCCCTGCTCGTTATAGCGTGAGCCATGACAGGGGCATTGAAACTGGCCGGCGCTGGCATTCCAGGGGAACGTGCAGCCGAGATGGGTACAGTTGTCAACAATGGCCATGGAATTGAGGCTGCCGTCAGCGTCTACCGTCAGATAGGTGGGTTCCCCAGCCAGTCCAGCAATCAAGGCTCGGGTTCCCGGAGGTTCGCTGAGAATCTGTTGGGCGGGGATGGGATTGCCTAATTGATCCTTGGCGACAATCGTACCGCTCCCATCACCCTCTTGGGGCGGGACGAAGTAGCGCAGGGCCGGATAGGCGGCACCTCCCGCCGCCACTGCGACGGTTGCACCTGTCAGAAAATTGAGCAACTGACGAACATCCTTTTCTGTGGTATAGGCGAGGTCATCTGTACCAATGGCCGTTTGTTGTGCAAACTGACGAGCATAGTCCAGTTTGGGTCGTAATTGGGGTTCGATGCGTTCAAACTCCAGGGCCCGTTCCTGACGTTCAGCATTACGCCGTTGAACCTTCTGATTGCGCCGTTTAATCCAGAAATAACGCACCAGGGGAACCGTCAAAAAGGCAACCCCATAGGCAATCAAAAGCCAATAAATGGAGTCCACAAACGCCACCAAGCCGCCTAACTCCGCGACCAACTCTTCATTTTGTAAGAGAACCCCTAAAACTCCGCCGCCAATAATGTTCACCGATCCCAAACCAATGGACATCGAAATTTGACCCGAATCGGCTTGACTAAACGTCCAAGGAGATTCCGTCAAATAGGTTTCGACTGGTTTACGACGCTGTTGCTTCGCCGTAACCTGCAATTCTGGGAAGCGATATACTAACTCCCCTTCCGGACTCACTTCTGGGGAACCGTCAAACTTGGACAAGACGGGAATCATATAATCTTCTGTTTCCCGAGCAAACTGATTGCCCAAATCATCCAAATAGGGAGCAATTTGCTCAGCAACCACCACCCCATTGTGATTACGAATCACCTGAGCAATATCTTTCCAGCGGCGTTCCTCTAAATCAGCATTCGGGTTTCCATCCCCAAACAGGAAGGAAAACACCGCCTCTAGGAAGTTCATCTCAGAATCACTTTGACCCGCCGTCCTGGCCTTGCGTTTCCGATTGCGACTGCGACTGGGATTGGGGTCATAAAACCAGAAGAGATCGCCAATCCAGAAGCGAGGAATAAAGAAAAATCCGCCGCCACCGCTACGGCTACTACTACGACTGCTGCTGCTGTTGCTATCGCGGTTGGAGTTGAGGGCTACGATAATAATCGTAATCGCCACAAAAATGAGAATAATCGAGACAATCAGCAGGGTTCCGAAGGAGATGCGGATGAGATAGAACAGAACATTCCACACCTTCTCCCACCAAGCCTGAAACCGCAGACGTAGGAACTTCCCCCGCAGAATGTTGCGGAAGTTGCGAGGGAAGTCATAGACAATATCACCCGTCTCGGCAACCTGTAGATGAGCGTTGGCATCGGAGGCCAAGGCCAATAACCCTTTCTGAGCTAAGTTAACATCGAGGCCGGCTTGACTAGCGACGTCGCCGACGGTGACGCGGTAGTTGAGTCCTTCTACCGCTTCCATAATCTTGGGGTTGGGAGCCATTCTGTCCTACATGAACCACCTACCCCTGTTATAACAGATTTTCAGGGTGGCTCACGGGCATTTCCATCAGGGAGAAATCCTCGGGAAGGCGAACGACTCCATCACCATTTCTAGTACTTGGACATCTTGGGGGGCGATGGTCATTCCATAGTTACCGACGAAAATACGAATCAAATGCTCACCATCGGGATGTAACAGGGCAGCATTATAGGTTACGTAGGCATAGGCTGTTGAAGAGAGTTCAATCCAAGTGATCGCTTCCTCTCCAGCGATGTGGATTGGGGTAACATCCCGGATTCTATGATGAGGGCTTGAGGTTAGGATATCGTCAATTTGCTGCATATCCCCTGGACGAGGTTCAACCTTGACCATAACATCGGAGACCTGATGGCCTGCGCCGATAAGACGATGTTCGATCGCACAGTTGAGAAAGGCCACATCGGTTGGGTTACGGATATGAATCCAGAGTGCCTCCTCCTCTCCAGGGTACTCTTCTAGGATGCTCTCGTAGTTCTGCGGAATCTCGAAGCGTAGGTCATGGCGGGGGATGACCACATCCTGACGTTCTGGGGAAGGAGGTTCGGGGTTTTCGTTGGAACAAGGGGTTGAGGGTGGGGTTGCCCTCAAGGGTGCTGTAGGAAACCAGCAAAGTCCCAGAACAGCCGGTACAATTATCGCGGTGAGCCAATGTGTTTTCATAGTGGAGGTCTTGAGGGTATGACGAAACAACAGGTGGGACTGCTATTTGGCGGACGTTCCGGGGAACATGAGGTGTCAATTTTCTCCGCAAGGGCGATCGCCCAGGCTCTTGGTTCGGCTGACAATGCCAGTCGTTATGCTGTCTATCCCTTTTATATCAGTAAGGATGGAGGTTGGCATGGCCCGGATGTGGCCCAAAGGATTTTGGACTCGGGACAGCCTCTGAGTCCCGAGGAAGGGGATAAGGTCAATCTTTGGTCATTTCCTCCAGAAGCTGCCGAGATGACGGTGTGGTTCCCGATTCTCCATGGCCCCAATGGGGAAGATGGGACGATTCAAGGGTTATTGCAGTTGATGCAAGTGCCTTTTGTGGGATCAGGGGTTCTCGGTTCGGCGGTGGGGATGGATAAGCTGGCCATGAAGTCGGCCTTTGCCCAGGCGGGACTTCCTCAAGTGGCTTATCGGCAGATTTGCCGTCATGAGATTTGGTCTAATCCTTGTGTGTTTCCTAAACTCTGTGATGAGATTGACGCGGCGTTAGGCTATCCCTGTTTTGTCAAACCCGCCAATTTAGGCTCCTCGGTGGGTATTTCTAAGGTGCGATCGCGCGGTGAGTTTGAAGCCGCCTTAGATAGTGCCGCCAGTTACGATCGCCGCATCATCGTCGAGGCCGCTGTTCCCAACGCCCGCGAAGTTGAATGTGCTGTCCTCGGAACCGACAATCCCCGCGTCTCGGTGATTGGTGAGATTCGCTTTCAGAGCGATTTTTACGACTATGAGACAAAATATACAGCGGGCCAGGCAGATTTATTGATTCCCGCCCCCCTCCCCGATACGATTGCCCAACAGATTCGCGAGTTAGCGGCCCAAGCCTTTACCGCTGTCGATGCGTCGGGGTTATCTCGGGTAGACTTCTTCTATCAGGAGGAGACGGGGGAGATTTTCCTAAATGAGATCAACACCCTCCCCGGCTTTACGGCCACCAGTATGTATCCCCAATTGTGGCAAGCGACGGGGATCCCCTTTCCTGAGTTGGTGCATCAGTTAATTGGTTTCGCGTTAGAAAAAGCTGATGGTTGAAGGAGAGTATTTAGACTTTAGAATCCGAGAGTGGCAAAAGGGCGATCGCATTCCGGCCGGCCGCCTGATTGCTTCGGTTCTCTTGGAATATGGCCTCGGCTGGGAACCGACGGGGGCCGATCGCGATGTGGTGGAAGTGGAACGCTTCTATCTCGAAACTGGAGGGGGGTTTTGGGTCGTTGAACAGGGGGAGACTCTGGTGGGAACGGCGGGGTTTTACCCGGTGTCTCGGGGCGATCGCGCGGTAGAATTACGAAAAATGTACCTGCTCCCTGCTGTCCGCGGCCGAGGCTTAGGAACCTTTCTCCTGCAACAATTAGAAGCGGAAATCCAACGGCGAGGCTTCCACACCATCTGGGTGGAGACTGCCACGGTTCTTAAGGAAGCGGTTCAGTTTTATGAACGACACAACTATCTCCCGGCAACTGGGGTAGAGACGGCCAGGTGCGATCGCATCTACTCGAAAACCCTCCCCCAACCCTGAGCACTCCCAACTCGCCTCTCGTTTAACTGGGTACATATCTTGACCGGTTCCAAGCATTCGATCATCTATTATCCATGACATGAAAATTATGCCCGAGCTTTATGTGTCCTGGTCAGACTATCATCGCACTGTCGAACGTCTAGCGGTGCAGATTTACAAATCCCAATGGGAGTTTGACGAAATCATCTGTTTAGCCCGAGGAGGATTACGAGTGGGGGATACCCTCTCGCGCATCTTTAACCGTCCCTTGGCTATCTTATCCACCGCCTCCTATGGGGGCGCCGAGGGACGAGAACAGGGGGAGGTGATTGTCTCTCGTTCCCTGTCGATGACCACATCTGAGTTAGGGCGACGATTGCTCATCGTTGATGATTTAGTCGATTCTGGCGATTCCCTAAAAGCGGTGTTGGCTTGGCTGTATGAGCATTATGGAGACCATATCTCAGAACTGAGAACGGCGGTGTTATGGTGTAAAGCTTGTGCAACGTTTACACCGGATTATTATGTTCGTTATTTAGAGGACAATCCCTGGATTCACCAGCCCTTTGAGGCATACGAAAAAATGGATTTATCAGCCTATTTATCAGAAACCGAGAACCCCGATTCTCAACTGTGACAACTGTGAGTTGGAATTCTCACCATAAACTCCGTTCCTTGACCCAGTTCTGAGTTGATCTCGATGGTGCCGTTGTGTTTCTCTACAACGATTTGGCGAGCGATCGCTAATCCTAACCCTGTTCCCTGTCCGACTCTCTTCGTCGTGAACCAGTTCTCAAAGACTTTGTTTTTGACCGCCTCGCTCATGCCGATACCGTTATCTTGTAAGCGGATCTGTACCTGCTTTTGGTCATGGGATAACTCAGTTTTAATGGTGATTTTATTTTGAATCTCTCGGTAACTTTTCCCCTGATTAGACTCTTCCAAGGCATCAATCGAATTGCTTAGCAGATTCATGAATACCTGATTCAACTGTCCCGCATAGCATTCGATATCTGGAAGTTGGCCGTAATCCTTAATGACTTGAATTTCTGGGCGAATTTCATTGGCTTTGAGCCGATGCTTGAGAATCATAATCGTGCTATCAATGCCATCATGGAGATTACAGGGAATGGGGCGATCGCTGTCTGCCCGAGAGAAGGTTCTGAGACTATTACTAATGTTCTGAATCCGCTTAACCCCTTCCCGCATGGAACCGATCAACTTGGGCAAGTCTTCCTGAATATACTCGAGTTCAATGGCTTCGATTTCATCTTCAACATCGGGATCTAAATCGGGATACTTATCCCGGATAAGTTGTAGAAGCTGAAACAAATCATTGACATAGTCCAGGGCTGGCTGAATATTCCCATTTAAAAATCCTACGGGGTTATTGATTTCATGGGCAACCCCAGCCACCAAACTGCCCAAAGTGGACATTTTTTCATTTTGGATAACTTGTAACTGAGCCTCTTGTAAATCAATCAGGGCTTGGTTTGCCTTTTCATAGAGTCGTGCATTTTCTAATGAGATTGAGGCTTGAGAACAGATGAAACTCAACACCTGAACCCGTTGTCCCGTAAACGCCCCAATAGTTAGGTTGTTTTCCAGATATAAAATCCCAACCAGTTGTCCTTGATTCAAAATGGGACTACATAAAATACTTTTCGGTTGATGAGTCTGTAAATATGGGTCAATTTGAGCTTGAGGATCAACACGAGAATCTAACAAGACTAAGGAACGTTTAGTTCGTTTAACTTGATTGACTAGGGTGATAGGAATATCTGAGCTAGACTCTAGCGGAATAGGTTTAAGTCGTTGGGGATCTTGTCCCACTTCGGCTAAGGCAACCACCTCCAAATTCTGCTGATTTTTCAGGAGTAACACACATTTGTCCGCCCCAGCATTGGCGATGACAATTTCGATTAAGGTGGTGATGAGCTTATCCAGTTCAATCTCCTCAGAAATGGCTTGGGAGGCTTTCAGTAATGCGGCCAAGTCTATGGCTTGTGACATGCTACTTGAGCTACTTCCAGACGAGACCAGTCCTGATACAATGGTTTGTTGGAGGGGGTCAACAATGGAGGGTTGTTTCAAAATTGGTTTGATGAGTTGGGGATACTGTTCTTCTAATTGAGTAACTTTGGCTTTTGCTCCCCATTTGGTATAGCAATAGTAGGCGTCCTGCATATATCCAGCGGCAACTTTTTCCTTGCCCCAACGCAGATAAAAGCGAGCTGCTAATTCATTCCCTAAAGCCTCGTCCTGTAAATATTCCGTTTCGTTTGCTTGAGAAATTGCCTGATCATATCCCTCGATCGCATCTAATCGTTGCCCAATAACATGAGCTTTTTCAGCATCGAGGAGGGTTAACTTATGTTGATAATTGATGGGCGTACAATCGGCCCATTGAGCCAGGGCTTCCCGATGCTGTTCCACCTTCTTAAAGCTTGCCGCACTCTCGGTTTTATCTTGCTGAGATGCTTGCTCTAAGTAGGTTAAGGCCGCATAGAAATGGAAGACTGGGATTTGTATGGTTCCAGTTGCAGCCATTAAGTAGGGTTCCATTTCATCGATATAGGTTAAGGCATCAGCTAGGTGGCCGAAGCTATAAGCAAACATCAACTTATAGACATACAAAAATGCTAGAACTGTGAAGTCATTTTCCTGCTGATGACGAGGAATCATTACCGTTTCATCATAGGCAGTCCCAATGAGTTCTTGAGGCTTCTGACTTGGCTCTTTCCAGTTTTGCACCATCTGCTGTTTTAGCCGCAGGTAGGAGATGGGCGACTGATATTGAATCTGGATAAAGGCATCACAATACTGCTCAATGTCGGCTTCCCATTTGTCAAACTCAACCCCCGCAAAGAAATTATCGTCAAAATAGGCTCCGATATTATACCCAGCACATACAAAATTCCCATTCTCCATGCCCAGCACATAGCCTTTTTTTAGGGTATCGAAGTTGGTTCTAAGGGCCTCTTGTCGATGTTGTAGAAATAAACCAAACAGCAGCAACGTCATAGATTGATAGTCTTGGACATTCAAGCGATCGCGTAAATCTAGGGCAACTCGTCCAAAGCGATAGCCTTCGCTACTCTGTTCAAAAAACGTTGCTAGAACCATTCCATAGCTAGCGTAGCCAATGGTTGATGCCGGTGAGTTGCCAAATTCCAAGGACAACTTAACCATCGTCCCACAGACAAGTGATAGGAGGGTGGGTTTTCCTTGATAGATAGATAAAAACAACAAGGCTAAGAGTTGCATGGCTGCACTCATTTGAGGATCGCTCATGGGGGGAAGATTGACCAAATCCTCAATATCGCGGTGTTGTAAGTCTCTCGTGATGCTGTCTAACACCTGTTGGGTTAATGCGTCATCGGGATCGCTACTGAAGGCAATCCCCAGTTCACTTAACGCATATTGTCCGACGGCGATCGCCTCAAGGACGTGACTTTGGGACGCTAAGGCATGAATTTTGATTTCATAGAGGTCAATTTTATCGAGGGTTGTTTGAGCTGCGTTCAATCCTTCCTCGATATGTCCTCTCATGGCCTCAAAATCACCGGTTAAAAAGGCAGCTTCTGCGGCAACGGTGACTAATTCTAAGGTTAAGCGATATTGACTCTGCCAACGGCGATCGCACAGTAAGCTGAGTCCAATTGCTGCAAAATCTCGGGCCGCCGCATAGGCCGTTGAGGTGAGAGCTTTATGAGCTGCCGCCAGATTCAGCTGAGCTAGGGACTCTCGATCAGCGGTTGCAGAGATTAACGTCCGGCCTGAGTTCAGATGACCGACGATTTCAAAGAGTTTTTCAGCCTGTTCTATGTCTGATAAGTTTTGTTGGAGTAACTGCCCAATTTTGAGATGGGTAGCTTGTTTCTGGGTTTCAGGAATCAGGGAATAGCTGGCCTGTTGGATGCGATCATGTAAAAACTGATAAGTCAAATGAACCGATCCCTGAGCCACCTGATCGAGATCTTCTGGGCTTAAAAATGTATAGACTTTGGTTTTTGGGATAATAAAACGCTCTTCTAAGGCAATCCAAAGAGTAGCGGCGACAGCTCCTAGAGACTGTTCACTGACAATACTTAATGTGGCTAGGTCAAATTCTGCACCGATACAGGCAGCTAATTTTAGACTCTCTTGGGTCTCAGTCGGCATTTTTTGCAGTTGTAATGCCATAAATTCCACAACATCTTCCGTTAAGGCTAATGCCTCAACTTGGGCCAAATCACATTCCCAATGTTGTCTGGCCCAATTGAAGTAAATCAGCTTTTCATCATACAACGCCTTGAGAAACTGGGTTGTAAAGAACGGATTCCCGTGAGTGCGTTGATAGATAAATTCTGTCAACGGCTGTGCCACTTGCCGATCGCAGGTGAGGGTATCTGCAACAAGCTGATTGATATGGCTCTTGTGTAAGGGGGGCAGTGTAATCCTATTCACGATGCTCCCCCGATTTATCAGTTCTGTAACGGTGAGGATAAAGGGATGAATTGGGGATACTTCATTGTCTCGGTAAGCACCTAACAGAAGAAGATAGCGAGATTCTTCTATCAATGATAGGAGCAAATCCAGGGAGGCAGAGTCTGCCCATTGCAAGTCATCTAAAAAGATAACTAGGGGATGGTCTTTTGCGCTAAATAGCTGAACAAATGCTTTAAAGAGTAAGTTAAAGCGACGTTGGGCCGCAACACCTGTCAAGGGAGAAACGGGAGGTTGGGGGCCAATAATGTCTTTGAGTTCGGGGATAACCTCGATGAGAACTTGCCCATTTTGACCGACGGCGGCGAGAATCTTATTGCTAAATTGTTCAAGTTTTTCGTCGGATTCACAGAGAAGTTGTCGAACCAAGTCTCGAAACGCTTGAACAAAGCCGGTAAAGGGGATATTTCGCTGGAATTGGTCATATTTTCCTTTGATGAAATATCCCCGCCGCTTGGCAATGGGTTTATGTACTTCTTGAATAACGGCAGTTTTCCCCACCCCAGAGAATCCTGCTACAAGCATGGTCTCACTATGACCATTGCTCACTCGCTCAAAGGCATCTAGGAGTGTTTGAATCTCGTCACTCCGACCGTAGAGTTTTTCGGGAATGATATAGCGATCGCTAATATCTCGCTCAGCCAACGCAAACGACTCAATTTTACCCGTGGTTTGAAGTTGAGTTAAACAACGCTCCAAGTCATATTTAAGTCCCAGGGCGGTTTGATAGCGATCTTCCCCATTTTTTGCCATTAACTTAGCAACAATATCGGACAACACCGAGGGAATGTTGGCATTCACAGCATGGATGGGGGTGGCCGTTTTGGCGAGGTGATAGTGAACCAACTCCATGGGATCGTCTGAAGCAAAGGGAAGCACCCCCGTCAAGAGTTGATAAAAGGTGACGCCTAAGGCGTAAAAATCACTGCGGTAGTCAACCCCCCGATTCATCCGACCTGTCTGTTCTGGGGATAGATAGGCTAGGGTTCCCTCTAAAACGGTAGGATTTTTAATGTCTTGCGTTTCTCGGGGCAGTAGAGAGGAAATGCTAAAATCAATGACCTGAATTGTTTGTTGTTCAGGATTGATGAGGATATTTGCCGGTTTGATGTCCTTATGGATGACCTGATGCTGATATAGATGGTGCAAGGCATCTGCCAGTTGAATGGCGATGCTCAGAAACAGGTTTAAGGGAAACATCGAGTTCCCCTCTAAGGCGACGACGGTTTGGGAAGACTTTGCCTGATGGTAGTTAGCCAAGGATATCCCACCAAAGTCTTCCATCACCAGGGCGTAGCGATTGTGATAGTCTTCTAATGCTAGAGGCTTAACAATACCCGGGTGATCCAACCGTTGAGCAATTTTATATTGGTTACGAAAGTGGAATAACTCGTTAATGCCAGGATACTCGTTTTTTAATATCTTTATAACGATAGGCGCAGCATCAGCCGTTCGAGTGCCACGATAGACGAGGGTGCGTGTCCCGTCATATAGCTTTTCGCGTATTTCGTAGCCGGGGATATCTATTCTGTCAGGCATGAACTTGATCCTTTGCTTGGCTTGATGAACCCTGAACCAGATCCCCTCTCAACTGGATAACCCATTGCCGCTACACATGTTCTTGGACTATTTTGAGGTATTTAGGAAGGCCGTTGGCTTTGTCGTGACCGCAATTATGCAGTCTGTTTTTATCGTTTGTCAAGGGTTTCACCTCTAGTTGTGTTTGGGGAATTTATGGTTTTGAGTGGCAATCTATCTCAATCAAGGCTGAATCTCGCAAAATAGGCAGATTCAGAATTTAAGGGCTAAATTTTTCACCTCTCCCTCCATAATTGTGAAAAAATCACAAAATTTTCAGTAGTTGACTCTCGATAGTTGTTATGTTGGGATGTTAGTGACTTGGCGATCGCAATCAACGGATGAGCCAACCAGCTCAGTTTTTACCTATGGTTTTGTTTCTGTATTTACACGGATGTTACCATGAGCTTGTGATATCGATCGCACATTAACGGTAAGCGCGATCGCAGAGTGAGTTTAAAGTTCTTGTTAAGATGAAAGAAATCGAAGATAACTGGGTAGAGAGATTAGGAGTATGACTGCCACACAGGTTCAACATCGAGATTCCAACGTTCAGGAAATTGCCAGCCGCATTTTTGAATCTCATCGGATTACCCGAGCCGATCAGTCCATCTTCATGAGGAGTCTGCTCTCCAAATCGACCCTAACTCATGAAGAAGAAACAATTATTAACAAAGTTTTTGAAGAACTCAAGCGAGGTGTGCTGCGTGTTGTTGACTAGCCAGAACGCAGCCTCCCTCCCGGTTACGTCTAGAATACAAACCCAACGAAACCCCGGTTTATTGACAACCGGGGTCGTTTGTTGCGGCAAATCAATGAACGATTATTGAGCCTCAGTGGCAGGTTCATAGAGATACTCAAACCAGTTCCCATCGAGATCACGACCATAAAACGAGGCCGTTCCGTCGCGGTGTTCGTGAACCTCGCTGACGTGAACCCCATCAGCCTTTAACTGGCTATAGGCCGACTCCATTTCGCGGCGATCGCCAAAGATAAAGCCAAAATGGGGGCCTGCCTGGTCATAATTGGGACTCAGTAGGGCCAAACCGTCCTGTCCCGCCTTGAGATAGGCCCAGTCTGTATCCTTCCATACCAGTGTCATCCCCAAATTTTCATAGAAGGCGGCTGCCTTGGCGATATCCTGCACGCAAATGGCCACATGGCCCAGTCGTTTGAGCTGCATATCCTAAATTTTGTTAGCGTAACCCACATTATTCATTGTAAGGCGGTTATTCTGTGGGTGAGCCTTTTGCATGACACGATGTTTGATCTCGCCAATCTTCCCTATTGGATCTTTCTAGCCGCCGGGATTGTCCTGTTCGTCGTCTCCATCTCCATCGGTGGGGAAGATGAACTCGACGGCGATGGCTTTGATATCCCCATTTTAGGCTGGTTGGGCATTGGCCAGGTGCCTCTGATGCTGCTATTGGCGGCGGACTTAAGTCTCTGGGGCCTGTTTGGCTGGGTGACAACGGTGGCCCTGGGGGTTCCAGGAAGTCCCCTGGATTTAGCCGTATTTGTCATCACAGGAGGCGTGAGTGTCTTCCTAGGGGGGGCGATCGCCCGGCCTCTGGGCCGCCTATTTTTCGCCAGTTTTAGTGAAGACTCCAGCAGCGATCGCCTCGTGGGATGCCTCGGAACCGTCAATTCCTCTCAACTTCCCCGCCAAGGCGATCGCAAAGTCGGCCAAGTGGATGTGGTTGATCCCGCCAAAAACCTCGTCACTGTCAACGGCGTCATTCCCGACGACGCAGAAATCGTCCCCCAGCGGGGAGATACGGTTTTGATTGTCGAACATTGTCCCGATTACTATCTGGCGATCGCCCATAACTCCATCGACTGCGATCGCTGGCTGGGTTCTACAAATCGCTCTTAATGAAACTCTAACGAGATATCCAATTATGCTGTATTGGTTAACATTTCTCCAACACCTCTCCACCCCCACGGCTACCACTCCCACCGTCGAGGTGAACCCGCCTCAATCCCTCACTCCTCTCAAATCCGCCGCCGTTTCCCCCCCCGAACCCGAACCCTCCACAGCAAGCCACCCCAATCCCTCGGAAACCCCGCCGGTGGTTATCGCCGATTTCGTAAGTGAGAATGAGTATCACGAAATTCGCCAAGAGGTTCGGGAAGAGGCAGAACTCCCCGTCATTTATAGTCAAACCGGTTCCATTATTCTCGGAGGAACCGCCGCCGGCATCGTCGGGATTATCGTTCTCATTTTGTTAGGCTTTTGGGCCTACACCCGCGTCTATCAAATTACCCCCAACAACGAAGCCTTCGTGCGAACTGGGGGCTTCCTAGCTAAGAAAAACTCCGTCATTCTCTATGGTGGCTGTATCGTCCTCCCCGGCTTCCATGAACTGACGCGGGTTCCCATGCGGGAGATTACCATCAACGTCGAACGCACCGGGAACCTCGCCGTTCGCACCCAGGACTATTTACGGGCCAATATGCGGGTGACGTTCTATGTCTGCGTCAACCACGATGAACAGGATGTGAAAACCGCCGCCGCTCGTCTGTCTCGGGATGGAAATATCTCTCCGGCAGACATTAAAGAAGCCCTGGAAACTCGGGCAGATGATGCCATTCGGGCGGCAGCAAAACGCAAAACCCTAGCGGAAATTGACTCAGATAAATTGGGGTTTGCTGATGAAGTTTTAAATCTAATTCAGCAAGACTTGAAAAAAGTTGGGTTAACCCTCAACAATATCGCTATCTCCGAAGTCGAAGAAAGCGACACCTACGACACCAACAATTTCTTTGATGCCCAAGGGGTACGCCTGCGAACCGAGACCATCCAGAAGTCCATCAAGCAGAAAGAGGAAGTTGAGCTGCAAACCGAGCAGGAACGCCGTCAATTTCAACTGCGAACTCAAGTCAGCATTAAGCAGCAAGAATTAGCGGCTCGGAAAGAAGGATTAGAAATTGAACGGGACGAGGAAGAATCGCAACTCCAGCAACAGCAAGAAGTGGAGTCAATGCGGGCGCAACGGGCGCGGGAAATCCAAGAATCGAAAGACCGAGAAGCGGCTAATCAGGAACGCAGTAAAATTCTTCAGCGCCAAGCCGTAGAAGAAGAAGAGATTGCAAAATCCCAAGCGGTTCAAGAAAAACAAATCCTCTCGGCGATCGCCATCGAAGAACAACAGAAAAAACTCAAAGTGGCCCAAGCTCTGCAAAAACAAGAAGCAGAGATGGCCGAGATTAACCGGCAGAAAACCATCGATGCTAACCGCCTGAAAGCCCAGGTAGAAATCTCTGAAGCCGAGCAACTGTCAGAGTTAGCCAAACAAGAGACGGCGATCGCCATTGCCAAGAAAACCCAAGAACGCCTCGAAGCCGAAGCCCTACGCGCTCAAGCCGAGTCTGCTGTAGAAACGGCCATCGAACTCGAACGGGCGCAACGGAAACAACGCCTCTCCGCCTTAGCCGCTGAAGAAGCCGCCGAGAAACAACGCATCGCCGACAACAACGTCATTGAAATCGATGTCTTCCGTCGCCGTCGCCAAGCCGAAAGTGCCCGAGAAGCCGCCGAGTTAGAAGCTGAGTCCATTCGCACCCTGGCTAATGCTGAACGCGATCGCGCCCTCGCCGAAGCCGAAGGTATCGAAGCCAAAATCAAAGCCGAGAACGCCCTCAGCGATGCCAACCGTAACGCCGATCTCATCCGAGAGATTGCCCCAGAACTCCTGACGCGCCTGCCCGAGATTACCAAAGCCCTGGCCCCACAGCCGGGAGTTTTAGGGGATGCCAAAATCTATGCCTTCCCCAATGGCAATAACGGTAATAACGGCAACGGCAATCTCTCCCAGGATATTAGTAAGCTTATGCTCTCCACCAGCGGTTTAGGGTTAATCGAAAGCCTCACTCAAGAGGGGAAACTTGAAGGACTCATGACCACCCTGGCGCAACTGCTCAAAAGCGATGGCAACGAGGGGTCTAATTCGGGAGGAACCAAAGCCGCAAACCCCCCTCAAGCTAAAGCCTCCAAGCCTCCGAGTCCTCCCCAAGGTGGCGCTGCGGGTAGTCGTAGTTCCGCTATCAGCCAGACTCCCCCAGCCCACAAAACTCACCGAGATGGTCCCCAAGCCTGAGTCCCTGGCTAGACGACATTGGGGCGATCGCACTACCATTAACTCTGGTTGCAACACTGCTGCCGGCCGATCATCAAATCCGTATAAATTGCCCCTTTCGTCACACCCTCGCGAAGCTGAGCCCTAAAAACACGCTATGAAAGAAATCTTGACCCTGGTTCCAGGGGGAATTGGCGACCAACTGTTGTTCTTTCCCACCCTCGAACAACTGAAGCATCACTATCCCGATTCTCAACTGAGTGTGGTGGTCGAACCCCGCGCCAAGGGGGCCTATCGCGCCAATAAGTATTTCCATGATGGTTCCCTAAACCTAATTCCCTTTGACTTCAAGGATCGCAATGGCCCCGCTGATTGGGGCAACCTGATGGGCGTTGTGCGCGATCGCGAGTATGATGCCGTCCTCTCCCTCGGCCGCCGTTGGACTGTGGGCCTACTCCTCTGGCTAACCGGGATTCCCCAGCGCGTCGGCTATGGCGAACCTGATAGCCTCTTCCTTACCCATCCCATCCCCCTCAAACCAGAACAATACGCCGCCGAGATGTATCACGACTTAGTGCGTGGCCTCGGCATTCAGTCTCCCTGTCCCCCCATGGAGGTTACCCTACTCAAAGAGGATGTGGAGTGGTCAGAACAGCAGCAACAGCAGCTTGGCGTCGCTGAGAGTGGCTATGTGCTTCTCCATGGGGGGGCAAGTCGGCTCGCCCAGCAAAAAGGATTGGATAAAATCTATCCCGTCGAGAAGTGGGCTACTGTCCTACAAGGCCTACAACAGCGACAGCCGAATCTTCCCATTGTGGTGGCCTGCGGTCCCGACGATGGGGCATTTGTTGGAGAGTTAACCCAAGCCATTCCCGGCTTAAAAACCCTCTCCCCCCCAGACATCGGTAAACTCGCCGCCACCATCGCCGCCGCCAATCTCATGCTTTGTACCGACAGTGCCCCCATGCACCTGGCCGTGGCCCTACAAACCTATACCTATGCCCTCTTCGGTCCCACCGACCCCAAAAAACTCCTCCCCAAGGGCGATCGCGCCCAAGGAATTGTCTCGCCAACCGGTAAAATAGCGGACATTGACCCCCAAACCATCCTAGACAAGGTGTTCAGCTAACTCCCCGAGGAAGAGACCCCCCACTTGCCATCCCCTCCTGGGAGGGGTAGGTGTGGGTTATACCTCCTGCCTCGGGCAGCCGCAACTCGGCTGTCGCTCGCTGACCGCAGGGCGTGCCCCTAAAGGGTTCCCCCTACTGCCTACTGCCTGCTGCCTACTGCCTTCTGCTCCCTCTTGCCTCTTGCCTCTTGCCCCCCCACCATGACTCCTGAAGGAACTTGGACCATCGCCGACGCACAAACCTTACGGGGAACGCCCTATAAGGGAACCGTACAAATTTCCCGTATCGGGCCTGTGTATCAAGTCTTTTGGTTGAGCGATCGCAGTAACTTTTCCGGTTTAGGCTTCTATCACGACAACCGTCTCTGCATCGGTTGGAGTTTAGACGCCTCCTACCGCGTTGTCGTCTATCGCATTCAGTCCGATGGAACCCTAGAGGGCCAATGGACGACCCCCCAAATGTTTGGGGAAATCGGCAGCGAACGGGCCAGCGGTGACCCCTCCCCAGAAGTCGAAGGTCTCTACAACGTCTCGGGGACCTATCCCAATAAAAAACCCCCCTATACTAACAGTATTGCCATTGGTAAGACGGGGGAGATTTATCAACTCTCCAGCAGTGGAACCCCCAAGTTGAAGGGGATTGGCTTACGCAGTGGAGATTGGTTTGTCTCCAACTGGGGCTATCAGAGCAATTTTGGGGTCATGATTTATGAACTGGACCAGGATACAGCGGCGGGACGTTGGACTCGGCCAGGAAGCGAGCAGGTGGGAGTCGAGAAATTGTTAAAGATTTGTTAAGAACTCCCTAACCCTTCCCCAACAGCAGATCAAATAAACCATCATCGAGTTCATACCCCAGAAGTTGCGACATGGCCTTCAGGCGCGAACGGCTGGGACAGCCTTGCTGTTCTAGCCAATCAGCGATGACGAAGATTTTGCTCATCAAGAAGATTTCTAGGGCTTCTGGGTTAAACTGAATGCCCTCAGTGCGATGAAACTCATGGGGAACCAACATGGCCACATAGCGCGCCAACTCCCCACTTGACCAATCCAGAAGCAACGGTAGCCAGGGATAGGAGGCATCGAGACGGACAAACCAGAGGCGAATCTCTGGGATTTCTGACAATTCTCGGGGGTCACTGGGGTCACGGGAGACATCAATCACAAACCGCAGAGACTGCTCAGCATCAGTGATCCCCGCCTTCAACTTTTGGGCGATCGCCTCCCGGGCCGCCGTTAAATCCAAGGTTTCAATCGTCGTTGCGTCAAGTTTAATCTCAGAACTGGACATGAACAGGGTCGCCTTTGAAAAATACTAGAGTGGGATGGTTTTCTAACCTATTGTCCTACCCTACTGTATTGGGTTTCACTTAAGCTAGAGGCAAGTTCCGCCGCCATCGGGTCTCAAAAGTCGGTACGTTACAATGGATCATAAGCAGACTGAAAACACCCCTTCCATAAGATAGATTTTTAACGCCGGTGTACCCTTGTTGAGTCTCAATCCCGCAAGACGAGTCACCCGTTCCCTGTTGATAGCAAGCCAAATACAGACCGATGAAACATGAGGCGATCGCCCTAAAACCCATCCGATCTCTCCAAGACGCACTCGATCGCTGCCAATCCCTGGGAATGAGATTGAGTCGTCAGCGTCGACTGATCCTCGAACTCCTCTGGGAGGTTCAGGATCACCTGTGCGCCCGCGATATCTACGACCAACTCAGCCGCGCTGGCAAAGAGATTGGCTACACCTCCGTTTACCAAAACCTAGAGGCCCTATCGAGCCACAACATCATCGAATGTATCGAACGCTCCGATGGCCGCCTCTATGGTAATATTAGTGACCCTCATAGCCATATCAATTGCCTCGATAGTCAGCAAATTCTCGACGTCTTTGTGGAACTCCCCCAAGACCTCATCGAACGCATTGAAGCAGAAACTGGCGTTCGGATTACCGACTATCGCATCGACTTTTTTGGCTACCGCAACCCGAACCCCAAAGGTCCTGCGGCAAATGACGCCACAGAGACCCCTGCCGTCGAGTCTAAGCTCTAGTCATTCCCCCTTATGACGATCGCCCCAAAATCCCCCATCAACCCCCCAGCAGCCCGAAAAACTGCCAATCTCTCAATTCAGTTGATGTGGGTGGGGCTAGTCATCACCGGGATCTTTATTTTAATTGCCCTGTTGGCCCCCATCCTGCAAGGAATGGGGCTGATTGCCAGTCCCACCGCCTTACTGGATCATCCCATCCACCAGCCTCCCTCCGGGGACCATTGGTTTGGGACGACTCGCCTGGGCTATGATGTCTTCTCCCGAACCCTCTACGGTTCCCAGGCAGCTTTACGGGTGGTGGTCTTAGCCACCCTGATGAGTATTTTGACCGGAGTTCCCCTCGGACTGGCCAGTGGCTATCTCGGCGGGAAAGTCGATCGCCTGTTGCTGTTTGTGATGGATGTCATCTACACCCTACCGGGGTTATTACTCTCGATTACCCTAGCCTTCGTCGTCGGACGGGGCTTATTAAATGCCGCCCTAGCCCTGAGTATTGCCTATGTGCCGCAATACTATCGAGTCGTCCGCAACCACACCGTCAGCATCAAAACTGAGTTATACATCGAAGCCGCCCAGGCGATGGGGGCTTCCACCTGGCGCATTCTCTCCAAATATCTCTTTTTTAACGCCATTCAGACCGTCCCCGTTCTCTTCGCCCTCAACGCCGCCGATGCGATCGCCATCCTCGGTGGCCTCGGCTTTCTGGGCTTAGGACTTCCCGAAGCGACCCCAGAATGGGGCAACGACCTACGGCAAGCCCTCGAAGCCCTCCCCACCGGGATTTGGTGGACAGCCCTGTTTCCTGGCTTAGCCATGACCCTGATGGTGATTGGTTTGTCCCTGTTAGGGGAAGGGTTAAACGAGTTTGTCAACCCGAAACTGCGGCAAAATCGTTAACCGTCTCAGGGACGATTTGGCGAGGGCTAGGGAATCGGGTTATGAGTCGTTGCAGCAATTGGTCTGCATCGGCCACAATCTCCGGCCAGGCGTTCCCCCGAGAACAGGGAACATGGAGAAAGAGGGCCTGGGTGGGTAAATTCGCAGTGGCAATGTCCGACAGAACCTGATAATAAGTGGCATTACAGACAAAGCGCCCCGCATGATAACTCACATCGGTATGATCGAGGCCCGCCACTAACTCCCAAACCGGCATCGGCGTACAGTAAACGCCTGGCCCCTGCACCGCTCGACGTTCCACCGTCAGGCGCGATCGCCCCTCCGCCATACCCCCCAACAGCACCCAGGGGGGACGATACTGGTGAATCGCCGCCAAGAGTTGGGCCGAGGCCTGCTGAGTATCAACCGGGAGTCGTCGCAACAGACGGGCCGACTCAGGTAAACGACCCCGCTGCTGAAGTTCCGCCAGCAGGTCATCACTGGAGTTGCTGCGGTGATGGGGTTTCCAGATATCAAAGGAGGATAACAGCACAGGGGTTAGGGATAGCTGTTCACACTCAAAGGTTCGACGAGACTTGCGTCGGAGGAACAACCGTGGCAAAGGGGTTCTTCACCTCCGGCACATCCTGACTAATTCTAACCATGTTTTGGTAGTTATTTTGAGCCTGGAGTTCATACTCCTGACGCTGTTGTGCTTCCTTATCTCCATAGAGGAAGGAAAATAGCCCAAAACGCCGCCCAGCGATGACATCGGTCGCTTCGTGCATGAGGCTACAGGAGAAAATAACCGCCGATCCCAACCCCGGCCGATAGAGATGGCCGCCATATTCCGGGAAACGCAGATAGCCCCCTTCATACTCTCCCGTGTTGAGGTTGAGAGACATGGCAAAGCGTCGGTGAGCAGTTCCGCCAGTGGTGTTGTCCCGGTGGGGACGGAAATAGCCCCCCCGACTCGAATCATAGCCGCCAATGCGGTAGTCTTCCCGACGAGTCACCTCAAAGGAAAAGGCTTTCTTGACCTCAGTGAACACTCGGCGTCGCATCACCCCATCGAGATAACGCAACAGGTTCATATCCTTGATGAAGTGGTCGCGGCGGATTTTATGGGAGTAGTTAATCACGCCGATGGTTTTGTTCCCTTCCCGTCGCATGGAACCCGATTCACTATTATCGCCTTCCCATAGCTCAATCAGATGTTGACACACTTCTGGAGAGAGAACGCGAGGAATCAGTAACACAGGGGCCTGTTGACCGATTTCGCGCGGTTCTTCCTGGGGAAGTTGGGAGATATCTTCAAAAATCGAGGCGATCGCTTGTTGTGGTTCCCCTAGACTGTAGATCCCCATGATTTTGAGGTTGCGATCTAGGAGAAAGGCAGTACGGCTATAAATGGCATAGGGAGCCTGATTAGGGTCTTCGCTCTCTTCGTTGTAGAACACCCCATATTTGCGGCTGGTTTGACCACTGGCATCGCTGAGGACGGGAAAGGTGAGCTGTTCACTGTCTCGGAACTGTTGCCGCTTGTCGGGGGCATCTAAACTAATACTCAAGACGTGAACATTGAGAGCTTCAAATTGCGCCATGGCCGCCTGAACCTGACGGGCAACCTCTTGACAGTTGGGGTTACTATCGTTGGCGTAGAATAGCAAGACGATGGGCTGGCCAACGCGATCAGCGATAATAACTGGCTCTCCATCAGGGGTGGGGAGACCTAATAGGGGGGCGGGATCGCCAACACTCAGGGTTCGAGTTTGAAACGCCATCTTTACTAAACCGGGTAAAAAATGATTGCCAGTTCAGGGGATCACGACACCTGAATGGCTGAGTCAATCAGACGTCCTATCTGCTTGGAAGTTCCTTCAAAAAACTTCACTATCAGACCCCATCATGAGACCGGACTTAAGAGGGACGTATTCTAGTTTTATACCATTTTTCAGGGTTGGATTAGATGTTTTTGGGACTTGCGATATTTCTTAAGTTGTCCGGCCCGGCGTAGAGGTTGATAAAGCAGCAGCCCCCCCAAAGGAATTGCCGTTAACGCCGTCACCACTGACCAGAGCAAAACAAAGCTCTCGGGACGCAACAGAGCGCCTAAACTGATACCGAATGCCACCGTGGAGATGGGAAGGGCGATCGCCATGAAATCATCGAAGCCTCGACGGTGCATAAACCGGAAGGTTTCAACAATTCCCCAGATGATCAATGCGGGAATCGTGGCAAACAACAAACCAATGAGCATCATTAACCCCAGGAACATTACACCTGTCACCACCCAGTCCACCATCAGGTTCACCACGGCCACCAGTTGGAATAACATGGCGCTGATGAGGATTGGCAGAACGACCAACACCGAGATCACCTGCCAGAGTGGTTTATCTTCAAACAAATTCCAGCTTAATTGGGACTCATCCGGAGATTTTGGCTCCGCCAAGGCTCCCGGGGGGCTGGTGTCGACCGAGGTTTGTTCTTGGGACGATTGACCTTGAACCTGGCTTTGGCCTTCCGGTGAGGACTGGGGAGACGGGGATGAATTGTTGGGTGGATGCTGGGTCATGATGCAAAAGTCCCCATAGTGACGACGGAATGGCGAATCGGATGGCGAAGGGCAGAACGTCCCCGTGGGGCGATCGCCCCCCCATTAAAGTTTATCAATGGCATGGACGAGGGAGTTCGCCAATCCTAAAATTGCCCCCCACCAAATATGAACCCCAAAGGAGAGAATGGTCGCCGAGACAAACAACACTCCCAGCCGTTTCATGGGTAAGCTGGGGAGGCGAACGGGAGCGGGAGCGGTTTTGACGGTGACCCCAAGTTCCAAGGTCTGAGGTTCGGCATTACTTTCAAAGACCAGGCGACGTTCATAGACGGCATCAGCCACCAGTTTACCGGTATTCACCCGCACCCGACATAAGACCTGTTCCCCCTGCACGGGATCAGGAGTCACCCGTAGCCAATGATGTTTCCCGGGGCGACTGGGGGGGTCTTTCGGATGGGGGAGGACTCGCCACCGCCCTTGTAATCGGGTATCGGGGACGGGATTTTTTAACATCACCGTTTCGGCAATCTGTTCCCCCAAGCGGCTGGCCTCCAACACCACAGAATCGGGCTTGGCGACCACTTTTGGCACACGATTGACATAAATGGGGTGTAGGGCGGCTAACGCCTCGGCAGCGTTCTTATAGCGGTCGCTGGGGGAGGGTTTGACGAGGGTTTGCAACCACTCCACCCAGGGCAAGCTGAGTTTGGGAACCCGAGGGGCAAAATCAATACTATAGCGATCGTCCATTAACTCGCCGATGTCTTGGGAGGGGGTTCCCGTTAACAGACAAATTAGGGTCGCCCCCACTCCATAGAGGTCTGAGGCTTCCGTTAGGGGACGATTGAACAATTGTTCTGGGGGCATAAACCCCAGAGTTCCCTTGACGACGCTGCTCATGGCCACTTCCCCCTCGCCAATGCGGGCAAAGCCAAAATCCACGAGATAGACCTGTAGTCCTTTGGCGGTGGGTTGTTCGGAGACTAAAACATTTTCCGGTTTGATGTCTCGGTGAATGACTGGGGGGATGCGGTTTTGCAGATAGATGAGAATTTCGAGGAGGGCGATCGCAATCTCTTTGACCTCTTCCGGGGCAAAACTCCGCCGTTGAGCCAAGGAGGGAGCGGGTTTATACTCTTGCACCAAACAAAAGCCGTTCTCCGTCTCAAAGGAATCTAAATAGCGGGGAATCCCCGGATGTTCTAAGCCCTTCAACACCTGAATTTCCCGTTCGCAACTGTCATAAGCGGACCATTGGGCCGCCTCGCCGAAGAGGAACTGTTTTAAGACAACGGGTTCCGAGGCGGAATCCTGGTGGGCCAGGTAGGTAATGCGTCCACCGGCTCGGTTCTGGCCGAGTTCACGTTGGACGTGATAGCCCCTGGCAGCAAATTGGGGGAATTGGCTCATGGGAACAGCAAACGAGTCCTGGGACAGGGTTGATCGGGAAGTGGATCGGGAATCGGACATGATTGTTTCTATTGTGGCACTTTCTTTTAAGTACCTGTTCCCCGCAGAGCGATCGGGATCTTAGACGCGTACCTCCTCGACGACTTCGGTTTCCACCCGGGAGGGTTCAGGGGCTTGGGGTGGCGGGGTTTCATCGCCGCCGCCTGAGGCATTATCTCCCGGTAGCCAATGAATAAAGGGCAGGGGGAGTAGGGTGCTGAGGTTGGTTAGGGTGACCAACAGCCAAAGGTTCTCGAAGTTGGATTCGGTGATATCGAGCCAGTGCATGAGAACCGCTCCCAATTCATAGGAGAGCATCCCGGCAATGTTAGACACGGACATCAACACGGCAAATAAGGTCGCTTCCACGCCACTAGGACATAGACGCGCGGCTAAAACCAGAACCGGCATGAAGGCCAATTGTCCCATCACCGTCAGAATTAGACTATCGCCGAGGCTGAACCAATGGTCATCAATGCCGATCGCCCGGTTAGCATGAGTCACCAGTAGTAGGGCACTCATCCCTAACACCGCCGAGAGGATCGTGGTCCAGACAAAGATTCTACGGAAGGGAACGGCTTTGAAGAACCGCTGAAACAGCCAAATCCCCACGAGAGAGGCTAAACTGGTCACCAATCGCACTCGTCCTAGGAACTCTGGTTGAAAGCCGAGTTCGTTGGTGGTGAAGTAGAAAAAGGCCGAGTCGGCGGTGGGGGTGGCTTGCCAAAGGAAGAGAAAGGCCGTCGGTAGCCAGATGGATTTTTGGGAAATGGCGGCTTTGAGTTGACTCAGTTGGGTTTTAACGCCGCTGAAGTCGGGGCGATTGCCCCTAGGCTGTTCCGCAATCAGCCAGGCCACTCCCGAGACAATCAGGGGAAAGCTGGCTGTAATCAGGAAGATATCGCGAGTGGCGAAGATTTCTAACAGAGACCCACTCAGATAAGCCGTGATGAGACCGCCAATGGCTGACGCGGCCCAGGTGACAGACTGCAACGACCCGGCATCACTTTGGGACTCCTTGCGGGCCCGTTCGACGACTAGGGAATCGGCGATGACATCACTAAAGGCGACAGAGAGAGACCCCAGGGAAATGGCGGCGATCGCCTGCCAGGGACGGGTGACGACCGTGGCCAGCAGTATCCAGGATAGGGTTCCCAGCAAGCCGGAGAGAATCAAATAGGGCCGACGACGATAGCCAAAAATGGGCAGGCCATCAGAGATGAACCCAAATAGGGGCTTAATCATCCAGGGAAGCGCCACAATCCCCAATAAGGCTGAGGTTTCAGCGGGACTCAGACCGAGATCGTCTTTGAGGAAGAAACTCACCGCCAAACGAGCTAAGCCGAGGATTCCCTGGACAAAGTAGACCAGGAGGATGGCAATGAGTTCTGGGGTTGGCTCGTTGCCAAACAGGAGTTTATCCCGTAAGAACCCTTTGAAACCCTCCAAGCGAGAGGATGAAACGAGCATAACGTAATAAATCTTAATGATTGCGCTGACTCTATCTTAACCAGGCGATCGCCCTTGAATCCTGACTCTGGGGACGGTTAACCGTCCGTCGCCCCCTGCCAAAGGACAATCAAACGGGATGATAGAAGAAGGCCACACTCACCACCAGATAGGTGGCCAGCAACAACACCCCTTCGAGCCAGTCGGAACGGCCATCGGAACTGACGGAGTTAGCCAGAACCACCGCCACCACCACTGCTACCAACTCAAAGGGATTGAAGTTCAAATCCATCGGTTGACCGAACAGCCAACCGGCTAACACCAGAACCGGGGCCACAAACAGAGCAATCTGCAAACTCGATCCCATAGCCACGGCCATGGATAAATCCATCTTGTTTTTCATGGCCACAGTGACGGCGGTGGCATGTTCAGCGGCGTTGCCAATAATGGGAACCAGAATCACCCCCGTAAAGAGGGGAGTGAAGCCGAGGGTTTCTGTGGCCAGTTCCAGGGAACCCACCAATAACTCAGACTCATAAGCCACGGCTAGAGTACAAACCAGCAAAATCCCCGACCAAAACCAGGGATTGGGGGACTCTGCCACGTCTCCAGACTCGGATTCGTTTTCCGCTTCCCCCACATCGCAGAGATAGGCGTGGGTTTTCATGGAAAACAGCAGGGTTAAGCCATAGACAATGATGAGAATCACCGCCACGATGCTAGAGAGTTTCTGAATCGTCAGTTCGGGGATGCCTTGGGAGGTGGCAACTACGGCGGTGGGGATGAGGATGGCCACCGTGGCCAGGTTCATGACGGAGGCGTTGAGGCGAGCCATGACGGATTGGAAATTTTGGGATTTATAGCGAAGTCCGCCGAGAAACATGGAAAATCCCATCACTAGCAACAGGTTGCTGATAATGGAGCCGGTGATGCTGGCTTTGACGACTTCGATTAAGCCGGCCCGCAGGGCAATGAGAGCGATAATCAGTTCGGTGGCGTTGCCGAAGGTGGCGTTGAGGAGTCCGCCGACGGTGGGACCGACGACGACGGCCAGTTCTTCGGTGGCGGTTCCCATCCAGGCGGCTAGGGGGATGATGGCCACGGCGGCGGTCAGGAAAATGACGGTGGCATCCCAATGTAGCCATTCGGCGGCGATGGAGATGGGGAGGAAGGTGAGCAGGAGGGAGAGGATTAGGGTTTTCATGGGGAAAGAAAAAAGAAGACTGTCGGGGCACACCTTGTGTTCGCTCAAGAGGAACCCCGTCGGGGCGGAGCCGAGCCAACTTTCAGGGAAAAAATCAAACACCACATAAAAAAGGCGTTAGTATGAAGTTTATATCGTAAAGTTTATAGAAAAGATATCTCGATCGCAGATTGAAACCCTTCAGGTATAGAGACTCTAATGTCTTGGTAGGCATGGATTCTAGCCAACTGCCATTGAACATGGTCAGTCAACCAGCGTCCTCAAATATTTTTGTTTGATTTGTTTGATTTGTTTGAAATTAGACATTTAAAAGAGATTTTTATAGTATGGCTAAGCGATCACTCAAAGCCTCACCTGCGGGTATTCAGCAGGCTAAGCGTGCCTTTGCACTCAAAGGATGGACTCAAGAAAATCTGGCCGGGGAAGTCAATCTCAAGACCCGTCAGCCAATCTGGAGATTTTTTACCGGGCAACCCGTAGACCGCCAGGTGTTTATGGAACTCTGCCAGGTGCTGGATTTGGACTGGCGTGAGATTGCCAAGAACCCACCGGCTGAGTTTCTGGAGCCTGGGGAGAGTGTCGAACCAACCATCGATGAACTCGTGGCTGAGGTACGATCGCAGCACCACGATACCATTCAGCACCGCTGTGGCATTCTGCAACTGCTCGACGTGCGGCACCCGGTCAACATTGACGACATCTATGTAGATGTCAATATTCTAGAAGCCGTTGCCAACCAGCAATGTCTTGAGGTCTCTGCCCTCAACAATCTTGACCCTGCCGATTTTAACCGGATGGGCCTAGGAATCATCGACCAGCCTCAGATCCCCGGAGTCGAAGCGGTCAAGACCTACGGCAAGCTGCGGGTTTTGGGCAAACCCGGGATTGGCAAAACTACCTTTTTGCAACATCTAGCCGTGCAATGCAACCAGGGCGAGTTTGCCCCGGAACAAGTCCCAATTTTTATTCTCCTGAGGGAGTTTGCCGAAGCCGCCAAACACCAGAACGACGTTAGCCTATTCGACTATATTCACCGAATCCTTGTGCGATCGGGCCTCACCAACCCTGCCCAACTTGAACGGTTGCTCATCGAGGGGCGGGTGCTGATGCTGATGGATGGCATGGATGAGGTAATAAACCAAGATATTAGCGCCACCATCAGAGAGATTCGCAGTTTTTCGGACAAATACCACCGTAACCGGTTTGTGGTCTCTTGCCGCACCGCCGCCCAAGAACTTGCTCTGCACGGCTTTACCGATGTCGAAATTTCCCCCTTTAGCCCAGAGCAAATTACCACCTTTGCCCAAAAGTGGTTTGTGACCCTCGGCAGAACCGCTACCTCCCAAGGACAGACCCAGGCCGCAGAATTTATCGAGAAACTTGACCTCCCCGAAAACTGGCAGTTTCGCCAATTGGTGGTGACCCCCCTCTTTTTGCACCTTTCCTGCTGGCTGTTTCAGGGGCAAGGGCAGTTTCCGACCAAGCGCACAGCATTTTATAAGCAAGGGTTAGACCTGCTGTTGGGGAAATGGGATGAAACCAAAGGGGTGACGCGCGATGATGCCTATCGAGAATTTTTACTCCCGCAAAAAATGAGGCTCCTGAGTCAACTAGCCGCCGTTACCTTTGAAAAAGGACAGTACTTTTTTGAGCAGCGCGTCATTGAGCAATACATCGAAGATTACCTGGAAAATCTGCCTGAGGTGACTCTGCAACCCGAAGAACTTCAGCTAGAAAGTGAGGCCATGCTCAAGGCGATCGAAGCCCAGCATGGACTTTTAATCGAGCGCGCCCGAGGAATTTTTTCGTTCTCTTATCTGGTCTTTCAAGAATATCTAACAGCGCGCAAGATTGTCGCCACCCATAACCTAAGTGCGTTGGAGCAAGCCTTAGGGGGATTAGTCAGCCATATTACTGACCCCCACTGGCACGAGGTCTTTTTGCTCACCGCCGGTATGCTACGCAGTGCCGATTCCCTAGTGCAGTTGATGAAGCAGGAGGTGGATGCCTTAGTAGCCCAAGACCCTCACTTACAAGACTTTTTGATGTGGGTCAACAAAAAATCAAAAAGTCTTCCCAACCCCAAACTGGCGACAACCCGGGCCTTTTACCTAGCCCTTGCCCAAGACTCCCCCACCGCGAACCAGTTTGCCCTAGCCAGCACCCTCGACCAAGGCATCTTTTTAGATACAGCTCTGGAAAATTTGTTGCGGGAGTTTGCCATCGACCACAGCCAGAATTTTGCCTACGCCCATGCCTGTAGTGAAGCCCTCAACAATATTCTAGTCATCGTTTTAGACGCGGGGTTCTATAAGTCGCTGCAACAGCTTAAGGAGCAACTACCGGCCTCTCACCAAAGCCAAGAGCAACTGGAAACCTGGTGGCAAAATAACTACGCGAACTGGGTCGAGCAGCTTAAAGACTCCGTTGCTAAATATCGCAATATTCACCACCCCTGGAAGTTTAATCCTGAGCAAAAGCAGGTGCTAAACCGCTACTACGATGCCAATCAACTGCTAATCGATTGCTTGAACAGCAACTGTGAAGTCACCGAAGCTATGCGCAAAGAGATTGAAGCGACACTTTTGCTGCCCCAAAAAGAATTAGATGATCGCGAATGGCAGAATAATTAAAACGAATTGCTACATTTCTATACAAATCAACCCATCTAAACCCTATCTAAACACCAGGTCAACCATCACTGCGCCATAATGCGCACAAGAACCAACAGAAATTTCACGTCATGCTTAAGAAGGGTAGAGAATTTGTCAGAAAATCCAAGATTTTCTATGATTACGGACAAAACATAGACATGGTTGAAGACCTGAGTTTAGAGCAAAAAAGTACTCAACTGCTGGGGGCTTTAGTACAAGAGAGGGGGTGGTTCAGCCGCACCGAAGTAACGGGCAATACATTTTTCGAGTTAGATCAAACCACCAGCGATAATATGCAAGACAGAACCCAAACCACTAACGACAAGCTCCATGAACTAAGCCAAACGGCCAGTCATGAGGTTCGCGAGACCTCTCAGCTCACGACCGAGGACCTCCGAGGCTCAGGCCGCTGTACCAATGAAATGACTCAAGAGACTGCTCAGGAGACCCAGAGTCTAGGGGATGCGCCTCCCCCTGTCCCGACCCTGCCAAGTTCGTCAGTACCGGTGAGGGGCCGAGATGCGGCTGATGTGACCATTACGCAAGCTGAGGGCAGGCGAGTACGATACCTAGTGCTCAATCAAGCAGGTTCTATTTTGGCGGCACCGGGTGAAATAGTGACGTTAGCGATCATTGAACGGGCCCAGGTCGATAGCCGAGAGCGTTTACTGCTGCAAGCCGTGGGACTGATGTAAAGCTCCTCCGGGAAATGTGGGTCATCCCCTTCCCCTCCCGGTCATGGCTAGGGCCCCTCAGCTTGAGGGGCTTGACCTCCTGCTAAGATCGGTCTAGACCTAACACCCTCAGTCTAGAAAATTTATCGGTATCTCCGGCGGGTACCACTTCCCTATCAATGAGTTCTATAAAAGCGAGTCCCACAGAGTGGAATTAACACACCATTCCTTTGAATTTTACAATATTGCTTTTTTTGGCATTATCTTAGTTCGCTACTTTTTAGTAGCAGGGATAACATATTGGCTTTTTTATTCCCCTTTTAGCCAGTCTGCGAGTAAGCCTAGAGCACATCAGCCGCCCACCAGGACGGCTATTTGGCATGATATTAAGCTTTCGATGCTTTCATCTGCGGTGTTTGCCCTAGCGGCGGCATTAATTCTTTCGGCCTATACGGCGGGAAGCACTGAACTCTACACCGACCCACGAGAGTATGGGCTGTGGTATCTCGGGGTCAGCTATGGCATCGGTCTACTTCTGCAAGATACCTATTTTTATTTCACCCATCGTCTATTTCACCACCCTAAGCTCTTTTCCTGGCTCCACCAAGGACATCATCGCTCCCGCTACCCCACTCCCTGGACTTCGTTTGCCTTCGATCCATTAGAGGCTGTTGTTCAGGCACTATTCTTAGTCGGCCTTGTTTTTGTTCTGCCGCTGCATTTCATTACAGTAATTGCGGTGTTGGCCACAATGACCATGTGGGCGGTGCTAAATCATTTGGGCCCAGATCGCCTACCCAGCCTATTCCCACATCATTGGCTAGGGCGGTGGCTGATTGGCCCAGCTCACCACTCGATTCATCATCTTAAATATACGGTTCATTATGGACTTTATTTTACGTTTTGGGATTGTCTGCTGGGTAGCGAAGATCTTGGATACAGGCAAAGTATCAAAAATTTACACCCCCCCGACTCGAAATATGAGTAGGATATTGAATGCTGCCTCTAACGAGTTATCGTCTTTTGGGCAGTCTCTATAAACCTATTGTATTAAATTGTGTACTTGTTAATCACGTCAATCAATTCACTCATGAAATAAAACATCTACCAATTATTGTTGTTTTTAGGCAAGAGGTTCCAACCCGGTTCCTTCTAGCGTATGTAAACGATAAGGAGAGTATCAGAATGAGTATTGAAGACCGAGCAAAAGCAACCGCTAAAGATGTAGGCGGTAAAGTGGAAGAAGCCGTCGGTGATCTGACTGGCAATAAAGAAGCTAAAGCTAAAGGTAAATCCAAACAAGCTGAAGCTAAAATTGGCCACACCGTAGAAGATGGTAAGGAGGGCGTTAAAAAGGCTATTGACTAGTCCGTGGATTTGTGTGTGACTAAATCTTGATTTTGTGATGTAGATGATGTAGCTGAGGATGAGATGTTCAAGCATCTTGTCCTCCTTCTTGTCCTCACAGATAAGATTTTGATGTCAATGAAATATATTTTTAGAGGTAACAACGATGTCATTTCGACAAGCCAATAAATTTTTCGTGATTGTGATTTCAACCCTGATGCTGGTTGCAACGGTTGTGTTTAACTTTGGTACGACCCGTGCCTGGGCGGCAACCTTGCCAGGACCCTTGGCAAGCCAACCCCAGCTTGCGAGCATGAATCGAGCTGAGGCGATCACAAAGAATCTAGAAGGTAAGGCCCAAGAAGCCCTTGGCAATGTGACTGGCGATCCTAAGGATCAAATGATGGGCAAGGCTAAACAAGCTGAAAGCCAGATGCGTAATGCGGCTGAGGACATGAAAAATGAGACGCAGCTCAGTGACCGAGCTAAAGCAGTAGCGAAGAATGTTGAAGGCAAAATCCAGGAAACTGCTGGCAATGTGACGGGCAGCAGCAAGGACCAAATGATGGGCAGACTTAAGCAGACTGATGGCAGTAATCAAAACATGATCGAAAATGTCAAAGATAGCATTGGTGATTTCTTCAACTAACCCTCAACCCGCATTCAATATCCAGAATCGTCCATCGCACAGATGATTCTGGATACGCGAAAGACCTACCGTTGACCATCTTTGAATTTCCGTTGTTCTGTACCCAAGCTTGAGGTAGAAATATGTTAAATGTTGTCTGGTCTGTGGTCGTGATTCTTCTCGTCTTGTGGGCATTAGGGTTTGCGGTCAATATCGGCGGAGGCTTAGTTCATTTGCTTCTGGTTCTGGCGTTGATTGGTATTGTGTATAACCTGGTCATTGGGCGTCGTTAAAAATATAGCAGAGGAGGTTATATGACTATCATTTCTTGGATTGTTTTGGGACTACTCGCGGGGGCGATCGCAAAAGCGATTGTTCCTGGATATCAAGGAGGGAACTGGTTTGCCACCATGATCCTGGGTATCATCGGTGCATTTATTGGTGGCACGTTGCACTTATTTATTGAAACGGGAAGTCTGGAACTAACATCAGCAGATTTGAGCATTATTGGTGTGTTTGTTGCTGTTCTCGGGTCAATTATCGCGATTTACCTCTATGGAACCATGTCCCGTAGACGCTTGTAAGTCATCGTAACTCAGGTATAGGTTTAAAAACGTTGTCTGCACTTCTCTAGAGAGAAATGTGTGGGCAACGTTTTTAGTGTGATGGGGGAGAAGGGAACAGGGAACAGGGAACAGGGAACAGGGGGGAGAAAAGGCAGTAGGCAGTAGGGGAAGGCAACAGGCATAACCCACCCTTACCCCTCCCATGCTATGAAACCTAATCCATTTGAATGTTTGACATGATTGACTATATATGGTAGGCGGTTAGGGAGGGGTGAGGAAGCCTGTAGACGCTTCGCTTCTGAGGTGCCTTGGCCGAGTTTGATGACTCCCTAGGATGGGATGCTGGGGGTTGAGGGTCTGCGGTCAATTATGACGGGTTAAGAGTTGATCCCCATTTGTTAACAGGCGATCGCCTAAAAATTATCAGTATTTTTATAGCCGTTAATGCAATGTTTCGTAACAAAAATTGTAGTAACGTCACCGAATACTATTGAATTTCATTGCTAAAATGACCATACACTTTGACGGCCCCAAGAACATCTCAGGCGATCGCCCAATGGGGTGCAGTCCTGTTAGAACTCTTGATATAGACTGCCATTTCAATTCCTCCATACTGCCCTAATCTACGACGCTTGACTAACGTCCCTACCCCTTATGACCTTCACCTCTGAGCCGATGTCCGCAGATGCGTTGAACGCCAACCTGGAGCGTTCCGAGACCTTAACGTCCCGAAATACAGGAGTCTTTATTACCGTTCATGGTCATTACTATCAACCGCCTCGGGAAAATCCTTACCTCGATGCGATCGAACGACAACCGAGTGCTAGTCCCTTCCATGACTGGAATGAACGCATCCATGCTGAATGCTATCGCCCCAACGCCTTTGCCCGCATCTTAAATGATCGCGGCGAAGTGGTGGATATTGTCAACAATTACGAATATCTCAGCTTCAACATTGGGCCCACCCTCATGAATTGGATTGCAGGACATGATCCCGAAGTCTATGAACGGATTATCGAGGGCGATCGCTGCAGTTGCGAACGTCTCGGAGGTCATGGTAATGCGATCGCCCAAGTCTACAACCACATCATCCTGCCCCTTGCTAACCCAAGGGACAAACGCACCCAAATTCGTTGGGGTAAAGCCGACTTCCACAAACACTTCGGCCGCGATCCCGAGGGAATGTGGCTGGCCGAGACGGCCATCGACTATCCCACCATGGAAGCCCTCATCCAAGAAGGCATCCAATTTGTCATCCTCGCCCCCTCCCAGGTACAACGCTGTCGCCCCATGGCCACAGAGGACAATCCGAACCCCGCCTGGTACGAAGTGGGCGGCGGACAAATTGACCCCAGTCGCCCCTATCGCTGTTATCTCAAAGATGAGGACGGACGTCCAAACTCAGAACGCCCCTATCTCGATGTCTTCTTCTATGATGGCCCCATCTCGCGGGATATGGGCTTCAACGATGTCCTCGAAAGTGCCTATAACTTTGCCGGCCGTCTAGAAATTGCCATTCATGGGGATCATCGTCCCGCGCAAATTATTTCCGTCGCCACCGATGGCGAAACCTTTGGCCACCACAAACGGGACAAAGAAAAATGCGTTGCCTACTGCGTCACTCAGGAATTTCCTAATCGCGGCTGGACTGTGACCAACTTTGCCCATTATCGCAGCGTTAATCCCCCCACCTGGGAATGTGAACTCAAATCCGTCACCGCCTGGAGTTGTTCCCACGGCGTCGATCGCTGGCAAGATGACTGCGGCTGTGGCGGAGGTGGCGGAACCCAACAGAAATGGCGGCGGCCCCTGCGGGATAGTCTGGATTGGGTGCGCGATCGCCTCGAAGATGTCTACGGCCGCGAAGGGGGTCGTCTACTGCGAGATCCCTGGAAAGCCCGCGACGAATATATCAGCATTTTGGGCGATCGCAGCCGCGAGAACGTCGCCGAGTTCCTGCGTCAGCATCAAGTCCGAGAACTCACCGCCAGCGAGCAAATCGATGCTCTGCGGCTGCTGGAAATGCAGCGTCACACCCTGCTGATGTACACCAGTTGCGGCTGGTTCTTCGAGGAAATCTCTCGCCCTGAGGGAACGCAAATCCTCCGCTATGCCGCCCGGGCGATCGAACTGGCCGGCCAAGTCACCGGCCAAGATATTGAACCCGAGTTCATCGCCCAACTCGCGGCCGCCCCCTCCAACGTCCCCTTCTTTGACGATGGGGCCGCCGTCTATCGCCATAACGTCAAACCCAACCAGGTCAGCATCGAACAGATCGCCGCCCATTATGCCATCAGTTCCCTATTCAAGACCTATCAACCCGAACATCGTGTTTATTGCTACCAAGCCCGACAACTCGACTATCAACTGCAACGCTTAGGAACCCTCACCCTCGCCGTGGGCCAAGCTGAGTTTAGTTCCGAGATCACCTGGGAGTCCGTCCATCTAACCTTTGCCGTTTTGCACTTGGGGGGTCTAGACTTCCATTGCTGTATCCAACCCTTCTCCGGCCGTCGGGAATACCGCAAAATGAAAGAAGCCCTGTTTATGGCTTTAGAATCCGCCAGTGCCGCCCAAACCATTCTGGCTATGAACCGTCACTTTGACGGTCAAACCTTTGGCCTCTCGGATCTATTCGCCGAGGAAGAAGAACGGATTATTCACCAATTAGAACGGCAAACCCTGAAACGGCTCGATCGCCTCTACGGACAGATCTATCGCGATAACTATGGGGTTCTCAAAGCCCTACAACGCAATCATCTGAATGTCCCCCGAGAACTTCAGGTGGCCGCTGAAATGGCTCTCAATCAACGCTGTCTAGAAACCGTCCGTGGCTTAGTGCAGCAACTCAATCGCATTGATGAGCAACCGGTCAAAATCGACTATTGGATGGAATTAACCGCCATTAGCATCGAAGCCCAAACCATGAACTGTCACCTGAACGTTCCCGAGGCCAAACAGTCCCTAGAACAGTTGATTTGGCGCTCCTTGTGGCATCTATTGCATTCGAGCGAGGATGAGCTGGGTCAGTTCTCTCGTGATGAGAGAATTACGCAAATCACCAATCTGGTTGACATGGGTGAAAAACTGCAATTGGGGTTAGCCCTCGATCGCATCCAGGAACTCTATTATGACTGGCTCAAAGGGGCGATCGAAGACAATGCCCTCCGCACCGATGACCAGGATCTGCTCCAACTCGGTCAGGTTCTGAAAGTCGATACTCACATCTGGCTACGTTAAAAGCCGTCCCGGTTTCCATGGGGTGAGACATTAACCCATCCCATGGGAACCGGAAAAACCAACAGATGTGTATCTGCGAGATTACAGAGTCAGAGATTGAGGATTAGTTTCAATTAACCCGGCTAAATCTTTCAGGAACGCCGCCGCATCCGCACCGTAAATAATCCGGTGGTCGCAGGTGATGTTCACTTGCATTTGCCGTTTAACGCCCATCAGGCCATCCTCCGTAGCCACCACTTGGGGGCGAGACGCACCAATGGCCAGAATCGAACCCTGTCCAGGGGGCAGAATCGCATCAAAGCGATCGACTCCAAACATCCCCAAATTGGAAAGAGTGAAGGTGCCACTGTTGTACTCTTCCGGTTGCAATTGCTTACTGCGAGAGCGAGCCACCAGGTCTTTCCAATTGCGGGAGAGGGAATAAATATCCACCTGATCTGCATTTTGCAGTACCGGCGTAATCAAGCCCCCATCCGGCATAGCCACGGCAACCGAAACATTGATATTTCCGTTATACTGCACCCCTTTCTCTGTGTAGCTGGCATAGAGTAGGGGGTGTTTTTGCAGCGTGACGGCCACGGCTTTGGCCAACAAGCCTGTCATCGTCACACCCTTGGACTTGATTTGTTTATAGAGATTATCCAGGGCATCGGTGGTGATGGTATAGCCCACCCGGAACACCGGAACCGCTAAACTGGCGGTCATATTACGCACCACCGCCCCTTGTAGGGTATTGAAGGGAACCACCTGGCCAGGAGTCACAGGAGCGGGGCTGGGGCTACTATTAGGAGCCGTCATGGGAACCGGAGCCGCAGCGGTGGGCATCATTGGGGTAACGCTGGGGGCAGAAACCGGTTGTCCGGCGGCCTGTTGCACATCTTCAGCGACGATGCGACCATAGGGGCCACTTCCTTGCAGGCTGCTTAGTTCCACCTTAAGTTGTTTCGCCAGCTTGCGGGCCCGAGGAGAGGCAACGAGGCGACCACTGGATTGGCTGCTAGAGCCGTTTTGACTACTCGCCGCCGCAACAGGAGCCGGGTCAGGGGTTGGCGCTGGGGTAGGCGCTGGGGCGGGGGCTGACGAACTTTGCTGTTGCGCTTTTTCTTGAACTTGGGGAATATCGGCTTCGGTTTCTGCGAGCAGGGCAATGGTGCTGCCCACTGGGGCAACTTCCCCGTCACCGACTAAGATGGCGGCCAAGTAACCGTCGTAAAAGGACTCAACATCCATATCGGCCTTGTCGGATTCAACGACAACAACCGTTTCACCTTTTTCCACCTTGTCTCCCGTGGCTTTCGTCCAGGAGACGATTTTGCCTTCGGTCATGGTGGAACTGAGGGCGGGCATGAAAATTTCGTGGCTCATAGGGGGCGTACCGCGCTCTACACTCGTATAGTCTGCAAATATCCAAAGATACCATATTGGGGGAAGGCAAGAGGGGAAGAGAAGGCAGTAGGCAGTACGCAGTAGGCAGTAGGCAGTAGGGAAGAGAAGGCAAGAGGCAAGAGGCAGTACGCAGTAGGCAGTAGGCAGTAGGGAAGAAAAGGCAAGAGGCAAGAGGCAGGAGGCAAGAGGGGAAGAGAAGGCAAAAGAAAACAGACGTCGCTTGGCCACGTCTGTCTGAATGTCCCTATAAGATGCCTATCTCACTGTTTTTTTGGCGGTATCCGCCAGTTCCCTTAGGACGCGCTGCGTTCCCGTTTCCCTTTGAGCATTAAGCCGCCTACCGCTAACAGTCCTAACACAGAGGCGGGTTCGGGAACTGGTTGGGGTTCAACCACGCTGGCATCGGCGAGATTGCCAACCATCGCCATCCCATCATTGACGCACTCAGCGAAGATGTGAGCGATGAAATCTCCACTGGGTAAGAGACTTCTATCAAAGCTGAAGCCGAAGGTATGGGTTCCAGTTGCGCCGAACTGGTTAAAGTTCAACCCTAAACTGGCCAGAGCCGTGGCTTCTAACATATTGATGCCACCAATGCGCTCTCCAGAGGCGATGGAATTGATAACTTTGTAGTTTTGATTCACACCAGATTGCCAGTACGCATCATTGCTGGCTAGGTCACCAATGCGAGCGCCTTCACCGCCTCCAGTTTTATTCACGGAAAGATTATTCACCGTGTTGGCATGATGGTTCAGATGCTGGAATCCAGAGTTTTGCTGAGCCACGTTGGTTCCGGTAACGTTTTGATAAACGCCTGCCTCTTGCACCCCACTATCGGTGTTGTTCGCAAAATTAATCGCGAAGAGGTTGCCATTGGCATCATCTAAGCCGTCACCGGTGAAGTTAAAGAACAAGTCCCCATAGCTAATAACACCACCAGAGGCAGCCGAGAAGTTATGACCATCGAGACTTAAGTTAGAGTTAATGCCGATATAGATGTTGTCTCCATCTTCCATCAGCGCCATGCCATAAAACTCAAATGGACTGTTGCTTCCAACAACTCCACTGGCATCATGACCATCGGTGAAAGAATCAATCGCATAGTTCCATTGAGCTATGGACGGACTCACGCCAACAGCAAGAGAGGCAAGGGTTAAGCCTGCGGTGACGAGAGAAGTTTTCGTTAAGAAAGAAGTATTCATCGTTAAATCCTAGGTCAGTTGATTTGGGTCTAAATGCGATATAGCAATATGTTGCTTGCCCTGGTGTTCCCAAGGTATGGGTAAAAAATATCTCAGGCAAGGAACTAATAAGGTCTTAGCAAAGTCTTCATCAATAAGCTGGCTTTGTGAAGTCTCTGTGAAGATAGATTGACCTCAAAAATTCCAGAAAGAACGGTCAAAAAAGATACGTAAATTACGTGTAAATACGATTTAAGCATTGGGTGTATTTACTGATTATTACTATCACCCTCATCAATTTTCCTCCACATTCAAGAGATTGACGAGCGGTCAAACATGGGTAAGATAAATCAATATCCGTATTTTTGACGATTGGACTCTTCTGTTGCTCGATCTCAAAGCTTGAGTCAAACTGCGAAACAATCTGAAACAAATTTGATTTGTTTTGTAGATAAAGAATTTTATAACTATCTTTTGCCTAAAGTGATTATCCCGGGAGCCTCGTTGCGGCTTCATTGGGTAACTTTATCTGTAAAAACAACGATGTTCTGAATATTTTTATATTTTATATTCGTGAAATCACTTAGGTCTTAAGACCGATGTCGGTTCCGAGACCATCAGATCCGCCATATCGCGCCAATTGACCCGAACATAACCATGATTCCATGGTGCTTTCGATTGTGATCTCGATCTGTTCTCACCCCCTAGATCCATCACCTAGACAGTTGGGTAACTGTCACGAAGACTGGGGATAACAATCAACCGATCGCAGGGTTGAGATCGTCGCGGCATTCCAGATAGCCCCAGATAATAGGGATACTGAATTCGACGAAGCGCAATGAATCCCTTTCAATCATTCAACCTGTCCGGAACGGGCCAGCCTCTTGGTCCGAAAGCCTCATTTGATTTACGAACTCAATTACAAAGCCTCTTATGGTCGGTTGAGTTACTAGAACTACGCTTAGACCAAGATGTGATGCTACAGGTCAATCGGGATGCACTCCTGCAAGAAATTGAACAGGTTCGCAACACCATTGAGGCCACTTGCAATACCTGCGATCGCCTCACCTATAACTCCGACACCCTTATCGGGACCCCATCTCCCTAACCGAACATGAGCCAGCGAGACTCATCTTCAAGGTCGTTTTCATTCACTGCCAATGTCCTTGCCCATGATTTTCTACGGATTGCCACCTTCTACCTCCGTATTTGCACTGATAATATAGTAAGCAGTGCTAGTTACGTTCGTAGTTTTACTTAGCTTTTGCGCCTAACCCAACGTCGTCGTTTCACGTGATAAATCCCCATGTTGCACTCTAGTCTCTTTCCCATGACCGAGCCGCCTCAGTCCCAGTCTCAGTTCACCAATGAACAGACTCATGAGTTCCGCACGTCGCTGAACACCATCTTGATGTCCATTGAACTCCTTGATGATGACAGCCTCGATCGCGAGGAACGTCAGAGTTACCTGAACTTCATTCGCGAGGCTACTGAACAGATGAAGCGAATTTTAGATGAATCTCTCTAATCCAGCGCCTCTCAGAGATGGTTTCATGGCATCATACTCCCAGCAACCCCCCCAATTTTGACTTATGCCCTGGCAACGTCCCGATGGTCGCGCCCATGATAGCTTGCGCCCAATTCAGTTTGACCTCGACTTTACCGATTTCGCGACCAGTTCGGTTCTCGCCCATTCTGGCAATACCCGAGTTCTCTGCACGGTGACTGTAGAACCGGGAGTGCCTCGCTTCCTCAAGGATACGGGCCAGGGCTGGCTGACGGCTGAATATCGGATGCTGCCGAGTGCCACACCTGAACGGCAACGGCGGGAACTGCTGAAACTCTCCGGGCGAACCCAGGAAATTCAACGATTGATTGGTCGCAGTTTACGAGCGGCGGTAGATCTCAAGGCCTTGGGAGAACGAACTCTGCTGATTGATGCCGACGTCTTACAAGCCGATGCGGGAACTCGCACGGCGGCAATCACGGGGTCCTGGGTGGCCCTGGCCCAAGCCCTCGATCGCCTGGTACAAGCCGGAGAGTTAGACCAGTCTCCTCTGACTCATGCGATCGCCGCTGTTTCCGTAGGACTGATTGAAGGACAACCGCTTCTGGACCTAAAATATGAAGAGGATGTGGCGGCGGATGTGGATTTGAATGTGGTGATGACTGAGCAACTGCAAGTCATCGAAATTCAAGGCACAGCCGAGTCGGGTAGCTTCTCCCGCTCTCAACTCAACAGCCTCCTCGATTTAGCCGAACAGGGCATCGAACAACTCCTACAGGCTCAAAAAGAAACTCTATCGAGTTAAGCGACCACAAGAGGGCGACCACAAGAGGGCGACCACGGTTCGGCTATCGCTCACCGACCGCAAGGGTACGCCCCTACGTTGTTTCTGTTCCCTGTTCCCTGTTCCCTGTTCCCTGTTCCCTGTTCCCTGTTCCCTGTTCCCTATTCCCCTCTCCCCTATGAACATTTTTCGTCAATATATCGCCCCGGCTTTAATTGTTGTCGTTTTCCTGCTGGCCTTACTCGCCACCAGCGCCCGCATTTTTCTGCCTGAGGGTTTGAGTTCTCCCGTCTCCGTTGAAGCCCCCGCATCGGGTGGGGCCAGTAATTCTCCCAACTCCTAAGTCTTTTGTTTGTTCCTGGCTATCGTTTACGCAAAGGCTCAACCATCGATCGCGCTCGGCTCGTCCAGTTTGCCCGGCGGACTTATCATGAACTCTACCCAACTCAAGACTTTGCCCATCTCCCTCGACTGATTGAACAGTATCTATCGGCCAAAACCCCCCTCTGGTGGGTGGAAGCCCAACAGGAGGAGAATGATGGATTTCCCCATCGCCGTCAGGCCTTGGGCTGTTTGTGGTTAGGAAATGCTGTCGATCAACTCGACGGCGATCGCCATGCCCATATTTTCCTGTTATATGTTGACCCAGAGCATCGCCGCCAGGGAATCGGCTCCGCCCTCGTCCACCATGCCGAAACCTGGGCCCGCCAACGGGGCGATCGCCAACTGGGCCTGCAAGTCTTCGCCGACAACCAGCCAGCCATAAATCTCTACGAAAAACTCGGCTATCGCACCTTTTCCCATTGGATGGTGAAGCGATTAGACTAGCTATTACTGGCTCGGGCCTTTAACTGGGCCGCCATCGACTGCAAAAGGCGTTTCTCTCGTCGCAGTTTTTCCTCTAGGGCCTGGATTTGTTCGCGGCGGGTTTCGAGTTCCACCGTGCGACGGGCCAAATCCTGACTTTGCAGCGTTAGGGATTGTCGCCACTGTTCCGCTCGCTCGACTTCCTTCTCCAGAAACTCCGGGGTAATCCCTTTCCCTAGATACTGACGAACTAACCCCAACACCCAATCTTTTGCCTCCTTCACCTGTAACACCTGGCGATTCGCCCCCACCTCCGCGAGCACTAACATCCCCTCGTTATAGAGGTTCGTTTCCATTTCCACGAATTCCTCGCCAGAAATAGGCGTCCAGGTTTCATCCGGTTTACGGCGCGCTAACAGCCGTAGGGTCGTTTTCCCCAATAAACCTTTTTTCGTGACTTGAGCCAGATGTAACATAGGGCGATCGCCTTGAAACCAACAGAGTCCACCAATCCAGAGCCAATCCAGCTCCCTGTCTCTAGGGTAGCTGGATTCCGTTGCGATCGACTTAGAGTCGACTCAACCGATTCTGTAACATAGCCACCTGAGTTTGGGCTTCAGCTAGGGCAGTTCGCGCCCCCTCCACCACAGCCTCCGGAGCTTTATTAACAAAATTCGCATTGCTCAATCGCCCCCGGTAAGACGCCACCTCCGCCTCAGCTTTGGCGAGTCGTTTCTCGATTTTGGCGCGAATCTCGGCAATATCGACCACACCCGCTAGGGGAATCAGGACTTGAACCGTTCCCACCACACCGGCGATGGTTTGTCCGGGTTCCTCCTCTAAGATATCCGTCAGGGTGAATGAATCCACTTTAGCTAAGTTTTGGATATAGGCCTGTCCTCGTTGCAGAATTTCCCGCTCGCGATCGCTCTGGCTCTGTAAGATCACCGCAATCTTCATACTAGGCTTAATCTCCAACTCCGCCCGTAAGTTACGAATGGTACGAATGGCCCCAATCAACAACTCAAAGCCGGATTCCAACTCTTCATCAATCCAGGCCTCATCCACCGGAGGATAGGCCTGAGTGGCCAAACACACCTCGTCCCCGGATTGCGTCAACACCTGCCAAACTTCTTCCGTAATATGAGGCAGAAAGGGGTGCAACAGTTTCAGAATCCCATCAAGGACAAACGCCAGAGTCTGCTGGGCCACCCGTTTTGAGTTGGCATCATCCCCCTGTAAGCGGGGTTTCACCAGTTCAATATACCAGTCGCAGAAATCGCCCCAGATAAACTCATAGAGTCCCTTGGCTGCTTCCCCTAACCCATAGTGATTGACATAGTCACAGGTTTTCTGAACCGTTTGCCCAAAGCGGGAGAGAATCCACCGGTCTGCCAATTCTAACCCCTCAGGATTGGGGCTTCCCAACTGGTGCGGCGTTTGCTCATCCAGATACAGCATCACAAAACGCGACGCATTCCAGAGTTTGTTGGTAAAGTTGCGGGAGGCTTCGACGGAGACGGATTCATCTTTCTGGCGATCGTACTCTAACCGGATATCCTGGCCCGCCCCAGCCACTTCTCGGATGAGGGTATAACGCAGGGCATCGGTTCCATACTTATTAATCAACAACAGCGGGTCAATGCCATTACCCTTTGACTTGGACATCTTCTGATTGTTCTCATCCCGGAGTAACCCGTGAACATAGACATCCTGAAAGGGCATCTTACCGGTCAAATAGCCCGACATCATCGTCATCCGGGCCACCCAGAAAAAGATAATGTCAAATCCCGTCACCAGGGTACTGGTGGGGAAATAGGTCTCTAAATCATCAGTCTTATGAGGCCAGCCCATTGTCGAGAAGGGCCATAGCCCCGAGGAAAACCAGGTATCTAGCACGTCAGGGTCACGAACCAGGTCGGCCCCATCTCCGAAGCGTTCCTGGGCTTGCTGGGTCGCTTCTGCCTCGCTTTTGGCAATAATAAAGGGGGTCTCGTCGGTGATTTCGCCGTCGGTTTCACTCACCACATACCAGGCGGGAATTTGATGACCCCACCAGAGTTGACGGGAGATACACCAATCCTGGAGATTCACCAACCAATCCCGATAGACCTTACGCCAGCGTTCCGGGACAAACTTGGGCGAGTTATCATCATCGAGACAGGACAGGGCAAAATCCGCTAGGGGACGGATTTTGATATACCACTGGGTCGAGAGGAGAGGTTCAACGGGAACTTTACCCCGTTCGCTGTAGGGGACACTGTGGCTGTAGTCTTCGACTTTGACCAAGAATCCCGCATCATCTAGGCGTTGTACGACGTTCTTGCGGGCCACAAACCGGTCTTGGCCCTGAAACTCCCCAGCATTTTCATTCAGTGACCCATCCTTGTTCATGATATTGATTTGGGGCAGGTTGTGCCGTTGCCCCATGGCGAAGTCGTTGGGGTCATGGGCGGGGGTCACTTTGACGCAGCCAGTCCCAAATTCGCGGTCGACCAAATCATCAGCAATGATGGGGATTTCCCGGTTCATCAGCGGCAGGGTCAGGGTTTTGCCGACGAGGGACTGATAGCGATCGTCTTTGGGATTGACGGCAACGGCCGTGTCTCCCAACATGGTTTCAGGGCGAGTGGTGGCCACTTCCATAAAGCCAGACCCATCACTGAGGGGATAGCGGAAATGCCAGAGATGACCATTCACCTCTTTTTGGTCCACTTCTAAGTCGGACACCGCTGATTGACTTTCAGGACACCAGTTGACGAGGTAGTTGCCTCGGTAAATCAAGCCATCCTTATAGAGGCGGATAAAGGCTTCTAAGACCGCTTCTGAGAGTCCCTCGTCGAGGGTGAAGCGTTCCCGAGTCCAATCGACAGAAACCCCCATCCGACGCAGTTGGTTGGTGATTTTACTGCCGGATTCCCTTTTCCAAGTCCAGGCCCGTTCCAGGAATTTTTCTCGTCCCAGGTCATCGCGGTGTTGGCCTTCGGCTTTGAGTTGGCGGTCTAGAATACTCTGAACGGCGATACTGGCGTGGTCCGTTCCCGGTAACCAGAGGGTATTGCGACCTTGCATCCGCTGATAGCGAACGAGGGTATCGATGAAGGCACTTTCAAAGGCGTGACCCATGTGCAGACTCCCGGTTACGTTGGGAGGGGGAATGACGATGCAGTAAGGGTCGCCGGGGGCGTTGGGGTCGGCTTTAAATACCTGATGGTCTTCCCAGTACTCTTGCCATTTGGCTTCGGTCTGTTGGGGGTCGTATTGGGCGGGAAGATTAACGGTCATTGTGGGCTGCGTGGATGGATAACGACGATCGCTGATTCTATCAATTATACGGGTAGGAGTGAGAGGTACGGTTGCTAGCTTGCCTCTTGCCTCTTGCCTCTTGCCTCTTGCCTCTTGCCTTATTACTGGTATAGAATGGTCAACGGCATCTCTTGGAGAGGTGGCAGAGTGGTCGATTGCGTCCGACTTGAAATCGGATGAAGTGAAAGCTTCCGGGAGTTCGAATCTCCCCCTCTCCGTTTACCAACTAAATCCCCGGCCGTTATTGCTTCTGTAGCTTTTGCCGGATGAGGTCAGCGACTTCCTGATTTCCTTGCAGAATGGGTGGGAGGCTTCTGGCCTCCTTCTGTTTTTTAGGTTGGCGACGGCCGAGG
Organism: Sodalinema gerasimenkoae IPPAS B-353; assembly: GCF_009846485.1. Classification (GTDB taxonomy): domain Bacteria; phylum Cyanobacteriota; class Cyanobacteriia; order Cyanobacteriales; family Geitlerinemataceae; genus Sodalinema; species Sodalinema gerasimenkoae. The sequence goes on from NZ_ML776472.1 coordinate 2,131,388, forward strand.
AGAAGATAGGTGGTCATGTTCCCTTTCCCCTTAATGTCCATTTTGCCTCGTTGGGTTAGGATAAAGCGATGTTTTAGAAGCTGATAGGTTTGTTGGGAGACTTGAATTTTGCCCGCTAAGCCATGGGATTCCATGCGGCTGGCGGTGTTGACAGTATCTCCCCACAGGTCATAGACAAATTTTTTCAGGCCAATCACCCCCGCCACCACGGGGCCGCTGTGAATGCCAATGCGGATATCGAGGCGACTCCCGGCCTGGCGGTTTAATTCAGTAATGACTTGCTGCATATCTAGGGCCATGTCGGCGATCGCCTCGGCATGGTCTAATCGGGTAATGGGCAAACCGCCGGCCGCCATGTACGCATCACCGATAGTTTTGATTTTTTCTAATTCATAGCGTTCGGTCAGTTGATCGAAGGCCGAGAAGACGTAATTGAGAAGCTTGACCAGTTCTGTGGCTGAAATCTCGGAAGACAGATTGGTAAAGCCCACAATATCCGCAAACAGAATAGTCACCGATTCATAATGGTCGGCAATGGTAGTTGGGGTATCTTTAAGCTGATTCGCAATACTAGAGGGTAAAATATTTAACAGGAGCCGTTCTGTCTTTCGTTGTTCCATTTTTAGGGCTTCTTCCGCAAGTTTGCGTTGAAAAAATTGCCCAATTTGGTTGCTGGCCGTCGTCATCATTTGCAGCAATTCTTCATCTCTTGGCAGAGACTGCTTGCAGAATAAAACCAGAATCCCCAAGCTATCTTTACCAATAGTTAAGGGGCAGAACAACCCCGTTTTAAGTCCGAGTTGTTCAGCATCTGGTTGGCGTGGGCTGCTGCTATTTTGCAACTGAGACTGCCAAATAGACTGCTGTTTAGACCAACTCTCTCGAACCCACGTACAGGTATAGCGAAAGCTAACATCAATCCATGGCTCGCTCTCAAGGGTCGGACGAATCCAAAGATCGATGCAGCGGAGTTCAGGGGAGACTTGGGAATCGGCTAAAGCGGGTCCTGAGGTGGGCTGCCAGAATTCACAAATATCCCAGGCGAGTCCTTCACCTAAGCCTTGTAACAGTTTGGGCAAAGCATCGACAAACCCCTGAGATTGGGATAGAACCTGAGTGACGGTATTATGAGCAATTAAACGTCGTTGTGCGAGATGACTTTTCGTGACATCTCGACCAATATAAATCAAATTTTGCTCCGGCTCTGTATCAAAGAGTTCATGATTACTCACGTTGTTGAATAAAACAGAGCAAGTAAAGGAAACAATTGCCTGCTTATCATCTTTCCCTTCTAAAATCAGCTCAAATTGTCGAATAATCTCCCCAGTCTCTTCAAGTAAAAACTTCTGATTATCGACAATATCAATAGTTTTGTCAGCTACTACATCAGAAAACGAAACCCCCAGAATTTCTGATTCATCATATCCCAATAAATCCAGAGCAACTTGATTGGTTCTGAGAATGGTACCCGCCAGATCCGTTACAAACAGAGAGTCGGGCATTGAGCGCAAAATTTGCTCAATCTGAGCTTCTGATGCGGAGAGTTTATCAACCGTTAGAAGTAACTCATTTGAGCCTTGGACTAGGCGTTGTTCTAACCCCATACGCTCGGTGACATTTTCTAACAACAAAACTAATCCCTGGGGGTTGTCGGGACGCTCATCATAAATGATATATAAATCCCAATAGCTTAGAGTCCCCCCCGTCTGAGTGGAACGGCTGATCGCCCTTACCTCAAAATAAGGCTCGATCCCGTTGCGAATCTCATCCATGACGGATTCGAAGCCAAACAATTCCGGTAAAATCTCAAAAATATCTTGGCCGACCACCGAGTCAGCCCCCATGCCAATAATCTCCTGTACATTGGACGAGGTATCCAATACCCGCGATCGCCCATCAATGGCGATATATTCTAAATGGGGTAAACAGGACAACTGGAGAAGGGGGCGACTCATGGCAACCGATTGGGATTTGATAGGGTGGTGTGGGACTAAAGCTCCTCAACCTGGACTAACTCCCCAAGTCAGACTTAAGATAGTTTGCCACAAACTTACCGTAGCCTTCCCGCACGGCGATCGGCAAGCTTTGAAACCCATTGCGGCTTGCTTGTTCAGGCCTCGGAGGACAACAGGCCCGAAAATCGTCCGTAAGCTCAGATTCTGTGGTTTCATAATCAAAGGTAATCTCCTCCCCCGCTGCAATCTCCCGTAACGCCACAAAATCAAACGCCCCCCAGGCGTTATCCTGAACTCCAGTGGTCGGCGTATCGGAGTGATTAATACGAATTGCAGGTTCGTCCATTTCAACATGAACATCCCAATCCACTTGAATCGAGTAAATCGTTCGCTGTGGATACACACCAACGCGACGCCCGACGACAACAGTCTCCCCTTTCTCAAACGGACGCAGGGCAAATACTCCCTTTCCCTTCTCCCCGGCGGCGCGGACTTCTACGCCAATCTCTGTTCCTACACTCTCTGTTCCTACACGCATAGTCATGATGATGTTGTGACGGTTAGTCAGAGCGAAACGATGTTCGCCTTGACGATCTTCAGCCACTAGGGTGACATCGAACTGTTCTAATTGTCCACTCTGTTTAAGATTCTCATTCTTATTTGAACGTGACCCCTGTCTTTAACGCCTTAGGAACCCTTAAAAAAAGACTCTGGATGCAGGGTTCTCAACGTTTTTCGGCAAAATTCAGCCGTCTCACTCCAGGTAACTCCTCAAACCGATTACTGCATATTCTGGCGTTAGCGGCCATGATCATGGCCCTAAATGTGATCAGCTACACCCTCGCAAGTTCTCTGTTTGTCAGTAATATCGGGGCGGCGGGGTTGCCCCTGTCCTATATCCTAGTGGGCTTAGCCTCAAGTCCCATCTATGGGTGGTTTTCCCAGATTGTCGATCGCATTCCCCATCGCTCTCTCTTCCGCTACTGGGCCCTTCTGACGGGGAGTGTGATGTTAGGGTTACGGGCCCTGCTGTTCTGGGACATCCCCCCCATCTACTATGCCCTCTATGTCGGGGTCTATTTTCTCTGGACTTTGCAACTCGACATTTTACTGCCGACCCTCATTTCTGACTACTTTACCTCCCGAGAGTATAAACGGATCGCCCCCTATATTACCGTTTGCCAAGCCATTGGCGGCTTCATCGGCGGCATGATTGTGGGAGTTCTGGCCAATCTTCTCTCCACGGCTGACATTCTGCTGTTAGTTCCCACCCTCTACCTGGTGGTGTTTGCCCTCGTGTGGAACCTACAACGGCAAGAACAGCCGGTTCCTCCCGAAGAGAGCGATCGCCATGCCGATTCCCCCCCCAGTAACCTCCCGGAACTCCTGCGTCAATATCCCATTTTCAAATGGTTAGCGGGGTCAACCTTCCTCTGGATTGTCCTCTATGGCATTGCCGAATATCTCTATTTTGATGCCTACGCCCAACATTTCGCAGACCATCCCCAACGCCTCACGGCCTTTCTGGGCAGCTTTAGTGCCATCAATAGCATTTTACAAGTACTGGTGTTATTACTCATCACCCGGCGACTCCTCATCGGACGAGTGGGAGTCGATGGAACCAACCCCATTTATCCCATCACCACCGCTCTCTCCTTTTTAGGACTCAGCTTCGGCTTTGGCGTGGGTTGGGCCTTCCCGGCGGCCCTATTTGCCCATTTCAACTCCTCCACCATTGACACCGCCGTCAATCAACCGGTGTACACCCTCATGTATAACCCAATCCCCAACCGGGATATGGCCAAAGTCCGGGCCTTAACTGATGGTCTCTGTTATGCCCTCGGCCTGGCTACCACTGGGGGCCTTCTCTGGTTCGCCCAATCCTATCTTGACCCCATGGCCATTGCCCTGTTCGGAACTGGGTTAAGCCTGCTGTTTGTCTTGATTCGTCGCCAACTCAGCCGAGATTACTTTCAGTCGATGGTGACGCGGTTATTTTCCAACACCGGGGAAATGGATTTGGAGATGTTGGAAGAACTGTTTTCCCAGGTTCCCGATACGCAAATTCCCCGTCTAAAAACCCTCTTGCGGGAAGGACAACCCCAGGAACAGGAGAAAGCCTTACGCCTGGCAGCGGGATTACGGGTTCCCAGTCAGGTGTTGGAGGAGATTAAACCCCTGGTGTTCGAGAGAGAATTACCCCAGCGACGGGCCTTGTTTCGCTTTTTCGCCAAGACTCCCCAGGATAAATACCTGTCCCGCTTTCTTTGGCAGATGCTAGAGTCTCCTGAGGTGGGGGTTAAATTATTGGCCTTTGAGTCTTTGGTGGCCCGGGGTGAGTCCTTTTCCGACAGTCAGTTAACCAGCCTCTTAGAGAGTCCAACCGCCACAATTCAAGGCTTGGCCTGTGTTTTAGCTCAGCAATCGACCAGCTTAGCCCCCCAGGTTCGAGAACGCTGTCGCCAATTTTGGGACTCTCCCCTAGATGATGAAACCAAAACCGTGGTCATTCGGGGAATCCGCAACTTGGGGGATGTGACGATGATTCCCCAGTTACGCAGTTTGTTAGAAGGCGCATCGGTGGATGTGCAAATTGAGGGGTTGAAGGGGTTGGCTCAATTGCAGCCGGAACGAGATTTGGCGTTGGCGGAGTTGGCCACGGGGTTTTTAGACCATCCTAATCCAGTCGTGCGGGGGGCGGCGGTGGATTTGTTGGGGGCGGTTCAACTTGAGGAGTTCTGGCCCGATATTGCCCGAGGGTTGGAGGACCGGGATATTACGGTGCGAGGGCAGGCGATTAAGGCGTTGGCCCGCTATGAGGATTATAATCTCGATCGCCTGGCCGAGATGTATTTAAATCATCCCCGAATTGAGGTGACTGAGTCGGCGGTGGCCGTGTTGGCAACAGTGAAGACGAGTCGAGCCTTTCAGTTTTTGGAGAGTTATCTCCAGGCCGATTATCGACGCGCGGCCTTGATTCGGGATTGGTGGCAACGAATGCCTCAAGAGTCTCCCCAATGGGAACCCCTGGTTGGGGTATTTCGCGATCGCACCCAGCGGGTGGTGAACCAAGTGTTTCATGTGCTGTCTTGTCTGGGCAATCGTCGCACCTTGGCAGAAGTGCGGCAGTTGTTGCAACGGGGGGAGAAGCGCGATCGCGACAATGCCCTCGAAACCCTGGAAACCTTACCCCATCGCCGCTATGTCTTCCCGATTGTGCCATTGATCGAAGACCCTGATGGGCCGATATCTTCGTCACAATTCTCCGCAAAGGCGGACTCACTGGCCCTGTTACAGGAGATGTTTGATACGGAAGATCATTGGATTCGGGCCGGGGCCTTGCGAGTTTGGGTGAGTTATCAGCAAGAGTTGCCCTCGGGGTTGTTGCGCGATCGAGATCGGGTAGTGAAGGCGTTAATCACGGAAATTAACAAAAGCCAAGGAGCGGCTCACTTCTCCTTTGACCGCATTTTATTTCTCAAAACCTTGGTGTTATTTCAGGAGTTATCCCTCGATGATCTCTGGTCATTAGATCGTGGGTTTCAGAAACGCACCTACTCAGCCGGTGAGACGATTTGCGAGGAAGGGGAGTTAGGGAAACAACTCTCAATTGTCTATCAAGGTCATTTACAGGCCAATTCCAGTTTCTCCGAAGAGCCAATTGTTTTAACACCAGGAACCTATTTTGGAGACTTTGGTTTATTCGGAGAAACCCCCTATTCTGCCACCATTACCGCTGAGACAGATGCCTTGTTATTGTGTTTAAGCAAGGATAGTTTTGATGTCTTAGTAGATGTGATTCCTAAGTTGAACACCTGTCTGGCGATCGCCGCCCGCTATAGTAGTCTCTAGAGAAACTGCCGTAAAGTCAAACTCTTGCGGTGAGCGAGCGATAGCCGAGCTGTGGCCTCCCTCTCGCCGCGTCATAGAAGCTAGGTTTTTGAGTCCCCACCACAAAGCGAAAAACCCCGGTTCATCGAGTAGCGAGTATAATCAAAATATAACCGACAAGCTGGATTAACAACCGATGTCTAATTACCAAGAAATTCTACATCAAGCTAAAACTCTCATCCTAGATGAGAAAAAACTTTTGTTAAAAGACCTAACTACCCTAGTTTCCCAAGACAATCCCCCTGAAGACATCCAAAACACTCCCGCCCCCCCCCGACTCAACTTAGTCCGATGGCGTGGTTTTCTACCCAAGCGCGTCGATGCTCGTAAATTTCAATCAAAAATTCGACAGGAATGGGATGCAGACTAAATACCTTCTCGACACAAATATATTGATTTACTATTTCAATAATCAGCCCGAAGTTTAAGATGTATTCGAGGAAATTGACACCCGAAAATCAGAAGGATTTTACTGTCCAATTACTTGGGTTGAATTACTTTGTTACCCTAAATTAAGCGAGGAACAAGCCAATGAAATGCGAGAATTTTTAAGGCTAATTAACTGCATATCATTGACCGAAGCTGTTTTAGATACTGCGGCAACCGTCAAAAAAAATCATCGCTTAAAACTGGCTGATGCTATCATTGCCGCTTGTGCTTTAGTCGCCGGATGTATTTTAGTAACTCGTAATATCGATGATTTTTGCTATATATAATCAGTGTGGTAGCTGCTAAGGAACTAAGGTTCTGCAACCAACCTGAGGTGGTGACGAAACTAGGTGTTTAAAAAATCCGATAGGTTAGCATCTAGATCGCCCCTTCATAAATCGCTCGATTTCTCGCCAACGACTCATTTAAATCCACCACCGGCTGAGGATAACTCCCCCCCGGATTCACCCCATACTGTCGTAACTCCCCCGCCTTAAGACGATAAATATCATGGATACGATGGGGCGGAACCCCCGCCAACTCCGGTAACCAATGTTTCACATACTCCCCCTGAGAATCGTAATCCTTTGACTGTTTGGGGATATTAAAATAGCGGAAGCCTCGGGCATCATTCCCTACACCCGCCGTATAATTCCAATTGCCCCAATTACTACAAACATCATAATCAATCAACAACGACTCAAACCATTCTGCCCCCATCCGCCAATCAATTCCTAAATTCTTCGTCAAGAAACTAGCTACATTTTGCCGGCCGCGATTGGACATAAACCCTGTCGCCGCCAGTTCCCGCATATTGGCATCCACCAATGGATATCCTGTCCGCCCTTCACACCAACAATTAAATCGGGGCCAATCCTGTTTCCAAGCAATGTTTAATCCCTGCAAGCCAGAGGAATAAAATAGGCGATCGCCCCCCTTAGCCGCCACAAAGCGAAAATAATCCCGCCACAGCAACTCAAACACCAACCAATACGTCGAATCATTGGCCACCCGTTCCGCCTCATAACGCCGTACCTCCGCCACAATCTGACGAGGTGACAGACATCCCAAAGCCAACCAGGGAGAAAACTTAGAGGAATAATCCGCCCCCAACATCCCATTACGAGTTAACTTATAGCGTTGCAGACAATCCCGATTCCAGACATAGTCTTGCAACCGTTGCAACCCCGCCGACTCACCCCCCTGAAACCTCAGAACCCCCCGTTCATCTAGTAGTGGCGGTTCCACTCCCAACTCCTGCAACGTCGGAAGTTCCCCCACCGCCACGTCAGGAAGGGGTGAAATCTCCCTCAGAGGTGGAATTGGCGGCGTCACCTCAGCAGATGTCTCAACGGCCTTGCGGAAATGAGTAAACAAATCTGGGAGTTCGGCGATGGGAAATGGCAGTTGACTGGGGTGATACAGCGTCATTTCCCACACTTTCTCCAGGGGAACTCCCGCCAGTTGCGTCTCTACCGCCTCTTCTACCCGCCGTTCCTCCGTCGTCACCTCCTCCTCACAGATCACCCGATCAATCTTCAAGGCCCGAACCAACTGAGGAATCACCTCCTCAGGTTTTCCCTGACGAATCACGATATCACTGCCAAGCCGACGCAAGTTCTGCCGCAAATCCGCCACGGCTTCCCGCAAAAACTGACTCCGATAGGCCCCCGTCTTCGGGAAACCAAACGCCGTTTTACCAAATTCACGGGAATCAAAACAGTAGAAGGGAATAATCTGTCCCTCCGCTGCTAGGGCCCGCTGAAGATCCGGGCGATCGTGTAACCGTAGATTATGACGATGCCAAACTAAAACCCGTTCCATTCCCTCAATCCCGACTCCTAACCACTATTGATCCTCTCACATCAACCTCACCTCTTCACCCCTCTATCTCTGTGTCCTCAGGCAAGGGATTGTCCCTACATTAGTTCTCCCCTCCTGGGAGGGGTTAGGGGTGGGTTCTCCCCTCCTGGGAGGGGTTAGGGGTGGGTTCTCCCCTCCTGGGAGGGGTTAGGGGTGGGTTCTCCCCATTCTTTTGGGTTAAAAATACAAAAACAGATTCAACCCCGGAATCGTCCGCGACAACGTCCAAAACAACAAACTAATATAGAGAATCCCCAGCCCCCATTGATACCATGCCAACGCCGTAATCAACCCCGGCAGATGCCGATCGCGCAAGCGAATATCATTAAAGCCAAACTTCAGTAAATTATTGAGACTAAAATCATAATAATTCAACCAGCCCCAACGGCGATCGAACAAAATCGGTTCAAAGCGATCGCGGAAAAAGGGAAACCGGGGCATAATTGGCAAACGACTAATCATCAACCGCAACTCCCGAAAGGCCCCATCCTCAACAAAATAAGAGATATCCATCAAATCATGGTAGCGCCCTTGCTGATACATCCGCAGGGTCAACAGTCCCGGAATTGGCAACATCACCACCGCCAAACAGGCCAACGTCAACCCCGGCTGGGGGGAACTCTGGACAATATCAATCACGCCAATACTCACAACAACGCCCGTTGTCACCAGCACACAGAAACTCTCATAAACCGTTGGTAGAATCCGTTGAGGCCGCAGACGACGATAGCGATCAATAAACCAAAAGAGACAAGCAAAATAGGCGATCACGATCGCCCCCACCCCAAACACCAAGGCAAAACTGGTTCCATAGCGACTCAAAGCCAACAACACCGTCACAAACACCAATTTCAAGGCTAAATAAAGTCGTATCTTCCACGAGGTTGGGGGTACGGCAATCAGGCGATCGCGCACCTGGGTATAGGTATTCAACGACACCGTCTCCAAACTCAGCATCTCACTTAAACTGGAAAATAACTGCTCCTGACGATGCTGTACAATCTCGGAAATCTGAACCTGAGAAAAACCAATTTGTCGCAAGGTCTCGCGAGATGCCGTATTTAAATTACTGGCAAACACCCGTTTGAATAAATCTCGCTGCACCAAAATAATGCGTTTGTAATTAACCTGATTAGCATCCTCAATTTGCTCTAAATCCCGAAAGTTACGGACGAGATTGATTAACAGATTTTCGTTGCCTTGCAATGTGGGGATTGACAATACCCGTCCAATTTTTCCAGGATTGCCAATAATCTGAGACTCATTAGCATCAAAGGTTAAATTAGAGATATTTAAATACGCCTCTGACATAAACTGAGCATCACTAAAATCTAACAGCTTCTGAAAACGTCCTCCTCGGAAATTGATAAACTTCAAAAACTGTGCCTCTCGAAAACTAAGGCTATCTAAAATCATGGCATTCGTGAAATAAAGGACTTTCACAAATTTAGATTTGGAAAAATCTCCACGATTGCGCCAGTCTGTATCTGAGAAATCAGCAGTCTCCAGCCATTTACTGCCTGCAAAATCGGCAAAATCTTTGAATTGACTACTTCTGAAATTACCACCTCCTTCAAAGGTCGCTCCCGTCAAATCAAGTTCACCCTGAAATTGAACCCGATTCAAATCCACATCCGTAAAAAAGATACTATTATGAAACCGAACTGGTCGTAGAAACTGCGCTTGCGTTAACTTAAACCGCTTACTAAATCGAGATTCCGCCGCCTGCACTTCGCCCCGAAATATGGCACCTCGTCCCTCAATCCCCCCTAATAAGAACGTATTACTCCAATCTACATTATCTAAAAACTGGGTTCCTTCTAACACTAACTGCCCCCGAAATAAACGCACCTGAAAATTCGGTCGAGCGCTATCCTGGGATGTCGAAAGGATGCTACTCGATAATTGCTGTAACTGAGAACGACGACGGCGATCGCGCTCAAGTTGCTTGCGCTCATTTTCCGACAACAATAAGGATAATTGCTGCCCATATAAAGGCACATTCAAACTCAGAGGTTGAATTCTAAAAGTCCCGCGAATGTTTGAACCCGTTAAATCCAATCGGGGTTGCAACGAGGGACGATTGAGATACGGGCGTAACTGCCGATAAAAGTAATCCGCAAAGGGTTCCCCCGTCTCCCCTAGAGAACTCCCACGTAAATCAATGGTGACTTGGCTTAAATCAATCACCGGCTGGCCCTGATCCGGTCTCACCCTCTCCAGCCGTTGCTGTAACATTGCCTCAGTTAACAATGGGGGGTCTATCCCCTCAGCCAGCGCCGCCGGCGAGACGCACATCATAGCCATAATCACCAAAATCCCAATCGCCGCAATTCCTGCCAGCGATCGCCCCAATAGGAGCCTCAAAATAGGACGATAGAAAACAGACCGGTAAGATGGCCCTAGCAGATCGTACAAAAAACTCATGCAAGTACAAACCCCAGATTGGGTTAAGCACGCCGTATTCTATCAAATCTTTCCCGATCGCTTCGCCAAAGCCGATCCCCCCTCGGGGAGCTATCTCCCAACCCCCACCCAGTTTGAACCCTGGAATGAGCCACCCACCGCCCAAGGCTATAAAGGCGGTAACCTCTGGGGTGTCATTGAAAAATTAGACTATCTCCAAGAGTTAGGAATCACCGCCATCTACCTAACGCCCATCTTCCAATCCGCCTGTAACCATCGCTACCACACCCACGACTACTATCAAATTGACCCTATCCTCGGCGGAAACGAAGCCTTCGAGGCCCTCCTCGATCGCGCCCACGCCCGAAATATTAAAGTGGTCATCGATGGGGTATTTAACCATGCCAGTCGGGGCTTCTACTTCTTCAACGATATCCTGGAAAACGGCCCCTACTCCCCCTGGCTAGACTGGTTCCGTATCGAGAAATGGCCCCTGAGCGCCTATGACGGCGATCGCCCCGCCAATTACGTCAGTTGGGTCGGTAATCGCGCCCTGCCCCAATTCAACCACGATAACCCCGAAGTTCGGGAATATATCATGCAGGTGGGAGAACATTGGATTCGCCAAGGTGTTGACGGCTGGCGCTTAGACGTTCCCTTTGAAGTCAAAACCCCCGGCTTCTGGGTGGAATTTCGCGATCGCATCAAAGCCCTCAACCCCGACGCCTATATCGTAGGAGAAGTCTGGAAAGATGCCGCCCAATGGCTCGACGGACGGCAATTTGACGCCGTCATGAACTACGAATTCACCGGCCCCACCATCGCCTACGTCGCCGGCGATCGCGTCGTCCGAGAACTGGTAGAGTTTCATGATTATGACCCCTACCCCGCCCTCAGCGCCGAAGACTACGGGCAAAAAATGCAAGATCTCCTCAAACTGTATCCCTGGGAGATCCAACTCGTACAACTCAACCTGCTCGACAGTCACGACACTCCGCGCATGGTTACCCTCGCCAGCGAAGATCTCCCCAGCTTCAAGCTAGCCGCCCTACTCAAAATGACCTTCCCCGGCGCTCCCTGTATCTACTACGGCGACGAAGTGGGAGTCAATGGCGGTCATGATCCCGACTGTCGCAAAACCTTCCCCGAGTCCTCCCAATGGAACCGGGAGATCTATCAAATGTATCAACAGCTCATCACCCTGCGCCATCACTACCTCGCCCTAAGAACCGGCAACTACGAGATTTTACTCGCCCAGGATAGCCTCTACGCCTTCGTACGGACCCTCGCCGACGCCGAAGATGTCATCATCGCCATCAACGCCGGAGAACAGCCCGAACAACTCACCCTAGAACCCCTATCCCCCAATCCCAAATCCCTAGAATTAAAATATGGCGATCGCTCCACCGCCCAAAGTCTCACCAGCCAAGGAACCACCATCTCCTTTGAACTCCCCCCCCGTTCCGGCTGCATCCTAGCCAACACCTAACACCAGCCAAAACCCGAGAATAGGCCAACACCACCTATCCTCGGGTTCCCCTCCATCTCCTCCCTTCCTCTGTGTCCTCGGGCGACCACAAGGGTTCGCCCCTACCTGGTTCCCCTACTGCCTAGGGCGACCACAAGGGTTCGCCCCTACCTGGTTCCCCTACTGCCTAGGGCGACCACAAGGGTTCGCCCCTACCTGGTTCCCCTACTGCCTAGGGCGACCACAAGGGTTCGCCCCTACCTGGTTCCCCTACTGCCTAGGGCGACCACAAGGGTTCGCCCCTACGTCTTTTCTCTATTGCCTGTTCCCTGTTCCCTGTTCCCTCCCCCCTACTGCCTTCCCCTCCTACTTCTCCCGAATCTCCCCATCCTCCAAATAGGTCACCGAATCCGCCACATCCAGAATCCGAGGATCATGAGTCACCATTAACACCGTCACATCATCATCAATTGCCAAGCGACGCAATAACTCCATCACCGCATGACCGCTTTTGGAATCCAACGCCGCCGTTGGTTCGTCCGCCATAACAATCTCCGGTTGCGTCACCAACGCTCGGGCGATCGCCACCCGTTGTTTTTGCCCCCCAGACAAGTCCCGAGGGCGATTTTGACCTTTATCCCCCAAACCGACCCGCTCCAGCATCTCCTGAGCCGACTGACGGGCATTGCGTCCATGAATCCCTTGGAGATTGAGAGCCACTTCCACATTTTCCGCCGCCGTCAGGGCCGGGAAGAGATTAAAGCCTTGAAAGATAAAGCCCAAGCGATTTAAGCGAAACTGAGACAACTGTTGCCGAGACATACGAGTAATTTCCTCGCCCAGCAGACAGACTGAGCCGGCCGTCGGTGCCAACAGTCCCGCCAGAATCGACAGCAGGGTCGTTTTCCCCGAACCAGACGGTCCCATGAGCAGTTGCACCTGACCCCGCTCAATCATGAGATCCACCTGTTTGAGAATCTGAATCCGCTTATGACCGGCAAGGTACGACATTTCTACGCCCGTCGCGGCGATCGCCATCCGTCCTTCGGACAATGACTTGACCAAAGGGGAACTGGGACAGGGATCCTGAGTCGAACGCTGAGTAGACACCGGGAGTTTAAAAGGGGAGACAATCATAGATACAAGCTTCTAGGCGAAATATAAGTTGCGGTGTGAGAGATCCCAACGTGATTTAGGGATGTCAAAGAGCGGAACCCAGAAAAGTAGCTTCATCATTAAACGATTTTCTAGATATTTCAAGCGATCCCGCCAAAATTTTGTCTAAGCTTTAAATACAATGGCTGGATCGACCCGCGTGACCTTCTGAATTGCAAAAAAGCCAGATCCAACACACATCACCGTTGTCAGCAGGAAAATCCCCGCAGCCGAGGCGGGCGTAATCAAGATGATGATGCCCATACTCGAACTGACCCATTGGGACAACCCCAGACACAGAGCCATCCCCGGCAGATAACCTAACACCGCCATCCAGAGCGCTTGTTCGATGATGACTCGATAGAGCACCCAATCCGAGGCTCCCATGGCCTTCAACGTACCAAACTCCTTCAGGCGATCGGAAACGGAGGAATAGAGAATTTGCCCAACAATGGCAATTCCGACAACAACACCCAATCCAGCCCCAAAGCCTAACACAAAGCCGATCCCCGTGCGGTTTTGCCAGTAGTCGCGGGTGCGTTGGGCCAGTTCCTGACTGGTGAAGGCCTGGGTTCCTGGGAGAGCCTCATTCAGCCGTTGTTTTAACCCTTGCAAATCTTCCCCGGCCTCAGCTCGGATCAGAATATGGGTTAGGGCATCAGAACGCCGTAAGGGGGAGGGCGTTGGAGGTGGCTCGATCGCCTCAGAGGAGGTTCTCGGTTGCCGCTGATAGGTGTTAGTACAGGCCATGTTGCCATCTGTATCTACCTGGCAATTGACCGAGGTACCGATTCCGGTAGTAGCATAGGTGTTGGCGGTTTCTAGGGATGTAAAAACAAATACGCTAGAGGCGATCGATTGGGTCCCCTCAGTCACTCCCACCACCTCAGCGGGCAACGAGTTGATCATCCCGCGATCGCCGAGTCCCTCTAAGTTCAATGCGTCAAGCTGGGAGTCATCAACAATAATGGTGTAGGGAGTTTGCAGTCGCGCGAGACTCCCTTGGGTGAGGTTCCAAGGAGAAAACAGTTCGCCTCCGGGATCGAAGCCAATCAGGCGTAAGGGGGCGATGGTTCCTCCAGGCCCATTCCATTGTCCTGGAGGCAAGAGTAGGGGTTCTGCGAGGGCAACTCCCTCGACTTCCCGAGCTTGAAAGAGAAGTTCAACGGGAAGGGATGGCGTTAACTCGAAATAGACCATCTCTTCCGAGGAGATCCAAATATCCGCTTCAGAGCGCTCGGGAATTAAGGCCGTTGATTTGAGAAATCCGCGAAAAATCCCCATCTGCACAGTCACAAGGGTGACCGCAAAGACGATTCCGGCTTGGGCAATCAAGAAGCGAGGGATATCCTCAAGGAGATTTTTACGCGCAAGGGAAGCCATGAGCGGTAAGGGCGGTAGAGGAACGGTGATGACAAGTGAATCGGGGCCAGGGGTGAGGTCATAGAATAGACCGCTAATCTCACCTCTTCTTCTAGCCTAATGGAAGATTCAAAAGTCGCACAGTGGGGGGTTGACAGATTTTAAAATGTCAGATCGGCCCGCTGGCTTCGGTTCACTCTTGGCTCTGTGGCTGACTAAGTTGCCTTGTCGTGCCGATGGCATGGGGAGGCTCAGGTCGTCGGCCAGATGTCAAATTGGCATAAATCCTGGGTCGCTTCCCGGAAGGTCTCGACATGATTAACCTCTGCCATCGCTGGCCCGTGATGACACCAGGCGATGGCAGTTTGAACGGAGGTAGGCGCACCTTCAAAAACGGCTTCAACTGAACCATCGCGGCGGTTGCGAACCCATCCAGACACCCCCAGTTCTCGCGCTTTCTGTTGCGTGGAATACCGGAAGCCAACCCCTTGAACTCGTCCAGAAATCAAGACTCGGATTGCGGTGGCGGGCAGATCATTGAGAGTCTCGTGGCTGGTCATGCGCTGAAAATTTTGGGCTTCAGCTTCTAATTATAGGGCTGAGTCGTTTACAGCGGCTCTATCTTTGGTCTTATTGGCAAGTTGTCCAGTTTGGAGGGTCTCCTTGAAAGAGATTTAACTCAATCCAAGAGCCATCACCATAGGGTAATAGGGAAATCAGAGGGTCAGTTTGTCCAGTACGCAATCCCTCTAGATTTCCGGTGTCGGTTTTCCAAAGTTTTAAGGTTCGTTCTAGGCTGCTGCTGGCGAGGGATGTGCCCTCTTCACTGATGGCCAGCGATCGCACGGGGCCGGAATGGGCGTTGAGATGATAGCAGAGGTTTCCACTGGCGACATCCCAAACATCCACCTGTCCATTTTGCAAGCCACAGCCCACTTGAGAGCCATCAGGGGATAGGGTAATGCTGGAGATGCCCTCCCGAACTTTGGAGAAGATTAGGCTGGCTGTATTGTCTTGCCATTGCCAAACCCGAAGGCGGCGATCGGTCCCGGTACTAGCAAAGGTATTTCCGGGGGTGGAAATGGCTAAAAAACGCACGGCGCCATCATGGGCATGAAAGGACTGCTGTTTCTGCCCCGTCTCAACTTGCCAAATCGCAATGGTCCCTTCTTGCCCGCCACAAATCAGCCATTTCCCGGAGGCATCTAGCAAAATGGTAGTCACACCACTAGCTAGGCCCGGCAACGATCGCAGGAGTTGACCATTGGGGGCGTGACAGGTGCGATAAATGCTATCAGTATCCTGGGTCGATAGGGTTTGCCCTTCTGAGTTTAAGTTGGAGGGGGTGGTGGACCAACTGCGGCCCCCCAGAACCTCTTGCAGTTGGCTCTCCTGAAAACGCCAGAGTTTTAAGCGGCCATCATAACTGGTGGTGGCTAAGGTTTTGCCATCGGCGGCGATCGCCACGGGATAAGTATAATTGGAGCCGCCCATCAGGGGCAGAAGCCAGGTATCTAAGGAACGGGGTGGCTGGGGTTGGGCCAGTTGGATATAGCCGTCTAACCCTCCCCCATACCAGAGATGGTCTAAGGTGAATGACCCCTGGGGGGGCAGGCGATCGCTGGGCAAGAAGCCTAAAATGATTGGGTGATAGTCCTGATAGGCATCGTCAAGAGACTCTTCAACGGCCACCCAAATCAGTAAATCGCAGCCATTGACCTCCTCAGGACGGATTAAATCAGAGGTGGCTGGCCCCGACACCGCCAGCACCTGAACTCGCGGAACCCAAGCCTGAGGGGTTGACCCTTCCTCGCGCCAATAAAAGTGATTGGGGGTCTCCTCAATGGGGTTGAGTCCCTTAGACCAAATTAGGGTGACGGCGGTGTTGGCTAACTCCTCTAAGAGATACTGTTCCCACAACTGGTTAACGGACACCGTTGGATCTGACGAGAGGATGCGTTGACGACAGTGGGAGCGAATCTGACTGAGGCGATCGCCACCAATTGTCACCTGTTCTGACCACACCCCGGGATGACCGTGATTCAGGAGTAAGGGGGAACCTGGACTCTGGCGCAGTTCTTGCAAGCGTTTAATAAAGTCCAATTGTTGCCTATGCAGGGGAATCGTCCAGTCCATGAGGGTCATCCATCAAAATGGTCGGGGATACTCTGCTATCTTGGCATGGATTGTGGCCCCCCTTGGAGCTTGCCCCTAGGGCGATCGCCGTGAAAAACCATTCCCCCTTGGCTGTTCCCTGAGATACAATCAACCGGGAGTCTCTCTCCGTGATCACGTCAATAGTTCTCGACTGCTGACCCGAAGATCTCCCTAAAAGCTCCCAGACTGTTAACTTTCCGGTCAGTGTGGGACGATACTGTTAATAAACCTTAATCTTAAAACGTCTATGGATGTTGCCAACCTTGCCTCTCAGCTCAATGCTGAGACGATTTTGCCAGAGGGCATCGTTCTGACAACCCTCCTGCTCGTCCTCATTGGTGATCTCATCAGCGGCCGCAAATCCGCCAAATGGACGCCTTATGTGGCGATTGTCGGTCTGTTAGCTGCTGTGGCTGCTCTGGCCCTGCAATGGGATAACCCCACTCCCCTAGGATTTTTAGGGGCCTTCAATAGTGACCCCTTAAGTTTGATCTTTCGCGGCATTATTGCCCTGTCCACGGCTGTCACGCTGCTGATGTCGGTTCGCTATGTGGAGCAAAGTGGAACCTCCCTGGCGGAGTTTATCGCCATTTTGATGACAGCCACCCTTGGCGGGATGTTTCTCGCGGGGGCCAATGAACTGGTTACGGTGTTTGTGGCCCTCGAAACTCTCAGTATCTCCTCCTACCTGCTGACGGGGTATATGAAACGGGACACCCGCTCCAATGAAGCGGCCCTAAAATACTTGTTGATTGGAGCCTCGAGTTCGGCAGTCTTCCTCTATGGAGTATCCCTCCTCTACGGACTCTCCAGTGGACAAACCCAACTCGATGAAATTGCCGTTGTAATCGCCAATAGCCCCGACTCTCAGGCAATTGGCATGGCGATCGCCCTGGTCTTTACGATTACCGGTATTGCCTTCAAAATCTCGGCGGTTCCCTTCCACCAATGGACACCTGATGTCTATGAAGGCTCTCCCACGCCCGTGGTGGCCTTCCTCTCCGTTGGCTCAAAAGCCGCCGGATTTGCGATCGCCATTCGCTTACTGGTGACCGCCTTTGGCTCGATGACGGATCAATGGCATTTTGTCTTTACGGCCCTGGCCATCCTGAGTATGGTCTTGGGAAATGTCGTGGCCCTGGCCCAAACCAGCATGAAACGGATGTTGGCCTACTCCTCCATCGCCCAAGCGGGATTCGTCACCATTGGCCTCCTGGCGGGAACCGATGCCGGCTATGCCAGCATGATGTTCTATCTCATGGTTTACCTGTTTATGAACCTGGGAGCCTTCACCTGTGTGATTCTCTTCTCCTTACGGACGGGAACCGATCGCATTAGTGAATATGCCGGACTCTATCAGAAAGATCCCCTCCTCACCCTCGGCTTAAGCATCTGTCTGTTGTCCCTCGGTGGGATTCCCCCCCTAGCGGGTTTCTTCGGCAAAATCTATCTCTTCTGGGCCGGTTGGCAAGCGGGACTCTATGGCCTAGTCCTGTTGGGATTAGTCACCAGTGTGGTCTCGATTTACTACTACATTCGCGTCGTCAAGATGATGGTGGTCAAAGAACCCCAGGAAATGTCTGATGTTGTGCGCAATTATCCCGAGGTTCGCTGGAATTTGCCGGGAATGCGGCCGCTACAGGTGGGATTAGTGGTGGCATTAGTCTTTACCTCGGTGGCGGGGATTCTCTCTAATCCCCTGTTTACCTTGGCTAATGATGCGGTCATCAAATCCCCAGTCTTGCAATCAGCAACGACGGAGGTTCCCACGGTGGCCACAGTCATCCAAGCCCCAGACCTCTAAGGCTTTAAGACTGGCGTGCTGCCTTTGATTCACCTCCTCCACCCCCGATCCGGCACGCCAGTCGGGGGATTTTTCCCTATCAATTGCGCCGGGATTTGCGATAAAATCGAAGACTACGCCTACCACAAAAACGCTGCCCGTAATGAGTAAGGGAACACTATTCGATAAAGTCTGGCAAACGCACCGTGTCGGGGCATTGCCGTCAGGACAAACACAATTATTTATCGGGCTACATCTGATTCACGAAGTCACCAGCCCTCAGGCTTTTGCCATGTTGCGGGAACGGGGCCTAACAGTCCCATTTCCTGAGCGAACTCTGGCAACGGTGGATCACATCGTCCCCACGGAAAATCAGGCCCGTCCCTTTAGCGATGTCCTGGCTGAAGAGATGATTCAAGCCCTTGAGGATAACTGTAAGCAATATGGGATTCCTTTCAACAATGTCGGCTCCGGTCGTCAGGGAATTGTCCATGTTATCGCTCCCGAACAAGGACTAACTCAGCCAGGGATGACCATCGCTTGCGGAGATAGCCATACCTCCACTCACGGCGCGTTTGGGGCGATCGCCTTCGGCATTGGCACCAGCCAGG
Source organism: Sodalinema gerasimenkoae IPPAS B-353 (assembly GCF_009846485.1). Taxonomy (GTDB): domain Bacteria; phylum Cyanobacteriota; class Cyanobacteriia; order Cyanobacteriales; family Geitlerinemataceae; genus Sodalinema; species Sodalinema gerasimenkoae. The sequence continues at coordinate 2,150,468 of NZ_ML776472.1, forward strand.
TTCGCGATGTATTGGCCTCCCAAACCTTGGCCATGAACAAACTCAAGGTGCGCCGCATTGAGGTCAATGGTCAATTGCGTCCGGGGGTCTATGCCAAGGATGTGATTCTCCACATTATCCGCAAGCTGGGCGTCAAAGGTGGGGTCGGCTACGCCTATGAATATGCCGGGACGACCTTTGAGCAGATGACGATGGAAGAACGGATGACCGTTTGCAATATGTCCATCGAAGGGGGCGCTCGTTGCGGCTATATCAACCCCGACCAAACCACCTATGACTACATCCAGGGCCGTGAGTTTGCCCCCAAAGGAGAGCAGTGGGAGGAAGCGGTAACTTGGTGGAACAATATCCGCAGTGACGCGGATGCCGAGTATGATGATGTGGTTGTTTTCCAGGCCGAGGACATCCCCCCCACCATTACCTGGGGCATTACCCCAGGCCAAGGGATTGGCGTGGATGAAACAATCCCCACCCCCGAGAGTCTGCCTCAGAGCGATCGCGCGATCGCCGAAGAAGCCTATCAGTATATGCAGCTGTCCCCCGGCAAACCGATCCAAGGGACGAAAGTGGATGTTTGCTTTATCGGCAGTTGTACCAATGGCCGCCTCAGCGACTTACGGGAAGCCGCCAAGTTTGCCCAAGGTCGCAAAGTCGCCAATGGCATTAAAGCCTTTGTCGTTCCCGGTTCCGAGGAAGTCAAACGCCAAGCCGAAGCCGAAGGCCTCGATAAAGTCTTCACAGAGGCAGGGTTTGAATGGCGCAATGCTGGCTGTTCGATGTGTTTAGCCATGAACCCCGACAAGTTACAGGGGGATCAGATCAGTGCCTCCTCCTCCAACCGTAACTTCAAAGGTCGTCAAGGCTCCTCCTCCGGTCGCACCCTCCTCATGAGTCCAGCCATGGTCGTCGCCGCCGCCATCCACGGCACCGTAGCCGATGTTCGCAACTGGATTGACTAAGAGCCATATCTCCCCACCCCTTGCCTCCTCCTCCCTGTCCTCTGTGACTGACGTGATTCTCCCTTTTGCCTCTTGCCTCTTGCCTTTTGCCCTCTTAAATCATGAGCCAAATTCAACAAATTTCCGGACGCGGGATTCCCTTAACCGGTGACGACATCGACACCGATCGCATTATTCCCGCCCGTTTCCTCCGCTGCGTTACCTTTGATGGCCTAGGTGACCATGCCTTTGAAGACGATCGCCATCAGATGGCCGGAAAACACTCCTTTGACCAAGAGGTCTATCAAGGAGCCAGTCTCCTGGTGGTGAATGCCAACTTTGGCTGTGGGTCGAGTCGTGAACACGCACCCCAAGCCATTAATCGCTGGGGAATTCAAGCCCTAGTAGGGGAAAGTTTCGCGGAAATTTTCTTCGGCAACTGTGTCGCCATGGGGGTTCCCTGTGTCACCGCTGACAGCGAAGATGTTAAATCTCTGCAAAGGGCGATCGCCAACAACCCTCAACTCACTCTCACCCTGGATTTAGGGACTCTGCAAATTCAGGGAAGTGATGGGTTAACCCTCAGCGTCTCCATGCCCGAGGGGGCCCGTCAAAGCTTCATGGAGGGACTCTGGGATAGTTGCGGTCAGTTGGTCACGCAAATTGATGCTGTTCGCGATCGGGCCAGCCAGCTTCCCTATCTTTCCTGGACCTAAAACCAAGGGCAGGGGATGATCCCTTGCCCTTTGAGATATGAATCCAACGGCTGAACTGCCCCCCCGTTTCTCTTAGGACGGCCGGGTACTACGGCTTGAACGGCGACTTTTAGATGACCCTGAACTGCCCCGGTTTGGTCGGGTGGTGGTGGGTCGGGTCGTCGTTGGACGGGTGCTGGGACGGGATGTTTTAGGGCGTGTGGTGGTCGGACGAGTTCGTGCTTGTCCTCCCGCCGACGCAGCTGAACTGGGCCGAGAACTGCTCGGCGGTGCCCCAGCCGCATTACTGCGAGTGGTGCGGAAGGTGACGTTGACCCCCTCATTACTTTGTTCGAGAACTAACAGAGGGGTCGGTTTAGCCGTCTGATCCCAGTGGATATAAGCCACACGACCCTGCAACGCCGGTTGCCAGGTATCGTTATCTCCTGCGGGGCTGAGATAGGTCTCAATACAGTCGATAATTTGGCTGATGGTGGCACTCGTGGGCTGTGTCGGCAGCTTGGTCAGTTTAATCTGAATGCGGAACAAGACCCGTTTTTTGATGTTGGCACCGCTGCCGGTTTCGTATTCCACATCGAAGGTTTCGTTCACCTGTCGCCCTGTGCCTCGGTTTTCGGCGCTCGGACGCAGGGCCACAGAAATTTTACTCTTAACCTTGACCTTAATTTGGTTGACAATGCCGAAGTGGAAGGTTTCTTCTTCCATCCGCATCCGCAGATAGTCTAGGTTAAACTCTCGGGAGTGGATTAAGTCGGGGTTGCGTTCCATCTTGCTGATGGTGTCAATGGCCCGCTTATATTTTTTATGAAGCTCTCGGTTTTTGAATTCTTCAGTACGCAGTTTTTTACCGAGTTTGTCCTTGGTGGTTTTGTAGGCCAACCCAGCGGCGATCGTACTCACCAACAGCAACCCCGAAACCCCCATCCAAAGAATGGGAGGAGAGGAACCGTCAGCCGCTCCCGGTTCAGGGGGAGCCTGGGCTAAGGTCGGTTGGACTAGGATAATGGGAGTTGACATGGCGGATAACTCCATGGGTTTTATGCAGGTGAGTGGTTCAGAATTGCCCCCTAGAATGCCATAGTCGGTGACCAAGGTGGATGGACTAGGTGGTCTCTGGGGGTAAGCCGGATACTGGCCCTTCCCAACACTCGGGAGTCGAAACGAAGACCCTTACCCTACATTGTATTCTATGTCCTTTGCGCCCCAAACCCGATTGGCGGTATCGACTGGCAGGGAAAGCCGTCAGATCGTAAAATTATGTAAAGTCTAGGTCAGCATCAATGGATACCCTCTCCTTAAACTCGATCGCCATTCCCACTCTCTTGATGGCTGTTGGGCTATTTTTCTTTATCCGGGCCTCGGTGAAGGACCGCACGGAAGTCCTATCCTTGGCGAGCGATCGCCCCCCAGAGTGGCTCTCACGTCAGTTAAAAGACTACTTATATGAACGTCGCTATCGAGTGGCAGGATTCGACCCCCAAGAGAACCGCGTCACCTTCGAGGGGGAGGTGCGGGCCAGTTGGTTCCTCGCCATTTTCCTGAGTTTCTTGGCGGCCATTGGCTTTCTCTGTGTGGCGTTGGTGTTGGCCACTCTTATTCCTAGTCTATCCCAAGGCATTATCGCCCTAGTGTTCCTCTCTCCCTTAGCCGGGGTCTTCTATTGGCAACGGGCCAATCGCCGGGAACAGGTGTTGGTGACGGTGGAAGAGGAGCAAAAAACTTCCCCCATGCGAAACGCCGAGGGAAGTTTTGTCACAATTGTTGGGCATCGGGACGAGTTGGCGGCTCTCCAGCGAGCCATGCCAAACTTGCAGCCGAAGCCGCCAGGCGAGTAATACTCGGGAAAGCAAACCGAGGGCCAAGAGGCCACAGTCCTAGGGGAACCTTGCTAAAGCCGCCCTAGGACTGGCTTACGAACTGGTGGTTGCCGCCTGGATTTTCTCCTGCTGTTCAATCACTAACCGCAAACTGGGGAACAGAAAATGGTTCTCTTCGACGTATTGCGCGCCAAAGAGACCTTTCTCCGCCCAGAAATAGCGATCGGTCGTATGCTCGTTGCGCTTGACTAAAAGTAGTGCCGGAGGCGCAATTTGCTCAGATTTGATATACTTACGTGCAGCCGTGACGGGTTTATCTTGACCGCTCTCAATACTATACTGAGGCACGTGTTCTAAGATTCTTCGTCCTTCTTGACGGCGACGGCTCTTTCTCTTGCGTCTTCTTGCCAAGGTGTATTACCTCCTCTGTTTGCCGACGGGTTGTAGTGATAGCTACCAAAACCGAGCAAAATATATCAGATCTTGACAAGATTTTCAACTCCTTTGCCCAAATTCTATAAGTTATTTTTAAGCGTCTATTCACCGTACAGAAATACCTTCCGGCATTCTTCCCCCCGTTTAGTCCGTAACAAAAATTAACAAACATCTCAGAAACCTACGGGTTTGGGGGAAAGAGGTTGGGGTTGAGGCTGATGGATTGGGGGACGCAGCGACGGCTTCAACCCCAGGATGACTGTCAAGATGCGATGCCGAGGAAAACCCATGAGTTCGGAATTGATGTTGTTGTGCCAGGAACAAGTGGCACTATTGGAGAATACCTTGGGGGCCTCCCCGGTGGTGGTTTATCTAGCGGAGACCTTTCTTGGGGGGAATGACCATAAACTGGTTCCTGCCATTGCCAAGCCCGATCGTCGCGTGGCCTGGGATGAAGTCTCCGTGCGTAGCGATCGCCAGCATGGCCCCCAGATTCAACTGCGCTCGGCCGAACCGGACAACCCCGAAACGGTCATCCTCTCATCTCGGGGGCAACGAAAGCAGCTCTTGCCCCGGGAGGGAGAAGACGGCAACGAGGCCGAGGATCTGCCTCTGGAAGACGACGAGGGCCCGCAAAGCTATCAACTGGTGATGCCCGTTATGCACGACAACATCGCCGTAGGTTTATTGGTGACTGCCCGAGCTAATGAACCCTGGAGCGATGGCGATCGCAGCCTGGTGGAGCAGATTGCCCATACCATCGCCCTCGCCTGCCTGATGGAACAGCGACAGCAATGGACCGAACGCAGTTACCGTCAGCAGAAACAACTGCAAATCCAGCAACATAACCTATTGCATGATTGGTTGCATCAGTTTCGTAATCCCCTAACGGCCTTGCAGATTTTCGGCAAGCTGTTGGTGAAACAACTCCCCAGTGATGACCCCCGTCGCTCCTATGCCGATAGCATTCTCCGAGAGAGTCACCGACTTCAGGATCTCTTCCAGGACTTCCGAGGGGCGATCGATGCCGAACCCTTTCTGCTGCCCCAAGCCTCAGAAGAGCAGCCTGTACCCAGCTCAGAAGCACCTCCTACCCCCACTCCCTCAGCCTTACCTCTCCTGCCCAGCCGCCAAGACCTCAACGGCAGCCTTAATCTCAGAGATATCCTCGACCCCCTCCTCAGTTCCGCCGCCACCCTCGCCGAGGAGCGTCACTTGGATTTAACGGTTCAATGCTGTGACAACTTGCCAGCCATTCAAGGAAACCGCCGCTCCCTGGTAGAAGCGGCGGGCAACTTAATTGATAATGCTTTGAAATACACCCCAGCCGGGGGAGAAATTGCTGTCGACGTACGTCCCTCATTTCAACCCGAGTTAGGGGATGGAGTGGCGGTGACCATTAGTGATAGTGGCGTGGGGATTCCCCCGGACGACCAAGCCAAGCTCTTTCAGCGGCGTTTCCGAGGGGTGCAAGCTCAGGGCGAGATTCCTGGGACTGGTTTGGGACTGGCGATCGCCCGTGATTTGGTGCGTCAGATGGGAGGAGATATTTGGGTCACCAGTCCCCCCCAACATCCTGATCATTGTTTCGAGAGCGATCGCGGCAGTAGTTTTGTCCTCTGGCTTCCTCAAGCGGACCGAGATGCCGAGTCATAGGGAATCCCCGGCCTAAGCATTCGCTTCCCGAATCCGGGAACTGAGAAAGCGATTCATCCAAGTCTCTAAATAGCTCCGATTCTCTGCTTGCTGCTGCGGATCAGTGGTCGTCAAGGGATGAGGGGCCAACCCTTGGATTGCCGCCGTCGTTACGCAGAACATGGATTTCTGGAAGGTGGCACAAATTTGCACCCGAATATCATCCTCCTGACGGGTGCCACGCCGGTAGACCTCATGGAGATACTCCGGGAGGAAATGGCGCATATCCTGCATCAACTGGGTGGGAGGAATCCCGGCCCCACCAATGGGTAAGGGGTCTGCATAGAGCGCACCATAGGTAAAATCGCCCTGTTCGTCGGGAATTTGGAAGGCCTGGGCGTTATAGGAGACCGTTCCAGGGAAGGGAGTGCCCCGGAAAAAAATCGCTTCCACATAGGGAACAGCGGTATCCATAAGAAAGGTTAACCCCAGGGACTTGGGCATGAGGTCATAGGATTGCCCCTTAATCTCCACTGAGTAAGTAATGGGGCGACTCGCATCTGCCACCAAACCGTCCAGGATATGTTTCACCACATCGGGAATGGAGCGAATCTCCTGGGCATCATAGCGATCGCTCAACTCCAGAAAGATATCACTCATCACTCGCCAGAACTGTCCCAGGGCGCTGTAGTAGCAAGACATGCGCACTTGTTCGGGCAAGAAATCCGGGAAAAGGCGATGTAACAGTGACAAGAGGGGGTTATTGCGGACTTTCGCCTGAATGGCCGCCTCTGCCGCCTGGGTGAACTCGTCGCTGTCGAGATAGGTGTCAAGCCCATTGCCTCCATGCCAGAGCATCGATCGCATACAGTATTCGGCATACTCGTAGTTAATGCGATCGTGCCACCAAAAGCGCAAGAGTTTCGAGAGGGTCACCTCGCCATTGAAATACTTAAAGAAGGGAAACAGCACCAAAAACTGTTCCTGGGCAATATAAATCAGATTATTGGAGTAGGCATCAAGCACCACACCATAGCTTTTGAGAATCCCCACGACTTCCAAGACATTCTCTGGGGTGTCTTGGAGTAATGCTTGTCCCTGTTCTAGACGGTGGATATACTCGGCCAGGGGATGATTTGAGGGAGCAATAGGAGTACTAACCATGAAATCAGTAGTTAACAGTAGGGGGAAAAAGGCAGTAGGCAGTAGGCAGTAGGCAGTAGGCAGTAGGCAGTAGGCAGTAGGCAGTAGGCAGTAGGCAGTAGGCAGTAGGCAGACTACTTCGGTCACAGAGGATACGGAGAAGGGGAGGGGGGTATCTGTTCCCTGTTCCCTGTTCCCTGTTCCCTGTTCCCTGTTCCCTGTTCCCTGTTCCCTGTTCCCTGTTCCCTGTTCCCTATTCCTCGCCTTTTGCCTCTAATTAGCTGAGGGAAACGGCGGTACGTCTGCCGTTGAGGAGAGTTGGACTACCGCTACCGGGGGAACCAGTCGCGCCGCATCCGCATCACTCCAACGGACTAACCAGTTCGGTTGTACGCCAAACACCACTAACAAAACCGTCAGCACTAAGACGGGGACGCGATCGCCCCATTGCACGGGGGGTAAGTTCATGACCGTATCCGAGAGACGGCCGAAGAACACTCGGTTCACCATCAGCAAGAAATAGACCGCCGTTAGCCCGGTTCCCACCAAACACAAGAGCGTCGCAACCGGGAACACCGGGAAACTGCCCCGGAAGACCAGAAATTCTGAGACAAATCCCACCATTCCGGGGATACCGGCACTGGCCATCACCCCCACAATCATCAAACTCCCGATAATCGGTAGGCCTCGTTCTGGGTTGAGTAGGCCACAGAGTTTATCGATATCCCGGGTTCCGGTTTTCTTGCCCACAACCCCCACCAGGAGAAATAACATGGCAGAGATGAGACCATGGCTGACTGATTGGGCGATCGCCGCCAACAGACTCAGGTGGGTTCCTGCGGCCGCCGCCAGGAGGATATAGCCCATATGCGCGATGGAGGAATAGGCCACCATCTTTTTCATATCCTGCTGAGAAATTGCCGTCAGGGCCCCATAGAGGACACTAATCACCGCAAAGATCACTAAAACCGGAGCCGCCACGGACCAGGCTTCCGGCAACATCCCCACACAGAAGCGCAGTAAGCCATAGGTTCCCAACTTCAACAACACACCGGCCAAAAGAACCGAAACCGAGGTTGAGGCCTCGACGTGAGCATCGGGGAGCCAGGTATGGAAGGGAAAGATGGGGATTTTGATGGCAAAGCCGATGAATAACCCCGTCAGCAAAATCAACTGACTGCCCATGGGTAACGCGCCGGGGGCTAAGACCGTATAGTCAAAAGTCGAGGCCCCCGTGAGCCAAACTAAGCCTAAGAACGCTGCCAGGATAAAGATGCCGGAGGTGGCGGTGTAGAGGAGAAATTTAGTAGCGGCGTAGTTGCGCCGGGCCCCACCCCAAATGGCAATCAGGAGATAGAGGGGGATGAGTTCGAGTTCATAGAAAATGAAGAACAGGAGCAAATCCAGGGAGAGGAAGGCACCCGTGACGCTGAGATTAAGCACCAACATTAGGGCGTAGTAGAGGCGGGGCCGTTCTAGTTTGTCGGGACTACTGAGGATGGCGATCGCCGTCAGGAGTTGGTTAAGAATAATCAGGGGCAATGAGATGCCATCGACTCCCAGATGGTAACTTAGCCCCAGCCAATCGACCCAAGGCATTTGCTCAGTAAACTGCATTCCTCCCACATAGGGGTCAAAGTTGACCATCAGGCCCAAGCTCAACCCGAAGATAATCGTCAATACCACGAAGCTGATGCTACGAAAGCGGGATGAGGGAAGCGACTGGGGTAACAGACAAATGAGTATTGCCGCAATTAAGGGAATCAGGAGTAATGCACTCAACATGCGTAGTTCTTAAAGTTGGGGTTTCAAAGCACAATCAGGTCAAGGAGGGGAGACGGACTTACCAGGGTCCCCACAGTGCGAGGAAGACAAGGATGCCCGTGGCGGTCAAAATGGTCAAGACATAGGATTGGGATTGACCGGAAATACTATATTTGAGAGCTTGACCGCTGAAAATGGCGACCCAACCGACTAGGTTGACCGCACCATCGACAACATAGCGATCGAAGCCCGAGGCTAAACGAGAAAAACCAGAGACAAAGGCGACTACGGTAACCCGATAGACCCGATCAATATAAAAGTCGTAGGCCAGCAGATCCTGCCAGAAGCGTACTGATAGCTTCTGAGAACGAGCATTGGTGCGTTCTAGGCGGATCAGGCTGCCAACGATGACCCCCAGCACCCCGCTCACAATCAGTAAGGGACTGCCAAATTGAATCAGGGGATTGTTAGAGAACGCCCAGGGACCATCCCAAGTCAGGAGCAACTGCCAATGTTGCAACATTAAAGGAACCATTAGGGTGACCACAATCAGGGACACCATAGGAACCGCCATGGTCCAGGGAGCCTCGGGGCTGCGGCGACTTTTCGCTTGATGCTCTCCTAGGAAGACGGAGCGGAACACCCGAGTTAGACTCACCGCGTTCAAGAAGTTCACCAGTAATAGGGTTATCACTAAGCCGGCAGGGACTTCCTGAAAGCCATTCACCCAACGGCGGAAGGTCCAAAACGTCCCCAGGGGTAAGATAGACACCAGCCCGGCAGACCCCACGACAAACGAGGTGGTGGTGGCGGGCATCCGTGACCAAAGACCGCCCATTTCGGTGATATTTTGACTATTTGTGCCCAGGATGATGGAGCCAACGCTGGAAAAGAGTAGGGCTTTGGCGATCGCATGGGTTAGCAGCAGGAGTAAGGCAATATCGACTTGTCCTAACCCGACAGCGATAAAGACTAATCCCATGTAGGCACTGGTGGAATGGGAGAGGGCCCGCTTCAGGTCAATTTGAGCCAGGCACATCAGGGAACTACCAATGGCGGTGATGGTTCCGATGATGATTAGGGCGTCATAGACCACTGGGGATAGGGTAAAGACTGGTTGCAGACGAATCAGAACATAGGCGCCAGCGGAGACGACCACCGAGTTCCGCATGATGGAGGCTGGGCTGGGCCCTTCCATGGCTTCATCCAGCCAGAGGTTCAGGGGAAATTGGGCGCATTTGCCGATGGGGCCGGCGATGAGTCCTAAACCGAGCCAGGTGGCAGTCCAGAAGGGTAAGGGGTTGGTTTCGGCCCAGGCTTCGAGTTCGCTGAAGGTTAAGCCGGTTCCGTAGCTCGATAGGGCCACTAACCCCATCAGCAGGAGAATGTCACCGACCCGTTTGGTGAGGAAGGCATCTCGGGCAGCGGTGACCACCAGAGGCTGTGCATACCAAAAGCCCACCAAGAGATAGGTGGACAGGGTGAGCATTTCTAGGAGACCGTAACTCAGCAGTAGGGAGTCACTTAGGGCGATGCCGCTCAGGGCGGCTTCAAAGAAGCCCATCAGCCCGAAGAAACGGGCGAGGGACCAGTCTTTTTCCATGTACCCTAGGGCATACAGTTGAGAAATGATACTAATACTGGTGACCAGTTCCATAGCCCCAAGACTGAGGGGGGAGATTTCGATGGCCAGAGATAAGTCTAAATTGGCGGCATTGAGCCAGGAGAAGACCAGTTGCTGGGGGGGCTGTCCCCAACTTTGGAAGTAGGCTGCGGAGCCGTGAAGGAAGGCGACCAAGGTCATCAGTAGGTTGAGGTAGGCGGCCGGACGGGAGCCGGTGCGTCGAACCATGCCTACTGACCAAGGGAGGGTGAGGATGGCACCTATGAGTCCATATAACGGCACGAACCAACAGGTCTGTAGGAGAAAACCACTCATTTTATCGGGAGTTCTAGTACGTCTGACAACATCTTTAGAGTTGAGCCGAAGGCGCGCAACCACGGTTCAGCTATCGCTCACCGACCACAAGGGATTGCCCCTACATACAGAGGGTCGGGCGAAGGCGCGAGCTGTGGGCCGTCGTCCTTGGCATTCGCACAATAGAGAATTTTAGGCAACACAGCAATTATAGGGCAGTGAGTCCGTGATCCCGCCATTGAATCTCCCGGCCGAGGGCCTCTCAGGGGGACCGCCTCTTCAGTTAACTTTTATTAAACTATCCGATTTGCAAATATCATCTTGCTTTATATTGTCAAAGGAGCCAAAGTTTCCTACTCTTTGTATTGGGATTGAATAATTTAGCCTTCCCCGTCAAAATTTTGCTGGACTGAAATTTCTGGCAAGCCCAGGGGTCAACCCCGTAGGCAGAGAAGCCAACAGTCATGTCGGAAGACATGGGCCTACGCGGTTTGGTCTGGAACTATCCTGGCAGCCAGAAGGTTTGTCGAGCCAAATTTTGGCACGTTCACTGGGGGTCGCCGAGAGCGATCGCCCTGTTACTTGCAGTTCAAGCGCGTCAAGCGTATTTTTTCAAGGAGCGATACTCGTCATGTCAATTGCGGTAGGAATGGTTGAAACCCTAGGGTTCCCAGCAGTGGTTGAGGCCGCTGACTCGATGGTGAAAGCCGCTCGGGTGACCCTGGTCGGTTATGAGAAAATTGGGTCAGGTCGGGTCACGGTTATTGTCCGGGGTGATGTTTCGGAAGTGCAAGCGTCAGTCTCCGCTGGAATTGATGCGGCCAACCGGGTCAATGGGGGACAGGTGCTGTCGACGCACATTATTGCCCGTCCTCACGAGAACTTGGAGTACGTTCTGCCGATTCGCTACACCGAGGAAGTTGATCAGTTCCGCACCTACTAATCGAACGAAGCAAACGCCTGATCAGGACGTTGGCGGGCGATCGCGCTGATGATCGCCTAGAGGGGTAACCCTTACGTCCAAGGTCTAAGTTGGGATGATGATTTATTTCAGGAGTTAAAAAAACAATGTCAATTGCCGTAGGAATGATTGAAACCCTCGGGTTTCCGGCAGTGGTGGAAGCCGCTGATGCCATGGTCAAGGCCGCTCGGGTGACCCTGGTGGGATACGAGAAAATTGGCTCAGGTCGCGTGACCGTGATTGTCCGGGGCGATGTCTCGGAGGTGCAAGCCTCCATCGCCGCTGGCACCGATAACGTGAAACGAGTCAATGGGGGTGAGGTGCTCTCGACGCACATCATTGCTCGTCCTCATGAAAACTTGGAGTATGTTCTGCCAATTCGTTACACCGAAGCAGTAGAACAGTTCCGTGAGAGCATTGGTTCGCCTCGCTCGATTAGCCGCTAAGCCAGCATAGATAATGCAAATTGCCAGAGTCTGCGGAACCGTCGTTAGTACCCAGAAGTTAAACAAGATGAGGGGGTTAAAACTCCTGGTCTTACAACTGGTGGATGCTGAGGGGGAGCTACTCCCTGAGTACGAGGTAGCCGCTGATCTCGTGGGTGCTGGAGTTGGGGAATGGGTTCTGTTCAGTCGTGGCAGTGCGGCTCGGGTTGAACCCGGTCGTGAGGATTCTCCGATTGATGCCCTAACTGTGGGCATTATCGATACGGTGAGTTTAGAAAACCGACAGGTTTATAACAAAAAAGATTGTTACTAATCGTGAACGGGTCGCTGCCTAGGAACTAGAGTTTTTAGCCATTTTTGCCCCAGGTCTGTTTCGGCTCGGCCAAAACAGGGTTGGGTCCATTGAGTTGATTGAGGATCGAAATTCGTTATGGTTGTCCGCAAGCGCGCGGCTCCATCCCCCCAGCGGGAGCTTGCCGAACCCAAGATACATCGCACCGCCTATGTGCATTCGTTTGCTAATGTCATCGGCGACGTCACCGTCGGCGAAGGAGCGACGATCGCACCAGGAACCTCGGTTCGTGCTGACGCGGAGTCGCCGTTTTATATCGGCGATCACGCGAATATTCAAAATGGAGTCATTATTCAAGGGCTAAACGGTGCAACGGTTGTGGGCGATCGCCAGCGTGAATACGCGGTGTGGATCGGTCGCAACAGTTGTGTGGCCCATTTAGCCTTGGTTCATGGCCCGGCCTACATTGGAGACGATTGTTTCATCGGCTTTCGTTCGACGGTGTTTAATGCGCGGGTGGGTCAAGGTTCGGTGGTGATGATGCACACCCTAATCCAGGATGTTGAGATTCCTCCTGGGAAGTATGTGCCATCGGGATCGGTCATTACCACCCAAGCCGAAGCGGATCGGCTGCCCGATGTACGACCGGTAGATCGGGATTTCGCACAGTATTTGCTTGAGGCGAATGTCGCATTGCAGCGAGGGGTCTCCTCATCCTCAAACCCAGAGGGTGAGTCTTCTGCGCGACAACAGACGACTCGAGCAAATCGTAACGGTGACGGCAAGGACATCGCTGTATCTGAGGATACGTCAGTAGGGAGTATGAGTTTAAATAATGAAGTGACCGGGCAAGTGAAACGCTTGCTCCAACAGGGCTACAAAATCGGTATTGAACACGCCAATGCCCGCCGATTTAAAACCAAGTCTTGGCTCACGGCCGGGACCTTATCCAACACTCGCGCCGATGGTGCGCTCAGGGAAATCGAAACGATTTTGCGAGAGTATCAAGGGGAATATGTGCGCCTGATCGCCATTGACCCGGACGCGAAACGGCGCGTCACCGAAATGATTGTTCAGCGTCCCGGAGAAACCCCAAGTCTTGGCGGGGGCAGCTCCTCCGGGACGTCTTCGTATCGGGCCAGTCGCGGCAATGGCGCTCGTCCTGCGGCTTCGGGAGCTGGGGCCAGTTTGGATGCCAGTGCTGCTGATCAGGTGCGATCACTCCTGCAATCGGGGTATCAGATTGGAGTGGAACGGGCCTCGGCTCGCCGCTTCAAAACCAAATCCTGGTTGACGGTGGGGACGTTATCGAGTTCTCCTCAAACGGCGATCTCGGAACTGAATCAGATTCTGGCCGAAGCTACGGGTGACTATGTCCAGTTGATTGGCATTGACCCCGCTGCTAAACGCCGGGTGGTCGAAGCCATTGTGCAACGGCCCGATGGCGTGACCCCCCCCAGTAAAGGCGCGGTTGAGAAAGTCGCCGCCGTTACCAGTCAGGGGCCAAGCGCTCGCTCGGTCTCGGGTCAGGGATCTCTCGGTGGGGAGACGGTGGAATTAGTGCGATCGCTGCTCTCTCAGGGCTATCGCATTGGGACAGAACATGCCACCCCGCGCCGCTTTAAAACCCAATCCTGGAAAACCTGCGCTCCGATTGAGTCCAAACAGCTCAATCAGGTCTTGAGTCAACTCGAGGCCTGTGTCGCCGATCATGCCGGTGAGTATGTGCAGTTGATTGGCATTGACCCTAACGCCAAACGCCGGGTCAGTGAAACCATTATTCAGCGTCCTGGTTCGGAGAGTAACGGCAATGGTGCTGCCACGACCAGCGGCCGTAAAGGCTTTGGCGCGAGTGTGAGCCAGTATCAGGCTCAGAAAAATGGCAATGGTCGTACTGTGACCAGTAGCCAACTCGAGCGCGATACCCTCGATCAGGTGCGATCGCTGCTGGCCCAGGGCTATCGCATCGGGACTGAACACGCCACAGCTCGACGGTTCAAGACCCAATCCTGGAAAAGCTGTTCCCCCATTGACAGCTCTCAAATGACGGATGTGGTTCCGGCCCTTGAGGCCTGCATGAAAGAACACAGTGGTGAGTATGTGCGTTTGATTGGCATTGACCCCAACGCCAAACGCCGTGTTCTGGAAACTGTGATTCAGCGCCCATAAGGGATAGGGCAGATCACATGAAGAGCGAAATGGCAGTGTAACGACCGCCTGCGACCGTAGGTCGGATGTCTCAACACTGCCATCTCTTCTCCTTCAGTGAACTGATTAGGGACACCGGTTCACATCCGATTGACCTGTTCCCTACGTTTGATAATCCGCGAGAACCCAATGCAACCGCTACCGATATCCCCCCTAGAGCGCGAGGATGTCTTCGTCAGTGGAGACGTAACCATTCATGCCAATGCGGCGATCGCTCCAGGAGTTGTTTTACAAGCGGGACCGGACGAGCGCATCGTCATTGCAGATGGAGTTTGTCTGGGGTTAGGTGTTGTGATTCATGCTCACAAGGGCAATATTTGTATTAAGGCGGGAGCCAACTTAGGGGCTGGCGTTTTGATGATCGGAGCTTGTACCGTTGGCCCGTATGCCAGTATTGGAGCCGCTTCGACAATTATTAATCAAGATATTGCGGCCGATGATGTGGTCGCGGCGGGGACGGTTTTGGGCGATCGCAGTCGCTCTCAGGAGGCCAGCCACCAGGAGACCCCTGCACCTCAGCCCCCCGCTTCAGAGATGCCCTCTCCCTGGGATGGGGAATCGTCTGAGTCGTCCGTAACCCGCGAAGACCCGGAGTCAAAAGCTCCCCAGCCCGATTCAGAGACTGACGGCGAGGCATCCGCATCGGCGTCCACTGAGTCACCCTCCGAGCCGCAAGAGACGACTTCCCCTGACTCTAACCCTGACCCATCCGTCCAAGCATCAGAGGTCGCTGTCGACTCCAATCCCGCTGTCGTCAAGCGACTGATTTATGGACAAGTTCGTCTGAATCAGATGTTAACAACTCTGTTTCCTCATGCTCAGCATTTGAAATCCCCTTCTAACCCCAACCCCGCTCATCCCTCAGAGTCATCCTAGGGGATAAAATCCAGAATTTTGACGACGATTTGACCCTGAGCTATCTAAATATCTAGGACGCTCCCGGCGATCGATTCCCATATCCTGATTTAGGTCAATCCCTCTACCTGACTCCTGTCGTTTCCCAGGCAGGGGGGGAGGGCATTGCCTTTTTTTTTCTTCAACATCTGTCAGATTTCTTTACATCGAGACAGGCATTAGTCAAACTAATCAGCCTCCCCAAAAATTGCAATGGGGATAGCCCGAAAAATCAGTCAACTCTTAAAAAAAAAGGATCCGATCCGTGATAGGATCTCTTTTGGTAAGGAAACATTCAATCCGAACTGTTGGCTTCATAAACTTCCCACGTCAAGCGCGCAAAATTAACGCGAGAAAAAAATTCGACTGCGTTTCCGAAACGAAGCGTCGGCCGAGTTGAGCCTTTCGCCGACGTTGTTGGTTGTCTGGGTACTGGTTCCTAACCCAGCACTGACTCGCGCAAGCGGGAAGTGACCTCAACCGATCTCACCGCCGATCGCACTCATGCCACTCGTCTATCGGGTCTTGCATGGGTGCAAACAATCCAGACATTAGAGACGACATCCTGTCGTGGCAGTCTTGAGAAGGAAGCGTGCAGATAGTTGTTAATTATACGAAACCCTGATACCCAAGGAGAAAGCGAGGAATATGGTACAAGCGAAAGCTGGATATAAAGCAGGTGTGCAGGACTACCGCCTGACCTACTACACCCCTGACTACACCCCCAAAGACACCGACCTGTTGGCATGTTTCCGCATGAGTCCCCAACCCGGTGTTCCGGCAGAAGAAGCCGCTGCCGCTGTTGCTGCTGAATCGTCCACCGGAACCTGGACTACGGTGTGGACCGACGGACTGACTGACCTCGATCGCTACAAAGGTCGTTGCTACGATATCGAGTCCGTCCCTGGCGAAGACAACCAGTACTTCTGCTTCGTCGCCTACCCGATGGATCTGTTTGAAGAAGGCTCTGTCACCAACATCCTCACCTCCATCGTTGGGAACGTCTTTGGGTTCAAAGCCCTCAAAGCTCTGCGCTTAGAAGATATCCGCTTCCCGGTTGCCCTGGTTAAAACCTTCCAAGGTCCCCCCCACGGCATCACCGTTGAGCGGGACAAATTG
Organism: Sodalinema gerasimenkoae IPPAS B-353; assembly: GCF_009846485.1. Classification (GTDB taxonomy): domain Bacteria; phylum Cyanobacteriota; class Cyanobacteriia; order Cyanobacteriales; family Geitlerinemataceae; genus Sodalinema; species Sodalinema gerasimenkoae. Next base: position 2,166,754 of record NZ_ML776472.1, read on the forward strand.
AACAAATACGGTCGTCCTCTGCTCGGTTGCACCATTAAACCGAAATTGGGCCTGTCCGCTAAAAACTACGGTCGCGCCGTCTATGAATGTCTGCGCGGTGGTTTGGACTTCACCAAAGACGACGAAAACATCAACTCTCAGCCGTTCATGCGCTGGCGCGATCGCTTCTTGTTCGTTCAAGAAGCCATCGAGAAATCTCAGGCTGAAACCAACGAAATCAAAGGTCACTACCTCAACGTGACCGCTCCTACCGTTGAGGAGATGATGAAACGGGCCGAATTCGCCAAAGAAATCGGCACCCCCATTATCATGCACGACTTCCTCACCGGTGGCTTCACCGCCAACACCACCCTGGCTCGTTGGTGCCGTGACAACGGAGTGCTGCTGCACATTCACCGTGCCATGCACGCCGTCATCGACCGTCAGAAAATCCACGGGATTCACTTCCGGGTTCTGGCAAAATGTCTGCGCCTGTCTGGTGGTGACCACCTCCACTCCGGTACCGTCGTCGGTAAACTCGAAGGGGAAAAAGGCATCACCATGGGCTTCGTTGACCTGATGCGTGAAGACTTCGTCGAAGAAGATCGCTCTCGCGGTATCTTCTTCACCCAAGACTGGGCTTCCCTGCCTGGGGTTATGCCTGTGGCATCCGGTGGGATTCACGTCTGGCACATGCCCGCATTGCTGGAAATCTTCGGCGATGACTCCTGCTTACAGTTCGGTGGTGGAACCCTCGGACACCCCTGGGGTAACGCGCCTGGTGCAACCGCCAACCGTGTGGCTCTCGAAGCTTGTGTTCAAGCCCGTAACGAAGGTCGTGACCTCATGCGTGAAGGTGGCGACATCATCCGCGAAGCTGCTAAATGGTCTCCTGACTTGGCCGTGGCTTGCGAACTTTGGAAAGAAATCAAGTTCGAGTATGAAGCGGTTGATACTCTCTAATCCCGCTTAAGTTGCTAGTGGTAAGAGCGACCCGTTACTTAAGGAGCGCTCATGACCACTAGTCCAACTCTGCCAAGGCGTTTCGGGAAGGATAAAGCCTAGATGTATCCGAAAAAAGTCGCCAACGATACGGCCAAGGTGCTGCAAAGTTACCTGACCTATCAAGCGGTTCGGACGATTATCGAGCAGCTTTCAGAAACCAATCCTTCCCTGGCCCTTTGGCTCAGTGAGTATTCTTCGGGGAATCGCGTTCAGGATGGTGAGGCGTATTTACAGGGCTTGATGCAGGAGAATAAAGAACTCATGCTACGAGTCTTGACGGTGCGCGCTCATCTGGCGGAGTCGATTTTGGAGTTGTTGCCGAGTATGGTGATGGCCCAAATTGAGCAGTCCAACACAGACCACCGCCGCCAACTCCTAGAACGCCTGACCCGAACGGCTGAACCTAGCTCACCTTCCCCTGCTTCAACTTCGCGAGACGACTCACCGCCTCCGGAGTCTGAGAGTCGGGATGTCCCTGATTAAGATCATTTGTCACAGAACAAGGAGTCATTTCTGATGAAAACCCTGCCTAAAGAGCGTCGTTACGAAACTCTGTCCTATCTTCCCCCTCTGACTGACCAACAAATCGTCAGCCAGATCCAATATATGTTCGACCAAGGTTTCATTCCTGCGGTTGAATTTGAGGAAAATCCTCTACCCACTGACCACCACTGGACTATGTGGAAACTGCCTCTGTTCTCCGCCTCCACGCCTCAGGATGTGCTGAGTGAAGTTCGTGAGTGCCGTTCTGAGTACTCCAACTGCTACATCCGCGTGGTGGGTTTCGACAACATCAAACAGTGCCAAACGGTGAGCTTCATCGTTTACAAACCCGGCCAAGGCATCGGTCGCTACTAAGTTACATGTCCTCTCATCGAGATGGAATTTTGCTGAGAGGATAATGGGCTAAGACCCCGCCTTAACGTCAATTGCCCCCCGACCATCATTTGGGTTTAGGGGGCTTTTTCTCATGAAGAACTTTGACCTAATTCTGTATTATGGCAATTAGGAGGTATAGATAGGACAAAAACTATGTAGGGGCAATCCCTGGTCACTGAGCGATAGTCGAAGTGGTGGTTGCCCTTTTCCGGCAAAGATTGTCCTCACCGAACCTTCGCTTGCTATACCAAAAGCGTCAAGCCACTTGGAGTGTGCTGGGTTCGGGAATCATTTGACCTTCTGCCTGCCAAGCTTCCAAGTACATTTCTATGACTTCTTCACCGTTATGAATTGCTTCTTCACGAGTTTTTCCGTGAGTGCAAGGCATCACGACAAGATCAGCAAATTCGGGAATTGTGACCAAGAAAAGCTGATCTTCATCAGACCACTGAACAATCATACTGTATCGATTCATGAATCCCCGTCCTCTCTTAACTCTGCAAGTGCAGTAAGTAATTTTTCTAGTTGTTTTTCTAGGTAGAGTGGCACATCATCTCCATCCTTGCCTGGAATAGTCAGTGTTTTTCCGATCAAAGGATGTCGCCAACGTTCATGGCTACCCTTGCCACGCTTGGGCAAGTAAACAAATCCTTCATGGGCAACCTGAGCTTTCAACTCTCGAATCTTCCTGGGCATGGATATTGTCTTAGTGTTCTACCCTCTTTTCTCACTTTCCTTCCTTTCAAGGCACTGTTACACTGTTGATGGTAAATATACTCATGGAAGATTAGCCACTGAACTAGCATTCCCCGTTAGGGTTGCAGGGAGAGGATGTCAACTAACGGTTTAGTTAGGCTTTGACTGGGGTTTAGGAGAAAGGTATGAAAAGAACTTGACCCTCATATTCTTTAGGTTCACTAGAACCAATCAATAGTTCTAAATCATTTCGTCAGTTAGAAGGGGCATTTTATCTCGGTTCTTTTTGTGACTGACGAGTAAGCAAGCGCTGCCTCAGATCGACTAGGTTATGCCTTTGAGTAAGTTCTTGTCTGAGTTGCTGGGCTTTTTGATTGCGCTGCTCTAAATAATTGTCGATTTCCTGACGATGGTTTAGATAATAAGCGATCGCACTGTATATGTCTTCTAAATGAAGAACTGAATACTGAATAGCGATCTCTTCAGGAGTGGAGCCATTATGGTATGCAGCGAGTAGACTATCTAGAGTCACTCGGCTCGAACCAATACGGATACCCCCCGCTTCATCCCAGCGTAGAAGAGGAGAGGTTGCTTGGAATTTTCCTGGGGTGCTCATTAGGGACATATTGCACCTGAGTTGAACTTTACACCAATATTTTAGCAATAAGCCTAGTGCATGGCTTGAACGCAACGTTGATCACCCCTTTAAGCAATAGTGCCCTCCTCGGTACGTAAACGAGCAGCGATCGCATCTTGCTCATCAGCCGGCAAAGTTTTCAATTCGGCGATCCCACGCTCAAGCAACTCAGTCATTGCTACTTCACCCAAAACTTTGTGCCCATTCTATCGATGATAGCGGCTCTCAGGCAGATTGAGCATAGCCCGATCGCGCTCTTGGAAAGCGGGTAAACCTCCCTGATCCTACCAATGTTGTTGAAAAGTAGGCATTGTCTCCAAAAACATCACATTCCCAGCTTGATAAGATTTAACGATTGCGTTGTGCCGCTGTCGCTAACACGCTGCTAGCAGTACCTCTTCTACAGGCTTTGGCACTTCAATCGGGTAAAACCGATTTGCAGAAAAAGCGTAATCCTCACCGCTCTCATCAATGACTCGAACCAGCCCGTTTTTGCTTGCTTCCTCATCAACAATCACTCGGTATATTTTGCCAACTTCCAATGATGCTTTATAGCCTTCATTATTCAGGCATACCGCGAACTGATTTGATCGGACTTGCTCGGTTTTCATAGTCAATCTAGAAACGGTAGCTTGAGCTTGAACTCTTTTTTGCTGACCCCATGAGCCTCATACCAGTGGATCTCCGCTAACCGTATCATACCGTTTGGAAGCTGAACTTGGGCAATACCCTTCAACTTTCTCCACTTCCCTTGACCATATTGCTTCCGCAATCGTGCTCGATCACGAATTCCTGTTCCTGTGGCAATCACCTCAACCTTGGTGATATCGCTAATAATCTCGAAGTCCACGCCAGAGCAACCGGAAAAGTGCTCTTTGATACTAGCGCATTTTGATCTCTGCTACGGCAGGCATTTCAACATCTGCCACTGACCGTAACTAAAGCGGCATAATGCCTCACATCACAGGCAGTAAAAAGCAGAGCGAGGAACGAGCGGCGCTTTTTGCTGTCCGAGTACATGTGATTGTTATGTGTTTCGTGATCAAACGACAGTCTTTCCATCGAGAGCTTAGGTCTTCAAGATTTCCTCTACAACACGCCTAGCGCTTTGAGTTGCGTTGTGTACTGCGCCCCAATCCTCTTCTTGCGTGTACGAGTCCCCCGCAAAATATAACTTATGGTCGATAGTACTGGAAAGAGCATTCGAAATACTCGACGGTGCGATATCCGCTAGGTATGCCGATTGAATAAATGGCTCATCATCCCAATTCTGCACGACATGATCTATATAATTTTGAGAGGCTTTACCATCGAAAACTTGGTTTAACTCGTTAAGAATGTATTCGAGTTGAACTTCTTGCGAAACCAATTGATACTGCTTTGCTTGCTGACCCACGGCGAAAAGCCCAAGCACATTGAATGATGTGTCCTGGGCGTATGCGGCATCAAAATAGGCACGTTGACCAGTACTTGTTTCACTATCAGGAAAGGTTAGGTAAGTCGGATAAAATCTTTCAGAGAAGCGTATAAACACTTTGATCCCCCCCCAAAGCGGAGCCTCTTGGATAGCATCCATTTTGCTATATGGCAGGGACGGGCTAAAACTAATAACCTCATTTTGTAATATTTTCAACGGCACCGTGACAATGACTTTGTCAGCTTCGTAAAGCAATCCATTATGGTCAGTGACAATAATTTTGTCTCCTGTATAGTCAATTGACACTACCTGAGCGTTAAAAGTTATTTGTGACTGGATACTCGGGGCAACATATTCTTCAAAAAAATCAAACCAGGTGGAGTTTATAAATTTTTTATCTTCAAAGTCACTGCCAAATGCGTCAGAAATTGGCGAAAGGTTTAGAAATCCATTCTCAAAATACCCAACTTGCTCTTGACCTGTATAACCTTGAAGCTCAATAGAGTTTTCCCATGACGATGCCTTTAATATCTTCGTTAATTCGTTTTCTGAGACATGTAACCATTCCGCCCCTAGCGGGATAGGAAAATCGGCAAATGTGGTCGTGCGTTTCATCCTGCCACCATATGTGGAGGATGCCTCCAGCATCTGGAAGCTTATGCCGTTCTGATTAAGCAAATATCCAGCAGCCAGCCCAGCCGCACCCGCACCAATAATAAGCACAGACCCAGAAAAATTTGACGGTGTGGAGACCGAGCTACTGTCGCTCTTGCATGACGTTAGAGATACAGATATCCCTAGCAACCCACACATTTTAATAAATTCTCTTCGATTCACCTCACACCTCCGTTTTAGATGCTAATGGCAACATTGATGTTCGCAACAATGGAGTTGCGTTTAATTATACACATAACTATTGATTAGGCAGCGATCAGCAGCCCAACACACCTAAGATTTGGGGAGCTGAAGTCTCCATAACCAAGCCTCGGCAGGACTTTGGCACATCAATATTGAGATGTCAAAAATGGCTAGATCTAGCATATACAAAACTTCATATTTCACTAAAACCCTTAACTGGTAAGGGTTTTAGTCCTTAAAAAGTGAATGTTATACAGAATCAAGCAGATATGCACTTTAGCCCTAAAGGGGTATAAGCCTTTGCTGACAAGAGTTATAGTGCGAAAGTAACGGAGTGTTATGCTGCATCTGTTTCCATGGAATCCCTGCCCTCAGATCCTCCCAAGCGAAAACTGTTAGATCAAGTCCGCGATGCCATCAGACTAAAACACTATAGCTACCGCACTGAACAACGATTGCGTTGTGCTGCTGTCGCTAACACGCTGCTAGCAGTACCTCTTCTACAGGCTTTGGCACTTCAATCGGGTAAAACCGATTTGCAGAAAAAGCGTAATCCTCACCGCTCTCATCAATGACTCGAACCAGCCCGTTTTTGCTTGCTTCCTCATCAACAATCACTCGGTATATTTTGCCAACTTCCAATGATGCTTTATAGCCTTCATTATTCAGGCATACCGCGAACTGATTTGATCGGACTTGCTCGGTTTTCATAGTCAATCTAGAAACGGTAGCTTGAGCTTGAACTCTTTTTTGCCGACCCCATGAGCCTCATACCAGTGGATCTCCGCTAACCGTAGCATACCGTTTGGAAGCTGAACTTGGGCAATACCCTTCAACTTTCTCCACTTCCCTCAACCATATTGCTTCCGCAATCGTACCCGATCACGAATTCCTGTTCCTGTGGCAATCACCTCAACCTTTGTGATATCGCTAATAATCTCGAAGTCCACGCCAGAGCAACCGGAAAAGTGCTCTTTGATACTAGCGCATTTTGATCTCTGCTACGGCAGGCATTTCAACATCTGCTACCGACCGTAACTAAAGCGGCATAACGACTGAGTTCAGCGACGGTAGATACCTAGGCATCACCACTGACCGTCTCTATTCCGCGGCATCACCACTGACCGTCTCTATTCCGCCGCTGCAACAATTTGTTATGCTGCGCCGCGATCGCCTAGACTAAGGGTTTTGAATCAATTCTTGAACTAAAGATTCAGCACCTTTATTCATCTTCTCCTCATCTTCGTGCCTTAGTCGTGAATAAAGCCAGTCCAGAATTAGCGGACTGCGCCGACGGTTATCAAAGATCTGCGTTTGCAGACTATACGATTCTCTCTCAAGATCTTGCGGAGTATACCTTTTATTGATTATTTCCTGGACAAGTGCTTCTGCGTTTTCTCTTAACCGATCCAATCTGACAGCAGCTTCATTATGTTCAGTGTATTGGCGCAATCCAAAAACAAAGGCAGGAATTAATGGAACTAGAACAGCTAATAGAAACTTTTCAAGAGTTAATCCCCCAATTAAGCCAATTAGAAGAACAATAACGGCTAGAAAAAATAGGACGAAAACTATCCACTTAGAATAACGCCGACGCAATTGAGCATCCAGGGCAAACGCATCAAAACTGGTATCAAAAGATACAGATAAAAGTCACTAAGGGTTGCCATAGCCCTAACAGACTCACTCGTTTCCCTCGTTTCCCTCGTTTCTTCGTCTGTTCTTGCCGTTTCTGTTCTCCCTTGAAGTAATAGCTGTAGCTGGCGGCACTCCACAAACAGCATCCCGATTCGTCCGTGTAGAGTGAGTCAATCTCTCCAGCAGCGGCAGCGAGTTCGAGCATTTCCAGGTCGTTTGGCTTAGCTAGGCGCTTTTGGGGGTCTTGTCGTTGTTGATGGCTTATTCGGGTCCGCTTCCAAATGACCCCCTTTTTTTGAGGATCTGACACAGATACTCAGGACTCAGGTTCATTTGTCGTTCGCGGCGCAGTTTTTCCGCCAGTTGCTCGCTGTTATAGGTTCTTGGGTCATTTCTGAGGCAGTTTTCTAGATCTTCGATGTCTTCTTCATTCCAAGTTTTTTTCCGTCCCCGTCCTTGGGCTTCCCACAGTCCCCCTAATCCCTTATCTATCCAAGTCTTGAGAGTTTTCCTCACCGTCTTGACCGTTGGGTGCAGGTGCTCGGCTATCTGTTCGACATACCACCCTTGGTGGCTCAGACGAACGGCTTCGGCTCGGTCTTTGACTCGCTGACTCACCGTCGTTGCCTTCCTCATCTCCCAGAGCGTTCTTTCTTCTTCGCGGTTGAGAAACACTCTCAGTCGGGCTCCCATACCTCTGACTCCTTTCTGGGGAAACACTTTATAATCTGTAATATACCTCCTTTTTTTGGTATGACCTGCTTATCTACTTTTTCCAGGGTTATAGCTGATTGATAAGTTGCTTTGCTAAGCTTTCTGCTGAGGATAATGTATTGATGACGGTTTCAACATCGTCTGAGTCAAAAGATCTACTAAATGTATTGGTTTTACTTGAAACCAGGAAGTACAGCCGTATTTTCTTATAACTCCAAAATAGGAAGTGTGATTTCTTACTGGAAACTTTCACAGACAAAGTATCACTAACCTCACCGCGCAAGACGAAATCTTCTGAAAATTCTCCCGAATACCTCTTTTGCTCAAGAAGTTTCATCTTCTGGTGTGCTTTTCTAAGATCGTTTACCAATTTGGAAACTCTAGAACTAGGTACAACTGCTATTCCAGGATTATATCTTCCATCAGGACCTGAAATAGAAAAGCGAATGTACCAGCTACTTTTTTGTGCAGCATCGCGATAAGCAATCAACGATGCTCTAATATTTGGTAATTCCAGATCTTGCTCAAGCTGTCTAGGGTTCATGTTAGCAATTCAACACGCACATACATAGTGTTCCCCAATTGAATCTTAAAAATAGAACGTTTAAGCCAATCTCATAAACCAAGGCTTTGCGGTCTAACGGTTCGGGTCAGCGGTTGCTGAGGTCTTTGCATCCAACCCAAGCGGCTTCGGTCAATCCACTGCACCCGAATTGTTATGCCGTGTAGCTAACTGTATTAACGATCGCCTTGATCTAACTCAAGAATACTACGTTGTCTTTGCTCATTCATAAATCTTTTAAACTCCATGTGTTTTGTAGATAACTCAGGATCTCTTTCCTGATACGAAGACGCATAACTTCTAGACTTTTTCTTAACTTTTACAAATGAAGGCATTTTCTTGAGCTTCGCTTGGCGAGTGAAAACAAAATGTGTAGATCTTATTCTTCCCTTACCCTCCTTTTCAGTTGATAAAATACCGCTCTCATACTGATGTAAATTTATGTTTTTATATCTTTCGTATAATCGCCTTACGTGAGCTTCATTTTGTTGTGAATAAAATCCTATTACTGAATCTGAATTGATCACCTGGAAAGAATTCAAGATTTCAATATCTTCATCTTTTGAAACGCAAGTTACCAAGCTTTTTTGTCCATACTTATACACTTTTGGATCATAGAAACAAAGTGTTATTTTGGGAGACAAAGGAAGGAAAATTTGCAGTCCAAGTGCAGTAATGCTTGTGACTCCAGGATATTCCAAATCCCGATAAAGCCAATTGTAGATGAATACAGGATGATCAGATATGTAAAACTCTGACGCAGTTTCATTTTTAATAATGTGATACCTCAAATCTCTTAAGATTATGGCATCAATCACTCCTTGAACAGTAATTAGAGATGCTAACCGATCTTGGCAAAAGTTCAAGCGTCCGGCACTTGCTTCTTCTGGATCAAACCCGTTCAAGCTTAAAAGTTCGCGCACCGTTGACTCAAGGTGTGAATTTACAAATCCACTTGCTCTTTCACTTGCCTCAGGTGTTCTACAAAAAAGGGATAAAACGAATCTGTGTAAAGTCAAAACATCTTCGTCAACTATATTAAAGTCTCCATCAACAATTTTGTCTAATATTTTTGAAGCTGGACCTTCTACTTCTTCAGCCATGAAGGTTTCAACTTCATTGTCCCTGCCATAAAAATAATTCTGTGAAAAAACCTCCTTAACTGACTGGTTATATCTCACAACAGACCTTTCTATATCAAATACATTTATCTTTTTCCCTTTCCTTGCATCACAGCCAAAATGCTTAAGCAAGCATTGGGGAACGTAATGTTGGTTCTTAGTTATTTGCTTACTCATCAACTCTTTTCAGGTAATACACAAAGGGCTGACTGCCAACAAACAGCCTTAACATACATCCTAACCAAAGACCAAGCGGCATAACTATTGATTAGGCAGCGATCAGCAGCCCAACACACCTAAGATTTGGGGAGCTGAACCCTCCATAACTAAGCCTCCGCAGGATTTTAGCACATCAATATTGAGATGTCAAAAATTGCTAGATCTAGCATATACAAAACCTCATAGTTCACCAAAACCCTTAACTGGCAAGGATTTCAGTTCTTAAAAAGGTAAATGTTATACGGAATCAAGCAGATATGCACCTTAGCCTTAAAGGGCTACAAGTCTTTGCTGCCAAGAGTTATAGTGCTAAAGGAACAGAGTGTTATGCTGCATCTGTTTCCATGGAATCCCTGCCCCCAGATCCTCCCAAGCGAAAACTGTTAGATCAAGTCCGCGATGCCATCAGACTAAAACACTATAGCTACCACAGATCCTCCCAAGCGAAAACTGTTAGATCAAGTCCGCGATGCCATCAGACTAAAACACTATAGCTACCGCACTGAACAAAGCTATGTAGCCTGGATTCGTCGCTATATCCTTTTTCATAACAAACGCCACCCTAAAGATATGGGGTCACTAGAGGTTGAGACCTTCCTGACCCATCTTGCAGTTACAGAAGATGTATACAAGGACTTTAAAGACCTGGCTGATAAGATTGCTAGTCGAACTGAACTAGTATTACCCAACTCTCAACTAACTCTTGAACCAGAATTAAAGTAGTTCAAAATGTATTGAAAGATTGGGATGTCGGTTTGACGATGAAGTTGTGCGGCGGCAGATAACCTTGAATTCCCAACGATAACGTTTATTCCGTCCGCACGCACCAACGAGGTGTTAGGAGGCTGACAAGAGCAACCGACCTACTCTGAAATCAAAGTTTTGGGAGTGACGGCAAACTCTAGCTGTGAACGATAGAAGCAAACATTGAACTCCATAAAAAAGTTCACTTGTCCCAGGATAAGCGGGACATTGGTCGCCTGTGTCCAGGCGAATACCAGTTGCACAGGCTCGAACTGTCCAAAAACCGCTTGGGCAAGCACGACACGCGCTTCATATTGAGCCAAATTGCCTGTCAAGCTTAATGCAGTAGACTGTCTCTCCCATTCGTACCCAATCTCGATCCCCAGAGAATAGGGCAATACATTTACACTTGCCCCAGTATCCAGTAAACCTGTTGTAGCGATAGTCTTCTCTTGATGACCCAGGGTAAAAGGCAGATATGGATGAAAACTGGCTTCTCCTAATGCCGGATCACCGGAAAGGAATGGATACCGCTCAGCATTATTCATGATCTGAAGCTTTGGCAGATTGTAGAACCTTTAACATCGTATCCGCTGCTTCGTCTGCACCATAGGGCGACCACACTGAATAAGCTTGCTCAGGTTTAATAAGGTCGGTTTCCTGTTGGGCAAGCTCGGAGATAAGAAGCTGCATGACGTAAAACTTGTCTGAACGGCTCAACTCTCTCAAGGTTGATATTAATTCTAATGAAACCATAAAAAGCTCTCTGAGTAGATTTGGATTCTAATCATTCTTAGAATACTTCTACATGGTATCAAGCAACTTTACAAATACCACTTTAATTCTAAGAATTCTCGACTCAACTAAATGAAGGTTCTGGTGCGGGGGGTAGCAATCCTGCAATTTGATTGACAGCGCTATCGATCAGCCAAATAACATCAAGTTTTAGCTCTGGTCTTGTCCGTTCAATAAACTGATGCCAGGTCAAAAATTGAATATCGATTTTTGGCAATTTACTTAATCCTATTGAAACACCAGGGTCAAGTGCTTCCTTCGCAATAAAAATCCCTCTGACATTATACGTCTTCAAGAATCCGTCAAGATAGTTATGATACAGTTGAATTCGAGCCAGGTGATCCATGTCTGCGCGCAAACTTGGACGCATTATTTCAACTACTATTAACTGATTGCCTTTACGAAAAACTAGATCAGCGGATGTTTGTAATTCTTTCCGATGACGGTCAATTTTCCCATCTAGCTTTTCGATTACCGTCTGAAGTGATTGATTCTTCGCTACCGGCTCCCAACCATAACCAAAAAATTCAGGATGCTTGAAAAGATGGTTCTGAACTTTTGTTTCTAGGAAAGAATGCTCCACTTGGTATTGGAGATGATTCCATCCGTACAGGTGCCGCCAATATTCAAGAATCTGAGCAATGCCGTAATGATTGCCATGAACTAGAATTTCCAATCTCACTCCTCCCTATACGTTACTTAGAGCCTAGGTCTTAGCACATGCATTCTATTTTTTGCCGGAGACAGCTTAAGATTCCACCGTAGCTAGCGTATAAATCTACCTAACTATTTACTAGACGGCAACTGTTAAAATAGCTCACCCTGGAGGGTGTTGTCAAGCACTGGCGGTCTAACTCGGACATTATGGGTGCTATTCCGCACATGCGGTCTAACACCCGTTTTGGTCGTCTTCTAGCGCAAGTCCTGTCATGGAAGTGCCTCAACCGCCCAAACGTCTCGATCACGTGCGCCAAGCCATCCGCTTCCGGCATCTCACTCGCAAAACCGACAAGTCATATCTCCATGACGAAAAATTTATGACGAAAATTCACTACCTAGTTTTCGTGTTGCATCCGAAAGCATGGCTGCCCAACGTTCTGGTTGAGCGGCTTCCGACCATTTTTGCTACGCCACCGACCAATTTTTCCAGTCCACTCCAACCGAGTTTTTAGACTGTGTTAACTTTGCTCAGTTCGATAAAACCACCCTCGAATACCTGCACCGTCAGCTGATAGCCTTCCATCAGTAACATTCCAATCAGGGGATCTGAGTCAGCCTCATCAACCGGGATAGTCAACGGAGCCACAAACTGAAAGTGGAATAATCGGCTCAAAATCACGGACAATTCCAGAGATCATACAGATTGCTTCGTTCGCCCGCCGAATCGCCGTACATGACGAGAACCAACACGAATAATCCAGATTTGAGCATCTGGGTAACGGGCTTCAAGGCGATTGCAGGCAGCAACTTCACTTTCATCCACCTCAAAGGCTCCAGTTTCGATGTCGATCGCAACAATCTTGCCATGATTGCCTTCCTCGACTTGCGATCGCACCTGAGATTCATAGATCTCATCACCACGGCGAGCAAATTCCTCTTTGCTGTAACGGGATTGTCGAACTGTCATTAGTATGACCTACTCTTAACTTTTGCTGTTTCAAGTATAGCTTGAGGTATCCCCACCATAAATCGAATCGGTTGATTGACGACGGGGATAACGCTACCACCTTTGTTGTTTACCCTTCTTAGACTGAACGTTTACACTATCAAAAACCCTCAAAAATGACCTTGTTAAGATTGCGATCGCACAAACGCCTGATGTTCCGAAGATTGCAGCCCCAGTTGTAGCGTATTAAGCACAGCCGCCAGATTATTTTGCAACAGTTGCGGCCGATTCAGCCATAACCCCGGAAAAACACGACTACGGAGAATCCCCTCATCATCCGGGGTAATAGACTGATAAACACCTTCTTCAAGATAAAACCAATCCAGTTGTTCATCAAAGATTTGCCAAACCAGATATTCCTGAACCCCATTGCGTCGATACACCCGTTTTTTGTCCCCTAAATCGATCGCCGCACTACTGGCTGCAATTTCAACCACCAATTCCGGGGAACCTTGAATATACCCTTCTTGATTCAGTTGAGAACTCCCCCCAGGCATTAGCAACACGCCATCGGGTTGAAACTCATTGTCGGAGTCGAGGCGAACGGTGGGTTCAATCCCCATTTCCGTAGGTGGGGTTGCCATCTTATAGGTCCACAGCAATCCCATCAAATCGGCGTGAGGCTTAGCATGAGTGGTAAACCGTAGCGGCGAGGCCATATACACAACTCCTTCAACTAATTCGGCTTTCTGATGAGGAGGCATCGCCGCGTAACGTCGCTCAAATTCTCCGTAGCTGAGGCGATCGCCGTTTTCTAAGGGTGGATAAGTCTGACTCTGAAGTACCATGGTGGTTCTGAAGTCCTAGACTGGGGACGATTCTATTATGGCAACTGAGTCGTCTAGGCCAAGAGAACATTAGGCGTGAACGGTTCATAATCCTGACCCTTTCCCGAAATCCGGTATAGTTGGGAAGGCGCAGACTGTGCCGAAGTGTTATCGAGTTAAAGGGTTCAGCCGTGGCGATCATTGCAATTGCCAGTCCGAAAGGGGGCGTAGGAAAAACCACCTCCACTATCGCACTGGGCGGATTACTTGCCCAAACCCAGAGATGTCTTGCGATTGACCTAGATCCACAGGGCAATCTGACCATGGGATTTGGCATTGAGATGGAAAAAGAACAAATCGGCAGTTACGACGTGATGACGCGTCAGGAAACCCCCGCAGAACCGATTTTAGAGACGTATATCGGCCTGGATATTTTGCCCACCGATAGCACCCTGGCGAAGGCTGAAAACGAAATTTCTGAAGATCCCAAACGCTTCTTTATCCTTAAAGAACAGTTACAAACACTTCAAGGTCGCTACACCAACATTCTCATCGACTGTCCCCCCAATTTAGGGTTGCTGACACTTAACGCCCTGGCGGCAGCGGATGCGGTGTTGGTTCCGGTGCAATGTCACTATTATTCCTTGCGGGGACTCGATCGCCTCTTTGATGAAATCTCCGATATCCGCAAAACCTATAATTTGCGACTGCGACTGCTGGGGGTGTTGCCGACGATGGCGGAAAATACCCTGATGACGCGGCGAGTCTTGGATGAACTGAAGAAACGGCATCATCAGGTGACGATTTTCAAGCCAGTTCCCAAATCCATCCAATTCGCCGAAGCCAGTTTTGTCGGCCAACCCATCCACCGCTTCAGCCGCAACCGCAAACTGATTGAACCCTATGAACGGGTGATTCGGGCGATCGCCCCTGACACCAATCAGCCTCCTAACGAGCATCTGCTTTAACAAATCCTCGGTAACTGTTCCCCACTCAATAGATCTACCGTTCGTAGGGACCCAATCTCACTCATCATGGTAACGGGGGGAGTTGTGGTGTCTGTGACGACGCCAATCTCAGCGGCCCCCTCTCCTAAACTCTCTAACGCCGCCTGGACTTGATTGGGGGGAACAATCGCGATAAAGCGGCCCTCATTGGCTAGATAGAGGGGGTCAAAGCCGAGAATTTCACAGGCCCCCTGGACATCATCGCGGACGGCGATCGCCCTCTCCTCCAGGCGAATCCCCAATTTGGCGGCCACGGCAATCTCATTCAAGGCACTGGCCAAGCCACCTCGGGTTAAATCCCGCAGACAATGTACCTCAATCCCCGCCTCCAACAGGGCCAACACCTCCGCCGCCACGGGGGCCGAATCACTTTCAATGACTGTCTCGAACATTAACCCCTCCCGCACCGCCATAATGGCAATGCCATGACGGCCAATGTCACCATTTACTAACACCACGTCTCCCACCTGGACTTGGCTGGGGGAAATGGTGCGATCGCCCGCCACAACCCCCACTCCAGCGGTATTAATAAAGATGCCATCTCCCTTCCCGCGATCGACGACCTTCGTGTCTCCTGTAACAATCTGTACCCCTGCTTTCTCAGCCGCCGCCGCCATGGATTGCACCACTTGCCAGAGAATCGACATGGGGAGGCCTTCCTCCAAAATGAACCCCGCCGTTAGGTATTGAGGCCGGGCCCCCGCCATAGCCAAATCATTGACTGTGCCATAGACGGCCATCGACCCAATATCGCCACCGGGGAAGAACAGGGGATGAACCACATAAGAATCGGTGGTTAAGGCGATGCGATCACCCTCTAGGTTCAACGTCGCCGCATCATGTTGCACCTGATCCGCAGAGCCAAACGCGGGCAGAAAGACCTGATTAATCAGGTGTTGCATCAACCGTCCCCCTCCTCCATGGGCCAATAAAACATGGGGATATTGCTGAATTGGCAGGGGACAGGACCCGGATGTGACGTCAAAATCACTCATCTTCTTAATAAATTTTTATATACAAATCTTATTTATCGTAACAAATAAATTGGGAGGATTTTTGTAAATTAACTTAAGTTTTAGTTGATTTTCTTCCATATACTGCTCACAATAGATGCAGTTCTAGTCGTTACGTTCAAGGAAGAAAAACAACCAATGTGTTACTTAAGGCAATCTTAAAGATTTCCTAATCTTTCCGTTAAAAAACAGTAGCACAGATAGCTGATTTATACATCCAACCCTGAGGGCGATCGCGCCAAGACTCGAACCTACGCTCCATTTGCTCCCGAGCGCGATCGCCCCACTCCCACCGCAACCTGAGGAAACACGAATGACTGCCACCCGTACCTCACCCCCAGCGAAATCTACCGAAAAAGCCAAAACCCAAGACGGCAAACCCGATAAACGCTTCAAAGTTCTAGACATCACAATGAAGCGCAACCAATATCGACAGGATGCGCTCATCGAAATCCTCCACAAAGCCCAAGAAGCCTTTGGTTTTCTTGAAGAAGATGTCCTAAGCTACATTGCCCATAAATTGCAACTGCCCCTCTCCCAAGTCTACGGCGTTGCCACCTTCTACCATCTCTTTTCCCTCAAACCCAGCGGGGCCCATACCTGCGTCGTCTGTTTGGGAACCGCCTGCTACGTCAAAGGCGGCGGCGACATCCTCAAAGCCGTCGAAGAGGATGTGGGTATCGCCGCCGGGGAAACCACCGAAGACGGGCAAGTATCCATCGTCACCGCTCGTTGCATTGGTGCCTGTGGCATTGCCCCAGCCGTTGTCTATGACGGCAAAGTCGCCGGCCAGCAAACCCCCGAACAAACCTGCGATCGCATTCATGGCTGGAAACAAGCAGACAGCTAACCCCACCTCCCCAGCCAGTACGACATCCTTAATGATTAACCGCCATGGAACGAGCTGAACTCCTCGAACAGGCTACCGTAGCCAAACAAGCCCAAAAACGCATCCGCATCCATTGTTGCACCTCCACCGGTTGCCAAGCCTCCCAATCCCTCGACGTTAAAAAACAACTCGACAACGCCATCAAAACCCACAACCTCGGCGATACCGTTGAAGCCGTTGGCGTCGGCTGCATGGGTTTCTGTGGCCAAGGGCCGATGGTGGAAATCGAAGACGCCGACTCCCCCGCAGAGAAAAAACACTATCAAAAAGTCACCCCCGAACAAGCCGAAAGCATCATCGGCAGTCTCAACGGTTCCGGCGAGGCCGATGCCATCGAAGGAGATCCCAACCATCCCTTCTTTAGCCGTCAACTCCTCATCGTCCGCGAACATAGCGGCCGCATCGATCCCGAACGCATCGACGAATATCTAGCCGTCGGCGGCTACCAAGCCCTGCATCACGCCATCTATGAAATGTCCCCGGCTGACGTGGTGCAAGAAATCACCCAATCCGGACTGCGGGGACGAGGGGGTGCAGGCTATCCCACCGGCTTAAAATGGGCCACCGTCGCCAAAATGCCCCCCGGACAGAAATACATCATCTGTAACGCCGACGAGGGAGATCCTGGGGCGTTTATGGATCGCAGTGTCCTCGAAAGTGACCCCCACCGTATTTTAGAAGGGATGGCGATCGCCGGCTACGCCGTTGGCGCAACCCAAGGCTACATCTACGTTCGCGCCGAATATCCCCTAGCCATCACCCGCCTGCAAAAAGCCATCCAGCAAGCCAAACGCAAACATTGCCTCGGGGCGCAAATCTTCGACTCCCCCGTAGACTTCACCATCGAAATTCGCGTCGGTGCCGGGGCCTTCGTTTGTGGCGAAGAAACCGCCCTCATCGCCTCCGTCGAAGGCGGACGAGGCAACCCTCGCCCCCGCCCCCCCTATCCCGCCGTCTCAGGATTACACGGCTGTCCGACGCTCATCAACAACGTGGAAACCCTGGGCAACATCTCCCCCATCATCCGCAATGGGGCCGAGTGGTTCGCCGGCATTGGCACCGAACGCAGCAAAGGCACTAAAATCTTCTCCCTCACCGGCAAAATCCGCAACAACGGACTGATTGAAGTTCCCATGGGCATTACCCTCCGAGAAATTGTCGAAGAGATGGGAGGCGGCGTTCCTGGTGCTAATAACGTCAAAGCCATTCAAACCGGTGGCCCCTCCGGCGGTTGCATTCCCGATCGCGAACTCGACACCCCCGTCGATTATGACTCCCTGCGGGAACTCGGGTCGATGATGGGGTCAGGAGGCATGGTGGTCATGGACGACGACACCAGCATGGTACAAGTCGCCCAGTTTTACATGGAATTTTGCCGAGGCGAAACCTGTGGCAAGTGCATCCCCTGTCGCGCCGGAACCGTACAGATGTATCAACTTCTCACCAAACTCCTAGACGAGAAAGCCACGAAACGGGACTTAGATCGACTCAAAGAACTCTGCGGCATGGTTCAAGCCACCAGTCTCTGTGGCTTAGGCCAAACCGCCCCCAACCCCGTCCTCAGCACCCTCCATTACTTTGAACAAGAGTACCTAGACCTCCTACAACCCGATCCCATCACCGTCGCCGCCGCTAACAGAGGCTAACCCTCCTGGGAGCCTACTGCCTAAGCGATGCGTTCCGGCAAGTTTGAATCGATGGGTCTGGGTCACAACCTGAACTGATGCCGGAACACATCCTACCCCTGTTCCCTGTTCCCTGTTCCCTATTCCCTATTCCCTATCCCCTATGTCTGTCGTCACCCTCAAAATCAACGATATCGATGTCGCGGCCGAAGCCGGTAAAACCGTCCTCGATGCTGCACGTGAAGCGGGAATCCGCATTCCCACCCTCTGCCATCTTGATGGCGTCTCTGATGTGGGCGCTTGTCGTCTCTGTTTAATTGAAATCAAAGGGATTCCCAAACTCCTCCCCGCCTGTGTCACGGAAGTGAGCGAGGGGATGGAAGTCACCACCCACACCCCCCAGTTGGATGAGTATCGCCGCATGACCGTGGAAATGCTCTTTTCCGAAGGGAATCATGTTTGCGCCGTCTGTGTCGCCAACGAGAACTGTGAATTGCAAGATGTGGCCATCGAAGTGGGGATGGATCACAGTCGCTTTACCTATCGCTTCCCGGAACGGGGGGTTGATATCTCCCATCCCCAATTTGGCATCGACCATAACCGCTGTATTCTCTGCACCCGTTGCGTGCGCGTCTGTGATGAAATCGAAGGCGCTCATGTTTGGGATGTGGCAGGACGGGGGGCCGCCGCGAAGGTGGTGACGGGGTTGAACCAACCCTGGGGAGATGTGGAGGCTTGCACCGCTTGCGGCAAATGTGTGGATGCTTGCCCCACGGGGTCGATTTTCCGTAAGGGAAGTACGGCTTCGGAACTCGATCGTGATCGCGGCAAACTGGAATTTTTAGTCAAAGCACGGGAAGAAAATCAATGGACACGGTAAACAAGAAAGTAAAACTGGCAACGATTTGGCTGGCCGGCTGTTCCGGTTGTCATATGTCCTTCCTGGACTTGGACGAATGGCTGTTTGAACTGGCCAAGTTCGCCGACATTGTCTATAGTCCCGTTGCTTCGGATATCAAGGACTATCCCGAGGATGTGGATGTCTGTCTAGTGGAAGGGGCGGTGGCCAATGAGGAAAACCTGGAACTGTTGTACAAAGTTCGCCAACGCACCAAGTTTGTCATTTCCTTCGGGGACTGTGCGGTAACAGCTAACGTCCCAGCGATGCGCAATATGTTAGGGAGTTCTGAACCGGTTCTCAAACGCTGCTACCTAGAACTCGGGGATAAAACTGCTCAATTGCCCCACGAACCAGGGATTGTCCCAGAATTGCTCGATCGCGTCCGCCCAATTCATGAGTTAGTGGAGATTGACCTATTTATCCCCGGTTGTCCCCCCTCGGCCCCTCGCATCCAAGCGGCGATCGAACCGCTGCTGAAAGGGGAACGGCCAGTGATGGAAGGGCGATCGATGATTAAGTTCGGCTAGATACCTGCCACCCCCTGGGAGGGGCTAAGAGGGCGACCACAAGGGTACGCCCCTACGTCCTTTCTTCTCCCCCCTGTTCCCTGTTCCCTGTTCCCTTCTTTTTCACCATGAGTAAAACCATTGTTATTGATCCCGTCACCCGCATCGAGGGTCACGCCAAAATCTCCATCTTTCTCAACGATGCCGGAGATGTCGATGACGCTCGTTTCCATGTCGTGGAATTTCGCGGCTTTGAAAAATTCTGTGAAGGTCGTCCTATGTTCGAGATGGCCGGTATTACCGCCCGTATTTGTGGAATTTGTCCCGTCAGCCATCTTTTGGCCGCTGCCAAGACGGGCGATAAAATCCTAGCGGTGCAAGTTCCCCCAGCCGGAGAAAAACTGCGGCGATTGATGAATTTGGCCCAAATCATCCAATCCCATACCCTGAGTTTCTTCCACCTCAGCAGTCCCGATTTCCTCTTGGGATGGGATAGTGACCCCGCCAAACGCAATGTTTTTGGCTTAATGGAGGCCAATCCCGATTTAGCCCGCGCGGGGATTCGGCTGCGTCAGTTTGGACAAACGGTGATTGAACTGTTGGGGGCCAAGAAAATCCATGCCGCTTGGGCAGTTCCCGGTGGAGTACGATCTCCCCTGTCGGAAGAGGGCCTGCAATGGATTCGCGATCGCCTTCCTGAATCCCGCCAAACCATCGAAACGGCCCTGGGACTATTCAAACAACTCCTCGACGACACCTTAAAAGACGAAGTTGACATCTTCGGACAATTCGACTCTCTCTTTATGAGTCTCGTCGCCCCCGATGGAACCTGGGAACATTACGGCGGTCATATTCGCTTCGTCGATAGTCAGGGCAATATCGTTGCCGACGGCTTGCGGGAAGAAGACTATCAAGACTTCCTCGATGAAGCCGTCGAACCCTGGTCTTATCTCAAATTCCCCTATTACAAACCCATGGGCTATCCTGATGGGATGTATCGCGTTGGACCCTTGGCGCGGTTGAACGTGTGCGATCGCATAGGAACCCCTGACGGCGATCGCGAATTACAAGAATTTCGCCAACGGGCAGGCGGCCGCTGTGCCACCTCCTCCTTCATGTACCACTACGCCCGTCTCCTAGAGGTTCTCGCCTGTATCGAACGCATCGAACAGTACGTAGACGACCCGGATTTACTCTCCTCCCGTTGTCGCGCCAAAGCCGAGATTAACAACCTAGAAGGAGTCGGAGTTAGCGAAGCCCCTCGCGGAACCCTATTTCATCATTACAATGTAGACGAGAACGGTCTGATTGAGAAAGTCAACCTGATCATCGCCACGGGACAAAACAACCTGGCCATGAACAAAACCGTTACCCAGATTGCCCAACATTACATCCATAACAACGATGTCGCCGAGGGCTTTCTCAACCGAGTCGAAGCCGGAATCCGCAACTTCGACCCCTGTCTGAGTTGTTCGACTCACGCCGTCGGTCAAATGCCCCTCCATATCGAACTTCTCGCCCCCGATAAAACCGTCATCAACACCATCTACCGCGACTAATCCCCAGGGGTACATTCCAGCACGTAGGGGCACCTCTTAGGGCAAACCACTTGCGAAGTACCCCTACAACCTATCCCCTCCTAGGAGGGGTGCCCGGAGGGCGGGGTGGGTTGTCCCTGTTCCCTGTTCCCTTCTTTTGCCTCTTGCCTCTTGCCTTTTCCCCCATGCCCAAAGAAAACCTCTACCTCTGTATGGGGTCAGCCTGTCACCAGTTGGGGGTGTACGAAGTTCTCCCCCGGCTACAGTCTTTAATGAAAGACTATGACCTCGAAGACACCGTAGAACTCAAAGGTTCCTTTTGCCTAGAAACCTGTAGCTACGGCATTGTCATGAAATTTAAAGAGGAGCATTTCGTAGATATCAACCCGCAAAATATCGACGACAAATTTATCGGCGAAATTCTCCCGACCATCCAAAAAGCCCTAGAACAAAATTCCTCCCCCTCCTAACCGCTGTGTCCTTCGAGGGCGCGCCACTTGCGGTTCGCCCCCACGTGGTTCCTCTTCCTCCTCTTCAACCATGCAAGAACAAACCCAAAACCATATCTGGCAACTCCTCTGGGAATATGACCCCAACGGACTCATTGCCGTCGACTCCAACTTCACCATTGTTTTGGTGAATCCTGCCTTTTGCCGGATGTTTGGGGTTGAGGGACCCGAAATTCTCGGCAAACCTGCTAGTAGCATCTTGGGCAATATCGAGCATTTTCAAAAAGTCTGGAACAGCCAACAGGTAATTCGAGGGATTGAACGGGAATATAGCCATCCCAAACTCTATTTGCGAGAAGTGGTGTTTCCCATTCCTGAAGAAAAAATTATCGCCTGTATTATGGTCGATATTAGTCAGGACTATCAGCGGCGACAGGAACTGCAACATCTCAAAACTGAAACAGTCTTAAATGTCCGCGAAGTCGTTGACAATCAAATGAAAGTTGCCCAAGAAATTGCCGGACTCCTGGGAGAGACAACGGCTGAAACCAAGGTTAGCTTGTTGAAAATCATCGAAGCGGTTGAGCAGGAAATGGTTTGATATGACTCAATCTAATACCGTGCGTGCGGATAACTTTTTTGATATTTGTCACCTGAGCCTTAATAAACAAGGAGAAGAACTTTGTGGGGACAAGGTTAAATTTATTAAAACTGAAACTAAAACTACAATTGTTTTATCCGATGGCTTAGGAAGTGGCGTCAAAGCCAATATCTTAGCAACTCTAACCAGCGAAATCCTCATCACGATGCTGAATGCGGATGTTGCCCTAGAAGCGGTGATGGAAACGGTAATTGGAACTTTGCCAATTTGCCAAGTTCGTAAAATCGCCTATGCAACATTTACTGTCATTCAGATTGACAATATAACGAATGATTTTCGGGTCATAAATTTTGACAATCCACCTATATTTTACTTCCGAAAAGGGCGAATTGTCAAACCCGAACCTCGTATCGATCGCATTCTGAACCGCAAAATTCATGTCGTTGAAGGAACCTTGCAGCGAGGCGACTTTCTCGGGGCGATTAGCGACGGGGTTCTCTATGCTGGACTTGGGGACACGATGAACTTCGGCTGGGGGTGGGAGAACATCGCCAAATACATGGAACGTCTGTTTGTCCATGATGCCCCCACAGCCCGCAGTCTCTTGGATAAAGTCCTCGGGGAAACGCGGCGACTCTATCGGGATAAAATTGGCGATGATGCCTCTCTGGTGGGGGTGTATGTCCGTCGTCGTAACCCGCTGATGATTTTCACAGGCCCGCCGTTAGACCCCAGTCAGGATGACACTTTTGCAGAACGATTTTTGAATTTTCCAGGACGTAAAGCCCTTTGTGGGGGAACCACCGGTAACATTGTCGCCAACTATATGGGTGAGACGGTGGAGATGGATATTTCGACAATGCGGAAAGAACTTCCCCCGATTGGTATTCTCGATGAGGTCAATTTGGTAACGGAGGGGATTTTGACCATTTCTAAAGCCACAGAACTCCTCAAAAAATGTCATTGTGATTTAGATCGCTTACCCTTTGACCGCAATGGGGCCGTGTTACTGGCCCGGGAGATTCTGGAGGCGGATTCCATCTTTTTCTTGGTGGGACAACAAATTAATGAGTTTTACCAAAATCCTCTCCTGCCGAAAAATATCTCTATCCGTCGCAGTTTAGTCGAGGAGTTGGTGCAACTGTTGCGAGACAATCAGAAGGAAGTGGATTTAGAATATTGTTAAATAGAGAGGGCTATTTTGCCGAGCTTGGGTTGGTTTCTTGGTGATCGGTTTGGCAGAAATTTGAGCGAATTTATGACTTAATTGGAGGTAGATGTTCGCTCCCAGACTGACGTTTCCTCAATTCAAACTCATGTTCGAGTTCGATATTTAAGAAATAGTTTAATAAGGTCCGAATAATGGCGATCGCCCCAAGTCGAATCAACGTATCCGTTTTGGGGGCAATGGTCGTTGCTAGAATATCAGCCCCCAATTGAAATTCCAGGGCTAAAGCCAACCAAACCCCAAACCGTATCCGCAGTTGGATAAAGAGAAATTCATCATATTGAAATTCAGAAAATCTCAACCCCAGTTGAATCGTTTTGACGATTCCCAAAAAAACGCATAATACGGAAATTGCCTCTAGGAATAGTTTTCCCAGAGACACGACTCCAGATAATCCAGATTCGAGAAGATGTATCGATTCCATCACCATGAAAAATCCAATGTTAATATCCCATTGCTATATTGCCCACATTGTTCATAGAGTTTTACCCTGGGATTTATTGACTGAATAATGTTAATATCAGATTTTATCTATCTCCCTCTATCTCTATAGCAGTTTAGAGGTGACCCTTGAGCGTCAACCGTTACAAAATACGGATTTTGTCAGGATTTTTTGATGGTTCGCGTTCACCGATGGACGAACGGCGGAGTTGAGGGAAGACGGCGGTCTCTCAACAGCTCGGGGAGAAACACGATATCCTGGAGGGGTAGCCGCTGCTGTACCTCTGAACTGACAAGACGTTCATGAACGACGACAACCAACTCCCGACCCGCGACACAGCCATCTACGAAGGGCAGATCCCCCCCTCGTTAGAGCGTGTGATTCCCGCGATGCGCCGCTTTGGGAAAATCAGTTTTTGGTGCCAACTGGTGTTGGGAATCATTGCGGGCTTGATTTTCTTCTTTGCGGGCTTTGTGGGGTCCAATACCGGGGAACCCAATCGCCTCAGTCCTGAAGAGGGGCCCGGACTATTTTTTGCGATCGCGGGGCTAGTGGCCTTGGCGATTGGCATGTATTGGGCGTTGCGCTATACCCAGATTGCCAAGCGTTTGGCGATTCCTGACCCTTCCCTACGGCCAACGAGATCGCAAACCCTGGGATCTCTGCAAACTGGGGTGATTATTAACCTGGTGGGGATGTTATTTAGCCTGGTAGCAGCGCAAATCATCACCGGACTGTTGATGGTGAAAGTCCTGAGTTCAGAAGGGGTGCAGTTCTCGCCAGCCGCTTTAAGTCGTTTGGTACAGCCGATTGATATTTTCGTGGTTCTGGCCAACACCAATAGCCTGTTTGCCCATTTCGTTGCCCTCAGTTGCTCTCTCTGGCTCTTACGACTGATTCAGACAATCAAACCCAACTAATCTCGGCGTTGCAGGAGAGATTCAGGGGGAATCACCTGGGGGCGATTGCGGTTTCCGTACGCTTCGCGATCGCTCTCGGACCATACCTCACGAGATGATGGGGGAGTTTGAGGGCGACGGGCCCCAGAATCGGCTTCCGGGAGTTGTGGAGGATGTTG
Organism: Sodalinema gerasimenkoae IPPAS B-353; assembly: GCF_009846485.1. Taxonomy (GTDB): domain Bacteria; phylum Cyanobacteriota; class Cyanobacteriia; order Cyanobacteriales; family Geitlerinemataceae; genus Sodalinema; species Sodalinema gerasimenkoae. Next base: position 2,191,728 of record NZ_ML776472.1, read on the forward strand.
GGATGCAGGGGGGAGATTAGCAAACCATAACGCCAACCCGAGAGTTGCCAGTAGCGGCGTTCCACAGGCCAGCGATCGCCACCACCAGGGACAGTCCAACGGTTCCTGAACCAAAACCGTCGGCGGAGGAACCGGACGAGGCTGAGGCGGTGGGGGTGGCGGTAGGGGTGGCCGAGATGGCGTGATGGGAAGCTTGGCGATGATGGAATCGGCATTCAATCCTAAGGCCGTCGCCCAAAGATGTAGCGATCCTCTTAAATAGGCAGGACTTTGAGGATAATGGGAAATATGACCCGATTCCAGGGCATGTAGATGATTAATGGGAATCCGAGTCCGGTGATGCAGTTGCACCAACGACAGATGGCGTCGACACCGTTGGGCCCGTAGATATTTCCCCAATCGGTAGAGATAGCGATTCCTCGCCGCCCGTTCCGCCTCACTCGGTTCAGGGGGAGACTGAGAAATAGGTTGAGAAATGGGTGGGCCCGAGGGTAACGCCGTGGTTAGACTTGTCTCTCTCAGGGCCAGGGCGATCGCCTCCCGACTCACCTCGTGCATGAGCATCTGGGCCGCATACCCAGCATCGCCAAACATTTCCTTTAAGCCATTTAAGGCCATTTGATAGGCAGGGGATTGCAACAGTTGTTGTTCAATCTCCCCCAGACGGCGATCGAGATTAGCCGCGGTATTCCTCGGGGAACCCCTGTTCGCAGAGTTAGATGAGTGAGAGTCTTGAGAAGGCATAGATCAGTATTAGGGGCAGGAGTAACCTAGTTATCCTTTCAAGGAAGGGAGAGTCAGATCCGGATCTGCCCCCCCCTATAAGCCTGTCAAAGATAAGCCTGTTAAAGACATTGACGTCTAAATCTGTTTCCACCCAGTTAAAGATGGATACAATAACCTCTTGATTAAGTTCTTTTGAAATAAACCTAAGTTTCTCCCGAAACTGATCCAGAGGCTTGAAATCAGCTATTGCAAGAACCTGTGGATTGAACTTTTTGACAATCAAGGAAGTTCAAACATCAGATGTACATTTCAGTTAGGAGATGAGTCTATTTATTCAGCATAAATAGATGTATTTGAAGTGATTAAACTGCTAATATCTCACCCAGTTATTCACGGCGATATTTCAAGAGCTTCGGTACATTCTCCCTTCACCATTGTACCCCCAGCAATTTCACCCTGAGTCCAATTTGTTTGACCAGGGACTTCAGCCGACTCAACCCAATTGACTGTCCCGCTTCCGGCTAAGCCTGGTCGTCAACGATGCGCTTGTAATGATGCAACAAGAGTAATTTATCACTCCTCAATATAGCTCTTGGTGCAGAGAGTTAATCACCCTCCGGGTCTACCCTCGCCACAACAAGAAATGCCTCAATTGTAATTCTGGATGGTTTTGAGGAAGACCTTAATTGAGTATAATTACTCATTGCCTAACGGGAATTCACCCGTTACAAAGGACATACATTACAAGCTCTTCTGAATATAAGGTGATACGTAAACTTTACATCCAGCCCAACAAGGGTTTCAGGCTTTAGGGGCGGCGCAAACTGTATCTTTTTATACAATTTACGCCCTAAAATCAGAAGGGTTGAATTACAAGAAAACCAATCAAGAAGCCAAGCCAAGTCAATTAGCCTTTTTGCTTATTCGTTGAGCCATTTTAGTTTTTTTCCTAACTTTGCTTAAAGCGTAATCTTTTCGCCTAATTCCTTGTTGCGGTCTTCTGAATTATTGCCCAATGTCTACTCCTGATTCTGAGATCATTCTAATTGTTGATGATACCCCGACCAACTTAGCGGTATTATCCGAGGCTCTTACCAGTGCTAATTATCAAGTAGCTGTCGCTCTTGACGGAGAAACAGCACTGGAGCAGGTGAGTTATAAACCCCCACATCTAATTTTATTAGACGTGATGATGCCTGGAATTGATGGGTTTGAAACCTGTCAGAAACTCAAAGAAAATCCTCTATCTGCCGATATTCCTATTATTTTTATGACTGCCTTATCGGATGCTGTTGATAAGGTGAACGGTCTAAGCCTTGGAGCCGTTGATTATATTACAAAACCTTTTCAGCAAGAAGAGGTTTTGGCACGGGTCAATGTTCATTTGCAATTACGCCATTTGAATCAGACGTTACAACAGTCTGAAGCGCAGTTACGCCAACAGGCAGAGCATTTACGCGCTACCCTAAATGAGTTGAAACGCACTCAAAATCAACTGGTTCAGAGTGAAAAAATGTCTGCCCTGGGGCAACTGGTGGCGGGGGTTGCCCATGAGATTAACAATCCTGTTACCTTTATCTATAGCAATCTCAGCCATGCCGATAAATATACTCAGGATTTAGTGCGGGTTGTTGATGCCTATCAAAAGCTATACCCTGAGGCTAATCCTGATTTAGAAGAATTGATAGAGGAAGTCGATTTAGCCTATTTGATCGATGACTTACCCCAATTACTCACATCCATGCGAGTTGGGGCCCAGCGAATTCGTGACATTGTGCGATCGCTGCGTAATTTCTCCCGCCTCGATGAGTCGGAATTTAAAGCCGTAAATCTCCATGATGGGATTGAAAGCACCCTGATGATTCTGCAAAACCGGCTTAAGGCGAAACCCGGGTCTCCCGCCATTGAAATTGTGCGATGCTATGGCAACTTGCCATTAGTCGAATGTTATGCCGGGCAAATCAATCAGGTGTTGATGAACATTCTCTCCAACGCCGTTGATGCCCTCGAAGAACGGGATGCCCGTCGCGGTCCCTCAGAACTCGATGCCGCCGCGAGTCGCATCACTATCACCACCGCCGTAGTGAACCAAAAGTCAGTTCAAGTGGTGATTGCTGATAATGGAGTGGGGATTCCTCCTCAGTTACAGAGTCATATTTTTGACCCTTTCTTTACGACCAAATCCATTGGGAAGGGGACTGGGTTGGGAATGTCTATTAGCTACAAAATTATTACCGATAAGCATCAGGGGAAATTGACCTGTACCTCGGAATCGGGATTAGGAACTAGCTTTACGATTGAAATTCCCATTCGCCAAAGAATAAAATCTTCATAGAAGGAGACTCCCTTTGACTCATCTTCAATACAACCGATCCACATCCAAACCAATACGGATCGTAATATCAGAACTAATATCCCCTGTAGACAACGCCTCAAGTCGGCCAAACCCTAAATCCGATCGCAGCCGTTCCCCGGCCTCATAATCTCCTCGTTGGACAATAATCGTACTGTGGCGATGAACCCTATCCCAGTCCTGGCTGACATAGATATCTTCATAGCCCAACTCCTCCAGATAGGCCGTCAGCCGTTCCACCGCGAGTGAGTCTTGGGTAGCATTTTGGATGGTGATGCGGGGTTGTTCTAAGGGGGGAGAGTTATCCGTGGGACTCCCCGAGGCTTGGCTGTTCGTACGGCCAAAGGCAGTTTGATTACCCCATTCATCAATAAAGCCTGACTCGGTCGAAGTCTGGAAAAATTGCCCCACCAGGCGATCGCCGGCCACCTCATCCACCAACCAATAACTCAGGGGAGAGTCGTCAGGATGGCTAAACTCTCCTGGCAGCAAAGCCATGCGTATATCATCGCGATCAACCTCTAGGGCAAAACTGGCCAACGCCAACATCTCATTCACCGTGAGATTAGTATCCACATGGGTTTGCAAAATACGGATGATGGCAGGAATGCGCGTTAACACCGTCGGACTGAGGAGGCGATCGCGCAGGGCCTGTAACAGCATCTGCTGTCGTTGCACCCGGCCAATATCCCCATAGGGGCCCTGACGATAGCGACTAAACTGCTGGGCCTGATCCCCTGTGAGTCGTTGCCAACCGGCATCGAGTTCGATGGTCAATTCCTGAGTGCGATCGCGATAGGACATGGGATAGGGAACCAAGACCTCCACCCCACCGAGCAAATCCACCAACTCCACCAATCCCTCGGTATTCACCCGGAAATAGCGGTCAAACTCCACATCCGTCAGCAAGGCCTCCAAACTGGCCTGCATCAACTCCACGCCACCGAGATAATTGGCTTCATTCAGTTTCCCCCAGCCCAACTCCCCTAAATTAACCTCTGTATCCCGAGGCACTGAGAGAACATTGACCTGATTGGTATACGTATCGAAGCGTACCGCCAAAATTGTGTCACTGCGTCCTTCCAACAAATCCGGTGAATCGTCCGCTAACTCAGGATCGCGATCGACCCCCAACACCATTAGGTTAATGGGACGAGTTAGTTCATAGCCAAACTGTCCCTGTTCGCGGTTCTCCCGGCCACTCGGTTGCACAAGGGGAGATGCGGGAACGATTAAGGCCGCGATCGCCCCCATTAATGCCGAAGCCACAATAATAAAGGATGTTAATAGCCCCCACCAGAGGAGGCCCGACCAATTCCGGGGTTGCTGAAGAGGAATTCTCACAGTTGACGACTACTGAATTAGACCAGTCCACGACGTTCGTTGACCTGTTCCAAGAGTTTAGCAACTTCTATAGCTTTCCAGATTTCGTTACGCTCAATTAACAAGTCCAAAGCCTTCGACAACACCTGCGACGCGGCCCCAAATCGCTCAAGTTGGGCCAAGACTTGCCCTAAATTCCGCAGGGCCTCGACATAACCCTCATTAATCTCCAAGGCCCGTTCATACAGAGAGACAGCCTCCTCGAGTCGTCCCTGTCGGGCCCGCAGATTAGCCAAGGCATTATAGGCCAGGGCATGATCTCGATTGAGGCGAATCGCCTCCTGGTAGGCTTCACTGGCTTCTTCGTAGCGATATTGGGCCGAGAGGGCGTCCCCTAATTTATACCGTAGTAGAGAATCCTGGGGATATTGTTCTAAGAGTTCCCGAAAAATGGCCTCGGCCCCTTCGTAGTCTTGATTCCCCAGGCGTTCGTTCCCTTCCCGTAATCGTTGTCGTCGTTGCTGTTGTCGCTGTTGCTGGGGTTGCATTTGCGCGACATCTAGCCCCTGGGCCGAGGCCGGAGACTGAAAACAGAGAAGCCAACCCGTCCATAACAGCAACAGGGATAGGTTCAGGCTTAAGGGCAACAGCCAACGTAAACCAAACATAGGTAAAGACTCCAGGGTAAAGACTCCAGAAGCGAGGATCGGCAAATGATGCAAGAGACGATCATGGCATCAACATTCACGATAGGCAATTCTCCCGGTAAGCTAAAACGGGTGTGTTCCAGTTTGTTTGGGGGTTGTGCCTATGTTACCGAGTGATTTACTGAGCCATCGTCGCCAGGGTGAGACGCTAATTCCTAAACGACTCCCGCTCGATCGCTCTCATCTTAGGTTAGCGGAGGCGGCGATCGCCCTGTTTGAGGCCTCTCGTGATGATACTCAGGGAAATCTCGATCGCCGCCTGAAGGAGTTTGAAGGCGATCGCCCGGACTACCGCTTGCGGCGGGGATTGGCCCATCTGCTCAAGGGGCGTTACTGTACCTTTGAGATTGTCAGTCCCTTAGATCCCATTGAGTTGCGATCGCGCGTCTTCACGGCCGCCGCCCAACGAGTCCCCAAACCGGAGAATACCCTGAAAACCCTGGAACTCTTGGCCCAGGACCTCAGCCAGGAACTCGAACGAGACATTCCCATCAACGCCATTGTCCAGGGACTCTATGCGGATTTACAGGAAAACCGCCGTCTAACGGAGTTCAACGCCCCACACCCCGAGGCCCTCTTACATCACTATAATCTCTCCCAAGTTCAGGGTATCTTTTACCGAGCCAGCGATATCACCATTCAGGCCCACCGCAACGTCCCCGGTCAATATAAACTCCTATTTCGCTATCTCAAACTCTTTAGCTTGATGTTTTATATCGAGGGAGATGCCGATTGCGGCTTTACCATCACCATTGATGGCCCCACCAGTTTATTTAAACCCAGTACCCGCTACGGCTTAGCCATCGCTAAACTTCTCCCGGCCCTGCTTCATGTCAGCCGCTGGAGTCTCAAGGCCACCCTACAACAGCGAGACTCTCGCAATGGCCGCCAGGTTCAAGGTCAGTTTAGCCTCGATTCTGACTGCGGACTGGTAAGCCATTATCCCGCCGGGAAAGCCTATGATTCGATGTTGGAACAATCCTTTGCCGAACGCTGGGCGAAGCTAGACACCCCCTGGGAGTTGGAACGGGAGGTGGACTTAATCCCTATCCCCGGAAGTGTCATGGTCCCAGATTTCCGCCTCATTCATCCCGATGGCCGGGAAGTACTGCTGGAAATCGTCGGCTATTGGCGACCGGAGTATCTGCGTAAGAAGTTCTCCCAAGTCCGCCAGGGGAGCGATCGCCCTCTCCTTTTGGCAGTGTCTGAACGGCTCAACTTGGCTAAAGCTGGGGTCAATCTCAAGGAGGTCTCGGTTCCTATTGTTTGGTTCAAAGATAAACTACAGCCCAAAGCCATTCTCGCCGCCCTGGAACCGGCCGATGAGTCCCAAGGCTAATCTTTTGGCATATTTTGTATCTTTTGTCAATGCCCTAGACCCGCAACTTACGAATCATCTCCCGCAACACATCGGTTTTGGTCTTACCCCGTTTCAGGCAATACTCCTCAAGACGTTCGAGTTCTCCCACAGGAAGACGAATCGTTAACACTTTATTGGAGGGGGGTTTAGTTCGGGCCATGAGCTTGAAGCGTAGCGTGCAGTGAACAGGGGGAAGAAGGCAAAAGGCAATAGGGGGAAGAAGGCAAGAGGCAAAAGGCAATAGGGGGAAGAAGGCAACGTGATGCGATCGCCGAGTCTACAAGACCGTAAGCATGGGTGGATTGTTAATTCAGTACATTGTACTAAACCTTGACTGGGGCAACAATAGACTCAGAGGAATTTTTGGCTAAATCTGCCCAGATTTTTCCCTCAGCTAATGGCTGAACCGGTTTCAGGTGGAGGGATTGCGCCGCGATCGCCCCTCAAGCTTCCGTCCCCGAATCTGGCAACTCCATCAAGAAACTTCGCCATAGGTATGTCGAAACCGCAAGACTCAAGCTAAGCTATAAAGGAGATAGAGACGTTTTAATAATTTGGGCAATGAGCGACCAGAGTCCTTATGAGCAGCTCGGAGTCACTGAAGACGCTTCGTTCGACGAAATTCAAGCGGCACGTAGCCGGTTGATCGGTCTTAATGACGATCGCCAAGCAGTGGAGCGCATCGAAATGGCTTACGATGCCGTCCTAATGGATCGGTTGCGATTGCGTCAGGAAGGCAAAATCAAGGTTCCCGAGGGCATTCGCTTCCCTGAGCGAGTCATGTCCCCACCGCCAAAAAGCTTACCTGAGCCACCCTCAACCCGAATGCCGGAGTGGTTGCAAGGGGCCATTGATACCCCCAGTCAGAGTGATATCCTGCTCCCGGCGGGTGTATTTGCCGCGTTAAGTGTGTTTAGTGCCATTGGTGTCAGTTATGTCCCCATTTGCCTAGCCCTGGGAGCCGGTGCAAGTTTGTATTTCCTTAACCGTAAGGAAAAGCGGTTTGGCCGCGCGGTTTTGTTCACCCTAGTGGGTGTTGTCGTCGGTATTCTCGTCGGCGGCCAGTTGGCGGCCCTCCTCGGTTCACAACTCGATCCGCAGATTATCGCCGCCTGGCTCACGTTCTTCATTCTCTGGCTCACATCGAGCTATCTACGCTAGCCAACCCCAATGGTGAGGGTGCTAGTGAATGGCTGATGCGAGGACCTGTCGGGGCGAAACGTAATTTCGCCCCCCTTTGTTTGTCGACTCCCCCGTTACCCCTTCACGCTAAGGGTATCGAGGAGAACATCCACTGCATCGCTGAGAGTGTTGACAATTTTATGGGGGTGCTGTGCTTGCAAAGACGGGCGATCGCGAATCCCGGACAGCACACCAATAAACTGAATTCCTTGACTGTTGGCGGCGATCGCATCCGCTTCTGTATCGCCCACCATCCAGAGTTTCTTGTATTGGGGAAGTTCTTTAATCGCCCGGGCCATCAGACGGGGTTTATCCTGAGTGTCCGCTGTTTTAACATCATTGTCCCCCATACAATAGCGACGTTCCTCGGGAAAAAAACGCCCCACATCGAAACGAGAGAGGGCCTCGGCCAGTTCCCGTTCCCGACGCATCGTCATCAGCGTCAGTTCAAGTCCCGCCTCCTGGGCCCGTTCTAGGGCGGCGATCGCCCCCGGAATTAACTGATCATACTTAAGATAAGGCTGGCTATGCACCAACTGACGGCGCAACTTGGCAAATTCTCGCGCTTGCTCAGGATTTAGGCCGGAACGTTGGCCAATCTCTCGTTCAGGGACGCGAGCGCGTTTAAGTCCCCAAAACTCAGACTTGGAGAGGCGTTGTGTCGAGGTCTCCTCATCCTCCATCCGGTTCAAACATTCATGATAGACCCGATAATAGCGCTCTGAGACATCGGCGATCGGTCCATCAAAATCAGCGATCAGTCCCACATCCTGGGTGATATGGCGGTTTTGGGCAACGGCGCGAGTCATGGTCGAAAACCTTATAGTACCCTGTCAAGTTGTATCACATTTTGTTACGAGTTTTATCAGGACAAATAAAATGGCCGCTCAGAGACTCAGAACGGACTTAGGGTAACCCATACCGTTGCCAACCCTATCAACGACGCGACAGAAGAGGCCTCAATTGAATCGTCAATTTTATTAAACAACTGACTCCTCTTGTGACTTAATCATAACAAGCATTCCTCAACCGACCGTTTTACCTTAATCCGCGAGAAGGCTCACGTTGTAATCTTTGATTCAACGTTGAGATGAATCGCGGCAACCACTGTAGTACAATGTGGTACAATCCCGTCAAGTGACTGAATGGTGTCATGCTGGTATTTGAGGCCAAGCTAGAAGGAGCTAAAGAGCAGTACGAACGGCTAGATGAGGCCATTCGGACGGCTCGGTTTGTTCGTAACAGTTGCCTGAGATACTGGATAGATAACAAGGGAGTTGGACGGTATGAACTAAGCGCCTATTGTGCGGTTCTTGCCAAAGAGTTTCCTTGGGCAAAAAAGCTGAACTCAATGGCTCGTCAAGCCTCGGCGGAACGAGCCTGGTCAGCGATGGCCCGTTTCTACGATAACTGCAAGAAAAAGATTCCCGGCAAAAAAGGGTTCCCTAAATTCAAGAAGCATAAAACTCGCGATTCAGTCGAGTACAAAACCTCAGGTTGGAAGCTGTCAGAGGATAGAAGGACGATTACCTTCACCGACGGATTCCAGGCGGGCAGCTTCAAAATGTGGGGGACTCGTGATTTGCATTTCTATCAGTTAAAGCAGATTAAACGGATGAGAGTGGTCCGTCGCGCTACGTTCAGTTCTGTATCGACCAAGAAAGGTTGGAGGAACGAGAACCCACTGGAAAAACGGTCGGGTTAGATGTCGGGTTAAATCATTTCTACACCGACTCAGACGGTCAGACGGTGGAAAATCCCAGATATCTCAGAAAGTCTGAGAAAGCGCTTAAGCGCCTTCAACGTCGATTAGCTAAGACTCAGAAAGGGTCTAAGAATCGACAGAAAGCTAGAAATCGATTCGCGAGAAAGCACCTCAAGGTAAGTCGGCAGCGTAAAGACTTTGCCGTCAAGACGGCATTGTGCGTCGTCCGGTCTAACGACTTGGTCGCCTATGAGGACTTGAGGGTGCGAAATTTGGTAAAAAACCATAACCTCGCTAAATCGATCTCCGATGCGGCCTGGTCAACGTTCCGCCAGTGGGTGGAGTATTTCGGTAAGGTGTTTGGGGTGGAAACGGTTGCTGTTCCTCCCCAGTACACGAGCCAGAATTGCTCTAACTGTGGGGAGAAGGTTAAGAAAATCTCTATCAACAAGAACCCACCGCTGTCCCCATTGTGGATTTGTTGCTGACAGAGACCATAACGCAGCTATTAACATCCTTGAATTAGGATTGTGTACCGTAGGGCATACGGGAATTAACGCCTCTGGAGATATTGACCTCTGCCTTGGTGGGGAAACTCCTCAAGGTAAGTCGAGTCGTGGAAAGAGGAAACCCCATCAGTGATGGTGGGAATCCCACGCTATATTCTTTGAATTAGCGTGGGAGGATGTCAAGAGATTTCCCCAAAGTTGGCGAATCGCCCCCATCCTCTCAGAACGGGTTTATCATGATGAGAGGACCTATCCCCCCACCCCCCTTCGACGCTATCGTTAAACCATTTCCATGAGCCGATCGCTTCTCCAAAAACTTTTTAGTCAAGCAGATATTAAGACAACAGTCCGCCAGCTCACCCAGCAGTTGAGGATCGAGGTTGCGATTGAAGACACTCGTGGAAAAATCGTCTTCACCACCGCCTCTAAAAATGACGAAGGCTGGTTATCACAAGTACTATTAAATGTCAAGAAAAATAGCAACAAAACAGCTACTATTGAGAGCAGCTTATCCCTAAGGTCTCAGTCCATTGAGGTCAATGGCAAAACCCTCGGTTGGCTCCATAGTGACCAAGATTCCCCCGTTTTCCATCACGTTCTGACCTGTCTGGCCCGTCAACAAAGCGAGAAAACCTCTCTGGCGCGAGAACTCCTAGAACGCTATCAGGAGATAGACTTATTTTATGAAATCTCCACGCAAGTTACCGCCAGTCTGGATTTGAATCAACTGGCCCAACTGGTATTACGGGAAGTTGAAAACACCTTACCCTCAAGTGCGGCTGCGATTTGGCTGTTGGATGAAGATGATCGGCAATTGCGCTTGTTGTCTCAACTGGGAATTACCCTACCTTGGTCGAATCCCTTACCCCTAGAACAGACGATCCTGGGGGCCGTTTTGCAGGGGGGACAAGGAGAAATTGTCAACGATGTGGACTGCGATCATCGCTCAATGCCGATGGATCGGCCGATTTCTTCACTGCTTTGTGTTCCGCTTCATGTACAATCACGCATCATCGGTTTGATGGCCGTTGTTCATGAACAGGGAACCGTCTATGATGCCGAACACCTCAAACTCCTGACCTTGTTTTCCGTGCAAACGGCGATCGCCATCGATAAGGCCCTACTCTATCAACAAAGTCGTCGCACCGCTCTCAACGCTCAGAAACAGGCCCAGCAATTACAAGAGACCCTCGAAGAGTTGCAACAGGCCCAAGCTCATTTGGTGCAGAGCGAGAAAATGTCCAGTTTAGGACAGATGGTCGCGGGAATTGCTCATGAGATCAACAATCCTGTTAATTTCATCAATGGGAACTTAGACCATGCTCGGAACTATACCCAGGATTTGTTAGAGTTGATTAACCTCTATCGTCAATGTTATCCCCAGGCTCAACCTGAAATTGAGGATCTCATTCAGGAGATTGACCTCGATTTTTTGGAGAAAGACTTACCCAAGCTGATTCGTTCGATGAAAATGGGGATTGAGCGGATTCAGGAGATTGTCCTGTCGTTGAAGAACTTTTCTCGGATTGATCGCGATCGCCCCCAACTGGCCGATCTCCATGTGAGCCTCGACAGCACCCTCCTCATCCTCAATCATCGCATTAAAGCCAAGGGCGATCGCCCAGAAGTGCAGATCAACTGCGACTATCAGGACTTACCCGAAGTCAAATGTTACGCCGGACAACTCAACCAAGTCTTTATTAATACCGTGGCCAACGCGATCGATGCCATGGAAGAGGCGAACATCGAACATCCCACCCTTTGGCTTCGTACCAAATTGCAAGATAACCGTTGGGCCATCGTAGAAATTGCCGATAATGGCCCGGGGATGAGTGAGGAGGTGCGATCGCAGATTTATGATCCCTTTTTTACCACCAAAGCCCTGGGGAAGGGAACCGGTTTAGGTTTAGCCATCACTCGACAGATTGTTGTCGACAAGCATTACGGACGACTCCTATGTGACTCGAGTCCTGGAGGAGGAACCCTATTTAGTATCTGGATTCCCCTCAGTCCAGATCTCGGCGATCCTCCATCCTCATCTCATCCTGAAGTTGAGTCCGTTTCGCTGACGAATACGCAAAGTCTGAACCCATCTGAGTCATCCTCAACAATGGTATTCGATGACTGTCAAAAACTTATGGAACGATTAGCCTTGGAGAACCCCAACCTACAGGATATGACCGCTGATGATATTTATGAAATGTTCACCTCAATCCCTATTTTATTAAAGCTCTACCGTGTTTTAATCAATTCACCGTTTATTGAGTCTCCCCCGCCTAGTTGATATGGGCTGACTGATAAGTGACAAACAAATCAAGAGCATCTTTGATGATGCAAATCATCTTCAATTTTTACAGACAAAAGATATAGCCCATGTCCAGTAACTCCGAAAACAAAAGTCAAGAAATTGCCCAACTTCGTCAACAAATTATCGACTTAGAGGAGGGCTACTTAGCGAAACAAACAGCCCTTTCTAATGTGATTCGTCATATTCGGGCAACCCTTGACTTAGACACCATTTTTAAAACCACAGTACAGGAAGTTCGCCATCTATTAGAAGCAGATCGTGTCGCTGTTTTTGAATTTTTAGCTGAAACTCATCATCAGACAGGACGATTTATTGCAGAAGACGTTAAATCGGAGTATGAATCAGCCTTAGCCCAACAGGTGAGTGACCACTGCTTTGGTGACAATTATTCCCAAATCTATAGTCAAGGAAAAGCCTACGCCGTTGCCGATATTGAAACTGAATTGATTAGTGACTGTCATCGCCAAATTCTTAGGCATTTCCAGGTTCGCGCCAACCTAGTCCTCCCCTTAATTAAACATGATGAACTGTGGGGATTACTCTGTGTTCACCAATGTTCTCAACCCCGAACTTGGAAACGACAGGATATTGAATTCGTGCGTGAGGTGGCTTCCCATTTGGATATGGCCATTCAACATACAGAACTCTTCCATAATCTAGAAGAAGAAAGCCGGCAGCAACTGCAAAAGATTGCTGAAAATGCACCGGGGGCCCTCTATCAATTCCAACGAGATATCAACGGTGTGTGTAGTTTCCCCTATATGTCTCCTAGTGCCGAGGCGTTTTTTGAAGTACCCAGCCAAGCCATAGAAGATGATGTCTCAATTCTGTTTGAACTAACTCACCCAGACGATCGCCCAAAACTAGAAGCCTCCATCCAAAAATCCGCAGAAACGGGGAATCCTTGGGTTTGGGAGGGGCGAATGAGGACGCCATCCGGGACTCTTAAATGGATTGAAGGGCGATCGCAGCCGGAATATCAAGCGGATGGCTCGATTATCTGGTTTGGCTGGCTTAACGATATCACCGAACGGAAGGCATCCGAGCGCGAGTTACAGGCTCTAGTCTCGATTATCGAGAATAGCAACGATTTTATTGGCATTGGAACCTTTGAGGGGATTCCTGAATATGTCAACCCAGCGGCACGGCGATTGGTGGGCCTGGCGGATGAGAATAACCCCGCCGCTGCTGGAGATGTCGTGAAACCCAAGTTGAGCGATTGCACCTTTGAGGACTTTTTCTTACCCGAGGACTGGCAATGGATTCAAGATCATGTCTTTACCATTGTCGAAGAGACGGGAAATTGGCGGGGGGAGGTCAGGTTCCGTCATATGCTTACGAATGAGTCAATTCCCTTTGACTATAACCTCTTTGTCACCTATGCCCCCGATACGAAAGAACCCATGGGGTTAGCGGCGATCGCCCGAGATATCCGCGATCGCCGAGCCGCCGAACAGTCCTTGCGGGAGAGTGAGCAGCGGTTTCGCGATGTCTCAGAAGCCGTGGGGGAATATCTCTGGGAAGCCAATCTGGAGGGACTCTATATCTATGTCAGTGAGCGATCGCTCGACGTTTTAGGGTATCGCCACGAGGATCTCCTCGGCCGTAATGCCTTTGAATTGATCTACGAGGAAGATATTGATTGGCTGCGTGACACCTTCACCACCGCAGTTGAACGTCAAGAGCCATTTCAATTTGAATATCGTAGCGTGACGGAAGCAGGAGAGGTCGTCTGGATTTTCGCCACGGGTATCCCCCACTTTGATGATCAAGGGAATCTCATCGGCTATCGGGGTGCGGGACGGAATATCACAGAACGCAAACGAGCCGAAGAAGCCTTAAAACAGGCCCTCGGGGATCTCAATGCAATTTTGGACAACCTCGCTGATGGCCTCCTAGTCACCGATACCGCTGGACGCATTACCCGCTTTAACCCCGTCTTGCGGCGAATGTTTAATCTTAAAACTGGGGAGGTCTTAGGCTGTACCTGCGATGAATTAGGATTAACGGAACTTAGCCAACTGCTGCAACAACTCCAAACCACCCCCAACTCCCAAGCCGCCACCGCCGATGTCCCCCTCGGGGGCGATCGCATTGGTCAAGCCTTGGCCACAAAAGTCTTAGAGCCAATTCCCGGTCAATCACAGAACGCCTATATTGGCTCTGTCATGTTAATTCGTGATGTCACCCTAGAGAAAGAAGTCGATCGCATGAAAACCGACTTCATCGCCACCGTCTCCCATGAATTGCGGACTCCCTTAACCTCGGTGTTGGGGTTTGCCTCCATTGTTTTGGAGAAATTAGAGGATAAAGTCTTTCCCCTGCTCCCCGAGGGCGATCGCAAGGCCCGACGTTATCAAGAACGGGTGCGTCAGAACCTTAATATCATCATCTCCGAAGCCGAACGACTCACCACCCTCATTAACGATGTCTTGGATATCGCCAAAATGGAATCGGGCAAAGTCGAGTGGGAACAAGAACCCGTCTCGGTTTTGGACATCTTAGAGCGAGCGATTTCTGCCAGTTCTTCCCTCTTTGAGCGGGAGGGGTTAACCCTCCTCACCGACGTTCCAGACACGCTGCCTCTAGTCTTGGGAGATGGCGATCGCCTCATCCAAGTAGTCATTAATCTACTCTCCAACGCCGTCAAGTTCACCGAGTCCGGCGACATCACCTGTCGGGCCCGCTACGAAAACGGCCAAATTCAGGTTGAGGTTCAAGATACCGGCATTGGTATTGCTCCAGAAGACTTACCCAAAGTCTTTGAGAAATTCAAACAAGTTGGGGAAACCCTTACCGACAAACCCAAAGGGACGGGGTTGGGCCTCCCCATCTGTAAACAGATTTTGGATCATCACGGCGGCCAGATTTGGGTAGAAAGTCAATTGGGCCAGGGAAGTTGTTTTATCTTCACTCTCCCCGTTGACGCCTCAACCCAGGAGCAGTCAGCCTCGAATTTAGGTCAAACTCCCGAAGTGGCACGACGGTTAGGCTTAGTTCCCTTGATGCAGCAACTCGAAGACCATGTGGCGACAACAGAAGAGTCCACCCCGGCTCAACTCGGGGCAAACCTGGGCAAAACCATCTTAGTGGTCGATGACGATGAGCATGTGCGCGAACTCCTACGCCAATCCCTAGAGGCTCAAGGCTATCACGTCCGCCAAGCCAAAGATGGCGTCGAGGCCATTATGGAGGTGAAGCGATCGCGTCCCGATTTGATTGTCTTAGATGTGATGATGCCCTATATCGACGGCTTCGATGTGGCGGCGGTGTTAAAAAATGAACCCCAAACCATGGGGATTCCCATTTTAGTCCTCTCCATCGTTGAAGATCGCGAACGCGGCTATCGAGCTGGGATTGATCGCTATCTCAAGAAACCCATTGATCGACAAGGATTTCTGAAAGAAGTCGGCTCGCTTCTCTCCCAAGGCTCATCCCATAAAAAAGTGTTAGTGGTCGATGAGGATGCCTCCAGCTTAAAGGTCATTTCAGAAATTCTAGGGGCCCAAGGCTATACTGTCTCGAAAGCCTCCAACGAACAGGAATGTGTCGATCAAGCCATGGCCCTGCAACCCGATATTATTGCCATTGACTCAGAATTTCTGCAACAACATGAGGTGGTGCAGACGTTACGATTTGAGAATGGTTTAGAACATCTCGTATTTGTCTTACTTGGGGATATTGAGGATGAAAATGTCTAGCTGATAAGTTTTTCACCTGGTATAGCAATCGAAGATTGCCTTAAGACACTCTGAGTTAGGAGAGAATCTCTTATCTGCTGCCTATTGCCTATTGCCTTCTTATCCCCTGTTTTTTGTTCGATTCAGACCAACTTTTGCTATATAGTAGTCCTATCTCATCAGGAATCTCCGATTACCCTCAACATCCTTATGTCTTTAAAAATTTTAATTGTAGATGACGAGCCAAATATCAGGATTCTCTTAGAACAAGCCCTAGAAGACCTAGAAGACGAGGGCGTAGAACTGCTAATGGCTCAGAATGGATTGGAAGCCTTGGAAGTTATTCAAGAAGAACAGCCGAATTTGGTATTCTTAGATGTGATGATGCCGAAAAAAAATGGATTAGAAGTCTGCAAAACAATTAAAGAAGATTGGCAACAAGCAGACGTTTATATCATCATGTTAACCGCCAAAGGACAGGAGCTAGAGAAAGAAGAAGGCTTCGCCGTGGGTGCCGACTTTTATATGACGAAGCCTTTTCGTCCTAAAGAGATTGTGGCTAAGGCTCGTTCCGTTTTACAGTTGTAATTCCCCGAAGAACTCCGAGCTGTTAACGACGAGTCCACCAAAGAACGGCACTGGTGGCGAAGCCAATCACCGGAAAGGTGACCAGAGCGGTCCAACTGAGTAACCGTGCAATCCGAGGGGTCATCATGATATTGCGATCGACCACCTCCCGAGGACGGATGGTTAGGGTTTCGCCGCTTTCGTCATCTTCCGCCAGCCAGGAGACACTATTTAGGAAAAAGTCACTGTTCAACTGTCCATCAAAGAAGGCGTTAGTCATAAAGTCGGAATCGCCAATCACCACTAAACGAGCCTCACGGGTCTCAACGTCTGGTTCAGGCTCCTCCTGCTCAGCTTCGGGAGTTTCTTCCACCTCATCGGCTTGAGTTAGATCGAGTTCTTCTACCTCAATCTCCTCAGGTTCCTCGATGTCCTCAGGTTCCTCAGGTTCTAGAGTTTCCTCAATCTCCTCAGGTTCCTCAATCTCCTCAGGTTCCAGAGTTTCATCGGGTTCTAGAGTTTCCTCAACCGCCTCATTATCAACAGCCTCCCCCTCCTGAGTTGCCTCTGGGGGATCAGTCACCTCCGGCTCAGGGGAATCAGCGGTTAAGGGAATCTCACGGCGAGCCGCCACCCCTAAGACCAGAGGACCGGGGCGATCGCGTTCCGGGTTAAACTCCCAATCGGGGCCCTCATCGATATCGGCTTCGGCCCAACTCGCATCACTGGTAAATAACAACGGCGTCACATCAACCCCATCAACGGTCTCATATTCAATGGGACGAGCCACCGGAAAAATGGTGTAATTGCGGCCAAACTCCTCCGTAATGGGATGAGTTCCATAATCCAACACCAGGGGAGCCGCCGGGCCAAAACCTTGCACCCAACGCTCAGGGTCGATCGCAATCCGTTCATCCAGACGAATCCCCCAATCCTCCAGTAAGCCATCTAAACCGGGGTCCGTATTGGGGTCAACCAACACCAACAGAGAGCCACCCGCGTCCAAATAGGTCTCTAAGGCCTCCACTTCCGGCTCAAATAAACGACTGGTGGGGCCCACAATTGCCACGAGATTGGCATCCTCAGGAACCGTTCCCCGCTCAATCAAGTTGAGGGAGTTCACCACCGCCGCACTTTCTTCTAAGGCCCGAACCGCTCGGGAAACCGAGTCTTCTCCCCCGTCAAGCATTGCCGGTTCGCCATGGCCCTGTAACATATAGACCATGAGGCGATCGCCCCCCTGCAACTGCGCAATACTGCGAGTCAGTTGGGCCTCCGTCAGCGGCTCTAAATCCAGGGTCGCCACATACTGACGCTGCTCCCCCAACTCCAGAAACACATCCCCCACAGAGGTCACATTAAACCGCTGCACCAACCCCGGACTCTCCTGGGGGTTCACCAACTCATAATTAAAACGGTCTGGCGCCAAACGGCGATAGTTCCCCAGTAAGTCTACGGTTCTCTCATTGGGTTGAGAGGTGAACACCCACACCGTCACCGGTTCCTCTAAATTACGAATCAGGGTTTGGGTTTGCGGTGCCAGGGTAAAGCGTTGGGTTTCCGTCAAATCAATGCGAACCGAGGCCCGCACCGCCACCACATTGAGCAACGCCAAGATGAGGACCACCGCCGCCGTCGCAAACAGAGCATTGGTTCCGGCTTCAGTGGAACGCCGCCGCCAAAATCCCTGCTGAAACATCTCCAGATAAATCAGCCAGATCCCTAAAATAATCACCCCAGCTACAATCAGCACGGCGGGAACGGGAGTCCAACTCCCGGACACTGCACCACTGGTCAGTCCGGCGACGCTGAGAAATAAGCCGAGCCAAAGGAGAAGATGCCAGTATTTTTTGAAACGATTGACCATAGTTGACGCAAGAGGGAACAGCCAGAGATTAGTTTTGCTGGAAGCGGAGGGTTTCGATGGATTGAGCGGTGAGGAAAATGCCTAACACAATATAGCTGGCAAACAGAACCAAGCTACCCACATCGACAACACCCTGAATTAAGCTACTGTAATTTTCCAAAATCGACAGGTGTGCCAACGCCTCGCCGAGGGGGCCGGGTACGTTGGCGGCGATGAGGTTCATAATCCACAACACCAGCACCAACGCGAAGGTGAGGACGGCGGAGAGAATGGTGCTATCGGTGAGTGAGGAAATAAACATCCCCAATGAGAGAATACTACCCGCCAGCAGAATCAAACCCAAATGACCCAGGAGGGGAATGGTGGCGGGAAAGGCCGGTTCGGCGACGCTAAAGGTGATGGCTTCATAGAGCAGCAGGGGTGCGGTCATGGTGATATAAAAGGTCAGCACTCCCAGAAGTTTTCCAGTGGCGACAGTCCAGTTATACAGGGGTGAGGTGGCGAGAAGTTCTAGGGTTCCTCCTTTGCGTTCTTCGGCATAGAGTCCCATGGATAAAATGGGCAGAATAAACAGCGATAAGGAAGCCACGGTTCCCAGGAAGAATTGCAGAAATTCATAGGGAACATCCAGGGGAGGGCGCTGGCTCCCGAGTTCTTGCTGGATGGCGGCTTGAGCAGCAACCTGGGCGAGAATCCCTCGCTGTGGATCGAGGAGGATGGTGATATAGAAAAAGCCGGAAATGAGCCAGAAAATCCCGGCGACGGCCATGGCTAAGGGGGAGGCGAAATAACCTTGTAGTTCCTTGCGATAAATGGCGATGATATTAGCAATAATTAAACGCATGTGCGGTCTAAAAATAGGGTGAAATCAGAACAAAATAGAAACCTGGAGGGGTTTCAGGGGGTTAGCGATCGGACTTGGCGTTAGGGTCTGGAGAGGCTTCCGACTCCTGGGAGTCTGGCGAATCGGCGATCGCGTCTGGGGAGGGGAGCGTTAGGGTCTGGAGAGGCTTCCGACTCCTGGGAGTCTGGCGAATCGGCGATCGCGTCTGGGGAGGGGGTGCTGTCTTCGGCGGCGTCTTCAGCTTGAGCGTCTTCGGCTTGAGCGTCTTCGGCGACTTCTTCAGCGGCGGCTTCCTCTTCGGGAAGGGGAGCGGCGGTTTTTTCTAGCTTGAGCGTCTTCGGCGACTTCTTCAGCGGCGGCTTCCTCTTCGGGAAGGGGAGCGGCGGTTTTTTCTTCGGTGGTCAGTTGTAGGAAGACATCTTCGAGACTGGCGCGGCTGCGGCGCATTTCATGGAGTTGTAGTTTTCCCTCTAGGATGGCGCTGGCGATTTCGGAACCGGGTTCGGAACCGGGTTCGACGGTAATGCGGAAGCGGTAGCGGCCCTCGGGAAGGTCAGCGTGGGGGAGAGGATCGACCGATCGCAGGTTGGGGAGATAGCCGAGATAGGAGCCAATGGCGGTTTCGACGCCGTCCACTCCGCCACCAACTTCGACATCGTAGTAGGTTCCGCCGGTGAGATGTTCCATGAGGTTATCGAGGCGATCGGTGGCCACGAGTTGACCGCGATTGATAATTGCCACCTGGCTACAGGTCATGCTCACTTCTGGGAGGATGTGAGTCGAGAGGATAATGGTGTGATTTCCGGCGAGGGATTTGATGAGGTTGCGGACTTCGATAATTTGCCGAGGATCGAGACCGACGGTGGGTTCATCGAGGATGATGACGGGGGGATCGTGAACGATCGCCTGAGCAATCCCGACCCGTTGTCGATAGCCTTTGGAGAGTTTGCGGATCAGGCTTTTGCGGCGATCGCTCAAGCCACATTGTTGGATGGAAAAGTCTACCCGTCCGGGGCGATCGCCCGCTGAAACCCCCTTAATTCGCGCCACAAAATGCAAAAACCCCTCAACGGTCATTTCACCGTACAGAGGCGGCGTCTCGGGCAAATAGCCAATGCGCTGACGCACATCCATCGACTGTTCATGGACATCAAATCCCGCAATGCGAGCGGTACCGGAACTCGCCGGGAGATATCCCGTCAAGATCCGCATTGTGGTGGTTTTTCCTGCGCCGTTGGGCCCCAAAAAGCCCAGAATTTCCCCTTTCTCGACGGAAAAACTCACATCTTGGATGGCTTGGGTGCTTCCGTAACGTTTATGGAGTTGTTCAACTTCGATCATGGCTTCAGAATTACAGAGTCGATGGGGGGGTTGGGGATAAAGGACTCGGGATTATGTTGTATCGCATCAGAACCCAACTTGTCCAAGATTCTAGGATAGCGTTTGCACAATTTGGGTTAGACGATCTGCTCAGATGACGCTGATTAGACCTAGACCACCCGGTTCACAACATTCCAAACGGCACCATCAGAGCGCACATGGGGAACGGTAACACGCTTAAAGCCGGTGATAAAGGGTTTCCCTTCATATTGCCAGTAGAGGGGACTGAGTTGGTCGGCAATATCTTTGAGGGCCCGGACTTCGACTATGAGTTCGCTGCTGAGTTCGTTAATGCGTTCGGCGTAATGTTCAGCTTTGGCTTTGGCCTGCTCGATTTCATCCCGCAGAGGATCTCGTTGCTGTTCGCGGTAATGACCGACAAGGGCCCGTTTCTGTCGCAGTTCAAGTTGTAAGGCGCCGATGGCGTCGTCAATCCCTTTGATTTCGGCAGCTTGTTCGGCACTGGCCCGGGCCTGACGGCGATAGGCATCTACAATCACGTCAGGGGACGCACCTTCGGGGGGAAGAACTGGCTGGACTGCTAAATCACGACGTTCTTGTTCGAGGCTATGAATCGTCTGTTGCAGGGAGAGGATTTGCTCTTGTAGATCGTGGGTCATAAATTGGGGGTCGGATCAATCTCCGCTAAATCTCGCCTTGACTGGTTAGGCCGTCTGACTCGATTTTACGGCCGATTGGCCAGACAAACCGCTCGCGAGGCGATCGCATGGCGCTGGCGAGGTTGAGGGGACTCGGTTTATCAAAATTGGCGGAAGATGCAGAAGATGCGGAAGATTGGGTTAAACTCAGCAGAAACACCCTGAAACGATTCTGCGATGGTTCAATCGGGTTTGGTAGGAGACGACGAGAGCAGAGCAGACGTGACTTAGAACCGCTAAGGGTTCGACACCAGTTGGACTAAGCCTCGATCCATGTGATCCATGAGCAGTTCTAGAGCTTCATAGTCCACATCGGAGACATAGCCCATACGCGTTAACTCGGCGTTAATCTGGTTCTCCAGATCGGGGGTTAACCGTTTAATATAAAGGACTCTTTCAACAAGATGACGGATTGCCGCTGACGCTTTCATGATAATCCGGGTAATTCTATGTGTCTTATCATCCATCGAAACTTGACCCGGCCCTGCGATCGCAACCCTATCTTGTAAGTGATCTGTGTCACTGCATATAACGAACAATTAAGCTCCTAGAAGTCAGGCAGTAATTTGAGAGGATAAATCTGCCGTCATCGCCTCCCAGTATGGCATAGGTCAGTTTTAATTGGTAGTTATGGATACCCTTTTCTCAGGGAACTTTCCCAAATCTTCACATAAGGGGGTAGAAAAACAAAGTTTCCGCAAACTTGGGCTTTTTCTGTAGCGCATCGGCGGACTGATGCCGTACCTTAAGACCATACAAGCGAAATTAGTTTTTGGATTCAGATATAGCCATGCACACCGCAACCCAAACCCCTAACGTGACCGTCATCCGCCTCGATGGACATCTCAACGCCGCCAACGCGGAACAGGTCCGTCAACAACTGACCTCTGCGGTGGCCGCTAAAACCGCTCCGGTGGTTCTCGTGGATATGGAACAAACCCAATCCCTGGATAGTGCTGGACTGATGGCATTAGTTTCTGCCCTCAAACTGGCTCAACGCATCAATATCCAGTTTGCCCTCTGCGCCGTATCCCCGGCTATCCGCATCATCTTTGAATTGACTCAGTTGGATCGAGTCTTCAATATGGTAGAAAGCCCCGCTGCCATTGAGGCGATCGCCTAGAATACCAGTGACCCCTCGGGGACACACTCCCGATTCGTTTGATTTAATCTGTCAAAGTTTTTAAACCTGCGTGCATCTAAATTCACCAAGGACTGTGCTCTTAGGAGGCGGGTTCAGGTTTGCTCAGAACAACCAACCAGGCCATCTAGTCGCAACCGTCCTGGCGCTTGTTGATAAGAGCATCCCCTATATTTCTTAGATTTTACTAGCTGTGACAGCCGAAGGTTTGATATCTTCGGCTGTTTGGTTTGGAAGGGTAATGTTCGCAGAACTAGGCAATTGTTGAAGTTTGCCTAGTGTCTATCCCTACGACTGTGAACTCCCTTTAGGAACACAAGCAAAGCTAGTACGGGTTTTCTTCAGGTGATGATATTGCTTCAAGGCATCAGAGCTAAGTTGCTGATGAAAATCTTCCTGTACCTTACAGGTTAGGCGACGTGAGACTTGCTTGACAATTTGCGTAATCAGGCGATCGCCGGTCTGTTGAATCAAATTCGGGGATAAGGAACGAATAAACTTAGGAAACAAAACCCCAACATTTAAATCTAACTCCCAACTAACCCGAGTAATCGGACGCTCAGGATGCTCCAACTCCGTGACGGGGAGGGGTTCTAACGTCTGTGTCGCCCGAAACTCAACATCATAGCCAGGCGGCGTGTACTCAGGAATGGGAATGGTTTCAATGCGATAAATGCGATCGCGTTGAGGCACTAACTCCAAGCCAATCTTCGGCTCCACATAATAGCCCAAAGCACCAAACTTACCAATGGTTAAATCATAGCCATTGGCTCCGAGGGGAGTTACCTGCATCGGTGCCGCACAGCGACGGAACCAGCCCTGATGCACATCGAGGTATTGACGAACCGCCTCAGCCTCAGCATACATCTCCATCACCCCTTCAAACTGGGTATAAAACCAGTAGAGGCGATCGGTGGCTTGGTTCTCGGTCGGTGCATCCCCCAGACAAAGTGAGGTGTCGTGGGCATTGGTGAACTGCGAGTTAACAGACGACTGCATCGTTCAAAAGTCCTTTAGTGTTAGGCGATACTGCTCCGCTGGGAGACTTCGCCCGTCCTCCTTTCTAGCTTAGCCTGTTGCTCTATGCCTGCAATGAGTAATATCTCGGAACTTTGACGAAATTCGCTAAGATGGCAACAGCAACGTTGTTTCTGAACCCTACATTCTGCTAAAGGAACCGTGAAAGCATTTGTCGCTGGAGCTACCGGAGAAACGGGACGTCATATCGTCCAAGAGCTAGTTCAACGGGACATCCCCGTGCGGGCCTTCGTCCGCAACCTTGATCGCGCTCGGGAGATTCTGCCCCATCAAGCCGAATTGGTGGCTGGGGATGTCCTCGATGCCTCATCTCTAACCGATGCCCTCAGGGATTGCACAACGCTGCTCTGTGCCACAGGCGCGCGTCCGAGCCTCGATCCCACGGGCCCCTATAAGGTTGATTACCAAGGGACTCAAAACCTCATTCAAGCCGCCCAAAGCGCCAATATCGAGCAGTTTGTTCTCGTCAGTTCCCTCTGTGCCTCCGAGTTCTTCCATCCCCTAAATCTGTTCTGGCTGGTCTTGTACTGGAAAAAACAAGCCGAGGAGGCATTGCGCAAAAGCGGTCTCACCTATACCATTATCCGCCCCGGGGGCTTAAAAAATGAAGATACCCCAGCCCCCATTATCATGAGATCCGCCGACTCCCTCTCAGAGGGGAACATTCCTCGCCAGAAAGTGGCTCGTGTTTGTGTAGAAGCCTTATTCTCCCCAGACGCTCGCAACAAAATTTTAGAAATTGTCACCAACGAAGACGCTCCCCCGCGTGACATTGCTCAGCTTTTTGCGGGAGTCGCCTAATCACGGCGGTTCCCCTCTCCGTCTGCTTTAGGTGTGAGTTCATCGTTTCATCCATCGTCATCCTATATCTATCCCAGGCTTAAACCCGTGCTCTACTTAAAATCTCTTCCGGGACTGATCCATGTCTTGCTCTTGGGAACGGTCACTGTCCCTCTCCTGGCCCTTGCCACTCCTGTTCAGGCGGCCACAGAACGGCTCACCGTCACCCTAAGTCCTCAACGGGGAGAGGGGTTTCAAGACTTACTCACCCGGGCCGAAACCATCGCCCAGGAGGAGATTCAACGGACGTTTAATGCTGATGTAGTGGTGAGCGATGTCTCGTTGGTGGTGATGGGGGAAAATCGCGGCTTAATGACCCCCTTACTCTCTGTAGATGTGCGGCGCGATCGCTGGCGTGGCAATCCCCAACTCTCAGAGTGGGCCCAATACTACAGCAATGCCCGGCAACTTCTGGGATTCAATGGCACACCGGGCGACGACAGTGCTAGTGCTGAACCGGTGTTGGGAACTGGAGATGTTCAAGTTACCCTGCGTTGGAATAGTATCGATGATTTAGATTTAGCCGTCACCGATCCCAACGGAGACACCGCCTTTTTCGCCAATCCCTCCATTCCCTCCGGGGGACAACTCGACGTGGACTCCAACGCTGGCTGTATGTCCAGCTTCGACAACCCCGTTGAAAACGTCTTTTGGGATTCTGGGAACGCCCCCGAGGGAGAGTATGTGGCCACCGTCTCCCTCTTCACCCGCTGCAACAGCGATCGCAACCCCATCCCCTTTGAACTCTCCATCACCCTAAACGGGGACACCCAACGCCAAACGGGGACGGTCAGCGACCAATCCCCGAGTCAATCCTTTGAGTTCGTCTTTCCTTAAGGAAAATACCTTAGGCTCTAAGTGGTATATTCCGCGTTGATGCGGACATAGTCATAACTCAAATCACAGCCCCAAGCCATGCCTTCACCAGGGCCCGTGCCAATGGTGACAGAGATGGCCACGGTGTCCGTTTTCAGGTACTCACCCTCCGCCTTTTCTCGCAGATAGGCACTGGCGGCGGCGCGATCGAAGGGCAGAGGCTGTCCAGCATCCATTAACTGAAATTCCCCCAGCTTAATCCGCAATTGGTCTTGATCGAACGTGACCCCCGCCCGTCCAGCGGCGGCGGCGATGCGCCCCCAGTTGGGATCTCGTCCAAACATGGCGGATTTGACCAAGGAAGATCCGGCAATCGTGCGGGCAATTTTACGGGCATCGGCATCACTCTCGGCGCCGTTGACGGAGACTTCCAGCAAACAACTGGCCCCTTCCCCATCCCGGGCGATCGCCTTGGCCAGATGCTGACAAACCGCCGTCAACATGGCTTCCAACGTCTGGGCTTCGGGGCCTTCCCGGACGATCGCCGGGGTACGAGACTGACCATTGGCTAAGGCAATCACCGTATCATTAGTACTGGTATCGCCATCGACGGTGATTTGATTAAAACTCTTCTCCACCGCCCGACTCAGCATGGCCTGCCACAGTTGCGAGGAGACCACCGCGTCACAGGTAATAAAACCTAACATCGTCGCCATATTGGGGTGAATCATCCCCGATCCCTTACAGATTCCCCCCATCCGCACGGTGCGATCGCCGAATTGAGCTTCTAAAGCAATCGATTTCGTCACCAAGTCCGTCGTAACGATGGCTGCGGCCGCTTCATCGCCGCCGGTTTCTGAGAGTTGGGAGACAATCTTGGGAACCCCATCACGCAGGGCATCCATTTTAATCCGTTGTCCAATCACCCCCGTTGATGCCAACAAGACGGCATCTCCAGGAATCCCCAAGGACTGGGACACCAACTGGGCACTTTCGCGCACATCTTCCCAGCCTCCTTCTCCGGTGGCGGCATTAGCTTGGCCCGCATTGCAGAGAATGGCGCGGGCGCTGGCTTTACGCTGTAACTGTTGGCGGCAATAATCCACACAGGCGGCCCGGACTTGGGTTTGAGTAAACACCCCAGCGGCGATCGCATCCACCTCAGAATAAATTAGCGCCAAATCCTTCGCGCCGGAGGGTTTCAACCCCGCCACAATTCCTGCCGCCTGATAGCCCCGAGGTGCGGTGACTGCCCCGGAAATTTCTTGCCACTGTGCCACGATGTTTTGCCCCCAACTTAAAACAACAGTTTGATCTGAAACGGGATTATATCAGTCTCTGTCCCCCACTCTGTCATCAGGTCAACAGGCCTTAACGGACGCTGCGAATCGAATGACGAAAATTGAGATCGCCCTCATACCCCGACAACCGGGCCAACTCCCGCAACTCACGGGTTCCTTCATAAAGCTCCCCGTTAATCTCCCAACTGGGATAGGCGCGCACTCCCGCAGCCTGACAGACCTGAGGCTGAGCCTGATAGCCGTTAGCATCACATTCGATATAGGTCAACTTTTCGAAGGCTTCAGCGCCAAACAGTTGTTTCTGGCTATAACAATGGGG
Organism: Sodalinema gerasimenkoae IPPAS B-353; assembly: GCF_009846485.1. Taxonomy (GTDB): domain Bacteria; phylum Cyanobacteriota; class Cyanobacteriia; order Cyanobacteriales; family Geitlerinemataceae; genus Sodalinema; species Sodalinema gerasimenkoae. The sequence goes on from NZ_ML776472.1 coordinate 2,218,353, forward strand.
ACACCAGTAGGCCCCAAAGCCACGGGCCCCACTCTCCCTTAAATACTCTGCCAGAGCCAGTTCTGCGGCCCCGGACTCGGTGGTCACTGGGGGTGCTTTCTGCCCCCCCTCGGCCATCTGGGCCGGAGTAGCGGCGACCGTCGGCTTGACGTTGGCATAGAGTCCCGTGACGCCGACCAGGGTCACTACCATGACAATTAAACTGGTAAAGACGGGTTGCCCCTCGTCCTCCCAATTCTGGCTAAAGGCCGCTAAGCCAAACAAACTCAACGATAAGAGGGCTGACAGGAGACAGTAGGGGCAAAACTCATGGAGTTCCCCCAGCAAAATGGTCATCAAGTAGCCACTAAAGGCCGCCATCACACTGCCGCCGGCCAAAAGTCCCCAGCCACTGAGGCGATCGAGGCGATCATGAGCTTTGCGATCGCGATCGCGGCGAATCCCATAGGGGGCCAAGGCCAACAGCAACATTACCCCATAGCCGATGGCCCCAAAGAGGGTCAGCGGTAGGCCAAAGACAGTCCCATAGGCACTACCGAGCACCTGATTACAGCCTTGCGTGGGACAAATCGCCTCCACGTTATCCGTGAGCTTGACCAGGGTTAGAAATGTGGTTTCTAGGACTCCCAAGGCGGCGATCGCCCCCATCAGAGGGCGAGACCAAGGGGCAAACCGAGGGCTGGCAGATCGACGAGTCATGAATGCTTCTCCTCTACATTACAATCTCACTTTGTTTAAAGCTCGACTATTTACTGTGGCGGCTGTCTCCTCAGCCGGAGCTGCTTGCACCGCTTCAACAAACTGGCTAACTCGGATCGGGTCAATGGGTTCGTGGATGTTGCCATGACGTTTCAGGGAACTTGAGACAATTGCCCCGTTTGCAGCTTTCATCAAGTGGGGGATATTTTCCCATGTGGCGCCACTGCCAATCAAGACGGGTTTAGACCCAGCGGCCCGTTGGGCTACTTCTAAATCCTCAAGACTCGGAGGAATCCCGGTGGCCATCCCCGAGAGAATGACACCATCGGCTAAACCTCGTTCTAGGGTTTCTCGTACCGTAAGGCTGAGGCTAGGGCTTCCCAGGGGATGAGCGTGCTTGACCAGGACATCGGCCAGAATTTGCACCTCACTGCCGAGTTCCCGACGGTAACGCATCAAGTCATGGGCGCAGCCTTCAATAATGCCCTGATCCGTTGCCATCACGCCGGTCAGGACATTGACGCGAATAAACTTGGCCCCCACACAACTGGCGATCGCCAAACTGCTGCGGGCATCATTGCGTAAGACATTGACGCCAATGGGAACGGTGACCAACCCCATGAGGCGCTCCACAATGACGGTCATCGCACTGACCACCACCGGATCGACTTGTCCATTGGTGAAGGGGGAATCAAAGAAATTTTCGACAATCATGCCATCGACTCCCCCGGCGGCCAGTGCGGCCGCTTCTCGTTCGGCGCGATCGATGACCGTCTTCAGATTCCCCCCCCAGCGGGGTGAGGAGGGTAGGGGAAGTAGGTGTACAACTCCGATAATTGGGTTTGAGGTTTGGAAAATCTGCTTGAAGTCCACGTTTTTGCTAATTTCGGACTTGGTTGGTCGGGGGAGACTGACGCCAGACGGGGAAAGAGATTCCCCCAGGGTCAATCATTATCCCAGGCATTGGGCCAGAAGGATGGGGGACATGACTGCCACCCTGTCCCAGATCAACTATACCGTTTGTTCGTTGCAGTTCTCGGGCTAGGATGGGGGACATGACTGCCACCCTGTCCCAGATCAACTATACCGTTTGTTCGTTGCAGTTCTCGGGCTGGCCGGGATTCTTTCGGGCGATCGCCATCGCAACTGGGGCGATCGCCGCTGACTCAAGTGAGCGCCTATAAGCCGGGATTCTTTCGGGCGATCGCCATCGCAACTGGGGCGATCGCCGCTGACTCAAGTGAGCGCCTATACAGCGCCTATACTAGGATCTAGCTCTAAATATGATCGCAACGCAGATCTTCACAAAAAACCGTGAAAGTGGTAGAACTTTTCCTTCTTATTATGGTTACGGTGGCGATCGCCTCGGAATTAGGACTCCGCTGGTTCTTAGGCTTCGGCAATCCACCGCTATATGTGGCTGATGAAACCATCGGCTATCGTCTGGCCCCCAATCAACGCACCCGCCGTTTTGGCAATCGGATTACGATTAACCAGTTTTCTCTACGCGGGCCGGAGATCAACCCCGATCCGGCCCCCGAGACTCGCCGCATTTTGCTGTTGGGGGATTCCCTTGCCAATGGCGGCTGGTGGACTGATGATGCTCGGACGATTTCGGCCCAGTTACAGGAACGTCTGGGAACGCCAGATCAGCCGGTGGAGGTATTAAATGCTTCGGCCAACTCCTGGGGCCCCCGCAATCAATGGGAATATGTCCGTAAGTTTGGCATTTTTGGCGCGACTGAGGTGGTGTTGCTGCTCAATACCGATGACTTATTTTCCCGTCAACCTACGTCGGTGGTGGTGGGGCGCGATCGCAGTTATCCCGATAAACGCCCTCCCCTGGCTTGGGTCGAACTCATCAGCCGCTTTTTACCCCCGGAGGAGATTCCTGAGTTAGCACAACTGCGCCAAGAGGATGGGGATGTAGTCCAGAAGAATTTAGAGGCGATTGGTCAGCTTTGTGAGTATTTAAAGGCAGAAAACGTTAGTTTACTGGTGCTGTTGACCCCCTTAAAACGGGAGTTGGGAGAGCCGGGGCCACGTCCCTATGAGCAGAAAGCCCGCGAACGCCTCGCCAACCACCTCAAGGAGTACGGCATCACCTATGTGGATGTATTGCAGACATTCAATGGGCTTGATAATCCCGAAAACTTATATCGAGACACCATTCACTTCAACGCCTCAGGGAACCACATTTTAACAGAATTACTCCGTTTGCGGTTGTCTAATTTATTTAAAATTCAGTTTTAAATACTTTTTGAAATCGCCTTAAATCTTGATTCGGTCTATTATAAATAGCTTGTTTTGATGAAATAAAATAACGCCTCAATACCGTGGGATAACTATTCTGTTAACTGTAAAGATTCCATGAAGTTTCCCTAAATCCAGGGCGATCGCTCAAATAACCAGGCTACAGTATAGAAATCAGCCTCTGTCCTTTCGTCCATTCCACAATGACTTCAGAGCCAACCTCAATTCCTTTCGTAGACCTGCATTCTCTGCACCAGCCTATTCAAGCGGAACTCGATGCGGCGATCGCCCAAGTCTTAGAACGGGGTGATTTCATTTTAGGGCAGGCCGTTCGTGAGTTTGAAACCGCTTTCGCCCAAGCCTGTGGCGTCACCCATGGCATTGGCGTCGCCTGTGGAACCGATGCCATTGCCCTGGGATTGCAAGCCTGCGGGATTGGTAAAGGGGATGAAGTCATTGTTCCGGCGAACACCTTTATCGCCACAGTCATTGGGGTACTGCACGCCGAAGCCACCCCGGTGTTAGTCGATTGCGATCCCGACACCGCACTCATTGATCTCGAAGCCGTCGAACGGGCCATTACCCCACGCACCCGAGCCATTCTACCGGTTCACCTCTACGGACAACTGGTCTCCCCGCGACAATTGCGGGAAATTGCCGCCATTCATCAGCTAATCCTCTTTGAAGATGCCGCCCAAGCTCATCTCGGACAACGAGACGGGGAAACCGCCGGTTCCGTAGGCATGGCCGCCGCCTTTAGTTTCTACCCCAGCAAGAACCTAGGAACCGCCGGAAATGGGGGCATCGTCGTCACCAATCAGGCCGATGTGGCTGAGCGAGTGCGATCGCTGCGCAATTATGGCGCTCCCAAGAAATATGTTCATGTCTATCGAGGGACCAATAGCCGCCTCGATACCCTCCAAGGCACCATTCTCAACGTTAAACTGCCCCATCTGGCCCATTGGAATCAGCAGCGGAACCAAGCGGGCCAAACCTATGATCGCCTATTGGCACCCCTGCGGGAACAGGGCATTGTCCCCATGAGAAACGACTGCGGCACGGGCCATGTCTATCATCTCTACGTAATTCGGGTGAACCATCCTGAGTGCGATCGCGATCGCCTCAGTACCGCCTTAGAAAAACAAGGGATTCAAACGGGGATTCACTACCCCATTCCCTGTCACCTCCAACCGGCGTATCGTAACCTAGGCTATAGTGCCGGCAATTTCCCCGTAGCCGAATCCCTCAGCGAGCAGATCCTCTCCTTGCCCATGTATCCCGGTTTAAGGGATGAGGACATCGAACGAGTGGTGTATGCCATTAAAACTGAACTGTCCAACCCATCGTAATATTATTGTTACCTCACCGTTAGCCGCCTCGCGTGCCCCAACATGCCCCTTAAATTCACCTTGAAACATGACTCTACAAACTCAACTTAAATCGAATTTCCAGCGACATTACCTAGAAATCATCATGCTGGTTTTGCTAGCGGTTCTCTACATACCGCTGATGGTTCATTGGTATGATGGCTGGATTAATAAAACCATTAGCCTAGAACATGAATACTACAGTCATGGGGTCATTGGCTTGCCATTTGCCGCCTATATTGTTTGGGAAAAACGTCATAAATGGCAAGAACTTCCCAATCGGTTTAATCCCCTGGGTGCCGTCCTCCTCGGACTAGCGGCGGTCTTTTACCTCAGTGGAGTTCCTGACTTGGTGAGCCTCTCTTTCCCGATTCTCTTATCCGGGCTATGCTTTGGTCTCAAAGGGGTTCCCGGGATGAAACTCTTTAGTATTCCCTGGCTGCTGGTTCTTTTGGCAACCCCTACCGATATTCCCTATTTGATTGCCCCCTTCTCCTATCCCCTGCAAAGCTTCATTGCCGGAACCGCTGGCTTTATTCTCACTCAATGGGGATTTGATGTGACGGTGCAAGAAATCTTTATTTATGTCGGCGGCCGTATTGTGGAAGTTGCCCCTCACTGTGCCGGCTTCAAAATGCTTTTTACCACCCTGTATGTGGCTCTAATGCTGCTCTATTGGACGGGGGCGCTGAAGTTCCGTAAAACGGTGGTGGCCTTTTTATTGTCGGGAGTTCTCATCAGCGTTATTACCAATATCTTCCGTAACACCTTTCTTACCCTCTTTCATGGTCAGGGACAAGATCAATTGTTCGACTGGCTGCACGAAGGCTGGGGCGGGGATATGGTGTCCGCCTTGATGTTATTGGCCCTGGTACCAACTCTGATTGGCTTAGAAAAACTGCGGGATGCCCTCTCAGGAACCGGGACTACCGAATCGGTTTAGAGGGGCATTTGTCACAATTTGGGGGCCTTAGTCTAGATTGGCAATCTCCACCGGTTCGATCGCCTCGGCCGGTTCATAGCCGAAGACACGGGAATAGAAATAAAACTCTGCTTCTAAGGCCCGTTTGATATTGGCCCCCTGACGAAAGCCATGAGATTCCCCTTCAAAGGGAACATAGGCCACCGGGAGTCCTTTGTCTCGTAGGGCCTCAACCATGCGTTGGGCTTGATTGGGGGGAACCACTTTGTCCTCTAATCCCTGGAAGAAAATCACCGGACAGGAGAGGCGATCGGTAAAATGAATGGGAGATCGCGCCACATAACGTTCTTTTTCCTCGGGATACTGGCCCACCAGGCGGTCTAAATAGCGGGACTCAAACTTGTGGGTATCGGTAGCTAAGGCTTCTAAATCACTAATCCCGTAGTAACTCGCACCCGCCTTAAAGGTATCCCGGAAGGTGAGGGCGGCCAGGGTGGTATAGCCCCCGGCACTACTTCCGGTAATGGCCAGGCGATCGCCATCTACCCAGCCTTGTTCTGCCAAAAACTTAGCCCCGTTAGCGCAATCATCCACATCGGCAATGCCCCATTGTCCATCCAAGGCCTGGCGATAATCCCGGCCAAAGCCGGTACTACCGCGATAGTTGACATCCAAAAAGGCAAAACCGCGACTGGTCCAATATTGAACCGACAGCCGTAAGGCACTTGAGGCCGCCGCTGTGGGGCCGCCATGACTTTTCACCAGTAACGGCGGTTTCTCAGCCTCTAAGGGGTCATAATCCTGGTTTTGTGGGGGATAAAAGAAGCCATAGGCCATGGCCCCATCTTCTGTGGGAAATTCAATGGGTTGCGGTTGAGACAGATAGCCCGGATCAATCTCCAGTTGAGTCGATCGCCGCAACACATCTACCTCACCCCCATCGAGATCCATCAACAAAAAGGCACTGGGAACCGTCGCTGAACCGCCCAAGAACGCCAGGCGATCGCCATGAGCCGTTAACGAGGACATTTGAGTGTACGGGGTTTCAAGATTTTGCAGTCGTCGGCTTTTGGGGTTGAGGGTTGCCAACTGCCACAGTCCCCGCTGGGTATAGGTGCAAACTAACCGTTCGGCACTGAGGAAGGTATAGGTGGACATCCCAAACACCCATTGCGGGGTGGCGAACTCCGCATTGAGGGGAAACATCGGTTCAACCCCATTGTCAGTCCAGCGATAGAGATTCCACCAACTGGCGCGATCGCTGACAAAATGCAAAATCCCATCGGGAGACCATTGGGGGCCAAACACCGACTCATCCTTGCCTCCTGTCACCTTCTTGGGAGCCGTCAACCGCCCGTTTTCAGTGACTTGGGCCACCCATAACTCGGTGCCATCCCAGGGTAGATTAGGATGATTCCAACTTAGCCAGGCTAAGGTTTGGCCATCAGGACTCAGACGTGGCGAGGCGTAGAAATCACTCCCCGACACCAACACCTCTACCGAACCGTCGAAGCCGATCGCCACAATGGTATTTTGGGGTTCTCCCTCGCCAGAGTGGTCCTCACGCACCCCAATCAGGCGCGATCGCTCTCCATCCACCTGAAAATCGGCATAACGAAACTCTCCCTCCGGGGTGAGGGCTTGCGGTTCACCATTGGGGACTTGGCGATATAACCGCCCATCAGCAAAGTTAGAGAAATAGACGACCCCATCAGCCACCGTAAAGGCGGCCCCGCCATATTCGTGGACACGATTGCGCACGTTGTAGCCTTGGGGGGTCACATCCTCAACGCCCCCATCAGCCTGACGACGAACCAGAACCGTCCGTCCCCCCTCCGAGGGGCGACTTTCGAGCCAATAGAGGCTGTCCCCATCAGAGGCAATTCCTCCCAAACCGATACTTTCAGAAACAATCAGATCAGCGGTAATGGGAGATTTCCAAGCACCGTAAGGCGCTTTTTGCTTCAGGGAAGGAGTCATGGGGAGCCTCGGGGTAACTTTTCGTAAAGCGGACGTGGGAACGGTCTTACTCAGACAGGGGTAGGAACTGACTCAATCATCATCATTGGAAATTAAGGCATTGCCATCGCCTCCTAGGAGTTCGGCGATCGCCTGATGTTCTCTCGGAACACGGGAGGGGGGATCTTGCCGCGCATCAGTAATGAGCCAGTCGAGGGCTGCGGCTTGGACATCAATGGTGTTGCCGAGGCGATCGACGCAGTAGCGTCCAAAAACCAGTTTATCCACGAGGCGGATACCTCGTCCTAGCCGGGAGTAGTCGAAGATCACAGTATTGTCCACCGTGGCATTCGCTCCAATCCGACAACTTGAGCCAATGGCCGTAGGACCAATAATTTTCACCCCATCCTCAATACGAGTCATCGAGCCGATATAGACGGGGCCTTTAATATCAACCTTATCCCAGTTGACAACCACATTCAGACCCGTATAAATCCCGGGGGCCACTTCTCGCCCCGGAATATCCACATTGCGAACCTCGCCCCGTAGAACAGTGCGAATGGCTTGCCAGTAATCGGGGACACGTCCAATATCCACCCATTGGAAATCCATGCTTAACCCATAAAAGGGCGCACCCATTTCCACAAGTTTAGGGAACAAATCCCCACCAATATCAAATTCTGTGGCCGAGGGGATATAGTCAAAGACCTCTGGCTCAAAGATATAAATCCCGGTGTTGATGTTATTACTTAAGGCTTCATCCACCTCCGGTTTTTCCTGGAAGGCCTTGATTCTGCCATCTTCGTCGGTGACTACAACCCCATAACTGGAGACTTCCTCCTTGGGAACCGGCTTGAGAATCACCGTTGCTACGGCCCCTTTCTTGCGATGCCAGGCCACCGCCTCACTGATATCGAGGTCAATCAGGGCATCCCCGCAGAGAACAACAAACGTATCGTCGAAGAAGGGATAAAAATCTTGAATCCGCTTCATCCCCCCAGCTGAACCGAGGGCCTTGCCCACTAGCTCTCCATCTGCCGTGATTTTGCCTTCAAAGGAATAGCCAATTTGCACGCCGAAACGCTGTCCATCCCGAAAATAGTTCTCGATTTCGTTGGCCAGGTGGCTGACGTTCACCATAATCTGGTCAAAGCCATTCTGGCGCAGCAGATCCACAAGAAATTCCATCACTGGCTTTTGCAGGATGGGGATCATGGGTTTGGGAATGGTGTAGGTAATCGGGCGCACGCGGGTACCTTTTCCCGCCGCTAGAATCATCGCTTTCATGAATTTCTCTGTTCCAACCCTTGGTCAACTGGCTAGTTTGATGGATCTGCCGATGCGGATGCCGATTTCTTTCTCACTATACGACACGATCGCCGAGGACAAAACCAATGTCAGGCATTCTTACCCTAGCTGATCGGCTTGAGTGAGTCGATTTCCGCTGTAATCAGCACGACTCGAAGATTAGTTTAATTTGAATCTGTCCATAGAACTGTGCCTGCAAAAGTTCCACTTTCGACTGAGATGCCAAAAGTAGCAATGCCCAAAACACTGCCACCTGCTGTTCTGCGAGACTATGGTGCTGCTCTGAGCCGGGAGTCCAACGCTCTAGAAGACGGTCAAAACTGACCCAAGTTTCCCCCTCGGTCATCTTGTCCCACTCCGCTAGCAGGAAGGCCTCGATGTCTGCGGCGGTTTCGGTCAGGTTTTCCTCATGGGCCAGTTGGCCAATTTCTTCGGCGGTTTGCCGTTTTGGGGTTTTGCGGCGACGGCGCGATCGCCCTTCTAAGGGGTCATCTTGGAATTGCTCGGCGATGGTTTCGAGTTGGGCGATCATTTCCCCCAAACTCACGGGACGCTTGCGTAAGGGGGGCGCCACGGCCCGCCGTTGCAGTTGGGTTTCTAGGCGGAAGGGGAGGGATAACTGTTGGGATTCTCCCTCTGTGAGCCATAAGTTCTCGTCTAAGGCCTCGGGTTCTTCCTCTAGGGGAGCGCGAACTAGGGTATCGGCTTTGAGGAGTAACAACATGGATGCGTAGAGGAAGGCTTGTCCTGAACGGGACAAATCCGCTTCATAGGGAATTCCTCCTGGGGAGAGACTGGGGGCGAGGTGACTCAGGTGGCGGTCAATGACATCAATCACCTGCACATCCCAGGGATCAATCTCACCTCGTTCGGCGAGATCTAGGAGCAGTTCAATGGCATCTTGGGCAAGGGAAGGGGTCACATCCAATCACGTATCAACAGCTAACGGTCTATTCTAGGAACTGTCACGAGTCTGTCACGAGAGCATGACGAAAAAGCGAATCTTGATTTTGGTGGGGACGACAGAAGGGCGACATTTAGCTTATCAGGCCTCGCAACGGTCAGATATCGAGGCGATCGCCTCTCTGGCGGGCCGGACCCGTCAGCCGGACCCCCCTATCGCCAATACTCGCTTCGGAGGTTTTGGTGGGGTTTCAGGGTTACGGGACTATCTACAGGAACAGGGGATTGAGGCCCTGATTGATGCAACTCATCCGTTCGCCGCGCAAATCTCAATCCATGGGGTATTAGCGGCCCGAGAGGCGGGGGTTCCCCATCTCCGTTTGTCTCGTCCCCCTTGGTCTCCTCAGCCTGGGGACCGGTGGCTGGATGTCTCCAGTAACGCCGAAGCCGCTGAGCGTTTGCCAGAGGTGGCTCAGCGGGTGTTTCTGACGATTGGCCGTCAGGAGTTGGCCAAGTTCGCCTCGTTGCAACAGCTTTGGTTCCTGATGCGGATGATTGACCCCCCCCATGAGGAGACGCCGATTCCTCCGGGGAAAATTCTCCTGGCCCGAGGGCCATTTTCCTTAGATGAGGAGCGATCGCTGTTGCAAGAGTATCAAATCGGGGCGATCGTTAGTAAAAATAGTGGCGGCGAGGCGACCTATGCCAAACTGGTGGCAGCACGGGAGTTGGGGATTCCGGTGGTGATGGTACAGCGTCCGACGATGCCGGAGATGGAGACGGTCAGCGATATTAATCAAGTTCTGGATTGGTTGGATTGTCTTGTGGGGATGTCCTGAAAACGCCCCTTACCATATCAGGATGTCATGGTTTGATAACAGACCATTGGGTGACCGGGGCCATGGCCTTCCAACTGAGAAATTTACCCAGAGGTTGCGCCCGTTGAATGGCAATTCGGGTTAACGCTCCCCCCCAAGTTTGCTGCGCTTGAAGCAGTTTTTGTTCACTTTCAACTGTGACCGCATTCACCACTAAACGACCCCCAGGGGGTAAGGCTTGCCAACAGGTTTCTAACAGATGAGGCGTTGTCAATCCACCGCCGATAAAAATGCAGTGGGGTTGGGGTAAATCGGACAATGCCTCTGGTGCTTGTCCCGGGATAATCTCTAAATGAGGAACGCCTAGAGATGCGGCATTATCGGCCAGGTATTGCAACCGTTGGGGATGGGGTTCAATGGAGATCGCCCGACAACGGCGATCGCTCCTGAGCCATTCAATACTAATAGACCCACAGCCGGCCCCCACATCCCAGAGCAGTTGTCCCGGTTGGGGAGCGAGACTGGAGAGGGTGACGGAACGGATTTCTCGTTTGGTGAGTTGGCCATCATGGAAATAGGCTTCATCGGGAAGTCCAGGAACGCAACGGCGTTGTTGATTCTCCCCAGAACAATCAATGGCGATGGTGTTTAAGTCCGCTAAGTCCTCATCGTTCCAGGTGGCGGCCGTTCCCTGAATCTGCCGTTCTTCTGAGGACCCCATCCGTTCCAAGACGGTCATCTGACTCTCCCCAAATCCTCTCTCAGTGAGCAGTTGCGCCACGATCGCTGGGGTGCGGCGATCGCCACTCAACAGCAGCAGACGCACCCCCGGATAAAGATAACCGAGCAACAAAGCGGGAGGTCGTCCACAGAGGCTGAGGGTATCCACCTCTGTGAGGGGCCAACCCAGGCGGCTACAGGCGAGACTAAAGGCGGAAGGGGCTGGAAGAATGGTCATCTCTGCTAGGGGAACCTGACGGGCTAGGGTAGCCCCAATGCCGTACCACATGGGATCACCTGTGGCTAACACACAGACTCGTTGGCCGCGACGCTGGAGGATGGCGTCAATGGTGGTTTGTAGGGGTGCGCCCCAAATGAGCCGCTCTCGGCGATCGCTCTCGTCTAAAAAGCCTAAATGTCGCCGGCCGCCTACCAGAATTTGGGCCTGTTCCAAGAGCGATCGCGCTGCTGCACTGAGTCCAGCCTGTCCCTCCTCCCCAATACCAATCACTGATAACCATTTCTGCTGGCCTGTCATCCCTACGCGCCTCATTCCTCAATCCTAGCTAGGGCAAACGATTTTCCGCCCCTACCGTACTGTCTCATGAAGGGGTCGTCCTATGCTATGGTGGGGGGATTGATTGTTGGGAAACTCCGGTTAAATTCCGGGACTGTGCCGCAACTGTAATGGGGTGTTCTCAGTAGGGGCGAACTCTTGTGGCGCGCCCTTGCACCCATAAGTCAGAACACCAACATCAAGCCGACTGTTGGTCGGGACCTGTCAATTCTCTGCGTTGCACAGAGAAGGAAACTGAATTGTGAATTGGATTATTGACGCGAATCCCTGTCCGGGATTGTTCTATGGGACTCGGGCCCAAGATGGATTTTTACTTCGTATTCGTACCCCTGGGGGACAGCTTAACCTGTCTCAGGGACGGGCGATCGCCCAATGGCTGAAGGAATGGGACTGTGAGAGTCTGCAAGTGACGAATCGGGGAAATCTGCAACTACGTTCCCTGGCGATCGCCCCCAGTCCCCAGGTTTTCGCGCAACTTCAACATCTAGGCTTAGGGGCCCGTCTCCCGCAGTTGGATCACCTGCGTAACATTATGGCCAGTCCTACTGCTGGGATTGATTCCCAGGAACTCCTCGATACTCGTCCCTGGGTGCAGGCTTTGGATGACTATATTCAAACCTCGCCCCACCTCGCGGCTCTACCGGCTAAGTTTAGCATCGGCATCGATGGCGGTGGGTCCGTGGCGATCGGCACTCGCTCCGAGTTCTCCTGGGACTATCGCTATAACGAGATTCAACTCTCGGTGGTGGCTTTGGACGATGGTAATTCGGGGCGTTCCCTCTATTTTTACTTAGCCTTGGCGGCGGGGAAACAACTCCATGACAGCGGATGCGTAATTCCCATTCAGCAAGGGGTGAACGCCGTGGCGGCTTTGACTCAAGCGTATCTGGATTACCTTAGCCAAGCTGCACCCCTCCCCCAGCCGGGCCGTAAACCCCGTCTCAAACATCTGTTAGCGGATTGGGGAATGGAGGGGTATCTGCAACAGGTGAGACGCTATCTCTCCCAACCTCTCCCAGAAGCACCGCCTCTGACGTTACAGCCCTGCGCTGGCGGCGCTCATTTGGGAGTCCAGCCTCAACGTCAACCGGGTTTAGTCTATATTGGCGTGGATTTGCCCTTGGGACGGTTAACCCCGGCACAGTTCCAGGGAGTTCTGGATTTAGTGGAACAGTTTGGCGAGGGAGTCTTGCGGTTAACCCCTTGGCAGAGTTTGATTATGGCGAATATCGCCGAAGACCAAGTGGAGAGGGTGTTAGAGCGATTGCAAGGGTTGGGACTGTCGGGAGAGGATCCCGAGGTTGCGATCGCCGCCTGTACCGGAAAACCGGGCTGTTCAGCCGCCGCCAGCGCCACTCAAGTTGAGGCGATGCGTCTTCTGGAGGAACTCCCGCAGCAGTTGGGGTTAGGCCGGCCAGTGAATATCCATCTCACCGCTTGTCCCAAATCTTGCGCTCAACCGGGGCCGGCGGAGATGACTCTCTTAGGAATCTCCCTCGACTGCTATCACCTCTATTTAGGGGATGGGGTGGATTCCTGGAAACATGACCTGGGGCCGGTGGCGGTGGAAGACCTCTCCAGGGTAATTGGCGGATTGTTGCGGTCCTATAAACGGGAGCGTCATCATCGGGATGAGTCCCTGAGTGATTGGGGGCGACGGCTAGATAAGGTTGGGGTTCAGGAGTGTCTGAGATGATGGATTATATCCGGGAGGGTCAGGAAATCTATAAACAATCCTTTGCCACGATTCGCGCTGAGGCGGCGTTAGAGACGTTGCCCGCTGATTTGGCTCAGGTTGCCGTTCGCTTGATTCATGCCTGCGGAATGACCGATATTGTGGCGGATTTGAGGGCATCTGAGGGGGCAGTTCAGGCGGGACGAGAGGCGTTGGCTCAGGGAGCACCCATTTTATGTGATTCTCAGATGGTGGCTCATGGGGTCACTCGGGCCCGGCTCCCGGCTGATAATGCGGTGATTTGTACCCTGCGAGATGCCCAAGTTCCCAAGCTGGCAGAACAAATTGGCAACACGCGATCGGCGGCAGCGTTAGAGTTGTGGAAACCCCATTTGTCGGGGTCGGTGGTGGTGATTGGCAATGCCCCGACGGCGTTGTTTTATTTGTTGGAATTGTTGCAGATGGGGGTTGAGAAACCGGCATTGATTTTAGGATTTCCCGTGGGATTTGTCGGGGCAGCTGAGTCGAAGGCAGAACTGGCCCGGGGAGAGTTTGGGGTTCCGTTTATTACGTTACAAGGACGACGGGGTGGCAGTGCGATCGCCGCCGCTGCTGTGAACGCACTAGCTAAGGAGAATGAATTATGAGCGCGGTGGGACGACTGTATGGATTGGGAATTGGTCCGGGTGATCCGGAATTATTAACCCTAAAAGCGCATCGGATTTTAACGTCGGTTCCGGTGATTGCCTATCCAACGTTGGAAAATGGCAAGGCATTGGCTCGGGCCATTGTGGCGGATTTTATTCGTCCTGAACAGCAAGAAATCCCGATGCCGTTGCCCTTTAGTGTGCAGCGATCGTCTCAACCCTATTATGATTTGGGGGCGGAGAAAATCGCGGCACACCTGAGTGCTGGGCGAGATGTGGCGGTGTTGTGTGAAGGGGAACCGATGTTGTATGGCAGTTTTATGTATCTGTTTCAACGACTGGCGCCTCGTTTTCCCACGGAGGTGGTTCCAGGGATTTCGTCGACGTTTGCCAGTGCGGCGATGTTGGGGGTTCCCATTACCTTCCGCAATGATGTGTTGAGTATTATGCCGGCAACGTTGGAGGCTGAGCAATTGCGCGATCGCCTTCAGGGGGTAGATGCAGCGGTGATTATCAAACTCGGGCGACATTTCACCAAAGTTCGGGATATTTTAGGAGAATTGGGACTCCTGGAACGGGCCCTCTATATCGAACGGGCCACCCAACCCACCCAACGCATTATCCCGATTCAGGAGTTGAACCCCGAAGAGGCCACCTACTGGGCCTTGATTCTCATTCCCAGTCAGACGCAACCCCGTTAACGTATAGCAAAAATTGGTCTGAATAGGAGAAAAAATGGGGGAGAAGAAGGCAGTAGGCAGTAGGCAGTAGGTGGGGAAGTCTTTCCCAACGAGCAAGTCCTAAGTCAATCTCCGATTGCTATAGATTGGGAAAAACCCTGAAATCAAGAGCAAGAAACCGAGTGTTTTCAAGACACCCGGTTTCTGGTATTCGACCCAAGTTTATTCAACTGTTTCTCAACTGGAGTCCACCTAATTCCAGCTCATCTATAACAGATAAAGAATTCCAAATAAGACAATCCAAACAATATCGACAAAGTGCCAGTACAGTTCTGCGGCTTCTGGGCCAAAGTGGCTCTCACTGGTATAACGATCTTGCTTGAGCGATCGCCCCAGTACCACTAAAATCAAGCCTAAACCAAAGGTCACGTGTAAGCCGTGGAATCCAGTCAGCACGTAAAAGGTACTGGTAAAGAGATTATCCGTCAGGCCAAACTCATTGGTGAAATACTCATAGCCCTGGCCAAACAAAAACACCAGACCCATCGCCGCCGTAATGGCAAACCAGGTGCGTAACCCCTTCACGTCATTATTGCGAATCGCCTTATTCCCTCGGTTCATCACAAAACTACTCGACACCAGAATGACCGTGTTGACGGTGGGTAACAACAACTCTAACTCCGGTGTGCCTTGAGGGGGCCAAACTTGAGCCACCGAGCGAAAAGTTAAATAGGCCGCAAACAGACCTAGGAAAATCATCGCCTCAGCAACGAGGAACATATAAAGCCCGAAAATGCGATGATCGGGATGGTCTCCATGATGTCCCGCTTCAGTATGAGATGCCGTTGCGAGGGTATTTTGAGTCGTATCGGCAGTGGAACCTTGCATAAGTCAAATTATTAATGTGTAGGGGCATACCGCAAGTGGCGCGCCTTAAGAGGCAAGTTCTACAAATTGCCAGAACCACCCCCTAAAGCTGATTTTCAGGGGGGGTTAGCCGGAGTCGATTACATCTGAGCCTTGACTTCAGCCAGTAACTCAGACACCGACTTATCATCATCTTGTTCGCGATCGACCCCATAGTCATAAGGGCCTGACCACAACACTGGTTCTTCCTCGAAGTTCTCAATAATCGGCGGAGAACTGGTTTGCCACTCTAAGGTTAAAGCATTCCAAGGATTGGCACCGGCAATGGGGCCTTTAAACCAACTCCAAGCGGCGTTCACCAAAAAGGGCAAGGTTGACACCGCCAGAATCAGAGAACCCACCGTGCAAACTTGGTTGAGGGTTGTAAACGCTGGGTCATATTGCACCACCCGGCGAGGCATTCCCTGCAATCCTAAGATGTGCATGGGGAAGAAGGCGAGATTAAAGCCAATGAAGGTGAGGACAAAGTGAACCTTGCCCCAGGTTTCGTTCATCATCCGCCCCACCATTTTGGGGAACCAGTGGTAAATTCCGGCGAAGATACCAAAGACGCTACCGCCAAACAGAACATAGTGGAAGTGAGCGACGATGAAATAGGTATCGTGAACATGGATATCGAAGGGAACCGAGGCCACCATGACGCCGCTTAAGCCGCCAATGAGGAACATGGAGACAAAGCCGATGGCGAATAGCATGGCGGAGTTGAGGCGGAGTTTGCCTCCCCAAACGGTAGCGACCCAACTAAAGACTTTAATTCCCGTAGGAACCGCGATAATCATGGTTGCGGCCATGAAGAATACCCGCAACCAGCCGGGAGTCCCACTGGTGAACATATGGTGGGCCCAGACGATGTTCCCGAGGAAGGCGATGGCGATACTGGAGTAGGCGATCGCCTTGTAGCCAAAAATCGGCTTACGAGAATGAACCGGTAGGATATCGGAGATGAGGCCGAACACCGGCAGAATCATGATATAGACGGCCGGGTGGGAGTAGAACCAGAACATATGCTGGTAAACAATCGGATCGCCTCCTCCGGTGGGGTTGAAAAAGGCAGTTCCGGCGATGAGGTCGAAACTCAGCAGAATCAGGGCCCCAGCCAGAACAGGGGTGGACACGAGAATCAGCAGGGAGGTTGCCAACATCGACCAGCAGAATAAGGGCATATCGTAGAGGGACATCTCCTTAATCCGCATTTTGAAGATGGTGGTGACGAAGTTGATCCCCCCCAAAATTGAGGAGGTTCCCAATAGGAGAACGCTGAGAATCCACATCATCTCCCCCACTTCGCCACTGATGAGACTCAGGGGTGGGTAGGATGTCCAACCGGCAACGGGAGGCTGATCAATAACCAAACTGGTTAGCAGCAGGACACCACCGGGAGGAACCAGCCAAAAGGCCAAACCATTGAGAACGGGGAAGGCCATGTCTTTGGCCCCAATCATCAAGGGAATCAGATAGTTGGCAAAGGCCGCACCCGTGGGGACAATCCACAGGAAAATCATCATGGTTCCATGGAGGGTGAGAACGCCGTTATAGTTCTCAGCCCCCAGGAAGTCGGGATCAGGGGTGGCCAGTTCAATCCTCATGCCGGTTGCCATCAGGCCAGCTAGGAGATAGAAGAAGAAGCTGGTGACAAAGTATTGGATACCAATGACTTTATGGTCGGTACTAAACCCGAAAAAGTCTTTCCAATGCCGTTCTGGTTCGGGGGGTGAAGTTTTGGGTTCAACAGAAGTGCTTGTCATGTCAATGGTGGAAGATCAAGTCTTGTTAAAGAGGTAGGCTTCGCCCTAAAGATGCTGGTGCATCTCGTGGAGCGTTCCTTGGGGCATTCCTTGGGGCATCTCGTGCAGGGCGGCGATCGCTTCGGGGGAGATGTTCCAGTCTTCAGTTTGACGAGCGAGTCGATTGTCGTTGTTGGCCATAATCTGGGCAACGGTGAGGCCGTCTCCGTGTTCTTTGGCGGCAATTTGAGATTGTAACCACTCGTCATACTCGTCAGGGGTATGCACAATCACTTGGGTTCGCATGGCACCATGGTAGGCCCCACAGAGTTCGGCACAGATGAGGGGATAGGTTCCGGTCACTTCGGGTTTGAAGCGAAGTTGGGTATCCCGGCCGGGGATGGCATCTTGTTTGAGTCGGAATTGGGGAATCCAGACGGCATGGATGACATCTTGGGCAACAATGTTGAGTTTAACGTCTTGGCCAGCGGGGACATGGAGTTCACCGGAGACAACACCACTATCAGGATAGGTAAAAATCCAGGCGTATTGCAGTCCTAGGACATCCACGTTCACCATGGCGTTATTTCCCTGTTGCTTAGGCGATGCCCCCACGCCCAGGGCAATCTTATCTTGTCCGGGGAGGGTGGCGGCCATGGCAGTTCCGGGGACAACAGCGGTTTTTTGCGGGCCGGGATCTCTGGAGGCGGCGGGATCGAGTCCCCCCATTTCGTTGTACACCTCAAAGCTATAGATGGATAGCACCATGACGATGACGACGGGAATCGCTGTCCAGACGATTTCTAAGCCGATATCTCCTTCTAGGGGCGGGCCGTCGGTGTTATCTCCAGGTTTTTGGCGAAATCGGAAAATGGCAATGACGAGCGCCCCTTGAATGAGTAGGAATAGGGCGGTGGCGATGGTCATCATCATGTTGAAGAGATCATCGACGAGAGGGGCTTCTCGCGATGCGGCTTCGGGCATCCAGCCATGGTGTTGTCCATACCAGAGGCTAATGAGGGTAACGAGGATGCCGGCGATTAGGGTCGTAATGGAAGTGGGTAGTTTCACGAGTTGATAAATCGGGCTAATGTGGGGTAAATCTTCTTGGGTCAGGGGGTGTCATCTCTTTATACGGTAAAACAGGTTCTTGCAAGCTGTCGTGGATTTGCCAAATCTTTAGGTTTTTTTTCTGGATTTGCGATCGCCCCCTGACTTTGTAAAGCGATGTTACGATGCAAGGGCGGATTTCTCGGGATTTTGCCTAATCTAAAACATTTCTAAAACTGGCTTTGGTTTACAAGATAAGAGTTCTAAGCTTAAACCAGACCTTTCATGCGTTTTGTATTGTCGCCAGAGACCCCGAACGTCAGGAACTCACTTGACGTGACGTTTTGCAAACAGAACTTGACAATTTGACCGACTTGGCGAACATCATGGCTCACTCTGTTTTAACTCCGACTTCTTCAGATACTCTCTCGCCCCCAGAGGCGATCGCCTCGGTCCGCCGTCTCGTCTGGAAAATCGCTGTGGCAACGGTGATTCTCATGGCGATCGGCAGTGCCACCCGTGTCGCGAATGCAGGCTTAGCTTGCCCTGACTGGCCCCTCTGTTATGGTCAGCTCGTGCCCACGGCCCAGATGAATCTACAGGTCTTTCTGGAATGGTTTCACCGTCTGGATGCCTCGGTGATTGGTTTGTTGGCGATCGCCCTAGTGGGACAAACCTGGTGGCGACGTTCCCTGCTCCCCAATTGGCTGCCCTGGGCGGCCCTAGCCGCGTTAGCCTTAGTGCTAGTGCAAGGTTTGTTAGGCGGTCTCACGGTGACGGAGATGTTACGTTTCGATATTGTCACTGCCCACCTGGGAACAGCACTTCTATTTTTCGTAACGGTTCTCACCATTGGCGTTGCCCTACTTCCCTATGAGGGGAATGGAACCGCGAACCGCCTACGCTGGCTCGGTTTGGCGGCAGCCCTCTTAGTTTATGGTCAAAGTCTATTGGGGGCCTTGGTCGCCTCTCAATGGGCCTTGCATCAATGCCTAAGTTATCAAAGCCTCTGTACCGTGATGAATAGCCATATCCTGGGGGTGGTTCCTCCCACTTTAGCGGTGTTGGCGTTAGGAATTTGGGCTTGGCGGACTCCCGCCTTAAGCCATCCTCTGCGCCGCCTAGCGAACGCATCCCTGGCCCTGGTGGCGACCCAAATTGCTTTAGGGGTGGCGACGTTCTATTTCCGTCTGCAAGTTGAACCCCTATCCGTCGCTCACCAAACCGTTGGGGCGCTGCTGCTCGGTACGTTAGTTGCCTTTACGGTCTTGGCAAATCGCGATCGCCGTCTGGCTTAAGGAGAGGCTCATTCCCTTCGCTAACGGTTCTAGCTCCCTAAGACATCTGAGAGATTTCAGAAGGACACGCAAATTCATGCAAAATTCCATTTCTCCCCCCACTTCGACTCCACTTAATCGCAATGTTTACCAAGTTATTCAAAGTTATGTCCAATTAACCAAACCCCGGATTATTGTCTTGTTACTGGTGACGACGGGGGCTGCGGTATTCCTTGCGTCGGAAGGACAGGTTGATCCGGTTGTTCTCTTAGCGACTCTGTTGGGGGGATGGTTGGCCGCCGCCGCTGCCAACACCATCAATTGTCTGTATGACCGGGATATTGACCAAATCATGGAACGTACCAGTCTGCGTCCGTTACCCTCAGGACGGGTGCGGGTTCGCGATGCGATTATCTTTGCCGGGGTTCTGGCGGGGTTGTCGTTTATCCTCCTCAACACGGTGACGAATTTGTTGGCGGCGTTGTTGGCCCAGGCGGGGATTGTCTTCTATGTCCTGATTTATACCCATTGGCTGAAACGTCACTCGACTCAAAATATCGTCATTGGCGGTGCAGCGGGGGCGATTCCGCCTCTGGTGGGTTGGGCCGCGGTTACAGGTGAGGTGAGTTGGTCGGCTTGGGTGTTGTTCCTGATTATTTTCCTCTGGACTCCTCCCCATTTCTGGGCCTTGGCCATTTATATCCGCGATGAGTATGCGGAGGTGGATGTGCCGATGTTGCCGGTGATTGCGGGAAATGAGGTGACGGCGAAACAGATTTGGATTTATACCTGGTTGATGTTGGCTTCGACGGTGTTATTGATTTATCCGTTGGGGAATTGTGGTCTGGTGTATGGTCTGTTGGCGATCGCCCTCAGTATTCCCTTTGTTAAGAAGGCGTGGCAGTTGTTGGGCGATTGCGAGGATACGGAGGTGGCGCGATCGCTGTTTAAGTATTCCATTCTCTATATGATGTTGCTCTGTGGCAGCATGGCCCTAGATAGTCTTCCCTGGGCGCAACAGGTCACTTACAGCGTCGCCCAACGGGTTGAGCTGTTACTGAGTTTGGTGAGTTTGGGGGTGTAGAATTGACGGCCCAAAAAATGGGGGGCGATCGCGCCCCTCATTTTTGTTTTAACAGATTTGTTTTAACCGACCAATGAACGGTTTGCACTAATGGTTAAGCTGATGTTTAAGCTGAACGGGGTAAAAAGCAATTGGGTTGCAGGGGTCGAGGGGTTCCCTGTCCTTGCTGTAAACGATACATATGCTCGAACAGTTGCCAGCAATAGGGTTCCGAGAGTCCACAGGTAATCGCACCCCGTAAGACGACACTGAAATACCAATCATTGGGAGCCAATTCAGCCGGGAGTTTGTTCACCACCACATAGGTTCGCACCTGGCTATAGTGACGATCGCCGCATTGAACGCTAATGGTTTCGCGACGATAGCCCCCAGTGGGGATTTCTTCACGCTCATCGAGGCGATCGCTCAGTCGCCAGGGAAGCCGATATAGCACCCCCTCAACAGTACTGGTTTCATCAGGAACTACATCGAGAACCCCACAGTTACGACGTTGAGAGCGACGGTTAAAGGCGAGACGATAGCCTTGTAGGGTGGCGGTTCCCAAGACATAATCGCAGGTATTCTCCCCTAAGGTGCGTTGTAAATCCACCGGACACATACAACTCCCATAGGCGAAGTAGTAAAACGTGGGTTCAGAACTTGGGGGGAGAGAACGAGGAGTCACGCAAGGTTGGCGACTGGCTCGGGTGAGGTGTGCTTGGGGGCGATCGCTCATGGTGGTTCTTGGCGTGTTGTTTCGCAATCGTTGCATCAGCTACAGTCTCCCACAAGTCTCCCCGTTATCTTGGGGTGAGCGTTTGGACTGTTCCGAGATTATAGCAAACTCTCGTATCTTGACCGATAAACCGTAGATTAAGATTTTTAACAAAGGAGAGGCTCTGGGGGATGGGACCGGGTGGGTTGGGCGATCGCCACTCAGGGAGTTAATCCCGGCACATCTCGCCGCTGGGTGGGCCGCACGATAATCAGGCGATCGCCCTCCTGACTGCGAGGAACCACCACCACCGGCGGACGGCGGGTTTCATCCCGTTGAGCCAAAGTGGGGAAAACATAATAATCGCCATCGACATCAATCAGCAGCCGCCAGACGCGATTCTGGCTCGGGTTATTGATGGCATCTCCTAGGAGTTGCTGGTAACTGAGATCGTCGCCAATGACGCGGATTCCTTGGGGATTGGGACCCGGCTCCGGGTTAATCCCGAGGGGAACGTTGTTGTCTCGAACCACCAGCGTCACCACCGGCAGAGAAGAGGTTTCATTCACCGCATCCCGCCAAGCATCGGCCTCCCCTTGCCATTGGGCCAGCCAGAAACAGGCCATCAGCAGCCAACAGACGATCACCGTTTCATCCAGGAGCGATCGCACGAAGCGCAAAGATTGATAATCCAGGAGGGGAAAACTGAGGAAGGATTTAAGCAGTCGCAGTAAGCCTTGATACAGGCGAAAGAGGACGCGGAGCCAGGGGTTTTGGGGAGTGCGATCGCCCCGTAATTGACCCTTAAGACCTGCCAGCAGTCTCCGGCGAATCCTTTTGGCTCTCCTCTGGACCTGTTGCGAGGGTTGACCTTCGAGCAACCAAAGACTGCAATAGACCCCCACTAGAATTAAGACAATCGTTATAATAGTATGAACAATCGCTCGAAAATTTCCAAAAAAGACCTGAAAGGAAGCAATATAAAACGATTCTAGGGGCAATGGGAGGGTCGTAACTTCCAGTTGAAAAAAGGCAAAATAGCTCCACCGATAGGTCCAACCCGTGAAATATAGTACCGCTCCTAGGAGTACCAATAAACTAGCCAATCGTCCCAGGGCAAAGGTTTCCGGTGGTAAACGCGGTGATTCTTTCATAACAGTTGGCTTGTCCTGGTGACGAGACATCTTATCCAGTGAACCCTAGGTCAGACTGGGCGATCGCGTTCTCAACTTCAGTGAAACCATGAAACATTCCCAGACAAAACTGATTGTCCCCTTGCTCATTATGACATCCCTGGGCTTAGTGGCCTGCAATGGGGGGAACCGCTCAGGGACTGACCCCACCCCCCTTGAACAACTCAATCAATTACAGGACCAGGGACTGCTGCAAGTCATGTTACCTGTAAAAGTCAGAATTGACTTGAAAGGCGGGGGAACCGCGAACCATGAACTGCTGGGATTTAACCCAGATCGCCGAGAACTGCAACTGGCGGGACTGTCTCAGGGATTATCCTTGAGTGAGGTGGAGAAAATTGAGCGCGATCGCGATCAGAACCAGGGAGAAGTTCTGGCAAGGCGTGCCAACATTCGCGGCGAGGACACCCTAGGAACAGAAACCTGGCAAGTTCCCCTCAATGCTTTGTCTTCGGAGGAGGCAACGATGCTCATAATTCGCGGTGAAGAGGCTTGGGATAGCCAGGCGTTACGGGGGAAATTGCAACTCCAGCACAATGTTGAGTTTGTTTTGGATGAGATTATGCCCTTGTCAGCCGATGAGATACAAATTGTGGTGAGTAAAGTGCGTCGCGGCGGGGAGGAATAACCCTAATCGTCCATGGTAGGGGCGAAAAATTTTTCGCCCTTACAATTTTGTACACGATGCAACAAATGCCAACCTATCTCCTGAATACCCGCAATTTCAAGAAATTAGCTGTTCTCCGTCTATCACTTGTCCCTGTTCAATTTGAGTAGCACCGATCGCGATGTCCTGACGCAGTTCAGTCAGGTATTGCTGGCGTCGGTCGAGGAGGTCTAGGGCGGCTAAGATGACCTCATGGGCGGATTGGTAATGTCCTTGGTTGAGTTGATCCGCAATCCGTTGTTCGATTTCTGGGGTGAGTGATAGGTTCATGGCAACAGTAGGAGCGTTACAGATTACCTTGATTATAGTGGTGGAGAAACTGGGCGGTGAGGATGTCAAATCATGGCTCTGCCCTGGTGCAGGGTGGCTCTATCGCCCTTGGGGGGACTCAATTTCTGCGCCTTGGGGCAATAATAGAGGAAAGGGAGTCACGGGGAGAGTTGAGCCATGACTGGACGTTGGGTGAGTTCCCTGTTGACGGTTTCGCTGCTGTTAGGGATGGGGTCTCTGTCGCCTGAGGTGGGGGCAGAGACGGTTTTGGCGCAGGGAAGACTGTCGGAACGGGAGGTTTGGGAACTATTGCAGCAGGGCGCTCAACAGACACAACAGGGGCAATCTGTGCAGGCGATCAAAACATTGGAGCGAGTTGTAGAGGCGGCTCGACAATTACAGCATCGGCAGTTGGAGGCTTTAGCCCTTTTAGGGATTGGTCGAAATTACCACCAGATTGGACAAAGACAAAAGGCTTTAGAGTCCTATGAACAAGCGCTGATTCTTTTTGGACAAACCAATGACCGATCAGGAGAAGCCGTGACTCTCAATAACATTGGTGGAGTGTACGATGCCTTGGGCAAGCGGACTGAAGCCCTGAACTACTACAATCAAGCCTTGCCAATTCAACGAGAAGTGGGCAATCACTCAGGGGAAGCCATGACTCTCAATAACATTGGCATGGTGTACCATGACTTGGGCAAGCGGACTGAAGCCCTGAATTACTTCAATCAGGCTTTGCCGATTGTGCGCGAAGTGGGCGGCTCAGGGGAAGCCAGGACTCTCAATAACATGGGCTTGGTGTACCATGCCTTGGGCAAACGGACTGAAGCCCTGGACTACTACAATAAACATGGGCTTGGTGTACCATGCCTTGGGCAAACGGACTGAAGCCCTGGACTACTACAATCAGGCTTTGCCAATTTGGCGAGAAGTAAGCGATCGCTCAGGAGAAGCCACAACTCTCAATAACATGGGCTTGGTGTACCATGCCTTGGGCAAACGGACTGAAGCCCTGGACTACTACAATCAGGCTTTGCCAATTTGGCGAGAAGTAAGCGATCGCTCAGGAGAAGCCACAACTCTCAATAACATGGGCTTGGTGTACCATGCCTTGGGCAAACGGACTGAAGCCCTGGACTACTACAATCAGGCTTTGTCAATAAGCCGAGAAGTGGGCAATCGCTCAGGAGAAGCCATGACTCTCAATAACATTGGTGGAGTGTACGATGACTGGGGCAACCGTACTGAAGCCCTGAACTACTACAATCAAGCCTTGCCAATTCAACGAGAAGTGGGCGATCGCTCAGGAGAAGCCATGACTCTCAATAACATTGGTGGAGTGTACGATGACTGGGGCAACCGTACTGAAGCCCTGAACTACTACAATCAAGCCTTGCCAATTCAACGAGAAGTGGGCGATCGCTCAGGAGAAGCCATCTGAGAGTTATTGTAACCACCTCACATGCTACTGACCCCGTACCGTACTGAAGCCCTGAATTACTACAATCAGGCTTTGGCAATTCGCCGAGAAGTGGGCGATCGCCCTGGAGAAGCTGGCACCCTCAACAACATTGGTGCTGTGTACTATGCCTTGGGCAACCAGACTGAAGCCCTGAACTACTACAATCAAGCCTTGCCAATTCTGCGAGAGGTAGGGAATCGCTCAGGAGAAGCCACAACTCTCAGCAACCTTGGTGCAGTGTACCGAGACACCAACCAACCCGACAAAGCCATCACCTACTGGGAAGACTCCCTCAACATCCTCCTCTCCCTCCGAGGCGAACTGCAAAAAGACTTCCGCGAGACCTTCCTCGAAACCAATCGCGGCCCAGCCGTCGCCCTCGTTGACCTCCTCATCGACCAAAACCAGCCCCAACGCGCCTTTGAATGGGCGAACCGCGTCACCACCTACGAACTCGCCGACTATAACCGTCTCATCGGCGTGCGAGTCGCCAACCCTGAAGCCCAAGCCGCCATCGACGACTGGAACAACCAACATCAACAAGTCCAAGCGCTGCGCCAACAACTCCAAGATGACTTCAGCGAAGCCCTCGCTGACCAAATGCGCGACCTAGAAGCCCAAGTCAATCAACAAGCCGAAACCCTCGCCAACAGCTACCCCGAAATCGCCGAACTCTTTG
This sequence comes from Sodalinema gerasimenkoae IPPAS B-353, assembly GCF_009846485.1. GTDB lineage: Bacteria > Cyanobacteriota > Cyanobacteriia > Cyanobacteriales > Geitlerinemataceae > Sodalinema > Sodalinema gerasimenkoae. The sequence continues at coordinate 2,243,911 of NZ_ML776472.1, forward strand.
AAATCGAACCCGAAGACCTCAGCCAACTGCAAGCCAGCCTCCCCAGCGGAACCGTCGTCTTGCAACCCGTTCTCCTCACCAACATCCAAAACGTCCCCGACAGCATCGCCCTCTTCCTCCTCAGCCGCGACCATCTCAGCGTTCAAAAAGTCCCCATCGACGCCGATGAGTTCAACGATTGGGTAACAGACTATCGCCAAATGCTCCAAAGTGGCGACTCTGACTATCTAACCCTTGCCACACCCCTCTACGACCACCTCATCCGTCCCATCTCCGAGGAGCTTGAAGCCCTCAACCCCCAACAACTGGCCATTATCGCCACCGGGTCCCTGCGCCAATTCCCCTTTGAAACTCTCTGGGATTCTCAGGAGGCAACCTTCCTACTCGAACAGTACCCCATCCATTACCTGACTCGTCTATCAAGTCGTTCCCGGCTCGCCAATCCCGCCTCCTCCCAAACCTTCCCCCTCTGGCTCATTCCCCTGCTGCTGGGAGTGCTTGGCCTTGGCGCGACTCTCAAACAGCATCGGACCCTGGGAGGAACCCTAATCGCCGCCGCCTTCGTTTCGGCCCTCGTCTCACCGCGACTGGTTCCCGGCTACCGAGTTCTCGGTTTCGCCAATCCCCAAACCCAAGACCCCTTTAATCTCCCCGGAACCGAAGCTGAAGTCGATGCACTGCTGGCGTTGGCCCCAGACAGCCAGATTTACCGCCAAGATTCTGCCACTCTCGAACAGTTCAAACGTCAATCTCCCCGTCATCGCTATCTACATCTCGCCACCCACGGCTGTTTTCAGCAATTGGGCTGTTGTTTGTCGGGGAACGAGATTTGTGAGGATCAGGACCAACGAGAAACCCACATGGAGGCCAACACGCTCTTATTCGCCGATGGAGAATATCCCCTGGCGGATGCGGCGTTACTGGGGTTGGAGGACACGGAATTGGTGGCCTTAACGGCCTGTCAGACGGCGTTACAGACGAATCGGGATGGGGATGCCATTATGGGCATGGCCTATGTCTGGGAACGAGCCGGGGCGCGGGCGTTGATGGCGACGTTGTGGAATGTGGATGATGCGGCGACGGAGGCGGTGGTGAGCGAGTTTTATCGTCTGATGATGCAGGAAGGGTTGAGTAAGGCTGAGGCCTTGCGGCAGGCGAAGTTGAGTCAGGTTCAGAGTCATCCTTATTTTTGGTCGCCGTTGATCTTGATTGGCGACCCCCGCTAGGTCGTCAGGACTGGATTTAACCGCGAAACCGCTCGATGAGTTCCTCTCGTGAGAGGTGCAGCAGCAGGGGCATGATTTCACGAGAGGGTTTTGAATGCTTCGGTAGGGCGTTGTCAAAGGGTTTCCGGGTCAATTCCCAACTCCCGCAGTTTCGCCAAAGCGCGATCGCGTTCCTGTCGAGCCAAATCCCGTTCTGCAAACAACTCCCCCGGCTCCTTAAACGGTTCCCCATCAGGATAATAAAGTTCTAACCCCTCTCCCGAGAGTTCAAAGCGAATCTTCAACAGCGGCGACGTCCAAGGTAAGTGCAGCGGCGTGACTAACACAAACCTATCCGTGACCGCCGCCCGTTGATATCCCCAAAAATCAAGAGATTGGGGATTATAGAAAAACATCTCCAGCACCCCATGTTGCTCTTGACACTCCCCAGCCTAAAGGCGTGGGGATTCTTCCTTCAACGATCCGACTTGCCCTGACAGGTTTGCACCAGCCAAAGTAGCGGTCAAATCTCCAGAAGCGTTTGGGTCATCGACCCAAGTTCCGGTATGCCCTACCGTACTTAAGGCAGCATTCAGAATGTTGACGGCTGCGTTGTGGTCTCTATCCAACTCGCACCCACACTGACAAACGTGAGTTCGAGTCGAAAGACTTTTCTGGACCACCGTGCCGCAACTTGAGCATTTTTGAGAGGTATAGGCAGGGTTCACCGCTACAGTTATCCTGCCGAATTTCACTCCAAAATGCTCCAACCATTTCCTGAACTGATACCAACCAGCATCGTGAATCGACTTGGCGAGACAGTGGTTTCTCACCAGATTCTTAATCCTCAAATTTTCGTAGGCTACCAAATCGTTAGATCGGATTACGCAACGCGCCAGTTTCTTGGCGTGTTCCTCACGTTGCCGACTTATTTTGAGGTGTACTCGTCTGAGTCGATTGACGGCTTTTTTTCGGTTAGCAGAGCCTTTCTGTTTTTTGCTCACCCTTCGGTGAGAGCGTTTCAGCTTTTTCTCGGCGTTTCGGTAAAACCTCGGGTTCGGTTCGCACTCCCCGTTGGAATCGGTGTAGAACTCCTTGAGTCCGACATCCAACCCCACGGTATTTCCTGACGGTTTGAGTTCTTCTCGAACGTCTACTTTGACGCAGAACTGAGCGTAATAGCCATCGGCTCTGCGAACCAGTCGAACCCGCTTGATTTGTTCGATACCGTAAAATGCCAAATCCCAGGTTCCAACTAGCTTCAGTCGCCCGACATTCTTCTTGTCGGTAAAGACAATGTGTTTGGGGTCGAGTAACTTCCAGCCGGAAGTTTTGTACTCGACGGAACGACTGTTTTTCTTGAACCTGGGATATCCTTTCTTGCCAGGAACAGACTGGCGACAGTTCTCGAAGAATCGAGAAATTGCCGACCAAGCACGTTCTGCTGAAGCTTGACGAGCCGTGCTGTTGAGTTCTCTAGCAAAATCATACTCTCGGGCGAGTACCCGACAGTACTTATTGAGGTCGTATTTGTTGACCCCAGGGGTATCCATCCAATAGCGCAGTGCCTTGTTGCGAACGAACTGTGCGGTTCGGATCGCTTCGTCAATCGCCGCGTATTGGTGTGGCTTCCCTCTGATTTTGAACTCAAGAACAAGCATCGCACCGTTGGCATCGGTTGTGCGGACAATCTTGGCACAAAAAAGCAGGATTGTCAAAAGCCGTCCTAGAAGGACGGGGTTTTAGACCCAAAATTTTCGATAAAACTGCTGTTTCGCCGCCATCTCGCTCATGGTGTTACTGGGGGAGAGAATTTCAAACACGACCTGGGGCGCAATGTTGTCTTCCTCCCATTGTTTGTAACTGCCTCGGTCCCCATCAGGACGACCCAACACCACCATGGCATCAGGAGCTTGACAGGGAGCCGGGGGACGCTCAACCGGAACCGGATACCAGAGCAAATCCCCTGCCACAAACGCCATCTCATCTTTAAGCAGTTGCTTGAGGTTGGTCACCAAACGGACAATCCAGCAATACTGGAGCGTGTTTTCTGCCATTGGCTGACCATCGGAGTCGGGGTAAAGATGTTCAGAGGAAATCGGAGTTTGAACCATTGTTCAAGACCAGGCTGGATTAACACTGACTCCAGTGTAGCTACGGACGCTCAATGCTCCTTGTATTAACGCATGTAGTCTCGTGGTAAGGGAACGCGCAAGGACTCGCCCACATCGAGATCCTCAATGTCATCAATCCGTTGGGGATTCGCATCGATAATGCGCTGATAATCGTCGGGATTCTCATAGTACTCTTGGGCAATAGAGTAGAGCGTTTCTCCCTCACGAACCGTATGGGCCCGGAAGCCATCATAATCATCCATAATGGCCTCACCGAAAACCACCGGGATAATCGCATCCGGTCCACCATCAGGACCCGTTCCCGTGGAGACGACCAACTCGCCCTGAGCTGTTTCAGGTACCGATGAGAGGGGAAGCGTTACACAAAAGTTTCGCCAAATTCCAACTCCTCCCACTCTAAAGAAATCTTGAGATAACTCAGTTTCGTCGTCATCAAGCAGTTGCATTGTAACCTCGCCATGGCGACCGGTCCCCACACCACAAACTTCGACTGGATCTGTCACGATATCATTGGGTTGAGGGTGATGGATATCCACCATTTCAATCGCTTTTGCACTGGGAGCAGCAGCCCCAAATAGGACAGACGATGTTAATAATAAGCCGGATAAATTTTCAATGTTTAAAATGGTTGACATTTTCTCGAAACAAAGACCTTTAGCTAACAACACATGAAATAAGCTACAAAATAGCTGACATTAAACCATATAACACATCACCTCCTGCGACAGTAGAACCTCTGCCAGGAATAGCCGAGGTTCTACTATCAACTCAAGACTCAGACTATTCTAGTCAAGGTCAAACCCTATTGAAGTCTCGTCTCATCGACAGGGACGCAAGGGCCATCACTACAGTTTTCGATATTGCTAATCTGATCAACAGTTCCATCGACTAACTGAAAGCGAAAGGTATCAGCTGAGTAGTTCGGATCAGATGGGTTACTGCCCTCTAGGATAAAGCCACTTCCATCTCGACTCAGTTCAACATCCTGTCTGACAGGCTGATCTAACGCATCAACTTCAACTTGAAGGGTTCCCGTATCACCGGCCATCCAGAGAGTCCCCCGGTGTTCAATACCACCGGCAGTCCATTGAAGTTCATGAACCCCGAGATCAGCCCGAACTGACTGAATCTCAATATCTCCTTCAGTCTCCGCTTCAGCTTCTTGCGAGATCTCTATTTCTGAATTGGAGGTCTCGCCAGTGTTCGACACCTCTGCAATTCCAGGAGCCACAAAGCCGGCGATCGCAGTCCCAGCCAAGAGGGACGAACTCAACATCCAAACGGGTAATTTTTTAGGAAATAACATAATAAGGTATTTCCTCCTGATATCATCTGCATCTGACTACCATCCTAATGTCTAGAAATCTGGATATCATCTATCGAGTGGCACAAGATTTGAACACATTAACCTATCTATCGACGGATGACAGTAAATACAAAAAAGATAAAATTCATAAGAAATGGGTAATACAAGAAATAGAGAAACACTGAGAAGTAACGTAAGCTTTGTTATGGCAACAACCAATTAGTCAATGACTCAAAGAAAAGACGATCACACCCCTTGACGCAACGGGTTGTGGTCATAAAACAGACCACAACCCAATTAGAGATGGATATGGATTGAGTTAGTTGTTGATGCCCAGATTAGCTGAAATCATCTAGTTATCATCTCCAACTCAATCTCATCTCAGCAAACACACCTCAACCCAAAGGTTCAGAGCAATTAGGCACTAAATTTCAGTAATACCTTCGGCATCAATGCGAATCCGATGTCCATCAAACTTCGTGAGTTCAAAGAAAGGCAAGCTGCCATCAGGACGCTTTTCATTAAAGGTAAGGAACTGCTCCTGCATCAGATCGATCGCCACAGCTTCACCCAACAGAAGGGATTCATCATGATCACTGCGCCAGTGAACACCCGCCATATTGCGACCCAGGGAGATGTTAGCAGCTAACTTATTTAACTCACCGCCAACTGTAAGCTGATCCGCGTCAGACCCCTGATATTCAGTCAGTTCAGTACCGTCATGGGTCGGAACTAATGGGTCTTGAATCACTCGACCTTCATCAAACCAAGCTTTCAGTACCGTGACACAAGCACCGGCGACCGTCGCATGACCCGCACCATAGGCTGGGTGCATGGGAGAACCTTCAGGGAAAACTTGAGGGAGCAAGTAGTTCTCAAAACGCTTATCACCATCTGCCTTGGGTCCGAAATGATGACTGAGATAGCCATCAGTGAGAGACTCAACAATTTCTGAGTCGATGGGATAGCGAATATCATTGTCATCATCGAGATGAACATGAATCCGTCCACCAAACTCTTCTGGACGTAAGCGACGATGTACAAACCACTTCTCATACCAGACCGTTTTTAAGGCACGAGTTGATACCTCACTGACAAGGCTCAAGATATGAGGAGCGCCAAAGGTTCCAAAACCGTCTTGATTGTCGAAGTCCTTATAAGGATTTCCGTCGGTGAACGGAAACTCAAAGCCTTCATCTGGACTCCGTTGGTCTAAGGTCAACGGCTCGTCACGCAACGGCACAAACCTTAAATACCGCTCAGACAATAGGAACAAGCAGGCATTAAAGTAGGCTTGATGTAGTTGATCGAAATGGACGTAGTTGGCTAAGTCTCGTGGGTTGCGAATGAAACGGCGAGCTTCTTCGTCAAAACGATCTTTTTCTTCAGTGTCATTCCCGTTCTGAACGGCCAACCAGTATTTGAAATCAGTCATCATCCAGTCGGAACCTGCTTCAACAGTCCGTTGGCGTAGATCGATGGTCAGAGAACCATACTTGATCTGTCCATCTTTACCTTTATCGTCCTTGGTTGTTGTATTCCCCTTCACAAGGAACTGCGAGACATAGGGCCCGCGCAAATCTCCCTGGGTAAATCCTCGAAAGAGGGTACGCGGTGTGACGTCGCCATCATCCTTGGGCCCTCGGAAGTCCGAAAATTTAGAGAGGGACTCTGCTGCTTTCTTGGCGAGATCACTGTTTTCAAACTCAGTAAAATTGGTATCCCGCAAGAGAGTCATCCAGTAGAGTTCTGCCATCTCCGCAGAGACTTCAGGACTATCAATCCGAGGTGCAGGACGAATTGAGATGGGATGATCTGATCGGGAACGGGTTTTAACAGCATGGGGATCAGAACCTTGCAAATTAAAAGCTAAACCTGCTTGAGGATTAACGAGTGGACGATCAGCAAAGCGAGGAATTTTTTGAAACGCCTCGGACTCTCCGCTCTCCACTGCATGGAGCAATGTCTCATATTGCTCAGCCTCTACTTCACCAAATTTGTTGTGACGCAACCCTTTGGTGAAATTGGCAATGTAAGTCCGTTGACCCTCATCATCGCGATAGTCATCTTCCTCGCCGTTGTTTTCGCTTTTGCCTTCAGTACGCTTGTAAGCGTTCAGGCTAGCTTCAATTCGTGTCTTCAGGGCCAAGGCCTGACGTTCATCATCCGAAATACCTTGAGCCATTACGTCGTTAAGCTGTTCAGCAACTTTAGTGCGTTGTGGACTAGCCATTAAACTATTCTCCTACGTTCAGCATGAGACTGATTTAATCCGGCAAATGCTGGGGATTTACCATTAACGATCAATAAAATCAGATCTCGTGTGAGCGGCGGTGCAATGCACACCTATTATGACGGAGCTGTGATTCTAAATTCAGAATCAATCCATGAATTAGTAGCTCGTGAGGGTGCGATCGCGTTTTTCGCTCTCGTTTTGCTGTAGTCTTATTTCAACTCTTAAATGAGTGACTATCAGCTGGTAGCTACACCTGTTTGCGATGCTAGCGAGTCAGTTCCCTAAGTGACAAGGGGGAGAGACCATGAACACCATCATTGATGACTCGACTCACAAGCTGCTAAGGACGAATCTATGGGGGATTGAGCTTTTTATGGATTTCTCCATATTTTTTTGGGCGACCTTAACAAATGTTTAATAATCTCACCTTTGCCCTGGTTAATTAACTCATGAAAATTAGGATATTGGTATTACAAATAAAAATACTACTGCCTGGACATATTTGGCTTCACCAGACGGGTAATCCCTATACATGCTCTAGTCTGCCATTCTTCCGAGTCCCCCCTCCTCAAATGGAAGCCCCCCCGATTTGACAGCAGACCGAGGGGGCTAATTAGATCGAACCCAATTGGGTTACATGAACCTAAGCCGGAACTAACGCTTCTTCCAGGTGCATCCAGCGGACGAACCGCTCACCGCCAACTTCAACGACGACCTTGACGCGAGGCTCAATTTTCGGCAACGCCGTTAGATATTCCAATTCTTGACGGGAGAGAACTCGACCATCGATAATCCAAAGTAATAGACCCTTACAGTCTTTGGGGAGATTCTCCAGTTCTGTGGTGACCACTGGGGGAAGATAGGCAATGGGACCCACTGCACCATCGCCATAGTCTTTTTTGCCTAAGTGGGGCGGACGCACCCCATGCACTCCCATCAAATAAGCTGCTAAATCGCCTAAGCCGCGAGCGTTGAGGGTGATGTTGCTGTAGCCAGCGGCTCGTACTCGCCGTTGGTAGCGACCGGCGAACCCGCCTTCGAGGGGGGCATAGACCGCCAATGACCCAGCATTCTCCAAGTCTCGCAAAAATTTTTTACCGTTGATCAAGAGTCCCATAATCTAATCTGTAAGATTCTATTGAGTGCAATTGTGTGCGATCGCGAACGTGCGGGAACCGCAATCGCCGCTCAGACCACCGCTCAGCCCCTAGTATAGACCCAAGCCTAGGCCTGTACTCTAATCCATCGGTGCGATCGCCAAGCGTGTAGGAAGTGCGATCACACCCCAACCCATCCCCCTTCCCCCCATATCAAAAAAGATTTCCCCTTTACCTAGACAGTTGCCGCAAAATACTATATATTAGGAAGTTGCGACTGAAACTCGTAAGAAGCGCACATACGACTCCACCTGAGTCGTTCATTGCATCGCGCCGCCTAGGTTGGGACTGGCTAATTTCCCAGCAAGGCATACCGGTCGCAAGCGTAGAGGCTTTTCCCAGCGTCTTGGACTCTAAGTTCGAGGCAATGCGGGAAGACGGAGATGGGTTGCTTTGGTTCTCCTAACCGAGACTTGAGCAGGTCAATCCGGGGATACTGGGTCAATTCCTAGCATAGTGCTGAATTTTCCTAAGTCTCAACCGAACCTAAACTCGGTCGCCTCGGAATCAGCTTTCGCGAGACCCCAGCCAACAAACCTGCGATCGCCAAGATCATCTTCAGACGCACTCCCAACCCGGAGTGCAGTTCTAACGTGACTTGGTGTTGGTCTGGCGCGACGTTGAACTCTCGGGCAGGATCGCAGCCCGCCTATCTTCAGTCTGTGTAGTGGCGAAACAAGGAGAAAGCAGTACCGTGTCTGTTGGGATTCTCGGCAAAAAGGTCGGCATGACCCAAATCTTTAGCGAAGATGGCAAAGCCATCCCCGTTACAGTCGTCGAAGCCGGTCCGTGTAAAATCACGCAAATCAAGACCAAAGAAACCGACGGTTACGAAGCCGTCCAAATTGGTTACGAGGAAGTTAAACCTAAAAACCTTAACCAACCTTTACTGGGTCATCTGAAAAAATCCGATGCCCCCCCTCTGCGTCACCTCCGTGAATACAAACCGCAGAGTGTGAGTGACTATGAACTAGGGCAAACCCTCACCGTAGAGCTGTTCAGCGATGGTCAACTCATCGACGTGAGCGGCAACAGCATCGGTCGAGGTTTTGCTGGATATCAAAAGCGCCACAACTTCAAACGTGGGCCCATGTCTCACGGGTCGAAAAACCACCGCTTGCCCGGTTCAACCGGCGCCGGAACCACCCCCGGTCGGGTCTATCCCGGCAAACGGATGGCCGGTCGTAAAGGCGGCAGTCGCGTCACCGTGCGTAAACTCACCGTCGTCAAAACTGACCTCGAAAACAACTTAATCCTCGTCAAAGGCGCCGTCCCCGGCAAACCTGGCACAGTATTGAGCCTCAGCCCTGCCAACATCGTTGGCGAATCGTAAACGTCCCATCCTGGAACAAAACACAGACAAATTGAGCCTCAGCCCTGCCAACATCGTTGGCGAATCGTAAACGTCCCATCCTGGAACAAAACACAGACAATCAACATGGTTAATTGTGTCGTTCGCAACTGGCAAGGTGAAGAAGTGGGACAAGCTTCCCTTGACCTCAAACAACATGGTTAATTGTGTCGTTCGCAACTGGCAAGGTGAAGAAGTGGGACAAGCTTCCCTTGACCTCAAAGTTGCCAAAGAAGAAACCGCAGCCCACATCGTCCATCGCGCCCTCGTGCGTCAGATGGCGAATGCCCGCCAGGGCACTGCCTCCACCAAAACCCGCGCTGAAGTACGTGGCGGTGGCCGCAAACCTTGGCGACAAAAAGGAACAGGTCGCGCTCGCGCCGGTTCCATCCGTTCTCCCCTCTGGAGAGGGGGTGGTGTCATTTTTGGTCCCAAACCTCGGGATTACAACCTGAAAATGAACCGCAAAGAACGGCGGCTGGCCTTGAGGACTGCCTTCCAAAGTCGCTCAGAAGACCTAATTGTGGTCGAAGAGTTCGCCGAGGAATTTCCCCGTCCTAAAACCCAAGACCTGGCCGCAGCCCTCCTACGTTGGGGAGTTCAGTCCGAGCAAAGAGCACTGCTTATCTTGCCGGAACTGCCTGACAACATTTATCTGTCAGCCCGTAACCTAGAGCGGTTAAAAGTCATCACCGCAACCAATCTCAACGTTTACGACCTCTTGCACGCCGACTACATCATTACCACGGCGGCGGGGTTAGCCAAGATTCACGAGGTTTACAATGACTAAACCCATTGACCCCCGTACCCTGTCCGACCTGATTAAACGTCCCATCATCACCGAGAAAGCCACGTTGTTGATGGAGAGCAATCAATATGTTTTCGACGTGTCGCCCAAAGCGACCAAGCCGGAAATCAAGGCTGCCGTCGAACAAGTCTTTGATGTCAAGGTCATTTCCGTCAACACCAGCACCCCTCCCCGCAAGAAAAAACGGGTCGGGCGCTTCATCGGTTACAAGAGCCAATACAAACGGGCCATTGTGCGTCTCGCTGAAGGTGACACCATCCCACTGTTCCCCGACGTTTAACCCAATCGGTCCTTACTTAGCAAACCCCAGCCAAGGTCAATACTATGGGTATCCGCTCATACCGCCCTTATACTCCGGGAACTCGACAGGCGACCGTTTCGGACTTCGAGACCATTACCCGCGATAAGCCCGAAAAGAGCCTAACAAAATCCAAACACCGCGCCAAAGGTCGCAATAACCGAGGCGTCATTACCTGCCGCCATCGCGGTGGTGGGCACAAACGTCGCTATCGTCTCATCGACTTCCGACGGGATAAACATAACGTTCCCGCTAAGGTCGCTCAGATTGAATACGACCCCAACCGTAACGCCCGGATTGCCTTACTTCACTACCTCGATGGTGAAAAGCGCTACATCCTGCATCCAACGGGACTCACCGTAGGCACGCAAATTGTCTCCGGTCCCGACGCTCCTATTGAAGTGGGCAACGCCCTGCCTCTGTCCAACATTCCCTTAGGGACGACCGTTCATAACGTTGAACTCAATCCCGGACGGGGGGGACAAATCGTCCGCGCCGCTGGGACCAGTGCCCAGCTCGTGGCCAAAGAAGGCAACTTCGTCACCCTGAAACTGCCTTCGACTGAAGTCCGCATGGTGCGTCGTGAATGCTACGCCACCATCGGTCAAGTGGGTAACGCCGACGCCAGAAACCTAACCCTAGGTAAAGCCGGTCGTACCCGCTGGAAGGGTCGCCGTCCTCAGGTTCGAGGCAGCGTCATGAACCCGGTGGACCACCCTCATGGTGGTGGTGAAGGCCGCGCCCCCATTGGTCGCAGCGGTCCGGTTACCCCTTGGGGTAAACCCACCTTGGGGATGAAAACCCGCAAGAAAAACAAACAAAGCAGCAAATACGTGGTGCGGCGTCGCCGGAAGACCTCCAAACGGAGCCGGGGCGGACGCGAGAGCTAGTACAGTCTCACGCTTTTGTCAAGCTAAATTTGGCGGATCCGCCAAATTTAGGGTCAAGCTTTGTTTCATCTGCTGGACATCCCCCGTTTACACTCCCGTTTGGAATACCTATGAGTCGATCGCTAAAAAAGGGCCCCTTCATCGCCGATAGCTTGATGAAGAAACTCGAAGCCCTCAACGCCAAAAACGAAAAACAGGTCATCAAGACCTGGTCTCGTGCCTCGACCATCGTGCCGCAAATGATCGGACATACCATCGCCGTCCATAACGGACGCGCTCATGTCCCCGTTTACGTCAACGAACAAATGGTCGGACACAAACTTGGAGAATTCGCCCCAACGCGCACCTTCCGAGGTCACGCCAAAAGCGACAAAAAAGTCCGCCGATAACCTGAAAACGAGTAAGGAGAAGCCTGATGGCTGTCGATACCAGTGAACAAGTGAAGGCGATCGCGCGTTACGTCCGCATGTCCCCCAAAAAAGTGCGTCGTGTCCTCGACCAAGTTCGAGGCCGTTCCTATCGGGAAGCACTGATTATCCTGGAGTTCATGCCCTACCGCGCCTGTGAGCCTGTACTGAAAGTCCTACGCTCCGCCGTGGCTAACGCCGAGCATAACCTAGGACTTGACCCCCAAACCCTAGTGGTGAGCGAAGCCTTCGCCGACGAAGGCCCCGGTCTAAAACGCTACCGCCCCCGCGCCCAGGGTCGCGCCTATGCCATTCGCCGACCCACCTGCCATATCACTGTGGCAGTTGCGCCTGACTACGAAGAAGACTAAGAGAGGACTCGACACTCGTGGGACAAAAGATTCACCCAACAGGTTTTCGCCTTGGGATTACCCAAGAGCACCGCTCGCGGTGGTTTGCCGATAGCAAACGCTATCCCGAACTCCTACGCGAAGACCGTCTAATTCGGGACTACATCAGTAAAAATCTTAATAACGCCGGCATTTCCGAAGTCCACATCGAGCGCAAAGCCGATCAAGTGGACCTCGAAATTCGCACCGCTCGTCCCGGTGTGGTCGTCGGTCGCGGCGGCAGTGGCATTGAGAGCTTACGAACCAATCTGCAAGCCCAACTCGGTGGCAGCAACCGCCAAATCCGCATCAACGTCGTTGAAGTGGCTCGGGTTGACGCAGATTCTGCCCTAATCGCTGAATACATCGCCCAGCAACTCGAACGTCGGGTTTCCTTCCGCCGGGTTGTGCGCCAAGCCATTCAACGGGCCCAGCGCGCTGGCGTCGAAGGCATCAAAGTTCAAGTGTCTGGGCGGCTCAACGGTGCAGAAATTGCCCGAACCGAATGGACGCGCGAAGGTCGTGTTCCCCTGCATACCCTGCGGGCAGACATTGACTATAGCTACCGTACCGCTCGCACCGTGTACGGCATCCTAGGGGTCAAAGTTTGGATTTTTAAAGGTGAAATCCTACCCGGACAAACCGATAAACCCGCTCCGAGCGCCCCTCAACCCCGTCGTCGCCAACAGCGTCGTCGCCAGTTTGAAGACCGTTCCAACGAAGGATAAACCTCACCCATTGCCTCGGCACTGGTGATACCCATCCTGCCCTTGTCCACCGTTTGATCCGTTGATCATGCTCAGTCCCAAACGTACTAAATTCCGCAAACAACATCGCGGACGGATGCGCGGCTTAGCAACCCGTGGGAACACCGTTGATTTCGGTGATTTCGGACTCCAGGCCCTTGAACCGTCCTGGATTACCTCTCGCCAAATCGAAGCCAGCCGTCGTGCTATGACCCGCTATATCCGACGCGGGGGAAAAATCTGGATTCGCCTGTTCCCGGATAAACCCGTGACCATGCGCCCCGCTGAAACCCGGATGGGTTCAGGTAAAGGGAACCCTGAATTTTGGGTTGCCGTGGTTAAACCCGGTCGCATGATGTTTGAAATCGCCGGGGTTCCCGAAGAAACCGCTCGGGAGGCGATGCGCTTGGCATCCTTTAAATTGCCCATCAAGACCAAGTTTATCAAGCGCGAAGGAGAGTAAACTCACTATGGCTCTACCCCAAATCGAAGAGGTTCGTAACCTCTCCCCAGAGGACATCGCCGAGCAGGTTCTTCAGGTGAAAAAACAATTGTTCGACCTGCGCTTACAACAAGCCACCGGACAGTTGGAGAAAACCCACCAGTTCAAACACCTGCGCCATCGTTTAGCTCAACTGCTAACTGTGGAAGGGGAACTCAAGCGGCAAGCGGCTGCTCAAGCTGCTCCTCAAGCGGACTCTGAGGTTTCGACCGAATCCACCACCTCGGTTGTGGAAGCTAGCGAAACCCCAGCCTCCTCTGAGGCCACCGCTGACGCTACGGCTGAAGAAGCTCCCGCTGAAGAAGCCACCGCTGAAGAGGAGTAGGACCAGTTAAGTTCACTGTGATCCTTCACCCCCCTGACACATCTCTCATCCCCATTTGTTATGGCAGTTAAAGAAAGAATCGGCACCGTCGTCAGCAGCAAAATGGATAAAACCGTCGTTGTTGCTGTCGAAACTCGGGTTCCTCACCCCAAATATGGGAAAACGATGGTTCAAACTCGTCGCTATAAAGCCCATGACGAGGACAACAACTGCAACGAAGGCGATCGCGTCCGTATTCGCGAATCCCGCCCTCTGAGCAAAGAAAAACGCTGGGTAATCGTCGAAACCCTCAGCCACGCCAGCGGAGTTTAACTCTCCCCTGAGCCATTCCCTTGTTCACCGAACCCCCCATAAGGGAGACTGACCGTGATTCAAAAAGAAACCTACCTCAATGTAGCTGACAACAGCGGGGCGCGGAAGCTCATGTGCATCCGTGTCCTCGGGGGGAATCGTCGTTATGCCCACGTTGGCGATACCGTAATCGCCGTCGTCAAAGACGCACTTCCCAATATGCCCATCAAAAAATCCGACATCGTGCGCGCCGTCATCGTCCGCACCCGTAAAAATCTCTTGCGGGAAAGTGGTATGAGCATTCGCTTCGATGACAACGCTGCTGTGATTGTCAACCCTGAAGGAAATCCCAGAGGGACTCGGGTTTTCGGACCCGTTGCCCGTGAACTCCGGGAAAGAAACTTCACCAAAATTGTATCCCTCGCGCCGGAGGTCCTATAAATGGCTAAAAAACAACGCCAAACTACCCCCGTCCGCCACAAAATGCACGTCAAAACTGGCGATACCGTCCAACTGATCGCCGGCAAAGACAAAGGTAAAGTGGGCGAAGTCCTGCGAGCCATCCCTGAAACCAGTCAGGTGATTGTCAAAGGTGTCAACATTCGCACCAAGCATGTCAAACCCACCCAAGAGGGTGAATCCGGTAGCATCAATACCTATGAAGCTCCGGTTCACAGCTCCAACGTCATGCTCTACTCCAATAAAGAAAAAGTAGCCAGTCGGGCTTGCTATACCTTTACCGAAGACGGTCGTAAAGTCAGAAAGCTCAAAAAAACCGGCGAAATCATTGACTAAATATCCACTCGGGCGATCGCACCCCGGACTCAGTCCTGACCCAGACCAGGACATCATCCAGACATCACGATCATGACACAGCGACTCAAAACCCTCTACTTAGAGACCATTGTTCCGAAACTCAAATCCGAGTTTAACTACGAGAACATCCACCAAGTCCCCCGACTCTCCAAAATCACCGTCAACCGAGGCTTAGGGGAAGCGTCCCAAAACGCCAAAGCCCTCGAGTCTTCTCAGCGGGAACTCGCCGTTATCACCGGACAAAAACCCGTGGTGACGCGCGCTAAAAAATCCATTGCTGGCTTCAAAGTCCGCGAAGGAATGCCCGTTGGGGTGATGGTGACCCTACGTCGAGAACGGATGTATGCCTTTCTCGATCGCTTGATCAGCATTTCCTTACCCCGGATTCGTGACTTTCGTGGCATTAGTCCCAAAAGTTTTGATGGTCGAGGCAACTACACCCTCGGGGTCCGTGAACAATTGATCTTCCCCGAAGTAGATTACGACAGTATTGACCAGTTGCGGGGAATGGACATCTCCATTGTCACCACAGCCAACACCGACGAAGAAGGTCGTGCGTTGCTTAAGGAAATGGGAATGCCCTTCCGCAGTAATTGAGGCAGGTTAGATAAGAGGAAACTATGGCGGCTAACGACACCATTGCAGATATGCTGACGCGCATTCGCAATTCCACCTTGGCGCGGCACGACACGACGCAAGTGCCGTCCACCAAGATGACGCGCAGCATTGCCCAAGTCTTACAGGACGAAGGCTTCATTTCGAATTTCACAGAAGACGGCGAAGGCATCAACCGCCATCTCGTCATCTCACTCAAGTACAAAGGCAAACATCGTCAACCCACCATCAAGAAGCTTAAGCGCGTCAGTAAGCCGGGCTTACGAGTTTATTCCAACCGGAAAGAACTCCCTCGCATCTTGGGCGGAATCGGTGTTGCCATCATTTCCACCTCCCACGGGATCATGACCGATCGCGAGGCCCGTCGCCAAGGCGTTGGCGGAGAAGTTCTCTGCTACGTCTACTAGACGCAACCGCTAGTTGACCGTCTCTCATCCCATTTCACCCGTAAGACAACCGCAGAGAAACCGCAATGTCTCGAATTGGCAAACGTCCTATACCCGTTCCTAAGAACGTCACCGTCAACCTTGACGGACAAGCTGTTTCCGTCAAAGGTCCTCTAGGAGAACTCTCACGGGACTTCCCCCGTGAAGTCAGCTTCACTCAAGAAGACGACGGAACGATTCTCGTTCAACGTCGCGATGAGTCCCGTCCATCCCGCGCTCGTCACGGACTGAGCCGCACCCTCCTGGCCAACATGGTCGATGGAGTCTCCAAAGGCTTTGAACGGCGACTCGAAATCCAAGGCGTGGGCTATCGCGCCCAAGTCCAAGGGCGGAAACTGATTCTCAATGTTGGCTACAGTCAACCCTTTGAACTCAATCCTCCCGAGGGCATTGATATCAGCGTCGAAAACAACACCAACGTCATTGTTAAAGGGATTAACAAAGAAGTTGTTGGTAACGTCGCGGCTCAAATTCGTGGCGTACGTCCCCCTGAAGTCTACAAAGGCAAAGGGATTCGCTACGCTGGCGAACAAGTCCGTCGTAAGGCCGGGAAAGCCGGGAAGAAATAATTTCCTCTGGCGATGCCCTCAGGCTTTTAATTTTCCTTTACCTCCAGGCTTTTCAAACGCCGATTCCCTATTGTCACTATGAAACTGACCCGAAAGCAGTCCACCCATCGCCGACATCGTCGGATTCGCCGTAAAGTGCAGGGAACTACGGAACGCCCGAGAGTGGCTGTCTTCCGTTCCAACCAGCACATCTATGTCCAGGCGATTGATGATACTCAACATCACACCCTAGCCACCGCTTCCACCCTCGATCCCGATTTACGGGCCAACCTCTCGGGGAGTGCCACCTGTGAAGCCTCGGCAAAAGTTGGTGAGCTTCTCGCCAAACGCCTTAAGGACAAAGGCATCGATAAAGTTGTATTCGATCGCGGGGGCAACCTCTATCACGGTCGAGTGCAGGCCTTAGCTGAAGCCGCTCGTGAAGCTGGTCTTCAGTTCTAAGACGTCTCTCAAACGTACTACGCACGATAGGATCCAACATGGCAGAACAACGCGATCGTCGCAAAAAAGGCAACCGTAACCGCGAAAAAGACTCCGAATGGCAAGAGCGCGTCGTCCAAATTCGCCGCGTCACCAAAGTGGTTAAAGGCGGTAAAAAACTCAGCTTCCGCGCCATTGTTGTCGTTGGCAATGAACGAGGACAAGTGGGAGTAGGGGTTGGCAAAGCCGGTGATGTCATCGGTGCCGTCAAAAAAGGCGTTGCCGATGCCAGAAAACACACCGTAACCGTTCCTCTAAACAAAGCCAGTTCCATCCCCCACCGGGTGAATGGAGAAGCCGGTGGTGCTCGCGTGATGATACGTCCTGCGTCTGCTGGTACTGGGGTAATTGCCGGCGGTGCCGTTCGTACCGTCCTCGAACTCGCAGGCGTTCGTAACATCCTCGCCAAACAACTCGGGTCGAGTAATCCCCTAAACAATGCTCGCGCCGCTGTCGATGGACTCTCGGCCCTGCGTACCTTTGGTGATGTGGCCAAAGAACGGGATATTCCCTTAGAGCAAGTCTTTTCCTAAAGGCATTTCTCAACACCCCGTCGGCATCACCCACGCCCTCAATCCGGTTAACAGTTGACCCCAGGGTTCGCTGTTCACTTGCGGGCGACCCCATGGGCCCGGCCCAAGCAAACTGTTCACTGTTCACTGTTATACATCATGAGATTACAAGACGTTCAGCCGCAACCCGGCTCTAAAAAACGCCGCCGTCGTCTCGGTCGTGGGATTGCTGCCGGACAAGGGGCAAGCTGCGGCAAAGGAATGCGCGGCCAAAAGTCTCGTTCCGGTGGCGGAACCCGACCGGGATTTGAAGGGGGGCAAATGCCCTTATACCGCCGAGTGCCGAAACTCAAGCACTTTACGGTCATCAATCCCAAACAGTACACTATTGTTAATGTGGGTCAACTGGCTTCGTTTACAGCGAACAGTGACGTGACCTTAGCCTCCGTGCTTGATGCGAACATTGTTAATTCTCAGCAAGGTCCGCTCAAAATCTTAGGTGATGGCGAGTTAACGGTTGCTCTAACCGTAACAGCTGCTGCCTTTACTCGAAGTGCCCGTCAAAAAATTGAAGCGGCTGGCGGTCGCTGTGAACTCGTTACTGGGAACACCTCTGACAACGGCACTCAAGCTGACAACGCCGAGTAATTGCCGAGTGATTCAAGGGCACGGAGTATTCAATCGACGCTCACAGGTATCAGCTAGAGGTTCCCGTTATGGTAGTCAATCGAGAAAAAGCGCCAACGGCTCAGGAAACATTTATGCAGATGGCCCAGGCGGCCGGTCTTCGTGGCCGTATCCTGGTGACCATTGGCTTAATTTTTGTGGTCCGCTTGGGAATTTATCTTCCAGTTCCCGGCATTGACCGAGTGCGTTTTGCCGCCGATTTGCAGGGTAGCCCCTTTTTGGGACTCCTGGATGCGTTTTCGGGGGGAGGCTTGCAAACCTTAGGGATTTTCGCCCTGGGGATTTTGCCCTTTATTAACGCCTCGATCGCCATTCAGCTTCTGACGGCGGCGTTGCCAACGTTGGAAGATTTACAAAAAAATGAGGGAGAAGCGGGACGGCGCAAGATTTCCCAAATTACTCGTTACATTGCCCTCGGGGTGGCGGTGCTGCAAAGCATCGGTATTGCCCTCTGGACCAGTGCTTACGCCTATGACCCAGGGCCGCTGTTTGTGGCTCAGACGATGATTGCTCTAGTAACGGGGGCCATGTTTGTGATGTGGGTCTCGGAGTTGATTACTGAGCGTGGTATTGGTAACGGTGCCTCCCTGTTGATTTTTGTCAACATTGTGGCCGTGTTGCCCGGTTCCTTAGGGAATACCATCCAATTGGCTCAACAAGACCAAGCCATTGTCGGACGGGTGATTCTGTTGTTACTGGTGTTCCTCGTCACTATTGTCGGGATTGTCTTTGTCCAAGAAGGCGCACGACGCATTCCCATTATTTCCGCTCGTCGGCAGGTGGGTCGTCGTCTGTACCGCGAACGCACCAACTATCTCCCTTTGCGTCTGAATCAAGGAGGGGTGATGCCGATTATTTTCGCCTCCAGTTTCTTGATTTTGCCGGGCATTATTGCTGGTGCAACCAACAATCCAACTTTGGTCCGAATTTCGGAGTACCTTAGCCCAGGGGGCCCCACGCCTTGGCTCTATGCCCTGTTCTACCTGGTGCTAATTCTGTTCTTCAGTTATTTCTACGCCTCCTTAATCCTCAATCCTGTGGATTTGGCGCAAAACCTGAAAAAAATGGGATCGAGTATTCCGGGGATTCGTCCGGGACGGGCTACGAGCGAGTATATTGAGCGAATTTTAAACCGGTTGACCTTCTTGGGAGCCGTCTTTCTTGGTGTGGTGGCAACGGTGCCAACGGCGGTAGAAAGTGCCACTCGGGTCACAACCTTTCAAGGGTTTGGGGCAACCTCATTACTGATTTTGGTGGGGGTTGCTATTGAGACGGCAAAGCAGATTCAAACTTATGTCATCTCGCAACGTTATGAAGGAATGGTGAAATAAGAACTTATGCGTTTGATTTTTTTGGGACCGCCAGGGGCGGGGAAAGGTACACAGGCTCAACGGGTTTCTCAACGCTTGGGAATCCCTCATATCTCGACTGGGGATATTCTCCGCCAGGCGGTTGCCGATCAAACGCCCTTGGGACAAAAAGCTAAATCCTATATGGACCGTGGGGATTTGGTTCCCGATGACCTGATCTTGGGGTTGGTGCGGGAGAGGCTGCAACAGGATGATGCTCAATCGGGCTGGATTTTGGACGGCTTTCCCCGTAATTTGTCTCAGGCTCAGTTCTTGGATACGTTGTTGGCTGAGATTCATCAAACCTGCGATCGCGCGGTGAATTTTACGGTTCCCGACGATGAGATTGTGCAGCGGCTAGTGGCCCGGGGTCGTCAGGATGACAAAGAGGAAACGATTCGTCACCGTCTGATGGTATATCGCCAGGCCACAGCCCCTCTGATTGAGTTCTATGAGCAGCAATCGCGCTTGCTCTGTGTTGATGGGAGCCAGGAAATGGACGCTGTCACGGAATATCTCAGTCAAGGATTGGCGGCGTGATACTAAATTTGGAGATTTGTCAAGGTATTTTGCCATTTTTTTGCTAAAATACCGAGGGAAATCCTGGGGAGCGATTGCGGTTCCCGCACGCTTCACGATTGCGGTTCCCGCACGTTTCACGAGCGCCCCAATGTGTTGAACAGAAAGGAGACCTACGTGGCTAAACAAGACCTAATCGAGATGGAAGGAACCGTAACCGAGTCCCTTCCCAATGCAATGTTTCGAGTGGATCTCGATAACGGCTTTAACGTTCTTGCCCATATTTCGGGGAAGATTCGCCGCAATTACATCAAGATTCTGCCCGGCGATCGCGTCAAAGTCGAATTGACTCCCTATGACCTAGAAAAAGGTCGTATCACCTACCGGTTGCGGAAAAAATAACCGTCAATCTTTCTCTGGGGTCTCTCAGAATGGCCTCATCTCAACTGAGCTTGGCCTCGGCAACGACTCCACTTTGGAGTCAGTTTCCCTGTCGTCAAGACTGAAAATCAGTTATAATATCAAGTTTGTAAGTATTGCAACCCAAGTCATGAAAGTTCGAGCATCAGTCCGCAAAATGTGCGAAAAGTGTCGCGTGATCCGACGACGCGGACGCGTTATGGTGATCTGCACCAATCCCAAGCACAAACAACGTCAGGGCTAACAGCCTAAGCAAATTCAGACTCACATCGGACTTAGGTCTGACCCCCATCATACCCCGAAACACTCATCCAGAGGGTGGGGCCAGCCAGAACTCCCCCACCTCGGCAACAGGATTGCCCATTACACGACGAATTTCATCATAAGGAAAAACCATGGCACGGATTGCAGGAGTTGACCTCCCCCGCGACAAACGCATTGAAATTGGACTGACCTATATTTACGGCATTGGCCTGAAGCGATCGCAAGCGATCTTAGCGGCTACCGGAGTAAACCCCGATACCCGCGTCAAAGACCTCAGCGACAGTGACGTAGCCAGCCTGCGGCAGCATATTGAAGAGACCTACCAAATCGAAGGGGATTTGCGTCGTTGGGAAACGATGAATGTCAAACGACTCGTCGATATCGGCTGTTATCGCGGTCGCCGTCATCGGATGGGGCTTCCCGTTCGGGGACAACGTACCCGCACCAACGGTCGGACTCGTCGCGGAACCCGCCGCACTGTGGCTGGGAAGAAAAAACCCGGCTTGAAAAAATAATCCCCATCTCCTGAGGGCCTCATGAGAGGTCAGGAGGGTTGGGGAAACCCATCCTCGAATCGGGGCCAGATGGCCCATCTCACCGCGAAACCCAATCCTAACCACAATTTATTATGGCGAGACAACCTAAAAAATCCGGTCCACGGAAGCAAAAGCGTAACGTCCCCAATGGCGTAGCGTACATCCAGTCCACCTTCAATAACACCATTGTCACCATTACCGACTCGCGCGGTGAGGTGATTTCCTGGGCCTCTGCCGGTTCTAGTGGCTTCAAGGGCGCCAAAAAAGGAACCCCTTATGCCGCTCAAACGGCGGCTGAAAGTGCAGCCCGTCGTGCTGGCGACCAAGGAATGCGTCAAATTGAAGTGATGGTGAATGGCCCCGGTGCCGGTCGTGAAACCGCTATCCGTGCCTTACAAGGGGCTGGTTTGGAAATCACCCTCATCCGTGACATTACCCCCATTCCCCATAACGGCTGTCGTCCCCCCAAACGTCGACGGGTCTAACACAGCCGACGGTCAAGGGCTGTTGCCGGCGATCGTCAATCACGCCGCATACTTGTGGGCAAATGTCAAGCCTTACGCAAGATGCACTAAGCCTAACAGCTTCACATGGGGAATCAGTATTCGGGAGGTCACGCCGTGGCGCAGTTTCAAATTGAATGTGTTGAAAGTAACACTGAAAAAGACCAAGGACAATATGGCAAGTTCACGGTCGAACCCCTAGAACGGGGACAAGGAACCACCGTTGGCAATGCCCTACGGCGAGTCCTGTTGTCAAACATTGAAGGAACCGCCGTTACGGCTGTCCGCATTGCCGGTGTGAACCATGAGTTTGCCACCATTCCAGGAGTTCGCGAGGATGTTCTGGAAATTTTACTTAACATGAAAGAGGTGGTGCTCAAAAACCACGGGGGTCAGCCGCACATTGGCCGGCTGATGGTTCAGGGACCGGCCATGGTCAGTGCCGAAAATTTTGATCTTCCATCTGAGGTTGAACCCACCTCAGCCAACCAGTACATTGCGACCTTGGCTGAAGGGGCAACCCTGGAGATGGAGTTCAAAATTGAGACCGGAACCGGTTATCGTTCCGTTGACCGCAGTCGTGATGAAGGTGGTTCCCTGGATTTTCTGCAAATCGATGCCGTGTTTATGCCGGTCCGCAAAGTCAACTACACCGTAGAAGACGCGCGTATTGGTGGCTCCCTCGATAAAGATCGGCTGATCTTGGAAATTTGGACCAATGGGAGTATCTCACCCCAGGAAGCCCTCAGCCAAGCCGCCAAAATCTTGGTAGAGTTGTTTACACCTCTGCAAGATATTACCCTCGAATCGCTTAAAGACGATTACACCCCCGACGAAGACCCCACCAGCCAAATTCCCATCGAGGAATTGCAACTGTCGGTTCGGGCGTATAACTGCCTGAAACGTGCTCAGATCAACTCCGTTGCTGATTTACTGGATTACTCCCAAGAAGACCTCTTAGAAATTAAGAACTTCGGTCAAAAATCGGCGGAGGAGGTGATCGACGCGCTTCAACAACGTTTGGGGATTACCCTTCCTCAAGAGAAGGCCAAAGCCTAAGTCGAGCCACGACCGGTCATAGCTCGACAGCTAGGGCAAAGGTTGGGTTCACTGTTTCGCTCATTGTTTAGCTCAAAGTATTATGCGTCACTCTTGTCGTGTCCCTCAACTCGGCAAACCTGCCGACCAGCGTAAAGCACTCTTGCGATCGCTGACCACCGAATTGATCCGCCATGGGCGGATTACCACCACCAAAACCCGGGCCAAAGCTGTTCAGTCTGAAGCCGAGCATATGATTACCTTGGCCAAAGAAGGAACCCTAGCGGCCCGCCGTCGGGCCCTGGGCTATATGTACGATCCCCAACTGGTTCACGCCCTCTTTGCTGGGGTTAGTGAACGCTATGGGAGTCGCAATGGCGGCTATACTCGGGTTCTGCGCACCGTGAATCGTCGCGGTGACAACGCGAAAATGGCGATTATCGAACTGGTCTAACGTTCATGGGCGATCGCGTTCCTACGCCAACCCAACGGGTTGCCTTAGTAGTTCAATACCTCGGTCATCCTTTCTACGGTTGGCAACGACAAGCCCATCATCGGACGGTTCAGGAGGAAGTAGAACAGGCGATCGCCAAGGTCTTAGGCTACCCGGTGGTGATTCACGCCGCTGGCCGCACCGATACCGGGGTTCACGCCGCCGCCCAAGTGGTTCATGTGGACGTCAACAGTCCCATTCCTGCCCACAAATGGGCTGTAGTGCTGAATAATTCTCTCCCTGAGGGGATTCTCATTCGCGCCTCGGCCCCCGTCAGTTTCGACTGGCACGCTCGTTTTTCTGCGACCTGGCGGCGTTATCGGTATCTGTTATACACCGCAGCCCGTCCTAACCTGTTTATCGAGCCGTTTGTCTGGCATTACTATCACGAACCCATCGATGAACAGCGGATTCAAGCCGCCCTGACCCCCCTCCTGGGTCGCCATCATCTCTCGGCCTTTCGTCGCGCCGGGTCCTCTCGTCCCCACTCTTGGGTGGATGTGCAAGAGGTTTTGTGCCAGCGACATGGGCCCGTGGTCTGCCTAGAAGTCCAAGCCAGTGGCTTTCTCTATGGCATGATGCGCTTACTGGTGGGGATGTTGGTTCAAGTGGCAACCGGACGGCGATCGCTCGACGAGTTCGAGAACATCTGGAAACACGAACGGCGCGAAGCGGTCAAGTATGCCGCCCCCGCTAAGGGACTGTGCCTCTTAGATGTCGGCTATCCCGAGAGTCCGTTCCCCCCTGAGGCGCGATCGCAGGCCATGCCTCACTTCCTATTTGACCCCTTATCCATCACGCCGGATCATTGATTATGACTGCAAAAACCCATATCCCACCTGTTGACTCGATCGATCGCCAATGGTATGTCATTGACGCGACGAATCAACGCCTCGGCCGACTCGCCAGTGAAGTGGCTCAAATCCTACGGGGCAAAAACAAAGCGAATTACACCCCCCACATGGATGTCGGCGATTTCGTCATTATCATTAATGCCGAAAAAGTAGCCGTCACCGGTAAAAAAAGCTCCCAGAAGCTCTATCGCCGCCACTCCGGTCGTCCCGGTGGGATGAAGGTCGAAACCTTCGCTAAACTACAGGCTCGTATTCCTGAGCGAATTATTGAGAAAGCCGTCAAAGGCATGTTGCCCAAACAAGCCCTCGGCCGGCAACTGTTTACCAAACTCAAAGTCTATCGGGGACCGAATCATCCCCATGAAGCTCAAAAGCCTCAAACCCTCGTCATTGACACCAATACTGGAGAGAACTAATGGAAACTGACCAAAACCGCGTTGTATATTGGGGAACCGGACGACGCAAAGAAGCCGTTGCCCGTGTTCGTCTCGTCCCTGGAGATGGCCAACTCGTCGTTAACAAGAAACCCGGCGATCTCTATTTACAGTTCAACCCGACCTATATTTCCAGTGCCAAGGCCCCTTTGGAAACCTTGGGCTTGGAAAATGAATACGATATCCTGGTGACAGTCCACGGCGGTGGCTTAACCGGACAAGCTGATGCGATTCGTCTCGGAGTGGCTCGGGCCTTGTGCAAACTTGATCCCGATAACCGTCAACCCCTGAAAATTGAGGGCTATCTCACCCGTGATCCCCGCGCCAAAGAGCGGAAGAAATACGGCTTGCGCAAAGCTCGTAAGGCACCTCAGTACTCCAAACGTTAAGAGGCCGGGTGAGGTTCTCCTTCGTCAACACCAGGTTGCTGACGGACGTAGAGAATTATTCACATTAAAATGGCAGGGGGGCCCTAGCCGATCTAGCGACACCGCCGTCATTTTTGTTCAATCACAGCATTCAAGAGAGAGTTTACATCATGCCCAAAGAAGGAATTCACCCTGAATGGTATCCCGATGCCAAGGTGTATTGTAATGGTGAGTTAGTGATGACCGTTGGCGCCACTCAGCCGGAAATCCATGTGGATGTTTGGTCGGGCAATCATCCGTTTTACACCGGGAACCAGAAGATTATTGATACGGAAGGACGGGTTGAGCGCTTCCTGCGTAAGTATGGCATGACCGATACTCGTGAAGAAAGCGATTCTCAGTCCTAGCTAGCCCGCCTTGTTGGGCGCGATTGCGGTTCCCCCACGCTTCGCGATCGCTGCCCTATTTTTTTATTCAATGGCGCACCCTCAACTCCATTACCGATTAAGCGTCACATTCTGAGAGAGCATCCAAGGGCATTATGGCTGAACAGTATTTACTAGACAAACTCAAATCCGTTCAACAAACGTTTCAAGAATTAACGAAACGGATGGCCGATCCTGATGTGGCCAGGGACCCCGATGAGTTTCAGAAAGTCGCCAAAGCCCGTGCCTCCCTAGAAGAGACGGTGCTCACCTACGAGAAATGGCAGCAGTTGACGCAGGAACTCAAGGGAGCCGAACAGGTCGTGAAGGATTCCGGGGGCGATCCCGAAATGCGGGAGATGGCGGTCATGGAAGTTGAGGAGTTGCAGGGAGAAATTCAACGCCTCGAAGATCGTCTGAAGGTGTTGTTACTGCCCCGAGATCCCAATGATGATAAGAACATCATGTTGGAGATTCGGGCCGGAACCGGCGGCGATGAGGCCGGGATTTGGGCCGGGGATTTGGTGCGGATTTATTCTCGGTATGCCGAGGGCCAACGTTGGCAGGTCAAACTCCTGAGTGAGTCTCCGGCGGATATGGGAGGCTTTAAGGAGGCGATTTTAGAGATTAAAGGGGACTCAGTGTACAGCAAGCTCAAGTTTGAGGCTGGGGTTCACCGGGTGCAACGGGTTCCGGCGACGGAAGCCGGGGGACGAGTGCATACCTCCACGGCGACGGTGGCGGTGATGCCGGAAGTGGATGATGTGGAGATTAAAATTGATCCCAAGGAAATTGAAATGTCTACGGCCCGTTCTGGGGGTGCTGGGGGACAGAATGTGAACAAGGTCGAGACGGCGGTGGATTTGTTCCACAAGCCGACGGGGATTCGCATTTTTTGTACCGAGGAGCGATCGCAGTTACAGAACCGAGAACGCGCCTTACAGATTTTGCGGGCGAAACTGTATGAGATGAAGTTACGGGAACAGAAGGAAGCGGTGACCTCGATGCGCCGGTCTCAGGTGGGAACGGGGGCGCGATCGGAGAAGATTCGCACCTATAACTATAAGGATACTCGGGTCACAGATCACCGCTTGGGTCAGAACTTCAATCTCGATTCCGTTTTAGAGGGAGAGATTGAACCAGTGGTTCAGGCTTGTATTACTCAGGATCAACAGGAGAGTTTGGAACGGTTGGCGGAAGCGAGCAATACGCCGACGTCGGTTTAACTGTTTGCAATCGGTGGGCTGACCAATTCTTAAGTACGTTGATAGTGTCGGAGTTCTTGTTTAGCTTCTTCGCTCATTTTTCTGCGCAGGGATAGAGGTAATAAGACCTCGCCGTTGGGTCGCCAATCCCGCAGTCGCATCAAGACATTGATATCGCCTTCACGAATCCAGGCGCGATAATAGACATCGTCGGGGGAGCGATCGCCCAAAATATTTAAAATTTTTTGCTGCTGTTGTGGATTGGTGAGGACATCGCCGATGAGGGAGGGGAGTTGGGAATAGGCGATCGCCTCGAAGGTGGGATGGCGGAGGGTGTTATCGACGTAGCGTTGGGCAAAAGAACGGGGAAAACGCATCAACAGCAGGGCATGGGGAAGATAAAAATTGAACCCCCAGGCGCGATCGAGTTCTCGACGCACCACATCGGCCTGGGGAAGTTCGCCGTTGCGTCGTAACTGTTTCAAGGCGCTGGGAATTTGGGGATCGCCCCAAGGGAGAATGGTGAGGCGATCGCTCTCGATGCGATCGAGTCGGTAATTGTGCCAATTGACAGTTCCATGGGGGTCACAGCCATAAGCACTGAGATATTTAGCCCGCCGGACATAGTGAAGACAGACAGGATAGGTGACAATGGAGACGGTTTTACTTTGGCTAAGACTATAGTTAAACTGAATCACTCCCGAGGAGGGAAGTTGCCAGAGTTGTTCGAGTTGTTCTTGATAGGTATCAACTTGATCTTGGCTGTCAGGAGGGAGAATATAGTCGAGATGGATGAAAATACGGGGGTCATCTGAACTCGGTTTGGAGCCATTGGAGGCGAGATGTTGCCAAAGGGTTTGAATGACCAGTTCTAGGTTCGGTTGCACAAAGGCAACGGATTCGAGGATGGGCAACAGTTGCCGGATTTGTTGGGACGTTAATAGGTTGGACTCGACTGAAGCGTTGTCTGAGCGTTGCGGCAATTTAGCCGGTGATAGGCATTTAAATTTTCCCCAGCCTAGGGCCTTGAGCCATCCTAACTCGGCCAGTTGTTTGAGGTCGTCCCGTAGGGAGCGGTGAACGGTGGCGAAGGGACAACTCTTGAGGATATGGTCGAGATCTCCCCGGCTGAGTCCGGTGTGAAATTGGATCTCGTCCCGCCAGCGGGGTTCTGAGAGACCCCATTGAGGGGCAAATAGGAGCTGATGAGATTGTTTGTGACAGAGACAATGGCGATCGCCACAGTGTTGACTGACGGCATCGGCGGCCGTGTGGTCGTCTTTGGGGTGACGGGGGCTGAAGAGGCGATCGCGGACATCGGGATAGCGAAAGGGGTTGGGTAAGTCCATCGACCAGTTGGGGGCGGTTCCGTAGAGGCGATCGACCCACAGCCAGAGTCGGATCGACCGTTGCAGGCGATTGGCCAGTTGGCCGGCAGCAAAGCCTTGTAATACCTCTGGAGTGGGCGCTTGGACGACCGGTTGTACCATAGTTTAGAAGACCCCAATTCAACCTGGGTGTTAGAGTAGCATAGATAAACACCTAGGGAGGATGAGTCCCGTGACAACCGCCGCCAGTGGTATTCAATTCAGCCTCCGTCGAGGTCAATCCCCCGATGGGGTGGAGTATCAAGTTTTAGGGATTAAGTTGACGGAACAGATTGTCAGTCCCGAGGATTTGGGGAGGGTTGAACTTCCCCAGGGGATTGATACTCGGATTGGCGTGATTCTCGATGGACGCGGACCGATTTGGCTTTATGGCTACCTCATCCATGAACTGCATCCGACCGCTTGGGTGGCCTGCAATGATCCCCGGCTGGGTGCGGTGGTGGTGGCAACTCATCGCAAGGGAGTGGCGGTGGGCCAGGTGATTGAGTTAGGCCAAGGGGGCGATCGGCTTCATCCAGCGTTAATGGTGGTGGGTCCCCCGGATAGTGGTAAAAGTGTATTTTCCCATCGTTTGTTTCAAGCGTTACTAACAGTAAATCCCAATGTTTATCTACAACGGGCTAATTGGGACGGGGAGGGAAATTATACCTTGGAACTTCCGCCGGGAGAAGACCCAGAACGGTTTAAGGTGGCAAATAAGGGGCGGTTAACGGAGGACTTTTTTCCTTACCATTCTGGAGCGATTTTGGCATTACGTCGGCAAAAAGACTTAACAATTGTCGATGTGGGGGGGATGGTGCAACCGGAGAAACAGCCGATTTTAGAGGCTTGTACCCATTATCTGATTATTAGTTCTAAGCCGGAGGAGGTGGAACGTTGGCATGAATTTTGCCGCGATCGGGGTAATTTGACTCCAGTGGCAGTGATTCATAGTATATTGGAGAGGGCTGAGACAGTCCATCAGGAGCAACCTTTCCTGGAACTGACTTGTGGGCCGTGGATTCGCGGTCAGTCTCGCTCGGTTCCTGACCTGGTGTTAGCGGAAATTCAGAAACTGCTCCTGAGTGCGTCCCTGTTAACTTCTTAGGGTCTCTCTGAACAACGTCTTCTTTTGCCTATCGTGATGCGTTACGTGTTGGCAACTCTCACCACATCTTGTCCCTGATTCGAACCTCTCGCATCAGGGACAAGACGGGGGTGTTACAAAAAAATCTTTGGAACCAACATTAGAGTTGCAGAGAAGATTTTTAATCACTAGGTTTAAGCAAGCAGTAGTCCAATTTTTTTTGTCTTAGGGCTGAAGATTCGTTATTTTGTTGTAAAAATGGTTTTGAGATATGGATGAAATTCCTGATTTTTCGTTGTTCGTCCAAAAAACCACGGAGTCGTGAATGCAGCTCAAAAAAAACGAACTCAGTCGTTATGTTCTTAATGAAATTAAAATTGATAAAATTTAAGCAGGTTCTTGAAAATTCTTTTTTATTTATAGCTTTACATATTGTAGGAGAGTTTTGAGTGATGATGCGGCTAGTTGAACTTTCAAGCCAAGAGGCAAAACAGCACTTCTTAAAGGGAAGTAGCTACTTTAACGGGGATATGCCAGAGTACATCAGCTTTGATCCGATCCTGAAGGATGTTGATAAAGTATTAAAGGGTAAAGATTATTTGGGATTTAAGGTTAACAATAATAATCCTCGTAATTTGCAAAATGTGAATTATAACTTTATTTCTAATAAAGATGGGAGGTTTGCTTGGAGACCTTTAGAGCTAATGCATCCAGCTATTTATGTTTCGTTGATCAACGTGATATGTGCCCCTGATAAGTGGAACTTGATTACTCAACGGTTTTCAGAGTTCGAAGGCGGAGCAGTGGACTGTTGTAGTGCCCCAGTCATGTCAGTTGATAATCAAACAGATGTGGCAACACAAATACAAAGCTGGTGGCAAAGGGTTGAGCAGCAATCTATTAGCTACTCCCTAGAATTTAGTCATGTTCTTCACACTGATGTAACCGACTGTTATGGCTCGCTTTACACACATAGCATTTCTTGGGCTCTTCATGGTATAGAACATGCTAAACGGAATAGAAGGAAAAGGAGTCTCATTGGCAACGAAATAGATGATCATATACAGGCGGGTAGATCTGGACAAACCAATGGTATTTCACAAGGGTCAGTTTTGATGGACTTCATAGCAGAAATTGTTCTTGGTTTTGTTGACAAGAAAATTTACGAAAACCTTGGTGAGCCAAGAGACTTTAAGATTCTAAGATATCGTGATGATTACAGAATATTTACCAACAGTGATTATAAAGCTGAGGAAATCTTAAAAATAATCAGTGATGAATTGCGTTCTGTCGGTATGAGGCTAGGCAATTCAAAGACTTTCATGAGCAGAAATGTTATCGAAGGATCTATTAAGCCAGATAAGCTAGCGGGTATTAATCTACAAGATCTTGGAAGTGCAAATGCCAAGACAGTTCAGAAACAGCTCCTACGGCTACATGCATTCGGGCAAAACTTTCCAAACAGTGGTGCATTACGTCGTTTAGTGAGTGATTTTCATATAGAATTATCCAAGCTAACCGAGAAGCCAGAAGATTTGGAAGTACAAGTTGCAATCGCCACCGACATTGCAGTTGTTTCGCCCAGCACTTTTTCAGTTATTGCTGCTATCTTAAGTCATTTGATTTCACTTTCTTCAGCTAATGAGAAACCTAAGTTGTGGGAAAAGGTACTTAAGAAAATGAAGCGTGTTCCTCATAATGGGTATCTAGAAATATGGTTGCAACGGGTAACGCAACCTCGAGCAGTAGGTATGAATATGACGTTTTTTAGTAATGAGCCGATTTGTCAAATCGTGAATCGCGAGGAGGTCGAATTATGGAAAAATACCTGGATTGGAAGCAATGAACTAAAAACAGCATTGGATGTCTCAAAAATTGTTATCGGCTCAGTAGATGAGGCTGAAGAAGTTGTCAGCCCTGAAGAAGTCGCATTGTTTCGGAAAAATGCACAGGCATATTGATAGAATGTATTCATGTTATCAATTAAAATACTTAAGGAATTGATGTTGATGAGTTTTTTTTATTATAAAAGAATGATATAAATATTTTCCAGGTTCGGTGAAACCTCAATCAATATCATCATAATGCTCATCCGATCGCACTGGAACCTAACCCCATCAGATACCGCCGTTCTCCCCCGTAGCTACCACCTAGAACTGGTGAAACATCTCCACGAACGACTGGGGTTAGACATGGGAGGACAACAAACCCCCAGCTTGACCTTTTCCGGACTCGTCGGTTCCGCCACCCGCACCCCCGAATTTGTCACCTTTCATCCAGAACACCCCTATCACCTCTCCCTGTCTGGCTTATCTGAGACGACCTCCAAAGCCATTTTCAACCTAGACTTAGGGGAAACCTTAGAGTTTTTGGGGTCTCAATTTCAGGTGGGCGATCGCCAACAGGATATCACCAGTTACGACCAACTCTATACAGAACTCATCGCCAACGAACCCGAACCCGACCTACAATTTAACCTAAGCTTTCTCACCCCCACCGGCTTCTCCCAAAAACGCATCTATCTCCCCCTCCCTGTTCCCCGTTTACTCTTTCAAAGTTGGCTCGATCGCTGGAATGAATTTGCCCCCGTCTATCTCGGCAGTTATGACCTGTTGGACTACTTAGAGGAGGCGATCGCCCTCAAATACCATAATATCAAAAGCTGTCGCTTTGCCATCTATCGCTCCTTTGCCACTGGCTTTCTCGGCGACATTACCCTACAAATTCCCCGACGGACTGACCCCCTCATTAGTCAAGTCGCGAACTTACTCGTTCACTACGCTAACTTTTGCGGAACTGGGGTCAAAACTCGCCTAGGAATGGGATTTACCAACTATCAAATCCCCGAACAGTCACGAGACAATTCAACCAATCTATAGAACTAAAAACCATGCAAACCACAATCCTCTCCACCATCGGCACTAGCCTACTCACCAATCAAATCAATCGCAACGACAGTGACGAAAAAACTTGGTATCCCAAACTGCGAGACAGTGCAAACCTCAAAGAAGCCGAACTTCCCAATGATAGTGAAGTCCGACTAATTATCTCAATCTTGAAAGAGCGAGCCGTCCAAAAACTTCAAAACAGCAAGATCCAAGCCATTCGCCGTGCCAGTGCTGAACTCAACGGAATTTATGGGTTCTATCATGATGACCTATCGGCAGAATCCGTGCAAGGCGATTTTCATTGGTTGATTGCAACAGATACCTATCAGGGAATCACCACCGCACAGATTGTCAAAGACTTTCTTCTGTCTCAAGGACTTTTAGTTGATATTTATGCACCAGGACAACTTTCGACAGCAAGCAGCCAAAGTTTTTCTGATGGCGTTGATGCTCTCATCGGCTGGCTAGAAGAAAATATAAAACCTTTGCAAGAGAATCCCCATGCCACAATTTGTTTTAATCTCGTCGGCGGCTTCAAGAGCCTTCAGGGATACTTAAACACCATTGGGATGTTTTATGCTGACGAAATTATCTATATTTTTGAAGGAGAAAACTCAGAACTCATCACAATTCCACGGCTCCCAATTACCGTTGACTACGAGGGACTGAGTCGCTATAAACGACAACTGGCATTGATGGCGGCGGGAGCAACTATTGCCATGGAAGAGCTACAGGGGATTCCGGAATCCATGATTTACCCAACTGGAGAACCAGAGGTAATGCTTTCCCTTTGGGGGCAGTTAGTCTGGAATCAGTGCAAGAAGCAACTCCTATCCTCCGAATTACTGGACTTCCCCTATTTTGACTATCGCAATTCTTTTAAAGCAGATTATAAAGCCATCACGAGCGCCACTGAACGGCTAAAGCTTCAAGAAGATTTAGCGAAAGTATCCAAACTTTTAATTGAGTCTCAGGGAGACACGAGCGTTTTGAATCCTGCTTTTAACTACACCCGTTACCAAGGAACCCCAAAAAATCAAAAAATTGACCATTTTCGTGTAAATCTGAGTCAGCGAGTTAGTTGTGAGCAACAGGATGACAAACTGGTGCTGCGATATTATGGAACTCATAACCATGTCGAAGGAAAAGAGGGAATAAGACACTAATCTGGAATTGAGGTTGAGATAAAAGAATCTTATCGGTTCCTCCTTGATTGTGATTCAGATACACTTTGGCTCTTCAGTACAGCAAGTTCATGCCAGACGGGTTGTGTTAAAATTGTACTTTAAGCTTTGTTGTACCCTGTCAGCGTATCTTTTAAAACAAAGTAAATAACCATGAAAACCATTGACAAGAACCAGATTGCAGGTAACTTCCTAGAAATCCTAGAGCAAATAAAATTAAAAGGGGAGGACGTTTTGGTGACTGAAGATGATCAACCAATCCTCAAAATCTCCCCTTACCAAAAATCTCCAACAACAGCAGAATTATTTGGTAAAATGAGGGGAAAGGTTCAGTATTTTGAAGATTTAACTCAACTCACACTAGATAAATGGTTAGACAGTTAAGCATTGTCCTAGATACTTGTGCCTTGATTTGGTGGAGTTTAGACCCAGAAAGGTTGTCCCAAGCAGCAAAGCAGGCTTGTGATGTAATGGAACAAGAGAAAAACGGGTATGTCCCCTCAATTTCTATTTGGGAAATTGCTCTTAAGGTCAAGCGCAAGAAACTGGATTTAGGGGTTGACATTCAGGACTATGTTGCTGCACTGAAACAGTCCGATGTTGTGAAAATATTACCCATCAACGAAGACATTTGGCTAAAAATGGTGCAGTTGGAATTGGGACCATCGAGACCCAGCAGATCGTGTTGTTGTGGCGATCGCCCAAATGACTGACTCATCAATAATAACAGCAGACACAAAAATTGCACAGTTCTATTCATCTATCATTTGGTAATTTCAAACTAGACCTAATTTCCCCAGTTCCATCATGCCATGGCCATCGCTCACCCTTCCGACAAGCGAGGCATCAACGAGACTAAATTACAGGGACGATAGCGGCTGTCCAATTGCCAACGGAGAATCTCATCCCAGCCATCACCACAGGCCCCCGACGACCCCGGTAACGCGAACAAATAGGTTCCCTTCGCCACCCCCGCCGTGGCCCGGGATTGCAACGCCGACAGGCCAATTTTCTCATAACTAATGCGGCGGAACAGTTCCCCAAAACCGGGAATCTCCTTCTCGCAAACCTCCGCCAACGCCTCCGGAGTCACATCTCGGCCCGTCACTCCCGTTCCCCCCGTCGTGATGACCACATCCACCTCCGGGTTCGCCACCCACTCCCGCAACACCGCCACAATCTCCTCACAGTCATCTCTCACCAGTCGCCGCTGAACTAGCCGATGTCCAGCCGCTTCGAGACGGCCTACCAACACCTGGCCCGACTTGTCCGTCTCCAAGGTGCGACTGTCCGAGATGGTCAAAATGGCAATGTTGACTGGACAAAACTGACGAGACTCATCAATACCCACCATAATTTCACAAACGTCAGCCGTCATGGCCGCTAGTCACTACAAGACCCTGGGGCATTCTAGCAAAGACTGATCCGCTAGTTAAGCTTGAACCGGCTTGATGGGTAAACGCATCTCAAAGGCAGTTCCCTCCCCAGGGGTGGACGAAAAACTTAACTGTCCATGATGGTTATCGACGATAATTTGATGGCTAATGGCTAACCCTAAGCCAGTTCCTTTCCCCGCTGGCTTGGTAGTAAAGAAATTCTCAAAAATCCGGTTCTGAATCGTCTCGGGTATTCCCGGCCCATTGTCTTCAATGATAATGGAGACCCAACTCTCATCAATTTGCTGGGTCGTTAAAGTGATAATTGGCTCCTTGCCAAGTTGTTTCACCTCCTCCACCGCATCGATCGCATTGCTAAGCAAATTCATAAACACCTGATTTAACTGCCCTGAAGCACAATAAACTGGAGGAATATGTCCATAATGCTTTTCCAGGG
Source organism: Sodalinema gerasimenkoae IPPAS B-353 (assembly GCF_009846485.1). Classification (GTDB taxonomy): domain Bacteria; phylum Cyanobacteriota; class Cyanobacteriia; order Cyanobacteriales; family Geitlerinemataceae; genus Sodalinema; species Sodalinema gerasimenkoae. Next base: position 2,278,849 of record NZ_ML776472.1, read on the forward strand.
TAATTCCTGTCTTTAAGCGGTTGTTTAAAATTAGAAGTGTATTTTCAAGATGGGTTTCTAAATTGGTGTTCTCATAGCGGTCTTCCCCCATGTGAGAAAAGCCATGTAAACTCCCCACAATTTTCGTCAAGCGTTCCGCACTTTCTCGAACGGTTTGCAAAATCTTCGGTAAATCGTCCTTCAAAAACTCAAATTCTAGGTCTTCCTTGAGTTCCTGAACTTCCTCAGCCACCGTGCCTTCAGCTTCATAGGCCTCCACCAACTCCAGTAAATCCTGAAAATAGTTCTGGAGAAAGTTCATATTCCCATTGATGCAGTTTACCGGATTACGAAACTCATGGGCCACTCCCGCCACCATACGTCCTAAACTGGACATTTTTTCCGTCTGCATCATCTGCTGACGAGTTTGTTCATGTAATAACTGAGTGGTCAGTTGATGAATGTGAGATTGAGCCACCAAAAGCTGATGAACATCGAGTAAATGATACTCTCCTGAATCAACTTCGACTAAAATTGGCTCGTAGAGCAAATCTGGGGGACGTTGTAGAGACCGCCGCGCCGCCATGACAATCAAGGTGTGGCTAGGATAACAAAATACTTCTCGCTCGGCAAAGTAATAGAGAGAGGCGATGGGACGACGGGAAAACAACTCAATGCTATAAATCCGACTCATGTGTTCGAGGAGTTTCCGCCGCGACAAGACACCAACAAACCGATTATTTTGAGTCAAAATAACCCCCGGAAGTAAGGGATTCTGGTTAAATATCTCCATCACCTCCTCCCCCCGACAGGAGACGGGAACATTACATTGATGTAACTCCAGCTCATCTAAGGTTGAGTCTAAGCTAAGATGTGCAACCGGAGTTGCTTCCGGGAGTTGGGGTTGGGAGATGGACTGTAGAAGGACAGACATGGCGGTTTCAGATTAAAAGATTGGCTAATGTTAGTTTGAATACAGACTTAGTTGCATCCTAACTGATTTCACTGCCAATCTTCCGGGCGATCGCCAAATCTTTACGAGGGTAAAACTGGGTTTAAGGTAACATTAACTCGGCGTTAACAAAACCTAAGAACCCGACTCCACTTTAGTCGTTGTTAAAAACTCCCGCAACCGCCATAAACTCAGAGTTTGCCCAAGATTCAACGGCAATACAGACACCCCTTCCAAGCGCGATTGCACCCAACCCTCGCCCCAATACCATTCATGAAAGCCGTCAATTCCCTGACTGAGAATCATCCGTAAACAATGGTCATTCGCCACCTCAACCCGATGTTGAATCGTAATCGGGCCGAGGGAACTGGTGAATGTTAAATCCGAATGGAGTTTTGGCGGCAGTCCAGTCGAGAGTTGCTGGGGGGCCAGCCACTTCTGAATCTGACCCGGTTCCAATAAACTCTGGCCGATCGCCTCGGCTGACGCATCCACCTCAATTCGTAACTGACTCTGTTGGAAGCTTCCAAACATACTAACCCTATGTCTTGCGAGCGGCATCAAACCATATCCCCCCTATTATCGCCGATCGAGAAGCGTCTGGGGGACCGATTCCCAATTCCGGTGTTTCCTTCTTCTTGCCTCTTGCCTCTTGCCTCTTGCCTCTTGCCTCTTGCCTCTTGCCTCTTGCCTTCCCCCCCCAGTTCCCAATTCCCTACAATAAGTAAAGACTTCATCAATCCAGACTTTCATGGCAGACCAGCTTATTCGCGCAACCGCAGCCAATGGTGGCATTCGCTGCGTCGGGGTCATCACCACCCGACTCACAGAAGAGGCCCGACAACGCCATCAACTCTCCTACGTCGCCACCGCTGCACTCGGTCGAACCATGAGTGCCGGCCTACTCCTCGCCTCCAATATGAAAAACCCCGACTCCCGCGTTAATCTGCGGATAAAAGGGGATGGTCCCCTCGGGGGAATTCTCGTGGATGCGGGGATGGATGGAACCGTACGCGGCTACGTGAACAACCCCGACGTCGAACTTCCCCCCAACAGCCGAGGCAAACTTGACGTGGGCCAAGCCGTTGGGTCTAATGGCTTTCTCTATGTCATCCGAGATATCGGCTACGGCTATCCCTACTCCAGTACCGTCGAACTGGTATCTGGGGAAATCGGTGACGACGTGACCCACTATCTAGGAACCTCCGAACAAACCCCCTCAGCCCTAGTTCTCGGAGTCTTCGTGGGGTCAGAAGGCGTCACGGCTTCCGGGGGACTACTCCTACAAGTACTGCCCAAAGCCGCCCGCGACGATGCCCTCATTGCCACCCTTGAATCCCGCCTGACGGGACTTTCTGGCTTTACACCGCTGTTGAAACAGAAAAAGACCCTCAATGCCATTTTTGAGACTCTTTTAGGGGATTTAGACCTGAAGATTCTCCCCGGAGTACAGATGTTGCGCTTCCACTGTGGCTGTTCCTGGGATCGAATGTTGGGGGCCCTCAAACTCTTAGGGGCAAGCGAGTTAGAGGATATGATTGATAAAGATGGTGGGGCTGAGGCCACCTGTGAGTTTTGTAAGGAGGTCTATAACGCCGATGCCAATGACCTACAACGGCTCATCGATGATTTAGCCCAATCCTCCTCAGCCCGGTAGAGATATTGATTTGGGGGGATATCCCCCCAAGCGAAACTCGCCTTTACTCCTCAGAATCTTGAATTTGCGTGGCGACCCGTTCGCTAAACTCCGCATCGGTGTCAGCAAGGGTTAACAATTGCAAGTATTCCGGGGGAGTCAATCCCGTCTCTTGGATAATCTCGATCGCCGCCGCTTCCAATTCCTGTTCCAATTGGTTGTACTCTTCAGCGGTTTCCGCCTGTTGCAGTTCCTCACTGCGGCCACTAATCAAGTCCACAATCCCCATATAGGCGTTGGCGAACTGACTCACCTTTTCCGAAGAAATTGCCCCAGAGTCAGTAATCTCCGAGATCCCCAGATCGTTCATCGTTGTCGCAGTCGGTGCGTCATCGGCCCAGGCCAATCCCGGAACCAGGAGCATCAGCAGCCCCCAACAGACGGCGATCGCCCCGATCAGTCCTTGTCTACTCATCAATTGCATAAAGTCATCCTTAGTATCATTATCCCTTCAGTATACTGGCGTGGCTTGAATCGATGCGATCGCCCCTCAACCCAAACGATACTGACGGAACAAATCACCAGCCACCCGATGCAACAAACTATGGCGATACGTCAGCGCCGCAAAATCCGTACTATAGCCCCCACCAATCACACAAGCCACCGGATACCCCGCCCCCAAACAGGTACTCAACACCTGCATCTCCCGGCGAAAAATCCCCGTATCCGTTAACGCCAATTTCCCCAGGCGATCGCCCAAATGCGGGTCCACCCCAGCATCATACAGCACCAAATCCGGCTTCACCTGAGACAACACATCTGGCAAATACCGAGCCAAAGTTTGTAAATACTCATCATCCTCCATCCCCTCCCGAAGCGACACATCCAAATCACTAACTTGCTTGCGACTCGGGAAATTCACCCCACAGTGCATCGAGAACGTAAACACCGTCTCATCCCCCTGAAACATCACCGCCGTTCCATCCCCCTGATGCACATCCAAATCCACAATCAACACCCGCCGCGCCAATCCCCGCTTCTGCACAAACCGGGCCGCGATCGCCAAATCATTAAAAATACAAAACCCCGAACCAAACCCCGGAAACGCATGATGAGTTCCCCCCACTGTATTACAAGCTAACCCTGTCTCCAGAGCCAACTGAGCCGTCAACAGCGTTCCCCCCACTGCCAAACAGGTGCGTCGCGCCAATTCTGCTGTCCAAGGGAGGCCAATCCGCCGTTGCGCCTTCTCCGGGAGGGTTCCCGTCAAATAGCCCTCCACATACTCCCCCTCATGGAGCCATTCCAACACCTCCCGAGGCGGTAAACTGGGAACGTGAATCTGATCCGGCGTGGCGATTCCCTGGCGCAACAGATAGCTGTAGAGTTGCGAGAACTTCTGCATCGGGAAACGATGGCCTGGCGGCAGGGGGGCCACATAATCACGATGATGCACAATCGGTAACGCCATAAACGAGCCTTAACGGGTATTCCGGGAAAAATTTGTAAGATACAGATAGATAATTATCCCAAGTTTTCACAAGCGAGATATCCCTATGGACTCCAAACTGACCTGGCAATACGGCAGCGAACATCCTGAGAATAGCGCCAATCTCGATGCCATTCGTCAATGGTGGTCAAAACTCAGTGGTAAAAGCGTTCTCTGGCAACAACGCATCGTTCCCGACGGCGAGGAGGTGGGCCAACTCGACTGGGAACCCCAGCGATTTGACGAGCGCTTTGCCATGGCCGAACCGGAACTTAAAGGCATCACGGTATACTGGCGCAAACCCGACGAAGAGGCCCCCCGCAACATTACCGCCGGAACCCTAGAACTCGAAACTCGACAGCAGCAACTGTTTGTTTATCCCAAATCTCGCCCCAACGTTGCCATTCGGGTCAGTTTACCCCAAGTTAAGTTTGAGACCGTGGAACTGACTCAGCCCGAGGTTCAATGTGTGGTTAATAACGAGAAGGGCCTGCTCGTCTTCCGGGACAAACCTCAATTACTCGAAGTCAAAATTAAACTCGATGCAGCGGCGATCGCGCGGCTCAAAGAACAACTCACTGGCGACGAGTAACTTCATTTGGGCGATCCATCTCTTGCGATCGCCCAATCCATTCAGAAATGTCATGATGAATGAGTGTCTTCAACCACTCCCAACACCGCATCCACCGTTAACCGTAACTCCGGAAAAACCCTTGAAACCAACGTATCCCCCCGTCTAAATTGCTGTAACTGATACTCCCCCTCAACCAAACCCGCAATCGTAATCGTCGGTTGCTTTGGCGTTCCGATATAGCGCCCCCCACCCAACGCCCGATAATCGACGAGCCAATACTCCTGAATCCCCATCGCCTCATACTCAATCAGTTTATGGCCGTAATCATCCCGCCAATTGGTGCTGACAACCTCAACCACCAACGGAACCGTCGCCCCCGACTCAATCACAGAAGCCGTATTCCAGAGGGGTTCCTGGCGCAGTTGACGGCGATCGCACACCGCCACATCCGGCTGATATCCCGATCGCGGCGCTTGCGGTTTCAACAAACAGGCCCGGGGAATCGTATACGCAAGTCCCCCCCGACGAATCGCCAGATTAAACTCCGCCACTAAAAACCCCGCAATCTCCTCATGAGGCCCCGTCGGTAACACTGCAATCACTTCCCCTTCAATCAGTTCATAGCGCCGGCCATCATCAGGATACTGGGCCAGAAACGCCTCAAATTCTAGCGGATGAGTTTGTACAGCCACCATAGCCCCTATCGTCCCCTCAACGAATCATCTCCACACCAAACCTCATACATCGCCCAAATCGCCATCGGCCGGAGATAATGTCCCGCGCGGAAGGTTCGGGCCGCCGTAATCGCCTCAGGAGTGCGGAACTGAAGTCCCCCCTCATAAATTTGTCGCACCACCGCCTCCGTCATCATCAGCGCCTCCGTCTTCAATCCCATGAGGATTAAAAAGGCCCCAATTCCGAAGTTAATCCCAGTCCAAACCTCCAACGGATGCGTCGCCTGGGGATCTTCGGGGGAACCATCTAACATCACCCCATTGGCGGCCCCAATCGGCGTCTCTAAGCCTTGATTAAACTGGACAAAACAACTCTCATAAACCGTTTTCAGAGCCAAGTCCGCACAATTGCGCGGCACAACATCCTCCAACCCCAACAGTTGCGCATAAAACTGGCCACAAAGCTGATCCGCCATCACCACCTCCGAACCACTCTCACTATCAAGGCGATAATAGCGACCATTCCAGAGCGTATTGTGATAGCGGGGTTTCGCCTCCTGAAGCCAGACACGATACTCCGGTAACACCTGCGCCGGTTCGGGGATATTCTGGTGGGAATTACCCGTGTTCCAGGGTTGTACAGAGGTTTCTAGCTGTTCCCCAATGGCGATCGCCGCCTCCAGGGCCGCCAACCATAAGCCCCCACAATAGGCACTAATCCCCTGCAAACGCCAATCATCAAAGGTCTGATCCGGTGCGCCACCATTTTCGGGAATAGAATCCCCATCCGTATCAAAGGTTTTCAGATAGGCGATCGCCTGAACTACCCCCTGCCAACAGTCTTGTAAAAACTCAATATCTTTGGCTCCAGTAAACAGGAAATCTCGATAAACTTGCAATACAAAATCGCACGGTAAATCCTTCCAAAGATTACAATCCTGATAGCTAGTGTAATTGGTTTGAACCCAAGGATGTTCATTCGCCGCCCCCAAATCATGGGGCGTTGCGCCCACCGCCTTGCGAATCGCCGCTGCCCCGTTATAGCCAATGACCCGAGGCGTCTCATCTCCCGTAGGAATGGCCCGCGCGAAGGAGCGAATCACCGATTTTTCCAACAGCGGCCAAAGTTTTAGTAGGGCAAAAGACCCATACAAACGGACATCCAAACTTTCATACCAGCGATAATCAAAACTCTCTAAAACCCCAAAATGACCTTTTGGTTCCTCCTGATTTGCTGTCGTCCATAAACTGCCCCCACTACTGAGGTCATACAGTTCATTAAACAAGGCCATTTTGAACCAACCCGGCAGCGACTCATCCTCTAAAATCGGCGTTTGCCAATCCACGATCGCCTCCTTCCACATATCCGAATGCTTCAGGGCCGTGCGAATCATCGACCAACTATTTTGCCCATTGCGACCAAAAAAGTCCGTATAGCGGCGATAGGCCGTAATTCCGGCAGCAAACTCCGTAATCGGGAAATCCCAGGCCAAAATAAAGGGAATCTTGCGAGTTTTGCCTGGACGCACCGTAAAGCGGACGGCGATCGCCGCCCCAATCCGTTCCCCCGCCACCGCCGGGGTTTCATCCTCCCAATTCTCCAAACTTCCATCTTCGGCAAAGGAGCGCCAAATTTCCGAGCCATCCCCCACCGGATTCCAGCGAGAATGATAAAACACCTTCACCGCCGGATTCGTCACCGTTGCCAGGGCAAATTGCCCCTCTCCCTCGGCGATCGCCTCATGCCCCATGGCCCCAGAATTGAGCAAACAGCCCAGACGGGAAAAATCCTCTAACCAACGGTTTACATTCCCCTGAGAGTTGCCCCAGCGAGACTCGTAATCATAAACTGGACTGCCATCATCCCGTACCCGCACCTCCGGGGATTTCAGCGTATTCGTAAACCAACCGGCGATATTTTCCCAGGTTAATAAAACACTTAACGTAATCGGTTCATCGGTGGGATTATGAGCCGTCCATTCAAAAATTGCCAGGGGATAACTGGTTTCTTGATAATTATCAGGAATAATCGGCGAGAACTGCTCACAGGTGAGATAACAGTTAAACAGCTTTTCATACACCGACCAACTGCGGGGATAGAGCGCGTGATAGGTTCCCGTGGACTCTCCCGCCGCAGTTTCAGCCGGATACCAATTCCAACTGCTTAAGGTTCCATCCTCCGGGGGAACCGTCGAGAGAGCATAAGCCTGCCGTTGTCCCGAGTCCGTTTCCTCATACACCGAGAACTGACAGCCTGGGAGGGGTTTAAAAATATGTTCCCCCCCATCAAGATGCCAAAGATTAAACGTTCCCTGGGGCGATCGCCCAATCGCACCCGCCCCAAACCCTCCCAGGGGCATTCCATGATCCGGGCCATCATCGAGATTACTGGCATAACGGACGCGATAGGGATTATCCCAGCCCTTTCCCAGAGGGCGTTGCCAGGTATGGGGAGGAATCGGGGGATGAGTTGGATAGTGAATTGGCATACCGTCAGTTCAGGAAAACGAAAACAGGACTTAAGGACGTCGGGTGGTTCGCGGTTGTCCGATGGTGGTGATGTATAGCACCGCCTCATCGGGGGGAATCCCCAGCACATCATTGACATGATCATCAAAAAAGCCAGCAATGCCACTGACGCCCAAGCGCAGATACGTCGCCGCTAAATTCAGACGTTGCCCAAGATGACCCGCATCCAAATGTAAATAACGATAGGCGCGATCGCCCCAGCGAGCAATAGCCCCCTGCAAATCTGCCGTATGAAACAACACCATCGCCGCATCTCGCCCTAAATCTTGGCCCAAACAGAGAAAATGCAGTTCACGGCGGAAGTTTTTAAAGCGAATTTGCCGCAATTCCTGGGCCTGAGGCGCATAGTAATAACAGCCATCATCCAATCCCGCCACCGCTGTTGTAGCAATAAAGGTTTGAATCAGACTGCGATCGCACAAACTGGGCTGTTCCCACCCCTGAGTGGCTGACGCTGCCGGGGGATTGCCACTAAGTCGGCCCAGAGACTGTGGCTGATAAGCAAAATTCAACAACGCCTTGACCTGCTCTAACTCAATCTCAGCGTCTCCGTCATAGGCCCGTGTTGAACGGCGTTGCAGTAACGTCGCCTCCAGAGCCTTGCCTCCCACCCCCCAATCCAGAGGAGAACTGGCGGTACTCACCTTGGTGCAAAAGGGAAAGTTATATTTATCCTCAATGGCCTGAGAACTCAACTGAGACCCCAACTCGGCACTAGAGTCAGAACTAGACTCAGGAGCGCCCTCAATGGCGCTGGCCTGATGTAAATATCCCAGGAGAGAGCCATCGGGTAACTCTGGATAATCGAGATCCGCATCGGACGCTAACGCCGTCGTTAAGGGCAGTTCAAGGGCGGCATTTTGCCGTTCCTGAAGGGCCACAACGGCGATCGCCCCCTCCTCCTCAGGATTCAGGTACAGCAACTCGTTCACCGCCCTATCATCAAACCCAGCAATCAGGTAGGGGCGATAATTCGTCAACGCCGCCGCCAAGTCTAAATTTCCCAACAGATGCCCCGTATCCAAATGAATGCGGCGGTAGGCCCGATCCTGATAGCGCCAGGAGGAGCGGAAAAACACCGCCGTCGTCACAATGATAAACGGAGCTTCCTTCAGCGCCGGATGCCCGAAACACGCCGCCTCCAGAGCCTCACCGGGGTCACCATCCCAGAATTGCACCAGACTATGATCCCGCACCTGGTAGTTGTAGCGACCTGCGGGCAAATCGTCACCCCCACGAGACAGCACATACACTTCCGCCGGATAGAGTCCCCCCGCCGAGGGAGCCGCTCGTAGTAACAAATCCTGTTGGGCAATTTGAGGAATCCGAGCCGTCACCCCATAGGTGCAGTACAGCAGATGGGACAGCCGCGACAGGACGGTCTGGCGATCGCCAATATGGGGTTTTAAGTCAACACGAGTCCCAATGGGATAATCCTTAAAGGGAACCGGGGGACGCTCCCAATCAATATCAGGAACCCGTTGATTGATGGTCTCCGGGTCGTATTTCGTGCGCTCATGATAGAGCTTAGCGATGGAAAACTTCTGTTTGGTCATACCTCACAGGTTTATAATAGACAATTGATGATGAGCGCTCAGTACGATTATAAGCCTTGTATGAACTTATTTTTTCTCCGCCCAACGTCCTAACGTAACTGTCCTTAAATCAAGAGCAGAACCCGTTAAAAGAGTAAGCAAGACAACATTAGGTTAAGGGGAGGTATCTCGTAATTGTAGAGCTTCCTCACTGTTCGAGACCTCCTCATAGACATTCTCCAAGGTTCCCCCATCCATGAGCTTCTGCCTCCAAGTCTCTAAGCCACTCTCATCCACATCTCGTCCCAGAATAGTCTGATAAATTCCGTTGATCCGAGCCATCACCTCCTCCCCTTGGACCAAAGTGCGCCGAAACTCCGTCATGGACAGTCCCGCCAAAATCGCATGAGACCAATGTTCTAGCTCCCGTTCCGTGGCCGTGCGTTGCAGCAGATCCCGGTAAATGCGGTTAATCTCCGGGTAGTAGTCCGACGCATCCGGGGGAACACGACTGCGCAGATAGGTTTGCCAATCGAGATCAGACTGAGGCTGGGTATAATACCGTAGCCAATCCCGGTCAAAACAGAGGGTGTAGTCATCCGTGCGTCGGCATGACTCCTGACCATTTGCTCGGGGGGCGATCGCCGCTAAAATCATTAAGGTCGCGATCGCCAATACCATTGAAGCCCGATATCGACCGTCCTTTCGAGAAGAATCCATGAAGTCCTACCTTGCTGCGGCAATTCAAATGACGAGCGTGCCAGATCTCCACCAAAATTTGGCACAAGCGGAAGAGTTAATCGACCTTGCCGTGCGCCGAGGAGCCGAACTCATAGGATTGCCGGAAAACTTCTCCTTCCTCGGAGAAGAAGAAGAAAAAATTGCCCAAGCGCCCCAAATCGCTCAGGAGAGTGAACTGTTCCTCAAAACCATGGCGCAACGGTATCAAGTCACCCTTCTTGGAGGCGGCTTTCCCATCCCCGTCAGTGAGACGCAGGCCTACAATACCGCCCTACTCATCGATCCCAGCGGCACGGAACTAGCCCGCTACCACAAGGTCCACTTGTTCGATGTTAACCTGCCCGACGGCAACACGTACCAAGAATCCAGTACCGTTCGCGCTGGCAGTGACCTTCCCCCCGTCTATCCCTCTCCTGATTTAGGCCAACTGGGGCTATCCGTCTGTTATGACGTGCGTTTCCCGGAACTGTACCGTCATCTCTCGCGCCAGGGAGCAGATGTCTTATTTATCCCTGCCGCCTTCACCGCCTACACCGGCAAAGACCATTGGCAAGTCCTGCTTCAGGCCCGGGCGATCGAGAACACCGCCTACGTCATCGCCCCCGCCCAAACCGGTCGCCACTATGGCATTCGTCAATCTCACGGCCATGCTGTCATCATTGACCCCTGGGGAACTGTCATCGCCGATGCTGGCACAAAAGTTGGGATTGCGATCGCCGAAATTAATCCCCAACGACTAGAGCAAGTTCGCGGCCAAATGCCCTCCCTCCAACATCGCGTCTTCGCCTAGCGGTAGTTGAATTTTAGGATATCGTCCATGTGACCAATCACCATCATCGTGTCCCCTCGATGCAGCACCTCTGAGGCGGCGGGGTGGGAGAGGGTTTTGCCATTAGCCCGACGCAACGCGACAATCAGAAATAAGCCTTTACCCCAAACCTCCACCTCGCCAATGGAGCGACCGTTGAGGCGGGACGTCGCACGAACATCGACTTCTATTAGTTGCAGGTGAATCTGGGCCAGCATCTCATTGAGGGTATGGCCCCCCTCCTCCTGCTCGAAAAACTCAAAGGCCGTCGGTTGAGTAATGTAGTTACTCATCTGGAGGGCACCAATTTCCGCCGGGAGAACCACCCGATTGGCCCCCGCTAAACGCAGTTTATTCTCTGTGGTGGGTTTTTCACCCCGGGCAAGAATGGTAATATCCGGCTTGAGTCCCCGTGCTGTGAGAGTAACAAACACATTCACCGCATCTTCAGGGAGTACGGCGGCTAGAAACAGGGCCCGTTTAATCCCGACTGAGAGTAACACCTCCTCCTCCGCTGCATCTCCCACTTGCACGAGGTAACCCAAAGATTCCGCCGTTTCGAGTAAATCTGGATTACGGTCAATAATCACAAAGGGTTTACGGGCTTGATAGAGGCGTTTCGCCAGAATTTGTCCCATCCGGCCAAAGCCACAAACAATGGAGTGATGGTCTAATTGCTCAATGCCCTTCGTCTTTCGTTGAGCCTCCAGGGCCCGGTGAACTTCGCCTTCTGTAACCATTTGAACAAAACAGCGACGCATTCCCCCACCTCGCCGAACGGCAGGTGGGGGTCAAGGAGCCGCCGAGCTAACAAGCCTTGGGGTATCATACCGTTATGGCACGAATCACATCAATCATCCGTACAGACCTATGGAATCTTAACCCGACAGCCAGCCAGCAAGTGCTGCTGAGCCAAACGGTTGAGATCTATCGTCGCGTCTGTCGGCATTTGATGGGGATTCTCTTAACCCATTGGCCATCTCTAGGGGGGTTATCCAGTCAAAAACGGGTTCTAGCCGTCGAAAAACTCATTCACCAAACCGCCAAGAACCCTAACCCCAAATACCGGCAATTTGACCAAACCTTTTACAAGTTCCCTAGCTACTACCGACGGGCCGCCATTGTCTTTGCTGCTGGCCAAGTCAGTAGCTACATGACCCGATATCGGGAATGGCAATCGGGAACTCGTCAACGTCGGGATGCTAAACCTCCAATCCTCAATCCCAACAGTGGCTGTTATCCGACCCTGTATAAAGGTCAATGCTATAAACTCCATGGCTACAGCCACATCGACATCAAGGTCTTTAATGGAACTGATTGGGTCTGGACGACCGTTGGGATAACCAGCTTACGAGAACGACATACCGTAGATAGCAACAAGCTACGGTCACCCGCCCTCATTGTTAATGAGCAGAAACGGGCCTGTCATCTCTCAGTTCCGTTTGAGTGTCATCCACCCCAACGGGAGGGAGAGGGTCGAGTTGTCAGTGTTGACCTGGGTATCAACACCACCGCTACCGTAGCAGTCGTGAATTTTGACGGCACTGTAACCTATCGGGAGTTTATTCACCCGGGGAGAGACATAGACCGTCGGGATAAACGGCTGAAATCGGTATCTAAACGAGCCAGCCAAACGATGGGACACGGTGGACGTCTCCAGAAAGGGTTCTGCTCCCATACCTACCGCAAATGTCGTAACATCAACCGTCAAATCGGGCAGATTGTCTCCAAGCGTATTGTGCAGATTGCCCAACAGTTCAATGCTGATGCCATTATCTTTGAGAACCTGAAAGGATGGAAGGCTAAGGGAGGACGCAAACGCTCTAACCTGCGCCAACGCTTTCATGGATGGCTTAAGGCTACGATTCGAGACTTGACCGAGATGAAGTGGCAAGAGATTGGTGGCAAGGTCATTGATATCGTTGCCGCCTATACCTCAAAGCTGGCTTATGACGGCAGTGGAGTGGTGCGGCGGAACTCCAAAAACTATGCTCTGGCTAAATTTTCCTCGGGCAAGCGATACAATGCAGACCTTAATGGGGCGCTTAATATTGCTGCCCGAGGTATTCTTCAGCTCACTCGCCGAAAGGACAGTGAGGAACGTTCGAGCCAACGTTCTCGACGTTCGCCTAGAAGCTGGGCTTGTTTGTGTGACCTGTGGACTAATAATATAGTCTCAGGTTAGCACCGATACCCCCACCTCGCCCAAGGCAGGTGGGGTGAGCTTCATTAAATCCTCCCACGATGTAAACAGCCGATGAGGTTCCGGCGATGATAACAATGATCGTAAAAACTTTTTCCGTGGTGGACTCAAGGGGGTTCACTTCGCTGTAACCCACCCCAAAAATGGTGATGATCACCATATAAATCGCATCAATCCACTCCCAGCCCAGGAGGACATAGCCCATCACAGCGAAGGCGATCGTGCAAACAAAGACAACGCCGCCTAGGAGCATCTGTCTAAAAGCACGGTGCATGAGGTATCCCGTAATTTAAAGTTAGGGAATCGAGAGGCCCTGAAAATACTCTGACACAATTTGCAAAATCCGTTCGGACGCCCGACCGTCCCCAAAGGGATTCACCGCGTTAGCCATCGTGGCGTAGGCCTGGGAATCTTGCAGGAGTGTGACTGCTTCCGAGACGATGCGATCGCTCTCGGTTCCAATCAGCTTCGCCGTCCCCGCCTCAATCGCTTCTGGACGTTCTGTGGTCTCTCGTAAGACTAACACGGGTTTTCCTAGGGCCGGGGCCTCCTCCTGAAGGCCTCCTGAGTCCGTCAACAGAAGGGTACAACGGGCGATCGCCCCTACCAGGGCAGTATAGTCGAGGGGTTCTGTCAGAAACACCCGCTCATGCTGACCTAAAATCCGTTGCAACGGCTCACGCACCGTCGGGTTACGGTGTAACGGCAGCAACAGAGCCGTATCCGGAACCTGATCGAGAATCCGCAAAAAGCCCTCCGCAATCGATTGCAGGCGATCGCCCCAATTCTCCCGCCGATGCACCGTCGCTAACAACACCCGCTGCTGAGTCCAATCCAGTCCCGCCACCTCACAAGGGGGAGTTTGCTCCGCCACCGACAGCAGCGCATCAATCACCGTATTTCCCGTATGATGAATCGCCCCCACCACCCCTGACTTGCGTAAATTTTCCACCGCCCGAGTCGTGGGCGCAAAATGCAACGTCGTCAGTTGAGAAATCAAACGGCGGTTGGCTTCCTCAGGATAGGGATCAAACAGCTCATCGGTTCTTAGCCCAGCTTCAACATGACCAACCGGAATTTTTTGATAGAATGCAGCCAGAGCCGCCGCAAACGCCGTTGTTGTGTCTCCTTGAACCACTACCAAATCAGGCCCCAACTCTTGAAAGATCGATTCCAATCCCTGTAAACTCCGACGGGTAATGTCCGTCAGGGTTTGTTTGGGTTTCATGATATCGAGATCTCGCTGGGCAGATAGTTGAAACAAATCCATCACCTGCTGCACCATTTCTCGATGTTGTCCGGTCAAAATCACCTGAGTTTCAAACTCAGTCGATTGTTGAAAGCAACGAATCACCGGAGCCAGCTTAATGGCTTCAGGGCGAGTTCCTAGAGTGATACAGACACGGAGAGACGGAGACGACATAAGCGGCGATCGCACGATACGGTATAGCAAACAGCACCATTGAGAATCATGGTCCCCTAAGCTTGGGGCTGATCCAGGGACGATGTTAGAGGAATTTACGGTTTACAAATTGCCCCCTTTGGGGGAGACAATGGACGAATTGAGTCCTCTACAAGCCGGTCACACTAGACCCAGAGCGATGGTGTGTCAGTCAACTCCATCCTCTCATCCATTAAACCCAGCCTCTTGTTCATCCTAGGCCGAATTCACCTGATTCCTAAAAGACTCTAGCACTTATGACACAATCTCAACGCCCCCCAGCCGCACCCCCTCCACCAGCCCAGCGTTCCCCAGTCGCCCAACGTCCTCCAGCGGCAGCCACTGCACCGGCCCAACAGGCCAGCCCTCGTCGTGCCCCCACCGGACCCAGTCCCGGTCATCCCACCATCCGTGAGATTATTCAGCGGGCGGAAAAAGAAGGCTACTCCGATGTTCACGTGGGCGTGGGTGAAATTCCTCGCTATCGTGTCAGGGGGGATATCGCCCCCACAGAATGGCCCGAAACGGATCTCAACACCTTCATGAGTTGGATGCGGGAACTGATGAGCGATGAAGAAATCCGTCAGTTCCAAGAAAACCTCGACTTCGACGGTGCAGCGGACTTAGGCTTTGTCCGGGTACGGATTAACGCCTTTGATACCCTAGCCGGCCCGGCGATCGTTCTGCGTCTGATCGGTGCCGAAATTCTCACCCTTGAACAACTGCGACTCCCGGAAGTCTTCAAAAGTATTAGCTTGGACTATCACAAAGGGCTGATTTTGGTGACAGGACCCACTGGGTCTGGGAAATCCACCAGCATGGCGGCGATGATTGACTATATCAATCGGAATAAGGCCTATCACATCATCACCATTGAAGACCCAGTTGAATTTGTCCACAAAAGTAAAAAATCCCTAATCAAACACCGGGAAGTCGGAACCCATACCCACAAATTCTTTAATGCTCTAAAAGCCGCATTACGGGAAGATCCGGACTTGATTTTGGTGGGGGAAATTCGCGATAAAGATACCATGAATATCGCCCTCAAAGCTGCCTCAACGGGTCACTTGGTCATGGGAACCTTGCACACAAACAGTGCTGTAAAAACCATCGAACGGGTCATGGGGATGTTCCCCCCAGCCGAACAGCCCGCGTTCCGGGTTGCTCTAGCAGAATCTTTGGTCTCCATTATTGCCCAAGGTTTATGTAAAACAACCGACGGCAAACGGGCAGCATTCCACGATATTCTCATCGCCACCGATGCCGTGAAAGAATACGTCATTCAAGGCAAGCTCGACGAAATCACCGATGTGATGTTGCGCTCTGAGTTTGATGGCATGACCACCATGAATAAAGCGCTGTTTGAACTCTATCAAGAAGGTCGGATTACCGAAGAAATTGCCCTTGATAAATCCCCCACTCCCAATGAAATGGCTCAGTTCCTCCGGGGTCGGGTTTAAAGAGCCTTGGGGACTGTCGAGCCATTTAAGGGATTAGCCCTGTTTACACCCGGTGGGGATGTCGTCTATGCCGTCGACCCCCACCATCGCGATCGCTGGCATCTCCAACTCTGTGTGGCGGTTCAGGAGGTTTTAGGACTTCCCGAGCCGCCACATTTTCTCGTGCCTTGTTATAGTGCCACTGTCGATCGCTATCTCAACCCACAAACCCAACGGCTCGAAACCATTGCCGAAGCCATGTTTGCCGTCTGGCGTTATCGAGGCTTACTGAATCAGCTATTTGAATTAGAGTCTGTCTCCTGGGAGTTAAAACCCAGTTCCCTAGAACTCTGTAACCCCCTAGCTCTGGAAAGTTATCGTCCACAATTTCCTGAACTATGGCAAAATCATGATCTCGTCTTGCAGGTCGGACGTCAGGGCCATGACCCAGCGATCCTCAACCCCGCCGATGCAGATACCAGTGGCTATGTCTTCCGTCTCTTCATCCGTGGCGACAGCCCCACCACCGAAGAGACCCTACTCCGCCTACATGAGACCCTCGATCGCGCCCTAGGTCATCCTTATACTCTCAAAGTGATTGATGTTCTCAAGCACCCCCAACAAACAGAACTCGATCGCGTCTCAGCCACCCCCACCCTCATCCGCATCTGGCCCCAACCCATCCGACGCATTGTCGGCGAAATGAACGATCTCGACTTCATCTTCAAACTCATCAATAATTAACCCAAACATCCCCCATTGCCCCTTGCCTCTCCCCCCTACTGCCTACTGCCTACTGCCCACTGTTCCCTGTTCCCTGTTCCCTGTTCCCTGTTCCCTTCCTCCCCCCATGCACCATCAAACCTGGATTCCCCTCCTAACCCTCGTCCTCGGACTCATCCCCCAAACTGTTGTCGCCCAATCCTCCCCCCGTCTAACCCCGGAAGACTGCCGACGCTTAGAAGTGGGCATGAGCGAAACGGAACTCGACAGCATTTTAGACGAGTTAAACATTGAGCCAGAACGAGACCCCGGCTCCCCCGGAAATAGCCTCTGGCGTTGGATGGACGACGACAGTGGAGCCGTGTTCCTAGCGGTGCTACGCAATCAGCAGGTTGCCCAACTCTCCTGCTTTGGAGTTCGCCCTGCCACCCCAGAATCCCAAGACAATCATCAACTCTGCGCTCAAGTGGAGATGGGGATGAGCTTAGAGGAAGTGCGACAGCGTCTGGGGTCCCCAGGGGAGATGGTTCCCACCGATAGTATGTTCTCAGAAGGACTCTTGTGGCAATGGGAAAATCCAGCTCGTCAGGAAGTGGCGATTCTGGCCTTCTCCAATTTTGATGCCTTGTCCGGGAAAACTTGCTTGGTGAGCCAAAGCGAGTCGGAGCAGAGTTTGCAAATTCCCGATTTTGTCGAACAGCCTAACTGGGTCGTCGAGGTTCCACAACGCTAAACTCTCGATACACTGAATAGGCAATTGATCGAAATCAGCTATTTCATGACCTCCAGCCAAGGACAACTTGCCCTCATTACCGGAGCCAGTAGCGGGATTGGTAAAGCCACCGCCCTGGCCTTTGCTGAAGCGGGGATTAATCTGGCCCTGCTCAGTCGCTCCCAGGATAAACTCGAACAGGTGGCGATCGCCGCCCGTAAGTTCGGCGTCACAGCCGATGTGTTTCCCTGTGACTTGCTCGAAGTCGAACAACTGCGCGATCGCTTCGCCACCCTGGCCCAGAAGTTAGGCAAAGTCGATATCCTCGTCAACAACGCCGGGATTGGCTATATCAACAGCCTTACCGACACCCCTCTAGCGGATTGGGAACGAGTCTTCCGCCTCAATGTCACCAGTGTTGTTGAGTCCACCTGCGGCATCCTCCCCACCATGCGAGCCAACGGCGGCGGCATCATCATCAATGTTTCCTCCATCGCCGGAAAACAGGCGTTTCCCAACTGGGGGGCCTATTCCGCTAGTAAATTTGCCATGATGGGCTTCTCCCAAACCCTCGCTGCCGAGGAACGAGAGCATGGCATTCGGGTTACCGCCATTTGTCCAGGGGCCGTCAACACCCCCATCTGGGACACGGAAACTATGGATAAAGCCGGGTTCGATCGCAACAGTATGCTCACCCCCGAAGCCGTTGCCCAAGCCATCCTACAAGCGGTACAACTCCCACAAGGAGCTGTGCTGGAGGAGGTGACGATTATGCCTAGTGGCGGTGCGTTCTAGGAGGCGTTCCTCGCCAACAACTGCCAGGCCAGTTGGGCCGCTCCCACCATCCCCGCCCGATTGCCCAACTCGGCCAGCCGCAGACTGAGTCCCTCCCGAGAACTGGGCAAGACTCGCCGTTGTAATTCGGCCTCGGTGGCCCCTAAAAATAAGGGAGCCGCCGCCGCAATGCCGCCCCCGAGGAGAATCGCCTCGGGGGTTAGTACATAAACTAAACTGGCTAAGCCGGCCCCCAAGCGTTGTCCATACTGTTGCCAATAGGCGATCGCCCCCCCATCCCCCGCCTCAGCTTTAGCGGCTAGCTCATGAGGCTCTAACCCCGTCTCGCGGCGAATCGCCTGGACTGAAGCATATTGTTCTAAGGACCCCTGATTGCCGCTATTACAGGGGGGACCCTGGGGATTGAGGGTAATCAACCCCAACTCTCCCGCCGTCCCGTTACGCCCCACAAAGAGCCGGCCATCGAGGATAATCGCTCCCCCCACCCCGGTTCCTAGGGTCAAGAGAATCAAATTCTGCACATCCCGGCCCGCACCAAGCCAGGCCTCTCCCAATCCGGCACAATTGGCGTCATTCGCCAAAATTGTCGGCCGTCCCGTCTGCTGTTCTAACACCTCAGCCACCGGCACATTCTGCCAACCAGCTAAGTTAATGGCCACCCGAGCAATACGTCCGGCGGCATCCGTGGGGCCCGGCGTTCCCAACCCCAGGGCCAGACTGGTTCCGGCGGGGTCGAGTTCTGCCACCGCTGCGGCGATCGCCCCTAACACCGCTTCAGGACTCGCCGGTTGCGGTGTGGCTACCTGTAACTGCCCTAAACAGTCTCCCTCACGGGTAAACTGTCCCAGTTTAATCGCGGTTCCGCCGAGATCAATACCAATGACGCTTGGGTGCATAGAAGGGGGCATAGCAGACTGAAAAACGATAGTTAGAACTCATCCGGGGGAGACGTGGTCTCCGTTGTCCCCAGGGTGTCCTTGACGGCTTCGCGAAATCCCAACACCACCACCAAGTTGGACAGGGTCAGGAAAAACTCAGCACTACCATGGAGCCAATCCACATTCGCGAGGCTTTCACCCAACTCCACCTGGGCATAAATCCCCGCTGGAATCGTCACCACAACGAACAACAGTAACAGATAGAAGCCAATCAGCGCCAAACGAGGCGTTTCGGGCGATCGCGTCAGAAAGTAGAGAAACCCCAAATAGGGAAATAGGGAAACAGCGAACAGCATATCCTTGAGTGTCATAACTCACCAACCCCTAAGGTTTTCTGTATTACGGGCTACAGACAGGGAGGATTCTCCCCTCTTACCCCGAAACCTAACATGGATCTTCCAACATGGATCTGCCGACGGCGATCGCCCAACTCAAGAAACCCAACAATTCCCGCCTAAATCAGACATACAAGCCATTCTCCCCAGCTTTCTCATAATCAGTCTGGATTTGTGTTAGGTTTTGGGATAGGATCATAAGTGTTAAGTTTCATTGCCGCCTCCGGTTCGGTCAAACCAGCCTGGTAGCGGGACGTCGAGGCTCGCCTCGGCAGAGAATAACAAATCGCCTAAGCGGCTGTCATGACTGGCAGCACCCCTTAGCATAAAGACATTAGAGGAGAAACATCAATGGCATTCACACTTCCTGAACTACCCTACGCTAAAGACGCACTAGCCCCCCATATTTCCGCGCAGACCCTAGAATTTCACCATGGCAAGCACCATGCTGGGTATGTCACAAAACTCAATGCTGCCATTGAAGGGAGTGATCTTGAGGGCAAATCCTTAGAAGATATCATCAAAGCCACCGCCGGCAATCCTGAGAAATCCGGCATCTTCAACAACGCCGCCCAAGTCTGGAACCACAGCTTCTACTGGCAGTGCATGAAACCCGGTGGTGGTGGCCAACCCGGCGGCGCACTCGCTGCAAAAATCAACACCCAATTCGGTGGCTTCGACAAACTGGTTGCTGAACTCAAAGCCGCTGGTGGCGGTCAGTTCGGCAGCGGTTGGGCTTGGCTGGTGCAAGATGGCGACAGCCTGAAAGTGGTCAAAACCCTCAACGCTGAGAACCCCATCACCCAAGGACTCAAGCCTCTTTTGACCATCGATGTTTGGGAACATGCCTACTATCTGGACTACCAAAACAAACGTCCTGACTACCTAGACACCTTCCTCAGCAGCCTCGTGAACTGGGACTTCGTCGCCAGCCAAATGAGCTAGACTCGGGCCAGTCAGCCTTAGCTTATCCTCGTTTCAATCCCGAAACGCCTCAGCCACGCCCTGCGTGGCTGTTTTTTTTCGCGGCGAGTCGTTAAGGTGACGTTAAACTGACAGAGATAGGATCTATGGATAGTCGTGACCTAGCACAATATATTGAAAGCGTCGATGGACTCCACAAACCCTGGCTTTTGGCGCAACTGCGCCTGAAAAAGTTACAAGAACGCCGTTCTCGACTCTCCGACGCCGATTATGTGGCAGAACTCGCCCAAATCCAAGACCAGTTAGCGCAATTGGGCGACTGGTGGGTCGGTCGAGAAGATGAGGTGTTTCGTCAAGGTCGTTAATCTAATCCTCAATCGGCGTCATACCGCCATCCTCGCGTCATCTATTTCCCGTCGTCTCTCCCCCAAACCTTCGACATGGCAAAGACAAAGAAACCCGTCTCAGATTCATCGAGCAAAACAACCAAAGCAAGTCCCGTTAAAGCCGAAGCCCTGCAACAGCCGCAAAACTACTTTAACCGGGAATTGAGCTGGCTGGAATTTAACTATCGGGTTCTTTATGAAGCCCTCGATGATCGGACTCCCCTGCTTGAACGACTCAAGTTTATGGCCATCGTCAGTATGAACTTAGACGAGTTCTTTATGGTGCGGGTGGCAGGACTCAAACAACAGGTCAAAGCCGAAGTTCGCAAACTCACCCCTGATGGCCGCAGTCCCCAAAAGCAACTGAATGACATCAGCGATCGCCTCCATCCCATCTTCGCCGAACAACATCAGCATTTTCAGATGACACTACGGCCCCTACTGGCCGAACAAGGGATTTATCTGCTCGACTATATCGACCTCAACCAAGAACAACGGGCCTACCTACAAACCTACTTCGAGGAGAAAATTTTTCCCGTCCTCACTCCCCTAGCAGTCGATCCCGGTCACCCCTTCCCCTTCATTTCTAACCTCAGTCTGAACTTAGCCGTCGTCGTCAAAGATCCTGAAATCGATCAAGAACACTTTGCCCGCGTTAAAGTCCCCAAAGTACTGCCCCGCTTTATTGAACTCCCCCATGACTCCGATGGCGACTCCAACCCCGAGGATATGACCTGGATTGGGGTTCCCCTAGAACAAGTCATCGCCCATAACCTAGAAGCCCTGTTCCCAGGGATGAACATCCAAGAATATCACCCCTTCCGCATTACTCGTAACGCCGATATTGCCGTTGAGGAAGACGAAGCCGACGACTTGCTGCTGGCCATTGAACAGGAACTGCGGAAACGACGTTGGGGTGGATCTGTGGTGCGGATGGAAGTCCCCTCAACCCTCTCCCCTGAAGTGCGAGATATGTTGATGCGGGAGTTATCCCTAAACCCGGAAGATGTCTATGAAGTAGAAGGCCTCCTAGGATTAGGGGATTTAATGTCCTTTATGGGACTCCCGAGACCCGAACTTAAAGACGTTCCCTGGACACCTGTGATTCCTGCTCGCTTGCGGCGCTTTAGTGATGTGGATTTTGACTTCAGTCAATCAGGGAATGACGGGGATGGCGACCTATTTACAGAAATTCGGGAACGGGGCGATGTCCTCTTTCATCATCCCTATCACTCCTTTACAGCTACTGTTCAGCATTTTATTACCACCGCTGCCCACGACCCCAATGTCTTAGCCATCAAAATGACCCTCTATCGTACCTCCGGGGACTCACCGATTATTCATTCCCTGATTGATGCGGCGGAAAATGGCAAGCAAGTGGCTGTTTTAGTAGAACTCAAGGCCCGATTTGATGAGGAAAATAATATCCTCTGGGCTAGAAAGTTAGAACAGGCTGGGGTTCACGTGGTGTATGGACTGGTGGGCCTCAAAACCCATACCAAAATTTCCATGGTGGTACGCCAGGAGAAACAGCATATCCGTCGCTACGTCCATATTGGAACAGGGAATTACAACCCCAAAACCGCCAAACTTTATACAGACTTGGGGATTCTCACCTGTAACGATGCCATTGGTGCAGACTTAACAGATTTGTTTAACCACCTCACCGGCTACTCTCGCCAGCGGTCCTATCGTAAGCTCTTGGTGGCCCCGGTGAATATGCGCGATCGCATGGAGGCTCTGATTCGCCAGGAAATTAATCATGCTAAACAGGGCGGGACTGGACGCATTGTGGCTAAAATGAATGCCCTCGTCGACCCGAGTTTGATTGCGACGCTTTATGAAGCGTCTCAGGTGGGGGTGCAAATTGATCTAATCGTCCGAGGGATTTGTTGTCTGCGCCCTGGTATTGAGGGATTGAGCGAGAATATCCGCGTCATTAGTGTAATTGGGCGCTTTTTAGAACATTCACGCATCTTTTACTTCTATAATGAGGGACAAGAGCAGGTGTTTATCGGCAGTGCGGACTGGATGCCCCGAAACTTAAATCGCCGAGTTGAGGCGGTGGTTCCGGTGGAAAATCCCGTCATTGCCAAGGACTTACAAGAAATCCTCGGCATTATGCTCTCGGATAATCGTCAGGCTTGGGAACTACAGCCAGATGGCTCGTACCGTCAACGCCGTCCTAGCGAGGATGGGGTGGCTCAAGGCTCTCATGAGATTCTCATGCAGATGGCAAGGACTAATTAAGACGTAACGGATGAACAAGCAACGGCGGCAAACCCGGACAGCCATCGGGTGCAGATTCGCTAATCCCAACTCAGTCAGATGACGATTCAATTTGGGCGAGAGATCTGTGGCGACCTGGAGCAGGCGCAACAACGAGAATGGTTAGTCACCAATGGGATTGGTGGGTATGCTTGTGGCACGGTGGCGGGCCTGCTGACACGACAATATCACGGGGTGTTGGTGGCGGCGATGGAGCCGCCTTGTTGCCGACAGCTGCGGGTGGTGAAGCTGGATGAGACGGTTCAGTTGGGGGGCAAGTCTTATCCCCTCTATACCAATCGCTGGGCTGATGGAACGGTGGCCCCTCGGGGCTACTATTATCTGGAGCAGTTTCGTTTAGTCGGTCGTACTCCGGTTTGGATGTATGCCTGTGGGGAGGCCCGCCTGGAAAAATCCATTTGGATGGAATGGGGGCAGAATACGACCTATGTGCGTTATCGTCTGCTGCGGGGGGAGCGATCGCTGGAGTTGTCGATTAAAGCCCTGGTGAACGATCGCAGTCATCATGGGGGCATTACGGGGGAAAATTGGGAGATTGACCCCTGTCCTCAGGGGGTGAAGTTATCCTGTGAGGGGGGCGTTCCTTGCTATATTTTGGGCGATCGCGGTTTAGTGACGCAACGCTACAACTGGTATGCTGGCTTCGATTTGGCCCGAGAACGCGATCGCGGCAGTGGGGACTATGAAGACCACCTCCATGGAGCCACCCTAAAGGCGACCTTAGAGCCTGGGGATTCCTTTACGGTGGCCGTCAGTACCGTTGCTCTCCCCAATTTGGATGTGGCGGCGGCCTGGGAACGGTATCAGGACCGAGAGCAGGGACTTTTGGCCACCTGGGAGAGGAGTGAGCCGAGACCTCAGTTCCCCGCCTCTGAGAAGGCTCCTCCAGACTGGATTCAACAGCTCGTCTTGGCGGCGGATAGCTTTGTGGTCACTCGCCAGCCTTTATATGTGAATCCAGGTCGGCCCGAAACCACCCTCTTAACGGGTTATCCCTGGTTTGGTGATTGGGGTCGCTATACCATGATGAGCTTACCGGGGTTGACCTTGGCTACGGGCCGCTCTGAGCTGATGCGATCGGTGTTAGCCTCGGCCGCCTCCTATTTTCGTCAGGGGATTCTGCCCAATGTCTTCCCCGATGATGGGGGCCTCCCCGCCTATAACACCGTGGATGCCAGTTTGTGGTACATCGAAGCAGTACGGTTATATGTGAAGGTCACCGGCGATCGCCCCTTTCTCCAAGACATTTATCCCACCTTAGTTGATGCGGTTGAGGCCTATAGTCGTGGTGTTAGTGCGGGGATTCGCCTAGACCGCCAAGATGGTCTCTTGGAATCGGAGGCTCAGCTGACCTGGATGGATGCCAAAGTGGGAGAGACTCCCGTTACCCCTCGTCAGGGAAAAGCCGTTGAAGTCAATGCCCTGTGGTACAACGCCATCGTGGCCATGACCCAGTTTGCCGAACAGCTTGGCCAACGCTCCAAACCCTATCACGCTCTAGGACGACAGATTCAGGCAGGATTTCAGCGATTTTGGAATCCCAGTCTCGGCTATTGTTACGACGTTTTGGATGGCCCTGGGGGCGATGACATCAGGTTACGCCCCAATCAACTCTTGGCGGTGTATCTTCCGGGGCCCCTGTTATCGTTGGACCGTCGCCGGGCCATGCTTGAGGTCTGTGGTCGCTCCTTGCTCACGTCCTATGGGTTGCGATCGCTCTGTCCCGATGAGGCGGATTATCAGGGCCATTATGGGGGCAATCTCAGCCAACGCGATCGCGCCTACCATCAAGGGACGACCTGGGCCTGGTGGCTGGGAATCTATAGCCTCGCCCACTATCGTGTCTATGGGGAAGCAACCACAGCCTTGAGTATTCTCAGTCCCATTGCCGACCATTTGCAAACCGCTGGACTGGGACAAATTAGTGAAATTTTTGATGGAGACGATCCCCTATTGCCCCGAGGCTGTATTGCTCACGGGGCAGCCGTGGCCTCAGTGTTATGGGCCTGGCGGGCGATCGCCCAATCTAAGACAACGTCTTCAGCTAACCGTTGAGACGGCATAGGCCACGGCGATAATTCCTGCCACAAACAAGGCAGCTAACGCCCCGAGAATGGCATAATTGCGCTTCTCCTCCGTGGTAGGAGGTTTCGCCTCGTACATCTTGGGTTCGATGGCGTAGTTATTGAGGCGACCCCCCTCTTCATCAACGTAAGGCATGAATAAGTTTATCCTAAGGTAACTGTGTTTAATCCATACTACTACAGCGCCATCAATGAAGAGACCTTAGGGCAACATGGGCAAGGAGAAATAAAATGTGCTTCCCTGGCCCAACTGACTTTTGACCTCAATCGTTCCTCCATGCAGTTCCACCAGTCGCCGGGTAATGGCCAGGCCAATCCCGGTTCCCCCTGAATGTCGCGATCGCGATCGCTCCGCTCGCCAAAAGCGATCAAAGACATAGGGTAAATCCTCCGCTGCAATGCCAATCCCCGTATCACTCACAGCAGTCCAGATATAGGGGTCATCACACCAGGCCCGCACCGAAATTGTGCCATAGTCTGAATAGCGCACTGCATTACCCAACAGATTCATCAAGACCTGCTCAATGCGATCATAATCCCCAAAGACCTTCGGTAAATCCTCGGGACAGTCGAGGGACAGGGTTAACTCATCGATGAGCTGCTCCGACAAGCGGGTAATTAAGCCCTCTAGGAGGCTGCATAAACACAGGGGTTTGGGGTCAATGGTTAAATAGCCCGCCTCCGCCTTCGATAGCTCCTGTAAGTCATTGACCAGCCGTTCTAAGCGACGGGTTTCACGGGCCAACTTATCATAGGTTTCTGGCGTCGGTTCTAGACGACCATCGGCCAGTTCCTCTAAATACCCCCGCATTACCGTCAGCGGAGTTCGCAACTCATGGGTCATATCACTAATGAGTTCTCGGCGGCGATGTTCAATCTCACGAATGCTATCCGCCATGCGATTAAAACTAAGACTAAGTTGGTAAAATTCCGGGATTTCACTCATCGGCATTCGCTCATCAAAATCCCCCGCTGCAAACCGTTGTGTAATCTGCCGCATTCGTCTTAGCGGTAGGGTAATCCGTCGTGAAAGCCAATAACTCAGGACAACTGCTGCTGAAGCGCCACTAATAACAGACCAAAAAGTACTGCGATTCCAGGTCGTCTCAAATCCCTTAACAATATAGGTTTTTACGGAGCGAACACTAAAAAACTCCGTGCTTTCCATCTGTTCAAGTTGAATAATGAATTGTCGAGGTGAGTAAATTTTACTGATTAAAATAAAGCTACCTAGCCCGACCAGCATGACCAAAAGATGGGACAAAAATAATCGTATTTTAACATCGACTTTCATAGTATAAAATGGCCCCAAACTCAATGGATAGATAACAACTATGCTGAACCGGTTTTAGCCTAGCAAATACTCACTCATCACCGCTGGAAACTCATCGGGGTGACAGGCAAAGCTCGGAATCCCCAAGTGAGCCAAATGCTCAGCATTCGCCACATCATAGCGAGGAACGCCAGCCTCATCGAGCGCCAACAGACTGACGACCCGTACCCCTGATGCTAGCAATTGCCCGAAAGATTGCCAGAGTAGCGGGCGATCGCCCCCATCATATAAATCACTCAGGAGAATTAGAATCGTCTCATGGGGCTGTTGAATCTCTTGTAAGCTATAGCGTAAGACGGCTGAAATATCCGTGCCACCGCCGAGCTGCATTGCCAATAACAGGTTGACCGGATCTCGTAGATGGGGTGTTAAGTCCAGCACCGATGTATCAAAGGCCAACAAACGCACATTCAGTGAAGATACAGACGCCAAAACCGAGGCGAAGACGCTAGCATAGACCACTGAAGCGGCCATCGAGGCACTTTGGTCTAGACAGAGAACGACATCAGACAGGAGACGCGGCGGCGTTCCTCGATGAATTAGTTTTTCAGGAATGATCGTGCCATAGTGGGGCTGATAATGTTTGAGATTGGCATACAGGGTGCGTTGCCAATCAATGTCTCGATAGCGGGGATGGAGCTGGGGCGATCGCTGGCGAAGACGGCCCAATAGGGCTTGCTGGGTAGCCGGACGTAATCGCTGCTCTAATTCCTCGACCACCTGACGGACAATCTCACGAATCCGCTCTAGCTTGGAATCGGGTAACGTGGACATCAACGTTAACACCTCCGCCGCTAACATCGGATCAACATCGAGGCGATCGCTCAATTCAGGTTCGAGCAGTAGCGATCGCAAATTCAGCCGTTCGATAGCATCTTGTTGCATCACCCGAACCACCGACTCAGGGAAATGGCCGCGAATCTCATCTAACCAGCGCACTAAACTGAGGGTTGAGCGTCCTAATCCCCCGGAACGAGACGGCTGATAGAGTGCCTCCAGTGATCGCACTCGCCGCTCATCCAACCTATCCTCAGAAGGGTTTGCTTCCGTAGCATCTGTTCCCAAAATCAATCGCCAACGGCGAGAAGCTTGTACATTAGAAGGAAGGTTAAGATTATCAGTCATGGTCAACGTCCATTCACTTAATGAAAATGCTCTAAACAAATAGAGATTTGCCAGGAACTCGTTGTAACGTCTAAACAGGCCAAGAGGGCGGACTCACTCGACAGCCGAAGGTCAGGCAAAATAGAGATGATAGCTTGCCCCCATTGAGCAATTCCCCTGGGAACATCGGTTGATTATTTTCTTCCACTCCGGCATGAAACTACGAAAGAAAACTTTACTCATCGTCGGTGCGGCGTTGGTGGCGTTGAACATTACGATTTACGCCATATCTTCGTTAATCTTACTGAGAGATTTCACGCATCTGGAGCAGCAGTACGTCCATCAAGACGTGACCCATGCCCTGCGTGCCGTCGACCATGAACTGTCGAGTCTCAACACCATTGCCCGAGACTATGCCGAGTGGGATGACACCTATGAGTTTATCAAAACCGGAAACCCCGATTATGTGCGCTCCAACCTGATTGACTCGACATTTTCCTACCTGAACCTAAACTTCATGGTTTTTGTCGATGCTCAAGGTCAGATTCGCTTCGAGAAAGCCTATGACCGGACTCATAGCCGCAGCATTCCGCTGCCAGAGGGACTAGAGCCATTTCTCAACCCCGAGCAGCCTGAGCATTCCCTGTTAATCACCGATCATCCTGACGACGGCATCCAGGGCCTTCTCGAACTCGAAGGGGAGCCATTCGCCGTAGCGGCCCGTCCCATCGTCACCAGCCAAATTACCGGTCCCCTTCGAGGAACCCTGATTGTCGGCCGCTACTTCGATCAGCAGGCGATCGCCCGGCTGGCCGAACAAACCCAACTCGCCCTCGATCTTTACCCCCGCCAGGGTGAGGATGTGCCGGCCGATGTTCAACAGGCCTGGCAGGACTTGCTCAACCCCTCCCAAGCTCGACCTCAACCCCTCGCCGCTCATCGCAATCCTGGGGAGTCGGCCATTGACGTCGCGCTCAACCTGACCCTCAGGACCTTTAACCAGAACGGCTATAAATCCCAGCCGAGGGTTCGTTTGCCCTATCTTCCCCTCCCTCCAGGAGAACGAATTGCCGGGTATACCCTTCTAGAGGATCTCAACCAAAATCCCATTCGCCTGCTGCGGGTGAATGCCCCTCGGGCTATCTACCAACAGGGGCAGATTAGCATTCGTTACTTTTCCCTGGCCCTGATTAGTGTGGGAGTTATCTTTAGTGGCCTAACCCTGTTGCTCGTCGAAAAACTGGTCTTATCGCCTCTGTCTCAGCTCAGTGAGAGCATGAATCAACTCAAACAGACCGGCGATCCCCAGCAACGCCTCCCCAGCATCGGAGAAGACGAACTCTCAAGTCTAGCCAATACCGTCAACGAGATGCTCGACGCTCTAGGGCGATCGCAATTTGAACGGCAAGAAACCGAACAACGGTATCGGCTCATGGCCGAGAACTCCACCGACTTAATTGCCCGACAGAACCTTGACGGTCAGTTTCTCTATGCCTCTCCCGCCGCCGAAGTGCTGCTCGGCTACAAACCCGAAGAACTCATCGACCGCTACGCCCGAGACCTCATCCACCCCCTCGATCGCGACAACTTCAACTACTCCACCGCTGAAGTCATCACCACAACCGGCTCCTTAACCCTCAGTTACCGCATTCGCCATAAAGACGGCCATTACATCTGGTTTGAAACCACCAGTCGGGCCTTTAACCAGGGTAAACGGAACAGCCCCCTCCGTCAGACTCCAGATTCCCCCATCCGGGAAATCGTCAGCGTCTCGCGAGACATCACCGAACGAAAACTGGCCGAAGAAGATCTCCGGGAAAGTGAAGCCTCGATTCGGGCCATCTACAAAGTCACCTCCTCCCGTCAACTGAACTTCCGCCAGCGATTGCAGGGCCTCCTAGAACTGGGACGGCAACGATTCGGGATGGAAATCGCCATCCTCTCCCGGATTCAGGACGAAGACTTTGAAGTGATGGAAGTTCAATGTCCCCAAACCCCTCCGGGAATGGTGGTCACCCATCCCCTGATGCCTGGACAGCGTTTACCCCTGGCAGAAACCTATTGCTTCCGAACTGTCGAAGCCAACGACCCCTTATATTTTGAATTTCTCCTAATGTATGGCACCAATGTGCCGCCTAAATATGGGCCCTTCCGCATTCAAGCCTATATCGGGACTCCCGTCATTGTCGCCGGAGAAGTTTATGGAACCCTGAGCTTTTCGAGCCGGACGCCACTTCATGACCCCTTCAAACCCGTAGACCGAGAAATCCTCAAATTGATGGCCCAATGGATTGGCGGGGAGATTGAACGACAAGAGACCGCCGCCGACCTGGCCCGAACCCGCGATCGCGCCCTAGCCGCCACCCAAGCCAAGAGCGAATTTCTGGCCACCATGAGCCATGAAATTCGCACCCCCATGAATGCCGTCATCGGCATGACTGGCTTACTCCTGGACACTGAACTGTCCCTGGAACAGCGAGATTTTGTCGAGACCATCCGCAGTAGTGGCGATACCCTGCTGACGATTATTAACGACATTCTCGACTTCTCGAAAATCGAATCCGGCAAACTCGAACTCGAACAACATCCCTTTGATTTACGGGCCTGCGTGGAACAGTCCCTAGACTTGCTGGCCTCCAAAGCCACCGGGAAAGGGCTAGAACTGGCCTATCTAATGAGCAACGACACCCCGCAGCATATTTGTGGGGATGTGACACGGGTGCGGCAAATTTTAGTCAACTTGCTCAGCAACGCCGTTAAATTTACCGACGAGGGGGAAGTGGTCATCTCGATTATGGCCGAACAGGTCGATCGCCCCCACCCGGATAATAGTTCCTGCGAGGTAGCTGAGGCCGAGTCCTCAGACCCCATAGAGCTTCCCTACTACCGCATTCAATTTGCGGTGCGTGATACGGGAATTGGCATCCAGAGCGATCGGATGCACCGATTATTCCGCTCCTTTTCCCAGGTGGACTCCTCCACCACCCGTCAGTATGGCGGGACTGGCTTAGGATTAGCCATTAGTAAACGTCTGGCTGAGATGATGGATGGAGTCATGTGGGTCGAGAGTATGGGTCATATTACGGGAGACTGTCCTGATGAGTTTGAACTCACCACCGCTCCAGACGACACGGGATCGGTGTTCTACTTTACCCTCATTGCCCCCCAAGCTCCCCAAGTGCCTCTCGTCAAGTCCTTACGGCATCGGGTGGAACTTCAGGGCAAACGTCTCCTGGTCGTGGATGATAATGCCACCAACCGTAAAATTTTGACGATGACAACCCAAGGCTGGGGGATGGAAACCCTTGCCATCGCTGACGGGCCAACAGCCTTAGAGTTAGTGCCTCATCAACCCCGCTTCGACTTGGTCATTTTGGATATGCAGATGCCGAAGATGGACGGGTTGACTCTGGCCCAAGAACTCCAGACGTTCGCGGTCATGAAGGATATTCCGGTGATGATCCTGACTTCGATGGGGACGGAAATCCAAGGGGTTGAGGTGCAACTAGCGGCCCTGCTCAACAAGCCGATTAAGCAGTCTCAACTGTATGAGATTTTGGTTGGGGTCTTAAGTGGGGAGCCGGTGGAGCGAGAATATGAGAAAACGCCCAAGTTAGATGGACATCTGGCCGATCGCTTCCCTCTGAAGATTTTGGTGGCTGAAGACAATGCGGTGAACCAGAAGGTGGCCACCCAAACCCTGGCCCGCATGGGTTATCGGGCGGATGTGGTGGGGAATGGTTTGGAAGTCCTCGATGCCCTAACGCGGCAGCATTATGATGTGGTCTTGATGGATGTGCAAATGCCGGTGATGGATGGGTTAGAGTCTTCCCGTCGCATTTGCAAGAAATGGGCCAAATCCCGCCGTCCCTATTTGATTGCGGTGACCGCTAATGCTATGCAGGGCGATCGCGAGGATTGTATTGCAGCGGGGATGGATGACTATATCAGTAAGCCGATTCGCATCAATGAGTTAATTCAGGCCTTATCCCGCTGTCCGGTGACGGGGACTGTGTCTCTGAAGGCGTTTACCGCTGATCCGGAGTCCTCGGACCGGCGAGAGGTGGAGGAGAGTCCCCCGGAAGCGAGTCTACCGGTTTTGAATGAGAGAACCTTAGAGGATTTACGGGAACTTGAAGCCTTAGAGGAGTTGGTGGATTTGTATTTACAAGAAACCCCACAATTGCTCGAAGGGGTAGAGACGGCGATCGCCGATCAGAATCCCCAACAACTGCGGGAGTCAGCCCATTCTCTGAAATCCACCAGTGCCGCCCTGGGGGCTGATCCGCTCTCGGATTTGAGCCGGGAACTCGAAGAAAAGGGCAAAGCCCAGGACTTAACTGGGGTGAATGAGCTATGGGAGCGGCTTGTCCAACAGTACGATCGCACGGTGGATGCCCTGCAAGCGGCGAAAGAGGAGGATTCCTCCCCAGATAGCCAAGAACAAGAGCTGACCATGAACAATTGAGATTTGACCCCATTTTCGGGGGCGGTGCGTTCCGGCAAGTTTCATCTCGTATCATGGCTCAGCCATGAGATGCCAACCAGGAGGCTCTGCCTCCCGATCTGCCAACAAATGCTGTTATCCTAGAGAGCAAATTAAGCCCTCAACCCTCATGGCTGAGAAGTCTCCCTTCCTTGCCGGCCCCATGATTACTGACCCTCGCTTTTTCGTGGGCCGTCAGCAAGAACTAGAGATAATCCTCAGTCGCATGATTGGCGATCAACCCATCAGCATCAATCTAGTGGGACCCAAGTGCATCGGCAAATCCTCGTTGCTCTGTCATCTCTATCAGACCTACGAAGAAAGACTGAGCGGTAAAGGGGTAGATCCGAAAAACTATGCTATGGTCTATCTCTCCGTCAAAGGCTACGACTCAGAACCGAAGTTATACGAAAAGATTGCCGATAAACTTCTTAAGGCTCTACCAAACAACGGAATAGCTCAGCGGCTGGGGTTTCAACAAAATCCTGTTAAATCTCAATTGCAAGCTCGCCCCCTCAATCGTCATGATTTCTCGCAAGCGATTCGTGACTGTAAAGAATCAGAATTCTTGCCGGTGTTATGCCTAGATTCATTTGATAATTTAGGCAAGAAAAAGAACTCTTTTGATTTAGGCTTTTATGAGAATTTACGGTCGTTAATGGACAGCAATGATCTGATGCTGATTATAGCCAGTCGTCAGCCCTTGGACAAACTGTTACCCAAGCATTACTATCGCTCATTTTTTGGCAATGTTGGCCATAGCATGACTCTCAAAAAATCAACCAAGGCTGACGCTGAGACTGTTGCTCGTTTGCCTGCATTTACCTCAGACGATGCTTTTCCTGCCTTAAGTCCCAATCAGCAAAAATTGACCTTAAACTGGGGAAAGCAGCATCCTTAAACCAGCAACGAGTTGTCCTTCAGGCAATGGTGGGGATTACCGCTGAGTCAACCCGTCGTTGCGATCGCCTGAGTGACATTGCCAACATTGCTGATGACCTGGCCTGGATTCCATCCCCACCCCCTCGTCAACTGGGTACGATTCTCCCGAGTCTCTTGGATATCAGTCGTGGCATTCGGGCTGCTCAACAGGGGAGTAGCCCCTATCGTCGAGTGGAACTACTCAAAGACCCCGTGGAGAAACTTCAAACCCTACAACAGTCCCTAAACTTGCCCGAGAATGCCAAAATTGCCCCCCGCTTTGGCCCTACTGTACAGCGTTGGCTGGGACTGGTGGAGCAAGCCAAACGCAGTTGGAGGGAAGAGGCGAAGGGTCAGGGCGAGATTCCCCTCGCCTATATTGCGGGTTCGGCCCTCGATCCCAGAACCTCAGAAGGACGGTTTAAAGGTCGTCAGGATATCTTCGAGGCGTTAGAAACTGTTGCTTTGGCTGATCAAGCCCCTATTTTGCTCCTCTATGGCGGCCGGCGGACGGGCAAAACCTCGGCCCTAAAATATCTGCCCCGACGACTGGGAAGCGACTTAATTGGCTTGCTCGTTGACTGTCAGGGGATTGCTGAAGTCACCAGCCTGCGGGGGGTGGCAGAATCTTTGGCTGAACAAATCACGAACTCGGCTCGCACTGGCTACAATTTACAACTGCCCGCAATTGACACTGTATCCGAGAACTCCTCACGTCTGAGAAAGCGGCGGTGCACTCTCAAGGCTACCGCAAGCTGGTCGATCGCGAATTTTTGGAACGAGACGGCAGAGGCTTCCGCTTCCAGGTTCCTCTCGTTGCACGGTTCTGTCAGGGACAGGTGGAGGGTGAGATTTGACCCAACCTCCGGGGGCGGTGCGTTCCGGCAAGTTTGAGATCTTGGGTCAACGGTTCAAGCTGGACTGATGCCGGGACGCACGCTACCATGGCTGTCATCCCCTCCTGGGAGGGGTTAGGGGTGGGTTCCCCCCTACTGCCTACTGCCTACTGCCTACTGCCTACTGCCTACTGCCTTCTTCCCCCTACGCCATCGCCGAGGCATGGGGACGGGCGAAAATCATCCGGCCGGCTGACGTTTGTAAGGCACTGGTGACGATGACGTGAATTTCACTGCCGATGAGGTCTGAACTCTCTTCAACCACCACCATAGTTCCATCATCAAGATAGCCGACACCCTGATCCGGTTCCTTGCCCGTCTTGAGGATTTTGACTTCAATATCATCACCCGGGAGATAGGACAAGCGCACCGCCTGAGCTAACTCGTTGATATTCAGAACCGACACTTTTTGCAGAGTCGCCACTTTGCTGAGGTTGAAGTCATTCGTCAGGAGGGTGGCGTTGATTTCTGCCGCCAGACGCACCAACTTGGCATCCACCGTCATCGGTTCGTCATAATCGGCGGGATAGATATCAATGCGCTCGGGATAATCTTCTTTAATCTGATTGAGAATATCCAAGCCACGGCGGCCCCGGACCCGTTTCCCGTCGTTGGAGGCATCGGCTACCTGTTGCAATTCCTCTAAAACAAATTGGGGAATCAGGATAGGTCCTTCCAGAAAGCCCGTTTCTAGGAGGTTCTGAATCCGTCCGTCAATAATGCAACTGGTATCGACGACTTTGGTGGTAGCCGGTTTGAGGGTTCCTTCAGCCACCATCAGACTTTCGACGCTGTTGGGGTTGAGCAGGCGCAGAAAGGCCCGGCCATGGGTATCGGCCAGGGTGACGCCGAGAAAGCCGAACATGACGCTCCCCAACACCGCGACAAAGGGTTTGATGAAGGTGAAGTCTTTGGGAATAGGTACGAGGAATACGGGCGCTAACATAAGGTTGGCGACCAATAAACCAGCCACTAACCCTAGAGCGCGGGTGAGTAGGACTTCTAGGGGCATTTGACGGATGTTGGCTTCGATACGCCGATAGGTGGTTTGTACCGAGAGGCCCACTACGCCACTGATGAGGGCGGCAAAACTTGCCACCACCCAGCGTAAGCCGTCAACGTTGGTGACTTGCTGCATTGCGCTCCCTGGGAGGAGTTCAATGCTGAAAAAGCCTACCCCGGCTCCCGCAATGATAAATGAGATGATAATAAGTGCGTCGAGCATCGTTTTGATTCCGGTTAGGACGGGATCGAATTGGGTTGGGGAAGCGATCCGTTGGGTTCAGGGACGACTCGGAGATGCAGCAGAGGTCCGCTGTGGAGTGGTGTCCTTTTGCCTCAACGTTTTACCCATTATAATGGCTGATTCCCAAGGGCGATCGCCCCCCTAGGGACAGGAACCGTTAGGCTTAAGGTGAGGTTTACCGATGTCCGTTGGCTATGGGTTCTACGATTTCGACGGTTCCGGCTGAAGGTACGGGGTTGTCCTGGATGGCTCAAACCTATGCCCCACCGAGGTCTGCTTATGTTCATATTCCTTTCTGTCGCCGTCGCTGTTTTTATTGTGATTTTCCCATCTCCGTGATCGGCGATCGCCAATCGGGGGACAGCTCCCCAGCGATCGCTCGCTATGTAGACCATCTCTGTGGGGAGATTGGCGCAACACCCAATTTAGGGGCGGAGGTCGGGCTGTCCCTAGAAACGGTCTTTTTCGGAGGAGGCACTCCCTCCCTGCTCTCTGGGGCGCAACTGGGGCAGATTCTGGAGAGTCTACGAGAGCAGTTTGGCCTCGATCCAGGGGCAGAAATTTCCATTGAAATGGACCCAGGAACCTTTGATGGCCAGAAAGTGCGGGAGTTTCTCGCAGCGGGAATCACTCGGATTAGTTTCGGGGCCCAAGCCTTCCAGGATAAACTGCTGGCGGTGTGTGGGCGATCGCACTCGGTGGCGGAGATTTATCGGGCCTATGAGTGGCTCCAGGAGGCGGGGGCGGAGAATGTAAGCTTTGATCTCATCTGTGGACTGCCCCATCAACGGTTAGAGCAATGGCAGGAATCCTTAGGGGCGGCGATCACCCTCAAGCCCCAGCATCTCTCAGTCTATGACCTAA
Organism: Sodalinema gerasimenkoae IPPAS B-353; assembly: GCF_009846485.1. Classification (GTDB taxonomy): domain Bacteria; phylum Cyanobacteriota; class Cyanobacteriia; order Cyanobacteriales; family Geitlerinemataceae; genus Sodalinema; species Sodalinema gerasimenkoae. The sequence continues at coordinate 2,314,885 of NZ_ML776472.1, forward strand.
TCGTTGAACCCAAAACTGTGTTTGCCCGCCGCTATGAGCCGGAAACCCATCCCCTTCCCGATGGGGATTTAGCCGCCGAGTTCTATCGCCAGGCGATCGCCCAACTCCAAGCCGCCGGTTACACCCATTACGAAATCAGTAACCATGCTCAACCGGGCTATGCCTGTCGCCATAATCAAACCTATTGGCAGAATCGCCCCTATTATGGCTTCGGCATGGGAGCCACCAGTTACAGCCAAGGGCAACGGGTTTCTCGCCCAAGAACCCGCGTTGAATATGTCAAATGGCTGCAAGAGTATCTCAAGCAAAATGGCAGCCTTGACGCGCCTCCTGTGGATAGCAATGACCTGATTTTAGAAACGCTGATGTTGCGCCTACGCTTGGCGGAGGGCATTCCCCTTGCGGAACTTCAGGCCAATCTTGCCCCCGAAGCTCGACAAGACCTCCAGAGGGCGATCGCCCCCTACATCGAGCGAGGCTGGGTAGACTGGGGCGAGGATGCTGTTAGATTAACAGACCCCGAAGGGTTCCTATTCTCCAACAGCATTCTCTCTAGCCTATTCAACGCCCTAGAGCCATGAGCGACCCATCATGAGTCAGCCCACCCTCGTTAAACGTCCTCAGCAAAAATAAAGCGGCGCAGTTCACTGGGGTCAGGTTCCGGACTCGATTCGGCAAATTCAACGGACTCATCAATGGTCTGTTGAATCTGGGACTGAATGTCCTGGAGTTCCTCAGAATTGGCCAGATGATTACTGGTCAAGAAGGTTTCAAAGCGGTTAATCGGGTCACGGGCAAACCAAACCTCTTTTTCTTCCTTCGAGCGTAACTCATCCGGGTCAGCCAGAGAATGGCCTCGGAAGCGATAGGTGAGAGCCTCAATCAGAGTTGGGCCTTCCCCGGCGCGGGCCCGTTTGACGGCTTCTTGAGCCACCGCGCGCACCGCCACGACATCCATCCCATCAACCTCAACCCCAGCCATATTGAAGACACTGGCTTTTTTGTAGATTTCCGGTTGTGAGGTGGCCCGTTCGTGAGCCATACCAATGGCCCACTTATTGTTTTCCACCACAAAAATAATCGGCAACTTCCAGAGAGACGCCATATTCAGGGTTTCAAAAAACTGGCCATTATTACTGGCGCCATCCCCAAAGAAACAGGCCACCACCTGATTGGCGTTGGGGTCTTTCATGACTTCCTTACGGTAGCGAACCTGGAAGGCGGCGCCCATGGCCACGGGAATCCCCTCAGCGACGAAGGCATACCCCCCAAGTAGCTTATGCTCCTTGGAGAACATGTGCATCGACCCACCACGGCCCTTACTGCATCCGGTGGCTTTGCCGAACAGTTCCGCCATGACTTCCCGGGCCGGAACCCCAGCACTCAGGGCATGAACGTGATCGCGGTAGGTGCTGCACACATAATCATCACCGGGATTCATGGCCTGAATGACTCCCGAGGAGACGGCTTCCTGTCCGTTATAGAGGTGGACGAAGCCGAACATTTTGCCTCGATAGTACATTTCGGCGCATTTATCCTCGAATAAGCGCCCGAGAACCATGTCTTTGTAGATTCGGAGTCCATCTTCACGGCTGATTTCTGCCGAGTCAGGATTGGATGTGGGGAGGGTGCGTTCTGTAACCATTGAGATTTCGACTGTCCCAAACAATAACCTAATTGATCCAGGATACACGGGTGGGGGGAACGGGATAGGATAAGAGGGGTTTTTTACCAGGATTGTTTAGATAGGGGCCTGTGATGGCGATCACACTCACCAACGACGATGGAATTGATGCACCGGGACTGATGGCCTTACAGGAGGCGGTGGCTCAGGTGACGGATGAACCGGTTTGGGTGATTGCTCCCGACTCTCATCTGTCCGGTTGTGGCCATCAAGTGACCACCCACAAGCCGCTGAAGATTGAGGAGCGAGCCGAGGGCCAGATTGCCGTCAGTGGCACTCCCGCCGATTGTACCCGCTTAGCGTTAACGCATCTGTGTCCTGAGGCGAGTTGGCTGTTGTCAGGCATTAATTTTGGCGGCAATTTGGGGGTGGATGAGTATATTTCGGGAACCGTGGCGGCGGTGCGAGAAGCGGCGATATTGGGGGTGCGGGCGATCGCCTTCTCCCAATATCGCGATCGCCGTCTTCCTCCTCCAGATTGGCAGGTGAGCCGTCGCTATGCCGTGGCGGTGTTGCGAGAGCTGATGGCCCGTCCCCTGGAGAGGGGCTGTTTCTGGAATGTCAATTTTCCCCATATCCCCGTTGAGGCGGGAGTTGCCGAAATTCTTCTGCCTGAAATGGTGTTTTGTTCCGCCAGTCAGCAACCGTTACCGACGGAATTTGAGCGACAGGGAAACGAGTTCACCTATGTGGGGAATTATTCGGGACGGGAACGGGTTGCTGGGGATGATGTGGATGTCTGCTTTTCGGGGCAGATCGCCATCAGCCAACGTCGGGTTTAGGTATCTCGGGGGTTATGGGTCCGTTGGCCAGCACCACCTGATTTCGCCCCCCGGCTTTAGCCCTGTATAATGCCTGGTCAGAGGCTTTCAAAAGGCTTAAATACGATCCCCCCTGCTCAGGGTAGCTCGCGACCCCAAATGAGGCGGTAACCTGCCCGATTAGTTGATTTTCATAGTAAAGGTTCAGTTGGGCGATCGCCTGTCGCAACTGTTCAGCGATCCCGGTAGCCGTCTCCAAGGTCATATTGGGGAAGATAATCACGAACTCCTCACCCCCATAGCGACAGACCACATCACAGACGCGCAAGTTCGTCTTGAGACATTGGCTAATGGATTGCAAGACCGAGTCTCCAACATCATGACCGTAGGTGTCATTGAAGCTTTTGAAGTGATCCACATCAAGCATCACGAGACTTAGGGAATCTCCCTGCAAGCTGGCCCGTTCAATTTCTTGTTGTAGGGTGTCTTCAAAGTGACGGCGGTTATATCAAGTCCGGTTAATTAGCCATACTTAGCATTGGTATGCCTCCCACCAGTGAAACTGGGTCAACCCCGAGATGAAATCGCGCTGGTTTAGCAGTTGGACACAGCGTCGCTCTACCTGGTCGAGTAAGTCCTCTAAGGTCTCAAACACTCGGTTGGCTACGGCTTCGTTGACAACTGGCCAGAGTCGTTCTGCCGGTTGCATCTCGGGGGAGTAAGAGGGCAGAAAGGCTAGGTGTAAGCCTTCGGGTAAGACCACCTCTTTTGAGATATGCCACCCGGCTTGGTCTAAAACCAGCACGACTTGTCGTTCGGGTCCAATGTCAAAGTGCTGGGCAAAATCAGCTAAGGCTCGATTAAACAGCTCGATATTGACCCGAGGCAGCAGCCACCAATAGGTCTCACCGCTGTGGGGATGGACAAACCCATAGAGCCAAAACCACTCATAGCGAATGCGAACCTGAGCTTTGGGCGACTCATGCCATTTATTGACCCAGCGGCGACGCCTGATGGGATGAAGCCCTAGGCGATGTTCGTCCATGGCCCATAGCTGAACGTCGGCATCGGGATGGTCGCGTCGGATTGCCGCGAGTTGCTGGTGCAGCTTTTTTTTCCCACTGCCGCTGCTCCTCTTCAGTGGCGGACTGTTGATGCTCTTGACGAGGGACTTTCAGGGAGAACTCCATCTGCTTGAGAATCTCCCAGCCCCGTTGGCGGTGAACCGGACGGTCTAAGCGCTCGCTAAGCCAGTCGGCCACCTTGCGTCCATTCCAGAATCCACCCTCGGGAGGGTCTTGCTGCAGAGCTTGGCACAATAAGGCTTGAGTCTCATCGTCGAGAATCAGGTGACCATGGCCCTGATTGTGTCGCCGCTGGTCTCCCAGGGACTCTGGCCCCTGATGGTTATAGCTCCTGACTACTTCATAAATCCAATTTCGGCTATAGCCGGTCACCTCTGAGACCTCAGCCGTCGTCTTACCCAGTTGCAGCAGCCAGATTAGCTGATAATGCCCCCGCTCAATCCCACTTTTAGCGCCTCGGTAACGCTTTTCTAGTTCTTCGGTGCTCAAATGAGCTTCTAGGTTAAGTCGCCGTCCCATGCTCGTTTATCCTTTTATCCTTAGTCTGCCACCACACTGATTATATACCATAGGCGATTAGCCGGACTTGATATTATACAGTCCCGTGAGAGCATCTCGGATACTTTGTTGCTGTAGCGTCTCCCGTAGTTTTAGGTTGGCGATCGCCAGTCCTAACTGTTCAGCCACCGTTTGTGCCAACTGACGCTTATTACCGATCAACTCCAACTCCGGCGGAACCATGAGATAAAACAACCCCAAGGTTTCTCCCTGAGCCACCATGGGAATGCAGTAGGTGGTTGCCCCGTCCGGGAGATGCTTAACATGGCCACAGTGTAACTCTCCCCAATATTCCGATATTAGATGAGGCCGTCCCCGTCGTAGTCCCCAACACTCTTGATGGGAAAACTTAGCCTTTGAATAAAGCTCCTCTCCCCATTGAGCTAAGGTCTCCAACTGGTGGCCGCTATCCTTGGTTTGAAAAATTCCTCCCGCAGAACCGGGAAATAATGGGGGAATCAAAGTTGCGACAACCTGACAGGCTTCTTGAACCGTCAAACAGGCTTGCAAAAAATCACCAATTTGGCTGAGAGTTTGCATTTCAGCATGGCGCTCTCGTAAATCTTGCAGTCGTTCTTGCAGTTCTTGATTCGTTTTTTCTAAAGTAAGCTGATAATTTTTAATAGGCGTAATATCTCGGAAGGTTACCGCAAATCCATCTCCAAGTTTAACCGCTATATTCTCAAACCAACTATCAATCTCATCATGATTATAGTAAAATTCACGAGTTCCTGGTTCTCCAGATTCAACTACTTGTACGTAAGAATCAAAGAGTCCATCTTTTCGATGGCCGGGCATCACCTCAAGTAAGCGGTGTCCCACCAGTTGTTCCGTGGTTCTTCCGGTCATCGTACAACTTGCGGGATTGGCTAGTCGATATTCAAAATCAATAATCTTACCCTCTGCATCCCGAATAGATTGGAACGCCATAATCCCATCCAAAGAGCTATTCAAGACACTTGCCAACTGTAACTCTGATACCTTCAGGGCATCTTGAATCTGGATCATTTCCGTAATATTGGTTAATAACCCAATGCAGCCTTGATAATTTCCTTGGGTATCTTGTAAAGGCGTGGTTGAAAGAATCAGCCAAACATCAGAGTTATCTCGATGACAAAAACGATAGACAGCTTGCTCACTATCTCCTCGGGTTTGATTGCGGATTTGTTGGCAAATTTTCTCTTCAGACTCTGGAGAAATAAATGCGGTTAGGGGTTGTCCCATCATCTCTGAGGCTGAGTAGCCGAGCATTTTAGCCATCTGGTCATTCACAAACTCTGTAGTTTCTTCAGAGTTTACTACCCAAACCCCTTCTAATGTTGTTTCAATAATAGTTCGGTAGCGTTTTTCACTATCTCGAAGCGCAATCGCTTTTTGTTTTTGATCCGTGATATTTTTTGAGATTGACCAAAATCCTTTTAGGGGTTGACTGCCGAGTGCGGGAAATAAAATGGTCTGGAAGTATTGAGTGACACCATTGATGTCCAGCTCATCTTCAACTTGCAGCGGTTGTAATGTCTCTCGAATGGTTTGCAAGCGTTGTTCAAATATGTTAGTGACTTCAGGAGAAAAAAAGTCATAAAACGATTGCCCCAGTAGTTCTGAGGGATTTTTGTCTAAGGTTTTAGCAAATGTGGGATTCACCTTGAGGTATTGGCCATGGTTATCCAACCGACTAATGGCCATGGGAGCATTCTCTAAAAACGTTTCTAGCTCTTGATTGATGTCTCGCAAATTTAGTTCGGCTTCTTTTTGATGGGTAATGTCAATATGACAGCCAATCATACGAGAAGGCTTCCCCATTTCATCCCATTCAATAACTCGTCCTGAGCAAAGAATCCATAACGTCGCACCGCTTTTATGATGATAGCGAACCTCACGATAGAAGGGGACAGTTTGTGGACTGTCTAGGTGATTGTTAATAGACTCAAGTACTTCGGGCAAATCTTCAGCAAAAATCAACTTCTGCCAAGTATCAGGATGATTTTCGAGTTCATGATCTTCATAGCCCAGCATCTTTTTGAAGCTAGGGCTTAGATACTCGGTGTTATCTTGGAAATTCCAGTCCCAATAGCCAGCCAAAATAATCTCAAAAATAGGTTCAAGAAGCTGTAACTCTCGGTTGCGTTTTTCAATTTCAAGACGCTCTATTTCAGCGTTTTTGCGGTCTGTTATATCTCGGATTAGATAGGAGAAATGAGGACGCTTTTGTTCGCTTAATCTTAAAAAATTGAGAGTCACCAAAAGCCATCTAAGTCCAGTCTCCGTTTGTTCCTCATATTCAAAGGACAACGGTTCTCGCTCCCGTTTGCATTGCTGATAATAGCCAACAATGTCTTGGATTTTTTGAGGATCTAGCCCCAGGTCCCCGAACGTTTGACCCCTAAGAGATTGTCCAGGACGATTAAAAAAAATCGCAGTGGCTTCATTATGGCTGAGGAAGTGAAGAGTGACGTGCTCATCTTGCTCAACCATTTCAAGAATTCCCATCATCAGGGGAGAACTTTCATAGAAAATATGTAAAAGTTCCGATGTGGGATAGGAACAGCAGTCACACACTGAAATCTGGGACATTTACGCCATAAAATCCTTGATAAAAACAAGGTGTGAAGATAGAGTGGCCCACATCTAATATAACCGATTATTTCAACCCCTGTTGAACCTTAAGGAGGAATAGTTTGAGGGGTCTTCGAGGACTCTAGGTTTGAGGAGAATCCGGTTCAGGGGGAGTTGAGAGGTCTTCCGACCAATTAAGATGCCAAATGCCAATTCCTCCGTAGATATCTCCGCCAATCAAGGTTTTACCGTTGATACCAAAGGCTAATGTACTGATATGACTGGCAGTTTCTGCATGTAATAGGGCGCCGGTGCGGGTATCCCAAATCTGAATGACGCCGTTGTCGGCGGGGACTGTCATCGCGAGGAGACGACTTTCGGGACCCAGGGCCACCACCAGGTCATCGGGGGGATCTTGGGGGAGGGTGGCTTCACGTTGGCCGGTCTCCACATTCCAAAGGCTAATGTCTCCGGACCCGGCTGTCACGAGAGTTTGACCGTCAGGACTGAGGGCAAGAACTTCTTGGGCGTTCCCGGCCCAGCGGCGACGTTCTCGCAAGCCATCGATGTCCCAAATGGCCACATCTCCGTCAGTGGTTCCCCCCATTTGTAGATGTTCCTGGTTACTCAGCGAGAGGGCTTTGGGGGTAATGGGAAGGGGGAGGGCGTTGATGAGGTCGAAGGTTGCCGGGTTCCAGGTTTGTAGGCCCCCGGAGGTGGCCCCAACGAGGCGATCGCCGTTGGCCCCGACGGCCAGGACTTGCACTTGGTCTTGGGGGAGGCCCAACACGGAGGAGAGGCGGCGCGATTGCAGTAGGACGCGATCGGGAAATGACCAAATTTTCAGGGTTCCATCGTGGCTACTACTGGCGAACCAGTCCCCGGTGGGACTGACGGCGATGGCAGTGACGCGATCGCGATGATCGTAGCGGCGATCGCCGAGGGTGAGGCTAAAGTCTGTCTCCTGAATTTCCGCCTCACTGGGGGCGGCCTCTTCGGTTAGGGTTAGGGTCACGCCGTTATCGGGGGAGTCGAGGCGGGTTTCTGTGGTTGAGGCTTGAGGGGTGGAAGGGGAGGAGGAGGCGCGATCGCCCGGCCATTCCGACAGGTAGAGGCCCGCAGATAGGGCCAGGGCAATCACCAGACTCCCGCCGAGAAAGTCATAACGATATTCCCAAAAGTATTGACTGATATCGGCTTTGAGTTGGCTTAAGCCATTGCCCGAAGGACTAATTTTGCTCAAGCTATGGGGTGAGGCGAAGGAAATTGTATAACCCACGGCTTGGGGAACTGGGGAGGGGAGGGGACGTTTTTTGACCTTGGCCTTGCGGGGTTGCTGACGTTGCAAGCGGCCGACTTCTTGGGAACTGCGGGGAAAGGGATCTCGGCCCCCTAATTTGCGGCTGCGATCGCACCAGGGACAATGGCTTAAATGGCTGCCATAGCGATGTTGGGGGTTAGCCGAACAGGTAATGAGTTGGGCTTCCGCCCCTTCGAGGACTTTAACCCAGGTTTGGGCATCGGGACGCTGCTGGGGTTGACGGTGGCCCACTTCAAAACATTGGCTAAACAGGCGTTGCAGTTCTGGGGGGAGGAGGTTAGCGGGGGGGGCGATGGGGGTGGGGCGATAGGGAACCCCTCGGCTACTATAGGCGAAATGGCCGGCGGCGATGCGTGTTTCTATGGGGGGCGGATCGCCGGATTCGAGATAAACCCCGGCGAAGGGGTGGGTTCCTTCCATCAGGAGTTGGAAGATGAGAACGGCTAAGCCAAAACAGTCTTGTTCCGGGCGACGGCGGACATGGCGGAGGGTTTTACCTTGGAGTTCTGGGGGGGTAAATTCCGGTTTGCCCACGGGACAGGGATAGAGGGCGTTGCCGTCGCTGACTTGGAAGGAGTCGGTGTCTACGAGGGTAATGAGGGCGGTGCGACTAACGAGGATGTTGGATTCGTTAACATCGCCGATGACGTAACCCCGAGAGTGGATACGGCTGACGGCGGCGGCGAGGTTGCGGGCAGTGCGATAGAGGTATTGGTAGTTGAAGAAGGGACAGCGATCGCGTCGGGATTTGGGGGTGTAGAAGTCGTGGAGGGGGAAGCCTTCTCCGACGCGGGGCATGAGGAAGCCGACGATTCGCCCTCGCTGCCAGAGGGGATCGAGAACCCAGGCGATGGAGACATGGCCGGCAGCGGCGGTGGGATCGTCGGGGGGGTTGGCGGCCATGACGGCCAGTTTGCGCCCCAACTCCGGGGTAGGTTGGTGGTAGAGTTTGGCCACCCAACCGGGATGTTGGTGGACGCTATAGATTTTGCCTTCGCCACCGCCGGCGATGGCCACACCCAGACGGAGGAGGGAACCGTTAGACTGCCGTTGAACTTGCACAGGTTTGTGGGGTTAGGGGTCTGAGGGAGATGGAGCGATCGCCCCCGCTAATACTAAGGTTAGATCGTCATCGGTCCGTTGGCTGACGCGGGGGGAGGTGAGGAACCCCTGAAGTTGCTCGTTGGCCCCGGCTTCGTCGCTGTCTTGTTGAATAAATTGGAATAAGGGGCTGAAAAACCGCTCGTGGGGTGTGCCTTGGGGCATTTCCAAAGCTAAACGCTGCAAGCCGTCGGAAAAGAGGGCGATTCCTTGGGGGGCAATGGGATAAATAGAAATTTCCGCTTGGGCGATCGCACCCTCGGAGGTGAGGAAGGTGGTTTGATTGGCGTATTCTCCCTGTTGGGGTTGGCTGAGGGCGGTTAGGGTACCGGTCTCATCTATCATAACCGCTGCCCCATCGCCAATCTGAGCCACCGCCACCCCTTCATGGCTGGCCACAAGCAAAATCAGGGTGCTGGCACATTCTCGCGGCGGCAATCCTGCGGCTTCGGCCTGTTCAATGACGCAGGTTCTGGCGGCTTCTAGGGCTTGCTGCAAGAGCTGGGTGAGGTCTGGCTCGTCTGACCCGTCCTCCTGCTCTGGGTCTTCTTTATCACAATTACTTGATTTTGTCAAGGGCAGAAGCGCGACATTTGCCAGATAGGCGATCGCCGCTTGCACGGCCCACTCGGCCCCATCCTGCGATCGCGTCGCAGAACCCGCCCCATCAGCCACCGCCGCCAGCAGCAGGCCATCGTCACGAATCCGAGTGGCCCAAGCATCTTGACAGGGCTGCGATCGCTTCTGATGACTGGTTCCACATACAGAAGCCCCCAAAACACGCCAGTTCATAAGAAATAATTGAATAGGTAAAGGCAAAAGGTAAGAGAGGCAGTAGGCAGCAGGCAGTAGGCAGTAGGCAGTAGGCAGTAGGGTAACCACAGAGTCACAGAGGAAGAGGAGGAGGGTTCCCTGTTCCCTGTTCCCTATTCCCTTCTTCCCCCCTTTTGCCTCTTGCCTCTTGCCCCCCCTACACCTCACCCCATCCCGGTGGGGGGAGAGGAACTTGATCATCGGGTTGGGAGTTGGAGACGCGCTGCATACTGGCCGATAGCCAGACAAATAACTCGCGGAAGTCTAACCCTTTGAGTTTGAGGGGGGTGCGGGGGAAGATTTCCCCGAGACGTTCCATGTTGGCATTTTCGACGCCGACAGCGAAACAGGCGACGCGCTTGTTAGCTTCGTCATCCCGTAGACGGGCGATCGCCTCTTCGATGGCCCGTTTGGGTTCCCCTTGGGGTTCCCCGTCGGTGATGGTGAAAATCCAGGGACGATAGTAGGTGATGCCATTATCCCGATATTGGCGTTTGCGCTCGTCGAGGAGTTCTAGGGCTTTTTGTAATCCGGTTCCCATGCTGGTTAAGCCTTGGGCCGTTAAGACGGGAGCCTCGAAGCGATCGGCGGTGACGAAGTCTAACACCACTTTCACCTTGGAATCAAAGGATACCACGGCCACCTCAACCCGTTTACGGGCTAAATCATCCTGGTTGAGTTCGTCTCGGAAGGTTTCTAGGCCTTCGTTGAGGGCCTCAATGGGTAGCCCTGACATTGAGCCTGAGGTATCGAGGAGCAAAATACAGGGACAACGGGGTTCTGGGTTTTCGGCAAACTCAACGGCATCTTCGAGACGAATGGCATCGGACATAACTTCGGAGAATCCAAGAACGGTTAACAGGATAGCAAAGTTGTTGGGCGATCGCCCTGATGGGAGCATCCCCAATCATCCCCATAGGATGGCCCAACAGCGGCTAGCGACCGAGTTTATTGGGAATCCCCTCACAGCCGCCGGGAATGGTTTGACGGGCGTTTTCCCCACACCAGGCACAGCAATAATAGCGTTGTCCCTCGGATAATCGCTGCACATTGCTGAAATTGGCATCTTCTACGACGGTTCCGGTATATTCGCCGGTTTCATAGTTGGGGAGATCATGGCGGGTGCGAGGGGTGGCGGTTTCAGCTTTCCCGTAAAATAAGCGAGTTCCCTTGAGATCAGCACCGGTGAGATTGGCTTCATAGAGAATGGCACGACTCATGTTGGCCATAACTAAGTCACAGTCGCTGAGATTGGTGCGAACTAAATTGGCATCACTGAGATCCGTCCAGCGTAAATCGGTTTTGGATAAATCTGTGGCGGCCAACATGACGCTGAGATCAATGACACGGGTTCCGTAGCGACGATCTTCGGAGTAGCCGCCTGCCCCATCGAGCATGGGCCGGCCTAGACGGCGATCGCGCTGTAGGGGGGTGAGCAGCCGCGATTGAGATAAAAAGCGCAGGATTTTGGCTTTCCCCGCTGCATCAACACTGCTGAGAATAGCAGCGGTTCGTCCGTCAGCGATGGCCCGTTCCTGGGGCCAATCTTCCAATAACCCCTCGTCGTTAATGGTGAGATCGGAAATTCCCTGAAAATAGGCGTCAATGGTTTGTTGCTGGGTGATGCGGTTCTGTTGAATGGTTAAATCTCGGGAAATGACATATTGTTGCCAAGCCACATAAACCGCCAAAATGGCAATGGCAATTTGTCCCAACGCCCCCACAATTTCCCCCAACGCCCCCACGGCATCCCAGTTAATGCGAATGGCCCGGGTTCCTTGCTGGTTGGAGGTACTCAGCACCAATAAGCCAGTGGCGGAGGCCAACAGGCCCAGGGTGGCGATGACTAACTTGCGCCAGGGATCAGGAATAACCTGTTGCCAGACATTCGACCAACTCGGCAGAATCAGAATCAGGGACACCACTAGGGTGACTAATAACCCCGTCAAGGCTAACCAAACACTATCAACGGCCAAACCCACAATGGTGAGGAGAATGGCGGAGATGATAATGAAACTGGGATAGCGTTTTAGGTAGTTGAGGGTGGCCGAACGAGTCTCGGGGACAACCTCTGGGGCGGATGTGGAGGCGTTGAGGCTGGCCGGGGCTGGGGGCACGGGTTGGGACTCCCCCCCTTTTCCGTTTAACTCTGATGTAGGAACTTGAGATTGGGAGTTTTGACTCATTGAGTTGGCCGATCGCGGTGAATGGTTTGGGCTGGGGTTAATGGGAACGTGAGGGAACTTGGAGCCTCCGCTACAATGATTTTAGCCCTGCTGTATGTCCCCTTGCTGCCAAAATGCCGTGACCCGAAATTTGGATCGGTACTATCACATCCTCGGCCTTGAACCGGGTGCGTCGATGGAAGAGGTGAATCAAGCCTATAAAGACTTGGTGTTTATCTGGCATCCCGATCGCATTCCCGGTGACAATCGCCGTCTACAAGAGAAGGCCGAGCAAAAGCTCAAATCGATCAATGAGGCTCGTGATTCTCTGCGGGCCGCTCATCGAGAACCTCGGAAACCGCCCGCATCACCGCCGCGACACCCTCAGGGGCGATCGCCCTCTCCACCCCCTCCCCGTCGTGATCCCAGAGCGCCCTATTCCCAGAATCGCCCACCCCGTCGCCCCTCCCGGGATATGAGTCATGCGGATTTGCGGGGGGTGAATTTTCGCGAAAAAGACTTGTCTGGCCGCAATCTGGAAGGGGCGATTTTGGTGGATGCCAATCTCAGTGATACCTTCATGCACCGGGTGAATCTGACGGGGGCGGATTTGTCGGGGGCGAATTTGTTTCGGGCCAATCTGTTGGAGGCGGATCTCAGTCATGCGATTTTACGTAATGCCAACTTGATTGGGGCGGATTTGAGCGGGGCGGATTTGAGTCACGCGGATTTACGGGGGGCCAAGGTGGGGACGAGTAATCGCTTGTTAGTGAAACTCACGGGGACTAAACTAACGGATGCCATTCTTCCCGATGGCTCGGTATATCAATAATTGGATATGGCAACGCTGAATCAACAACTAGCTCAACTTCTCTCTCGGGAGTTCTCGTTGACTCCCCATCATGTCTCGAATGCCCTCGAACTCTGGCTTGATGGGGCAACGATTCCCTTTATCGCCCGCTACCGCAAGGAACGCACTGGCGAAATGACGGAGGTGGTGTTACGGGAGTTATTTGAGCGGTATGGCTATTTGAGTGAGTTGGAGGAGCGCAAAACTGCGATTTTAGAGGCGATTTCGGCTCAGGGGAAACTGACAGAGGCCCTAGAGAAGAAGATTCTGGCCTGTCAGCAAAAAACAGATTTGGAGGATCTCTATCTTCCCTATCGCCCCAAACGCCGTACTCGGGCTACCATCGCCCGGGAACGAGGGTTAGAACCTTTGGCCGAGGCGATCGCCGCTCATAATCGTCCCCAAGCTCCCCGGTTTGATTTGGAGGGGGAAGCGGCGAAGTTTGTCAACCCAGAGGGAGAGGTGGAGACGACGGAGGTGGCCCTTCAGGGAGCGGCGGATATTTTGGCCGAGGCGATCGCCGAAGATGCGGAGATTCGCGCTGGGTTACGTCAGACGCTCTTGGAACAGGGGAGTTTTGAGTCGCGGATTAAGAAAGACTACCCGGAAGGAAGCACGAAGTACGAAACCTATCGCAATTATCAGATTTCGACTCGTAAGATTGCCCCTCATAATCTCTTGGCTCTGTTGCGTGGGGAACGGGAGGGGATTTTGGATCTCAAGCTGACTCATGATGAGGAGCGGTTTTTGCAGCAGTTGTCGAACCGCCTCATTCGCACGGGCGATCGCCGTTTACGTCAGTTCTATCAGGATTTGATTCAAGATGCCTATAAACGTCTGTTGCAGCCCTCCATTACCAATCGGGTGATTGGGGAAAAACGAGATTGGGCCGATGAGGCCTCGATTGAGACGTTTGAGGCCAATTTACGGGCCTTGCTGTTGGCCGCTCCGGCAGGCCGCAAGGCAACCCTTGGTATTGATCCAGGGTTCCGCACGGGCTGCAAGGTGGCGGTTATTAGCGAGTTAGGCAAGTTTTTGACCTATGAAACCATTTTCCCCCATCAGTCGGGGAAACGCCGCCAGGAGGCAGCGCAAACGCTACAAAAATTAGTCAATACCTATAGGATTGAGTTGATTGCCATTGGTAATGGAACCGCCAGTCGGGAGACGGAACGGTTTGTTAAGGAGGGGTTGCAGGGGGTGAAGAGTCCGCCGATCGCCCTGTTGGTGAATGAGGCGGGTGCGTCGGTGTATTCGGCCAGTGAGGTGGCGATCGCCGAGTTCCCGGAACTGGATGTGACGATTCGTGGGGCGATTAGTATTGCGCGGCGGCTACAGGACCCCCTGGCGGAGTTGGTGAAAATTGACCCTAAATCCATTGGGGTGGGACAATATCAGCATGATGTGAATCAGACGTTACTGAAGCGCAAACTGGCGGAGACGGTGGAGAGTTGCGTCAACTATGTGGGGGTGGATCTCAATACGGCTTCGGCGGCGTTGTTAACGTCGGTGTCGGGGTTGTCGAAGACGGTGGCCAACAATATCGTGGCCTATCGCGATGAACAGGGGGCGTTCCGAAATCGTCGCCAGTTGTTGAAGGTTCCCAAGTTGGGGCCGAAGGCCTTTGAGTTGTCGGCGGGGTTTTTGCGGGTGCGTGATGGGGAGAATCCCTTGGATAATACGGCGGTTCACCCAGAACGCTATGGGGTTGTTGGGGCGATCGCCAAAGATTTAGGGCTATCGTTGGCGCAACCTGAAGGCATCGCTCAGGGGATGCGATCGCGAGATTTACGCAGTTATGTGACGGAGGAGGTGGGGGAACCGACGTTACGAGACATTTTGGAGGAGTTGGAGAAACCGGGACGAGATCCTCGGGATGAGTTTACCTATGCGAGTTTCAAGGAGGGGGTTGAAACCTTAGGGGACTTAGAGGAGGGGATGCTGTTAGAAGGAGTCGTCACGAATGTGGCTAATTTTGGCGCGTTTGTGGATGTGGGGGTACATCAGGATGGCTTGGTGCATATTTCTCAGTTGGCGAATCGCTTTGTTCGCGATCCTAATGAGATTGTCAAGGTGGGGGATGTGGTGAAGGTGAAGGTGTTATCGGTGGATGAACGGTTGAAGCGGATTGGTTTGTCGATGAAGGAGGTTTAGAGAGGGGAACCACGGAGTCACAGAGGACACAGAGGAGAAGAGGGGGGAGAGAGGGGTTAGGGGAGCCAGTCGGGGTTGAGAAGGGTCTCTAGGTCGGTGATTGGCTCTTCGGGAAAGGTGTTTAGAGGTAGTTGAGAAACGTTGGCGGCCAGTTGCCGGCCGTCACGGTAACATGGGTAGTAAATCTCCTCTAAGTAGGGTTTTAGGCTGGGACTTTCTTTGAGATAGTCTTGAATTTGTTGGCGAAAGTTAAGGATTTCTCGTTGCCAATGTCCTTGATTTCTTTCTCGTTCTGCTTTCCAATACTTGAGTTTTAGGAGATGCTCAACTAAATGTTTTAAGAGGTTTTTGATTGCGCGTTTGTCCCGACGAGCCAAGTCTGTGATTTCCTCAATGAGATTCTCTAAGTCTAAGGCGTTAAAGTCTTGGGTTTCCAGTTTTTGCCGGGTTTCGAGGAGCCACAGGTGATAGTCGCTCTCGTAGAGATTGGGGGAGATAGGAGTGGAACGGGCCAGCATAGGAGAGGTTGGATAGGAGGAGGTTGAGGCTTTGGGGGGATGCCCTTCAAGCACTAGGCTAGCATTTTTGTTAGACTGCCTCCTGAGAAGGGTTTAGGGAGTTGGAGGGCGATCGCCATGAAGGTTGATGTTGCTGTTGTCGGTGCTGGATTGGCAGGCTTGACGGCCGCCTTGCCGTTACAGGTGGCGGGGTATTCGGTACTGCTGTTGGAAAAGTCTCGTGGTTTGGGGGGACGCTTGGCCTCCTATCGTCTGAATGGCTCTCGTTGCGATCGCGGGGTTCGCTATCTGACGGAGGAGGGCCGCTTGTTGTCCGGGTTGGTGCGATCGCTACGTCAGCGGGGGGTGCTTGAACCCTGGATTGAGCAGAGTCATGTCTACAGGGCTGAAGGATTGGTTCTAGACTCGCCTCGTACTCATTATGTTGCCCCTGAGGGGATGAGTCAGATTGCCAAGGAATTGGGCCAGGGGTTAACGGTTTGGTACAGTCGCCGGGTTCAAGAGATTACCCCCCAAGCCGACGGCTGGCGTTTGGGGTTAGAAGCCGTTGTGGAGGGGTCTAAGGACCCCCTGGAGGTCATGGCTGAGGCAGTAATTCTGGCAATCCCTGCCCCCCAGGCCCTTCCCCTGGTGCAAACTCTGCCTGGAATGACACCAGAGATGCTCACACCCTTGGCAGCGGTGACCTATGATCCCTGTTTAACCCTACTGGCTCAATATCCTCAGGATGGGGTTCCGGCAGACCTTCCCTGGCGTTCTCTGGAGTTTCCAGACGATCCCGACTTGTCTTGGCTGGGATTCGATAGTAGTAAAGGGACCCCGTCAAAACCGAGGGGCGATCGCCTGTTACTGGTCATTAATAGTAGCCCCGAGTTCGCGCGATCGCATCTGGAGGACAGAGAATTTACCCCAGTCATCGAGCAGTTACTGAACCAAGCGGCCACCCGCGTCGGCGATTGGTTAAAAACCCCTGAAACCACCCATCTCCACCGTTGGCGTTATGCCATTCCCCGCCAGGTTTGGTCGCAAGATAGTTTAGTTCTCCAGACCCCGTTTCCCCTAGTCTGTTGTGGAGACTGGTGCGGTTCTCGTCAAGTCGAAACCGCTCTACGCTCAGGCCTAGCCGCCGCCAGTAGCATCAATGCCCAACACCAACAACGCCCCCTCCCCCCCATCAGCCAACTCTGGGATAGCCCATCATAAGGACCCCACGTCATTTCCCCTCCTCTTCCTCCTCTCCCTCCTCTTCCGACCTGTCCTCGGGCAGCCACAAGGGCGTGCCCCTACGTGTTTCCCTGCTGCCTACTGCCTGCTGCCTACTGCCTACTGCCTTCTCCCCCCTACTGCCTACTGCCTTTCTTCTCTTCCCCCAAACTACAGTGGAGAACCGGAGTATAATAGACCTGTTTGAGGAACTCCATCCCTCAACACGCTGTTTTCGAGGTTGAACGCTTCCACTGTGGAACTTTCTTGCAAAAGCGAATACGCCCTACTGGCCTTACTTGAACTGGCCGTTCATCATAGTAAAGGGGAACCCCTGCAAATTCGGCAAATTGCTGCCCAGCAGGGGATTCCCGATCGCTATCTCGAACAACTCCTGGCAACCCTACGGCGAGGGGGGCTAGTGCGATCGCAGCGAGGGGCGAAAGGAGGCTATCACCTGGCTCGGGAGCCTTGGAACATCACCTTGCTCGAAGCTCTCGAATGTATCGAAGGGACCAACGAACAGAGCACCGCCCCCCAAGATAGTCCCCCGACGGTTGAGAGTGGGATTATTAAAGATATTTGGAAGGAAGCCCAAGAAGCGACGGAGAGCGTGTTAAAAAAATATACGCTTCAAGACTTGCGAGAACAGCGTGATGCGCGATCGCAGCTCAATATCATGTACTACATTTAACTGTCCCCAAGCCACATCCACGTTAACTCCTAGAGGATCATTCTCCATGAAAATTGCCAACAATATCACAGAACTCGTCGGTCATACTCCCCTGGTTCAACTGAATCGTATCCCTCAGGCGGAGGGCTGTGTTGCCCAAATTGTCATGAAATTGGAGGGGATGAACCCCGCTGCCTCGGTCAAAGATCGCATTGGGGTCAATATGATTAATGCGGCGGAACGGGACGGCCAAATTAGCCCAGGCGAGACGATTCTCGTTGAACCTACCTCCGGGAATACGGGGATTGCTTTGGCGATGGTGGCGGCGGCCCGAGGCTATCAACTGATTCTGACGATGCCCGATACCATGAGTTTGGAACGGCGGGCGATGTTACGGGCCTTTGGGGCCCAGTTAGAACTGACTCCAGGGGCAGAAGGAATGCGCGGGGCAATTTCGCGGGCCTCGGAAATCGTCGAGACCACGGACAATGCCTATATGTTGCAGCAGTTCCAAAATCCGGCCAACCCCGACATTCACCGCAAAACCACGGCGGAAGAAATTTGGCAAGATACCGATGGCCATGTAGATATCTTGATTTCTGGAGTGGGAACCGGCGGAACCATTACCGGCATTGCCCAAAACTTGAAACATCGTAAACCTCAGTTCCAGGCCATTGCCGTTGAACCCTGCAATAGCCCCATCCTCTCCGGGGGAAATCCTGGCCCTCACAAGATTCAGGGCATTGGGGCCGGGTTTGTGCCGGAGGTTCTTGATACCTCGTTGATTGATGAGGTGGTGACGGTAACCGATGATGAGGCGATCGCCTATGGCCGTCGTTTGGCGGCGGAGGAAGGGTTACTCTCGGGGATTTCCTCCGGTGCAGCGTTGGCGGCGGCGATTCGGGTTGGGCAACGTCCGGAAAATAACGGTAAACTCATCGTGGTCATTCAACCGAGTTTTGGGGAACGCTACCTCAGTACGCCCCTCTTCCAAGATCCTCAGTTGACCATGGAAGCGGTGTTGACTTAACTGTTTTCTCTGAGTTCTCATGGGTGAGCCGAATTACTACCAAACTCTTCGTGTTACTTCAGCGGCGACACAAGCTGAGGTGAAACAGGCCTATCGACGGCTGGTGAAGGAGTTTCACCCCGATCGCAACCCCGATGCCCAGGCCCGCGACGAGATGGTTCGGATTAATACCGCCTATGAAGTCCTCGGCGATCGCCAGGCCCGCCAGTCTTATGACCGTCGTCAGGGGCGTTATCCTCAGACTGCCTCGGCCGGCGATCGCGGCTGCCGTCATGGTTCGGCTCGCCAACGCTCTGCTCGTCAGACTGCAACCACGGCTGATGAGCGGATTTATCGTTGGGTGACTCAGGTCTATCATCCCCTCAACCTGGAACTCGATCGCATTATTGATGCCCTCGATGAGCAGATTGATGAGTTATCTGGAGATCCCTTTGACGATGAGTTGATGGGAAACTTTATGGACTATATCAGCGCCTGTCAGGTTGTCCTCGAACGGGCCCAGGCCACCTTTGAGTCTCAACGGAACCCTTCAGTGTTGGCGGGGGTGGCGGCAGATCTCTATCACTGTCTCAATCAGGTGGGGGATGGCATCGAAGAGTTGGAGTACTTCAGCCTCAATTATGATGACCATCACCTCCATGTCGGACAGGAGCTATTCCGCATTGCACGGGGCTTACAGCTCGATGCCCTCGATCGCATCGGACCCCTAATCTGACATTTTTTGTAAAGGACTTGCAATTTTTCTTTACATTGCGTTACAATAGAGCCAACAGAGATAACGCACTAGGATATTAAACTTTATGACTTCTCGCGGATATACAAACGAAGAAGGCGGCTTGATGAACAACTTTGCCGTTGAACCCAAAATCTACGTTGATGAGAAACAGCAGTTTGGCTTCAACCAATATGCTGAGAAGCTCAACGGTCGCTTAGCCATGATTGGTTTCATCAGTGCGATCGCCCTAGAAATCGCCACCGGCCATGGTGTGATTGGTTTCTTGACTCACCTATAGGTCTTATTGACGGAACGTTATCGCAGTTCAACAATGCGCCTGCGTCCTCATATTAATAACTTTAAAAGGGACACTTTCTTGAGTTTAGGAAAGTGTCCCTTTTTGGATGTAACAGCTAAGATAACGCCCCATCCGCTCGTGATGAACTTTGGTTATACATCAACAAAGTTGGTGCATTATCCACTATCTACTAACAACGTTTAAGGGGTAGGTTGAAAGCCATCAGGAAGCGTTGCGCCCTGCAAATCCGCATGATCAAGAATCGTTCCCGTCAAATCTGCCCCCTGCAAATTAACATTTTGCAAAATGGCGTAACTGAGGTCAGCATAGCTGAGGTCAGCGTCCCGCAAATCAGCGCCAGTTAAATCGGTAGGGATAATTCCGGGTTCAGTGGCGAGATTAGCCCGGGTGAGAGTTGCGCCTTGGAAATCCGCATGATGCAGTTGAGCTTGACTCAGTTGAGCATAGCTAAAATCCGCCCGACGGAGAATTGCTCCATCAAGGTTAGTGCGCTGATCCGATGTGGAGCGTAAATCGGCGAAAATCAGGTTGGCTCGCTCTAAGTTAGCGCGACTTAAATTGGCGCCACAGAGCATGGCTTTGAGAAAATTGCTGTCCTTGAGAGTCGCCTGTGTCAGACGAGCGGCACTCAAATCGGCATCGCGAAAGAGGGCCCCGGATAAGTCGCTGTCCGTAAAGTCCGTTCCCCAGAGGATGGCCTCGCTCAAGTTAGCCCGGCGAAACTGACAGCGTTGGAAATAACTGCGGCCTAAACGAGCTTGGCGGAAATCGACTTCCTCAAAACTGGCCTCATTCAGTTGGGCACTCAGGAGTTCACATTCTTGTAATTGGATCTTATCGAAGCAGCGATCGCCTCGTTTGTAGCGTTGCAGTAGTTCATCAACGTCCATTCCACACCTCGGTAATGTATTGAACCCTCAGTTTAAAGGGAAGCCTGGGGCGATCGCTAGAACTCGGGGATGTCAGTTTGAGTTGGGGAGACTCGCGCAAATATGGGGGTGTTTAAAGATTCTCTCACTTTCTCCTCCGCATAAGATGCGATCGCGTCGGTTTTAAGGTAATGTCTTGGTGAAGTCTCCTGTCTTTGAGGGCAAGGGGACTCAACTGATCGGGCAGTCCCAGGATTTCCAATCCCCTGGCGATGCCAAAGGAGTGAACGAGCATGTTGAATATATTGTCTGCGCTCGGACTAGTTGGGTTATGTCTGGTTGCCTGGCTCGGGTCCGAAGATCGACGGATTGTCTCATGGAATACCATTCTTTGGGGCATTGGTTTGCAACTGGTCGTGGGTGGCATCGTCTTTGGAATCGGCAGCAATGTCGTGGTTTGGATTAACGACCTCTTAAATGTACTTCTCGATGCTTCAGAAGCTGGAGCGCGATTTCTCTTTGGTGGGGATATGTCCCCCTTTGTGCCAGACCCTGGACGCAGTCCGGGTCCCGGTGTCGCTGGACGCTGGCTAGTGCGGACGTTTGGAGACCCCTATGTACCGGTTCCGGGCGATCGCCTCGGTCCCGATAACCTGAATCCGGGGTTTATCTTGGCCTTCCGTTCCTTACCCCAGGTGATTTTCTTCTCAGGCCTTGTCAGTTTGCTCTACCGCCTCAGGATCATCCAGCCGATTGTTAAGGTATTCGCTAAAGTCTTCCGGCGGACTCTGAGGATCAGTGGGGCTGAATCCCTCGCTGGGGCCGCTAATATCTTTGTGGGGATTGAGTCGGCGATCGCCATTAAACCCTTTCTGCCCAACATGAGCCGCAGTGAACTCTGCGCCATTCTGGCCAGTTGTTTTGGCTCCATCGCCTCTTCTGTTTTAGCACTCTACGCGGGACTCTTGCGTCCCACCTTCCCCACCATCACGGGGCACCTGGTCTCGGCCTCGATTATGACGATTCCCGCCTGTTTCGTCCTCTCTAAACTCCTAGTTCCTGAGACCACAATTCCCGAAACCTTCGGCCAGGTTCCTGACGACTCCGAAGACTCTAAAGACCCCGATAAGCCGAAGCCTAATCCTATGGATAGTCTAATTGGCGGGGCCTTGGATGGGGTCAGAATGGCAGTGGGGATTGCGGCTGTCATTATCGCGATTTTGGGACTCGTTGCCCTAGTCAACGAGTTTTTTACGTTTCTAACGCAACTTCCCGGAGTCTTGGGGGAGATTTTCCAAGTCGTAACCCTGCAAAACCTATTAGGGGCACTCTTTTTGCCTCTGACCTTCCTAACGGGAGTCTCTCTACCCATTCCCTTTACGGAGGACTTCCAAGAGAATTGGCAAGTACTCTGGGAATGCTCTGTGATTATTGGCCGACGGTTATTTGAAACCAATATTCCGCCCTACATTTCCCTAGCTCAATTGGCGGGAACTGGGGTACTGACCCCTCGGGCCCTGCTGATTGTCAGTTATGTGTTGTGCGGTTTTACTCATTTCGCCTCCTATGGCATTTTCGTGGGCGGGTTGGCCACCCTCGTTCCGGACCGGCGATCGGATATTTCGGCGTTGGGCTTTAAGGCCTTATGGGCCGCCACGTTGGCGACATTGATGACCGGTTGTATTGCGGGACTGTTCTTTACAGGGAATACGGATTCGATTCTCGGTTTACCGACTCCGTAATGTCGGTGTTGTTTACTGGAAAGCGTTCATGAAAGGTTATTTTGGGTTTCTCGTTTTGGGGTTGTCGGTAGCTCTCTCCATTGCCTTAATGGGAAACGGGTCACTGCCTGGGGGCGGTTTGGCAACGAAAGGGTTGGTGATCGCCCAAGTCCCGGCCCAAGTCGGTGAGGTGGCTCAAGGGGACCCAGGAACGGGAAATCCCTTACCGGACCCGCCGTCCGTCCCGGAAACGTCACCCCCTCCCACACCGGTGGTGAATGATAATGATAATGGGGCGTTATCCACAGAACCGGCTGAGTTTCAACTCGAAGAATTACCGGTTCTGCCTGATGTGGATACGGCGGGCTTAAGACTGAGCGAAAATGTCTATCAGCAGCCAGGACAGTTCCAGGTCGGGGTGTTGGAGGACTATCGAACGTCGGTGAATTCGGGGGTTACGGTGCTGGAATCCCCCTCTGGAAACCTGGCGTACACGGTTCAGGTGCAACAGCGAGCCAATGACCGACAACTGATTGATGATGAGTTAGTGCAACTTGCCATTGATCGGTTGCAACGGGGGGAAGGCTTTGAGTTAGGAACCGTTAGACCGCTTGATACGGGGCTGCTGCTGGTTGATTGGACGGGAACTCTGGGGGCCACACCCCTGTCAGGACGGATCTTTTTACGGCAGGTAGATTCCCAAGTCTTGATGTTGGTCGTCTCAGCAACGCAAGAGGAGTCTGAGCAACTCGATGCGGTTATCTCATTGGTCTCGGAGACGTTACAGCCAGATGGTCTTGGGGATCAGGGATAATAGACCATTAGGAATGGACAGTGGAGCCTGAGGATCTCAATGATAGAACAGCCGCGCGATCGCCGTCAGTTTGCGGCGGCAACGCAACGGAACCGAGAGCCGATTTTGCAGGTTCTCCAGCGGGTATTACCGCCCGAGGGGACGGTGTTGGAGTTGGCCAGCGGAACGGGGGAACATGGGGCGTTTTTTGCGCCTCGGTTGGCCCCCCGTTTCTGGTTACCTTCAGATCCCAATCCCTTGGCCTTGGAAAGTATTGAGGCCTGGCGGCAAGAGACGGGATGCGATCGCCTATTGTCTCCGTTGGAGTTGAATGCCTGTGAGTCGGAATGGACGGTGGAACGGATGCCCCCTCCAGAATTAGAGGCACAGCCGATTCAGGCCATGGTCTGTATCAATATGATTCATATTGCCCCTTGGCAGGCTTGTTTGGGTCTGTTGGCGGGGGCGGGACGGCTACTGCTTGCTGGGGGGGTTCTCTATCTATATGGCCCCTATAAGGAAAACGGCCAACATACCTCGCCGAGTAATGAGGGGTTTGATTTAATGCTGCGCGATCGTGATTCAAGTTGGGGGGTGCGTGACCAAGAGGCGGTGATTGCAGCGGCGGAGAAACGGGGGTTACGATTTCGGGAGATGGTGGAGATGCCGGCGAATAATCGCTCGTTGGTGTTTGGGAAATAGGGAAAAGAAGGCAGTAGGCAGTAGGCAGTAGGCAGTAGGGGGACGAAAACGGAGGGGCGTATTGCAACTGGTGCGCCCGGGGATGTGGAGAATTTTCTGAGACGCGATTTAGGGGTGAGTTTCAGGGTTGCTTTTGAACTCTTGGAGCCAGGTTTTATCGAGTTCGTACCATTGGGCAAACAGACCCCTTTGAGTGATTTTTACACAGGTTTCACGAGAATACTTGTGTCTCCATGGTTGTGAAATATTTCCATCAAAGTGAATTGTTAAGTCATAGCTATCTGGAGATGAGATGCAATTGTATAGTTCCTCTCTCCAATTCAAGGGGTGATGAGTTCTATAAAAAAGAGAGGGATTTTGAATCCAAGTTGTCGTGCAAGAAATAATTAATATTAGAAAGCAAAGTCCTTTGAGAAAGCTAGGTTTTAGGCGAGCAATGCTTTGTGAGGGTATCCCATAAATTGCTATCAGAAAAATAGAGATAAATATATAAGGAAAAAAGAAATATCGGGGGCCAGCGAGAAATGGATGAATTTCCAAATTCGTCCTTAGCCATGAGGCTAGAATTGTACTTAAAACCGCTAAAAAAGCGATTGATGTATTAAAAAAATCCGATTTTTTCAAACGTAACGTATTATAGAGGGCAAAGCTACCAATCAATAGAAACGCCAGACTCAGTATATAGGATATGAAATTGGGGCTTGAAAAAAAGTTGTTGTACGTAATATAAGTTCCAATCAATTGAGGTAAAGCCATGTAAAACTTAGAACTATCAATCTTCTCACTGACCTGACTCAGGGAGAAATACATCTGAATCGCCGACAGTGCAGACCATAAACCTAAAATGACGTAGTTGAACCTAGCTCGGGTAATATAGGCTTTGATTATCATAGTGGGGATGAGGACAATCGATATTGGTGAACCGAGACAGCCTAAAGTAGTCGAGACTATAATCATGAATTTTGATGTTTTACTCTTGGCTTTTGATGACGCAAGTAACGGAACCAGAAGCAACAACGATGTCCACCAAAATATGTAGAGGGGGGTTGAAAAAACTTCAGGGTCGTAGGGTAGCAAGGCGATGATAATCGGCAAATACTCCTTCTTGGGTAATTCAATCAGACTCGATGTAAGAATGACCATGACTAAAATGGTAATGGTCATCGTTAGTACATAGGCGATTTCAGGATAAAATAAGCCTGAGATTGATAAGCTGGAGAGGGTAATAATTTTAGACGGGATAATTAGATAGCCGTTGACGGGTATTAATAAACTTGACCAGCCATGTTCAATGGCTTGGGGGATATTAAACACTCCATCCTCATTCCAAACGGAGGGATAAAGGGCATCAGCCGGCCGTCTGAGGAGATATAAAACCGTGAAGAGTGCGAGGTTTATCAGGCGAATTTGCTGCCATCTAGCTGGTTTAGAGTTGACTGTCATCAAAATAAAATACAGAGTAAAAAATGTGACGATGCTGAACGCTCTACATTCTGAGTGCAATGCTCCCAATCCATTAAGCAGAGCCAGTCAAATTACAGAGGAGAGAAAAACGCTCATACCGAGGCAGATTTTATCCTAAATCCCACAGTCCAACAAGTGATAATACGGAGGTATAGCCATAAAAATTTGGGTGCATCTCAATGCATGCGATCACTTCAGAGAACTCACCCCTCCCCCTCCCAGGAGGGGATTTTTCAAATATTTCCCCTCCTGGGAGGGGTGCGCGATAGCGCGGGGTAGGTTCAAACTTGCCTAACTGAGATGCACCCAAATTTTTTAGCAATCGAAGATTGGCTTAGGACTCTGAGTGGGGAAAGACTTCCCCACCTATTGCCTATTGCCTATTGCCTATTGCCTATTGCCTTCTTTTCCCCAGTTTTTTTATCCTATTCAGATCAATTTTTGCTAGTACAGACATATTTAATGGGTCTCTGAGGATGCGTTGATTTTTAAATCAATACTGGCGCAATAAAAAAGCCGGCGTAATGCCGACCCAGTGAAAACCAACCAAAACCAATCACGTTAGCTCTGATAACCATGAGGAAACCTCTCGTCATCCCTGGGGGAGTCGAAAGAATCTCATTAGAGCTAAGGGGATTGTAACAAAGATTACCGACTTTTTGTCACAAAACTTCAAATTTCCCCGAATTTGTGATCAGGGACGGGATTAGCGGACAAACTGTGGCATGACCTCAGCGGCAGTGAAGAGTCCGTGAAGGCCGCGACGGTGGAGGCTGATCCCGGCTTTGAGGTAGCCGAAGGCGGGACCGCAGACGTTGGCGGCCATGCTGGTGTCGTCGCCGAGGGTGAAGGTGTGGGTGGAAATTTTGCCGTCGAAGGTGCGGCCAGTGACTTGGACGTTGGTGCTGAGGGGTTTTTTGGCGTTGCGGGTATCGACGATGCCGCCGACGGTGACGCGATCGCGATCGACAATGCCGGCTAACTCTAACATGATGTCATCGGCGTGCTCCATATTCTCTAACTTGAGAATGCCGTTGGTTTTGTCCAAGAGTGCGGTCACTTCGTCATCACTCATGGCCCGGGCCGTCTCCACATCGTAGCCTGGCATATGAGCAATATCTTCGCGAATGGTGGAGCGATAGGCCTCCCAGTTGGCAATCCCCACGCCGAAGGTGATGGCCACGTGATGGATTTCGGCGTAACTTTGCGCGGCTAAAGCGGCGGCGGCGGTGAGAAGTCCTGGGGTGGCACCACAGCCGGTCATGTAGGTGATTCCGGCGGCTTGCAGCTCATCTTGTAACCCCAGCAGTTGTTCTACGGCACTGGTTCGTTTTAAGGCATCCACTAACACCCCTTTCCAGCCAGAGGCGATAAATTGACGGGCCACCGAGGCCATAAAGGTGTTGGGGAGATTGGGAAGGGCCAGGAAATAGCCGTCAACTTGGGGTGCGGCGGCGATTAAGTCCTGGATACTTTGGTCACTGAGAACCCCTTGGCTGTCTAAATATCCGACGGAACCGCGATCGCGGGTTACGGTGATGAGAGCATCGGCATCAAGTCCTTCGGGGTTGTAGGCGTAGCCTTGGCCATCGGCAACGGCACAAAAATGCATCTCCTGTTTAGGACTCAGAAGACGACAGGCCGCTTGTCCCAGGCCGCCGAAGCCTAATATGCCGACGGAGAGGGGGGAAGTTTGGTTAACAGTCATAGGACGTTCATCGTTGAAAACAGACTAATTCCCCATTATCTCCCCCTGCGGTCGGTTTCGATACCAGGTTGGGACAAGAGTAGGGGCGAAAATTTCCCCTCCTGGGAGGGGCTAGGGGTGGGTTATGCCCCTATAAGTGAGGGAATTTGTGTTACGATCCCCCCAATTTGGGGTGTTTGTCGTCCAAGTCTTGCGGTTTTAGGACAGCCCCTGGACAGTGGTGTCGTTGTGGTCTGTGTGAGAGAGTTCTTATGTCTATTGTCTTGGTGACTGGCTCGGCTGGCTTGATTGGTTCGGAGTCGGTTCGTTTTTTTTGTGAGAAAGGCTTTACCGTGGTTGGGATTGACAACAATCTGCGGGAGTCGTTTTTCGGGGAGGGTGCCTCAACCCTGTGGAATCGCGATCGCCTACAGGAGAAATATGGCGACCAGTATATCCATCACAACAGTGATATTCGCGATCGCTCGGCCATGGAGAGCCTGTTTAAAACTTATAATCGCGAAATTGGCCTGATTATCCATACGGCGGCCCAACCTTCCCACGATTGGGCCGCGCGAGACCCGTTTACAGATTTCACCGTCAACGCGAACGGAACCCTGAATCTCCTAGAACAGACTCGCCAACATTGTCCCGAGGCGGTCTTTATTTTTTGTTCTACCAACAAAGTCTACGGCGATAATCCCAACCGGCTGCCTCTGGTGGAACGCGATCGCCGCTGGGAGATTGAAGAGGGTCATCCCTTCTACAATGGCATTGACGAGTCGATGAGCATTGACCATTGTAAGCATTCCCTGTTTGGGGCCTCCAAGGTGGCAGCGGATGTGTTGGTTCAGGAATATGGCCGCTACTTTGAGATGAAAACCGCCTGCTTCCGAGGGGGATGTCTCACGGGACCGAGTCATTCCGGGGCAGAGTTGCATGGCTTTCTCTCCTATTTAATGAAATGTACGGTCACCGGAACTCCCTATAAGGTCTATGGCTATAAGGGAAAACAAGTCCGGGACAACATTCACAGCTACGACTTGGTGAATGCCTTTTATCACTTCTATCAACAGCCTCGGGTGGCGGAAACCTACAACATTGGCGGCGGCCGGGAAAGCAACTGCTCAATGCTAGAGGCGATCGCCCAATGTGAGGAAATCGCTGAGAAACAGCTCAACTGGGAGTATCAAGAGAGCAATCGCAGTGGCGATCATATTTGGTGGATTGGAAATTTGGGTCGCTTTAAGTCCCATTATCCCGAGTGGAAGTTGACCTACGGAGTTCCAGAAATCCTCAAAGAAATTTATAGTCAAAACCTCGATCGCTGGTAAAAGGCTGCTGGGTTAGGTTTGTTGTGACGAGATTAAGGATGATATGAAAGTTGTTCAAAGATTCTGGCAAAAACGTGCCGTTCGCTTCCTATTTGGGGGAGGGGTAGCCGCAGCCTTCAATCTGCTGTTGATGTTTTTGTTCATCGAGGTCGCCGGCTGGGATACGACGGTGCTTCGCAATGCCGCCAATATCATCTCGATTGAGTTGTCGCTGCTGTTTAGCTTCGTGATTTACCGGATTTGGGTCTGGCGGGGGGGAACCTGGCGATGGCGAGAGGTGCTACTGCGTCAACTTCCCCTCTATCATCTCTCCGCTGGGGCATCTGTGGTATTGCGGGTGTTTGCCATTTTCCCTCTCCTGGATTGGTTGGAGGTCAGTTATGGGGTGAACACCCTGGTGGGGGTATTGGTGAGTGCGGTGTTTAACTACATTGTTAGCGATCGCCTGGTGTTCCGCGATCGCCGTTCAGAAAATGCCCAACTCTATCGGCCCGAAGGCTTAGAAGCGGCCTTCCCGGATTCAAAAAAGACTCACGAGGGGACTGAGGAGGGTGTCCATGCCCCGGTTTCCCTATTTTCCATTGTCATTCCGGCCTATAACGAAGAGGGATCGATTACAGAAACCGTCACCGCCATTACCGAACGACTAGAGCGGCATCAGGTTCCCTATGAAATTGTCGTGGTCAATGATAATAGCCGAGATCGCACCGAAACCGTCCTGCAACAACTCAGCCAAGAGAATCCCCGCGTTCGCTACGTCAACAACTACTACCCCAACGGTTTCGGCTTTGCTCTGCGTTGTGGCTTAGAACAGTTTAACGGCGATGCGGTGGCGATCGTCATGGCCGACGCCTCGGACTCTCCCGAGGACATCCTCACCTACTATCACCTCCTGCAAGAAGGCTACGATTGCGTCTTTGGCTCTCGCTTTGTGCGCGGAGGAGAGGTGATCGACTATCCTCGTCACAAATTAGTGGTGAACCGTCTGGCCAATCTCTTTATCCAGGTTCTCTTTGGCCTCGGCTACAACGACAGCACCAACGCCTTCAAAGCCTACCGTCGCGAAGTGATTGAGGGTATCCACCCGATTCTCTCCCACCATTTCAACCTCACCGTCGAACTTCCCCTGAAATCCATTGTCCGAGGATATAGCTACGTCACCACCCCCATTCGCTGGCAAAACCGCAAAGCTGGCGTCTCCAAGCTAAAAATCAAAGAAATGGGCAGTCGTTACCTGTTTATCGTCCTCTACGTGCTTCTCGAACGTTGGCTATCACGGGGTGACTACCGCCGTCAAGCCACTGCGAGAGTCGTCACACCCACCCCAGCCGAAGCCATTTCCTCTGGAAAACAGACCCCCTAATCCTGCATCGATTACCCAGTCCCATGACTCAGAATGTTTTAATCACCGGAGGTGCCGGATTTGTCGGTAGTTCCCTGGCCTTAGGCTTTGCCAAACGCTATCCCAACTGGCAGATTACCGCCTTAGATAACCTGAAGCGGCGGGGATCAGAATTGAATCTTCCCCGTCTCAAAGCAGCAGGAATTGAGTTTGTCCATGGAGATATCCGCAACCCGGAAGACTTAGATCCCCAGCGACTGCACCCAGATTTAATTCTCGAATGTTCCGCTGAACCCTCGGTGTTGGCGGGATATGGCTCGCCGGGATATCTCTTACAAACCAATTTAGTGGGAACCGTCAACTGTTTGGAGTTGGCCCGTCAGACTCAAGCCGATTTTGTCTTTCTCTCCACCAGTCGGGTTTATCCCATTTCCTATCTCAGCCAACTGAACTACGACGAAACCGAGACACGCTTTGCGCTACAGGAGGAACAGCCGTTTGCGGGAGTTTCCCCCTATGGGATAGCCGAAGACTTCCCCCTCGATCGCGCGCGATCGCTCTATGGAACCACGAAACTTGCCTCAGAACTGCTGATTGCTGAATACGCCGATGCTTATAATCTGCGAACTCTCGTCAATCGCTGTGGGGTATTGACGGGCCCCTGGCAAATGGGAAAAGTGGATCAGGGGGTGTTCGCCTTGTGGGTGGCCCGCCATTATTTCCAGAAACCTCTCAAATATATTGGCTATGGGGGGACGGGTAAACAGGTTCGGGATTTCCTCCATGTAGAGGATTTACTGGATTTGCTGGATTTACAGCTTCAGAACTTCGATCGCCTTCAGGGAGAAACCTTTAATGTTGGGGGAGGCTTTGAGAATCAGGTGTCTCTCTTAGAAACCACCCAGATTTGTCAGGAGATCACCGGGACGGCGATCGAAATTACCCCAGTTCCCGAAACACGTCCCGGTGATATTCCCATTTTTATCACCGACTCTCGCAAAATCATGTCCCAGGTAAACTGGACTCCTCAACGGGGGATTCAGCGTACCCTTCAGGATATTTATGATTGGATTGTCCGCGAGGAAACCCAAGTGAAAGGCATTTTTCTCTAAGGTTCTCGGAGTGAATGGGGCTATACTCAGAACGAACCTCCAGAACCTTTAGGATAGAGACCCAATCATGTTAGCGCAAGAACTACAGCAGGAATATCAACGGCGCTTTGTCAAAATTGCTCAGTATCGTCGTCGGGTTTGGCAAGTCTTGGTCAAATCCTACTTTCAAGCTAAAGTTGGCAAGAATCAGGATATCCTTGATCTCGGCTGTGGTTGGGGGGAGTTTATCAATCAAGTTGAGGCCAAGAGCAAGTATGCCATGGATCTCAACCCTGATGCCGGAACCTATCTCAGTTCAGATATTGAGTTCTTACATCAAGACTGTTCTCAAGCCTGGGAGATCCCCGATGAGTCCTTGGATGTAGTCTTTACTAGCAATTTCCTGGAACATCTCTTTTCTAAAGAAAGTTTGAGTCAAACCATCTCAGAAGCCTATCGCTGCCTGAAGCCCGAAGGTAAAATTATCTGCCTGGGACCTAATTTACGATATACCGGGGGATCTTACTGGGATTTCTTTGATCATCATTTGCCCCTAACGGATGCGTCGATGTCAGAAATTTTGGAACTGAAGGGATTTGTCGTTAAGACCTGTATTCCACGGTTTCTGCCTTACACCATGGCTAATGGACGGCAACTTCCTCTCTGGACTGTGTCATTGTACTTATCCCTTCCTTTTGCTTGGAAAATCTTGGGCAAACAATTTTTAATCATTGCTTCAAAACCCAAGTTTTAAGCTAATGTTATAAACAAGTGGAGATTGAACTCACAGGAGTTCTTGACATGATGACCCCAAAGCTATTTAAAGCCTTTAACTGGTTTAGTTTACTCTATGTGTTGCCAGTTTTAGCTACCCTGGCGTTTGTTAATCGTTTTGGGGTCAACGTCCCCTTTATGGATTCGTTGACCTTAATTAGTTTATTTCATAAAATCCACTTAGAAACGGCGACGTTCGCTGATTTTTGGGTCGCTCATAATGAGCACCGAATGCTAATTCCTCGCTTTTTTATAGCGGCTTTAGCCTTCGCAACAGATTGGAATGTTAAGGTTCAACAGTATTTTAGTATCCTGTTAACAATTTTTTCAGCCATCGGTCTGTACTGGATTTCACGACAGCAGCGTCTCCACAACCCCAGCCCCGGAAATTGGCAGCCGTTTGCCGATATCATTACAGTCATCTTACTGTTTTCTTTGGTTCAGTATGAGAACTGGCTTTGGGGTTTTCAACTGGCCTGGTTTTGGAAGACGACCTGTTTGGTGTTGGCGATCGCCCTGTTACAATATCCCCAAAAACACCGTTGGCTCGATAAAGGGTTTATGTTAAGCGCCCTTTTTGGCATCTTCGTTAGTTTTTCTGGGGCCCATGGCTTGTTAGTGTGGCTGGCTGTCTTTCCCTTGGTTTGGGTTCGCAGTCAAGCCTCAACCCATCCGAATCTACAACGGGTTCTCTGGCTGTTACTGTTTGTGGGATCTGTCGTCGTATATGCCAGCGGCTACCAAGAACCGGCTAATAATCCCGATCGCACCTATGTTTTACAACATCCCGATCAAGCCATTCCCTTCTTTCTGGCAATTTTAGGCCGTACCTTTGCGACAGAACCGGGGACGGTAAGTTGGGTCGGTGCTATGGTTTTACTCGGTTGTATTCTCAGCCTTTGGCTATTTTGGCAGCAACGGGATAAACGGCATGAGTTAGCCGCTTGGCTACCGCTATTAATCTTTCCCTTAGGATTCGCGGCCATGACGACAGTGGGGCGAACGGTATTGGGGATTCATGGGGCCCTGGCGTCACGCTACACAACTGTGACAGTCCTGATTTTAATTGGCTTAATTCACATTGGGCGAATTTGTTGTCAACGCCAGCCCTGGCGGCTTTTTTATGGGGCTATGGCTGTTGTTTTTGCGGTATTTTCTATTTCCAAGTCCTTCGATGCCCTAAAGGCTGGAGAACGTTTCTATGAAGACCGGAGGCTCGGTCAACAGTGCTTGGCTTTAATTGAGTATATGGAACCCTCCCCCAGTAGCTGCCTGCTGCATGTTTATGTTGATCCAAAGATGGTTCAGCAAATTTGGTATCCTCAGCTTGATCAACTCGGTTTTTTTGGATTTATTCGTGATGTTGAGTTTTCCCAAATTTCAGAAACCTCCTATGGCATTATTGATGAACCACCTCCCGGAGAGGTGATCCCCTTAACCCCTGAATCCGTCTTGCGCATATCAGGATGGTCTATATTTCCCGGTCGACCTGAAACTCCGGAGCTTGTTTTATTGTCTCAAGATGATCGTCCTGCCTTTTTTGCCGCCACCTTAGTGAATAAGAAAAGTCCTGATCTCGCCCAGGTCTTTGAGATGCCTGAGTACGATCAGGCTCGCTGGGAAATTGATGTGCCGGGAACGGCATTCCCTGAAGGTGTCACAACAATTCGTGCTTGGATTTATGATGGTGAAACAACGTTTATTCCGTTAGAAAACCTGGTTCAAGTCAGTCGTTGATCGTGAAGGCTCATCTAATTGGTGCAATTTTGATGTTGGGAATTTTAGAGCAATGAAAAAATCCCCTGTAATACCTACCACCTGGCAGAAAATACAGCCCAAAAAACTTATTATTGGACTCTTGTTTTTGGCTGGATTATTCTACTTATTTTGCCTTTGCTTTCCTGTTTTGCACTTCGGTATTTTTATAGGGGTTGATTCCTGGGTCTATGCCTTAAGTCGTCTCCCCCAAGAAAATATTAGTTTTGGTCAAGATGTAATTTATACCTATGGCCCCCTTGGGTATTTGGTCTCAGGGTCATTATCACCGGAAAACTATCAACAAATCGCTTGGTTTAAGTCCATCGTTCATACCCTATTTTTGGGGTTAGCCGCAGTGCAATTTTGGAGGATTAAGTCTCTGACTCGACGGCTGTTTTGGGTGTTTAGTCTTCTTGGTGTCTACCATAGTTTGGTGGCGTTAGACTATTTGTTGGTCTTGGGCTATCTATTGGTGTTGTCTTGGGTTCCCCAGCTACGGGGTCGCAAGGGGTTGGCGATCGCCGTCTTGTTAGGCAGCTGGGCCGGATTGTCGGCCCTGGTAAAGTTTACGGCGGGGGCGATGACCTTTGGGGCCTTCCTGATGTACTGGCTGGGTCATCTGTACCCCCTATATCGCTCAAAGCAATCTGGCCAGAAACTTCAGGAGGCTCTGGTTATCCTGTTGACGGCGACAGGAAGTGCCATGGCAGTGACCTTTGTTGGGTTACATGGAGATGTGGGAGAGGGGATGTTACGACTGCTTCCCTCGGCGGCGATCGCCCTGGTTTGGGGTTGGGGGACGCAACGCTATCTCAAGGCGAATCCCCGTTGGTCTAATTTTCGCCCCAGTCTGGGCTGGTTCAGCAGTCTAGCGGTGTTTGCTGTGACCTTAACGGGGGTGGTGTTGATGACGCAGCGGCCCTCCATGTTGGGGTTTGTTTTGGGGTCGTTGCAAGTGTCCTCCGGCTACTCTAGTGCCATGAGTCTCATTGGACCGTCGGCGGAGTTGGGCCTGGCGATCGCGATGGTGGTCATCCTCTTAACCCTCTTTGCTCGCTCCGTCACCGGTCGTTCCCTGGGCTTGTTTTTGGCGTTGACCTTTAGTCTCTGGATTGTTCTCAAACATGGGTTTGTGCGTCAGGATGCCCATGTATTTATGTTCTTTTTCGTGATCCCATTTTTGCTGAGTTTAGCGCTGCAAGAGCGGCCTCGCCGTCAGACACGCCGTTTTGGCGGTGTCGTGATGCTGCTGATGCTGGCGAGTATGGGCCTATATTGGCAGTTTCCTGGGGTGTTTGGCCATCCCAAAATCGCATGGAACCTCTCTCTGATTCACCAACCGCGACTGGTGTTAAGCCGTGTAACTCATTTGAACTTCTCCCAGATATTCGAAGAAGTCCAGGTGGCCTCAAACGATGCTGTCTGGCCCCTTCGCCTCAGTGAAGAGGTTAAGGCCTATTTAGAGCCAAAAACCGTCGATGTCATGCCCTGGGAGATTGCCTTGATTCCCGCCAATGATCTCAACTGGCAACCCCGACGGACGTTACAGTCTTATACGGCCTATACCACGGGTTTGGATAACTGGACGGCTGAGGGAATAAGGGAACAGCCCCCCGAGGCAATTCTCTATGATTTTATCGATTTGGATGGACGACATCCCTTTGTCTCGGAACCGGCGACGTTGTTTCAGGTGCTCTCTCAGTATCAGCTTTCCCCTCAGTTTCCCGAGTTTGTTCCCACGGAGTTATATCAGAACTTGATGCTCCTAGAACCGCGATCGCAGCCTCGGCCCTGGGTGGAGTCTCCCGAGGTTGAGCGGCGATCGCTCTCCTGGAACGAACCCATGACCCTCCCACAGATGGAGGGACAGATGCTGCGGGGGGCGATCGCCATTAAAGAGTCGTTCCTAGGCAAAATTATTAAAACCCTCTTAAGAGCCGCCCCGGTACGAATGCGGGTTACCTATGAGGATGGCAGCGATGGAGTCTATCGGATTCTCCCCACTACCTCAGAGAATGGGGTGATCCTTAGTCACTTACCCCGCTCCCGTGACGAAGGTTTTGCCTTCTGGCAAGGGCTTGAGCTGCCTAATCTGCCCCTTCCGGCCGCAGTGGAGTCCATTGCCTTTGAAACGGATAATCCCTTGATTTATCGGTCTCAGGTTGAGGTGACCCTGATATCCCTGGCCGTTGAGCCATCCTCTTAACAGGTTGAACCTGTGGCTAACTGACAAAACTTTGCAATTGTTGGAGCGATCGCCTTGACGGAATTGGGAATTTGGGACAAACTTAGTAAAAGTCAACGTGCGTGGCTCAACAATTGTTAAGTTACGCAAAGCCTTGAATCGTAACAAAACAATTTATTAAGATTTTATCTAAGACCGATTGAGTTCAGAAGCTCCCGGTGGTCACATTTTGCTGCCGGGGCGGATTCTGGCTATCGACCTCAAGGCATCTATCGTCCCCCTCGTGGTTCCCCAGAGCTTATGGAAACACTCGAATTTACGATTTACCCCGATGGCAGAGTGGTCGAACAGGTGACCGGTATATCCGGAGCCTCTTGTGCTGAGGTCACGGCTGCAATTGAGAAAAAGCTCGGAATTGTTCTCAATCAGGAGAAAACCTCTGAGTTTTACCAACAAACCCAGGAAAATTCGGCAACAACGACTGCTCAGGTTCAATCCTACAGTCAATGGTAGTTGTCTGCCGTTTTCTTTATCCCATCTGTTGTTCTTACCGTTAACAAATCCCTCCTTAAAGCTATGTCTCACTTTAGCCATATCAAAACCCAAATCCGTGACCTCAATGCCTTACAACAGGCTCTGACGGAACTGAAGATTGACTGGAAGGCAGGTCCGAAAGATGTTCGAGGTTATCGCGGCCAGGTTCACCAAGCGGCGGTGGTTGTTGAACAGGACAATGGCTACGACATTGGATTTAGCTGGAATGGCCAGGCCTATGACCTAGTGGCCGACCTACAATTTTGGAATCAAGCCATTCCCGTAGAACGGTTTTTGAGCAAAATCACCCAGCAGTACGCGTTCGCGACGGTGATGCAGGAAACCGCCAAACAAGGATTCCAAGTTTCAGAACATCAAACCCAAACAGACGGGTCAATCCGTCTGGTGTTGCAACGCTGGAGTTAACTTTATGATGGATGCCCCAAATCCAAAACAGCAATCATCTCAAGACCGTTCTGGCTGGGAACCGGAACTCGGAGGAGTTCTGCGAGAGTATCCGGAACGGTCTGGATTTGAGCCAGAATTAGGTGGGGCGCTCCGTGAAAAGGGCGTTTATGTGGATGAAGTCACCTGTATTGGCTGTAAGCATTGCGCCCATGTTGCCCGTAATACCTTCTATATTGAGCCGGATTACGGACGCGCACGAGTGGTCAATCAGGATGGTGAGTCGGAAGAGGTAATCCAAGAGGCGATTGATACCTGTCCAGTGAATTGTATTCATTGGGTTGAGTATAAGGAGTTAAAACAACTGGAGGCGGAACGCCGCCAT
Organism: Sodalinema gerasimenkoae IPPAS B-353; assembly: GCF_009846485.1. Taxonomy (GTDB): domain Bacteria; phylum Cyanobacteriota; class Cyanobacteriia; order Cyanobacteriales; family Geitlerinemataceae; genus Sodalinema; species Sodalinema gerasimenkoae. The sequence continues at coordinate 2,351,435 of NZ_ML776472.1, forward strand.
CAGGTGATTCCCATTGCAGGATTTCCAGTCGCACGCGGGGCGGTTGTCGCCGCTCAACGCCGTAAACGTCAACAAGACGCATCCCCTTAACGCCTGATTTAAACCAAAAAGCCTACTCCCCTTGGATTGATCCCAATCTAAGGGGATTTTTCTGCCATATAGTTGAGTTGCCTCTTGCCTCTTGCCTCTTGCCTTCTTCTCACCCTTTCCCTAAGACCGTTGACTCGGAACCGGGGCCGCCGAGACTGCGATCGCCGCACTTTCATTTTGGGCTTCTGCAATCCGTTTCGGGCGTAAATAGAGATTTTCCACTAAGGCGGAAGCTCCCGCAAACCAGGGGGGAACAATCAAGGCGCCAATAATGCCTAGGACTTGGGCCCCCCCTAGCACTGAGAGCAGTTGAAATAGGGGATGAACCCCCACCGAATTGCCCACTAGAAGGGGATCTAAAACATAGGTTTCCAGGTTTTGGATCACCACAAACAGCAGCAACACCCAGAGGACTAACCATCCTCCTTGGGCGATCGCCACAATCAAAGCGGGAATCGCCCCGAGAATTGGTCCTACGAAAGGAATCAAATTAGTGACTCCGGCGATCGCCCCTAACCCCAAGGCAAAATCTTTCAAGCCCAAAATCGTTAACACCGTGGACGTCGCCACCGCCAAAATAATCGAGACGAGGACTCGACCGCGAATATAGCCTCCCATCCGTTGTCCCACGACTTTTGACTGATCCGCCAGTCGATCCTCCCAGGGTTGAGGGAACAATTGCACCACACTACGAACCAGCTTGCGACTGTCAGCCACCATATAGCCGGAAATAAATAGGGACAGAATTAGACTAAAGGCTGCCCCAAGAATCCCTCGGGTAATACTGTAAGACCGCAACACCAGTTGTTGAGAGGAGCCGATCACCCAGCGCGTAATGGACTGGGTATCAAACAGTTCCAACACTAACTCGGGGCGAGCATCGGTGACGTGCATAATTGCTAATTCAACCGCTGACAAGACCTCTTCCGAGAGTTTTGGCAACTGTCGCACCAAACGCTCAATCTGTTCAAAGACGGGTGGCCCAATAATCAACACCACACTCGTTAAGACAGAGATGAGACTCACGTAGGTCAAAATGGTTGCCAGCCAGCGAGGAAGCCGTAGCATCTTCTCGCTAAAATCCACCACTGGGGCCAGGGAGGCTGCCAACACAACGGAGATCATTAAGATCAGCATCAGGCTTTGCAGTTGCCAAAGCACAAACAGGGCCAGAACAACGGCCGCAATCACAATGATGTTCGGTAGGGATAGCGAAATCAATCGCTTGGTCATGATAGGGAATAGGGAACAGGGAACAGGGAGGAAGAAAGCAAGAGGCAGTAGGAAGCAGGCAATAGGCAGTAGAAAAGACGTAGGGGTGTACCCTTGTGGTCGGTGAGCGATAGCCGAACCGTGGTCGCCCTGGGCAGTAGGCAGTAGGGGAATTAGTTTAGCGGGTGGATGGGGGATGTTTGAGAATCTCAACTGCCCCGTGATTGTGATTGTACTCGGCAATGGAGAGAGCTGTGTGACCACCCTTATTTTTTAGGTCGAGATTAGCCCCGGCCTCTAGGAGCGATCGCAGGGCCGCTAGGTGGCCAAAATGGGCCGCCCACATCAAGGGAGTGGACCCCGTTTCATCCTGAGGATCGCAGGTGCTGCCATCGGCCAACAGTAGGGCCAGGAGATCCGTATTATTGTAGCGGGCCGCGAGATGAAGGGCAGTTTGCCCATGGCTATCCTGAGCGAAGCGATCGGCTCCGGCGTTGAGGAGTTGGCGCACCATCGCAATATTTTGTTGTGCGGCGGCCACTAATAGGGGGGAGTCCTGAGGGGGACCGCTGTTCACATCGGCCCCGGCATCAAGGAGAAGACGCACCATTTCCGGTTGCTGTTGCAGAACGGCAACAAATAAAGGCGTATCCCCTAGACGGTTACTGCGTTGGGCGATCGCCCCCCGTTGTAACAATAAATCAACCATCGCAGTTTGGGCTTCTACTACAGCCCAGTTGAGAGCCGTTTCTCCTTCGGCATCCTCGGCTTCCAACATTGCACCTGCATCCAGCAACGATTCCACAATGGTGCGATCGTTGGTCGCCGCCGCTACCATTAAGGGGGTACTACCATCCTGGTTCCGATGATTGGGGTTGGCCCCGGCCTGAAGCAGTTGTTGAACAATGCGGCTATGGCCAGCTTCCGTGGCTAGGGTTAAGGCGGTGGCCCCATGAGCATTGGAAGCATCTACATCCGCACCGGCCCCAATCAGATGCTCCACGATCGCCCCATGGCCCTGTTCAGATGCTTTGGCCAAAATTGGGGTTCCATCGGGAGTTGGGGTATTGGCATCTGCCCCCAGCTTCAATAAGGTTTCTACCAGGGAGGGATAATTTTTTTGAAAGGCTAAATGGAGAGGCGTATCACCCTGGTCATCCCGGTGATTCACATCGGCTCCGGCATCGAGGAGCAGATGGGCGATCGCCGTATCTCCTTTCATCACCGCGGCCATGAGAGCCGTACTGCCATCTTCATTCCCGAGATTGACATCGGCGTTGGCTTCGAGGAGTGCCGCCACGGCCTCGCGTTGATGGTTCGCCGCCGCTAACATGAGGGCTGTTACTCCAAAGGTGTCTCGTCGCTGATTGACATCGGCCCCAGCCTCAATCAGCATCTGAATCAGTCTCACAGAACCTCCGCAGGCGGCAAACATCAGAGGCGTTGTACCATGGCGATCGCCTAAGTTGGGATCCACCTGCTGCTTCAGGCAGCGTTCTAGGTTCTCAAGATCGCCATGTTTGGCAGCTTCGAGGAGTTGGTGGTGGGCAGAAGATGGTGTCAAGGTTCCTATGGCTCCAGTTGCAAACTCTCGGGGAACGGGACGATGCCCTCTGAAGCAGGGTTCTTTGGGCTAGCACTACTGTACCGTTTCCCCTTCCCTTCAATGTGAGAAAATTAAAAATATCACCGTTCCACAACAATTGCCCGGTAGCGGTTAGAGCACGGTAAACGCAAGACGGCCGTTGCTTCCTGTTGCCATCGCTGAGGATTCTCCGATGACTACTCCCATCTTTCGCGATCGCCTCGATGCCGGACAGCATTTAGCGGAGCTGTTAATGGCCTATCGTCAACGTCAGGATGTTTTGGTCTTAGGATTGCCCCGAGGGGGAGTTCCGGTGGCCGCAGCGGTGGCTGAGGCCCTTGAGGTGGAGTTGGATCTCTGTCTGGTTCGTAAACTGGGGTTTCCTAACAATCCTGAGTTGGCGATGGGGGCTATGACTTGGGGTGGGGAAATTATCCGCAATCCTCAGGTCTTAGGGTCATCCCAGATTAGCCCTGAGGAGTTTGAAGCGGTGGTTGCCCAAGAACGCCGTGAGTTAGAACGTCGGGCCCAGCGTTATCGGGGCGATCGCCCGCCTCTGCAAGTCCGCGATCGCATGGTTATTCTCGTCGATGATGGCGTGGCGACGGGGGCAACTATGCTCGCTGCGATCGCCAGTCTGGAGTCTCAAAGTCCCAGACGCCTGATTGTGGCCGTTCCCCTGGCCGCCCCCTCGATTGTCGAGGTTCTGCGTGAGCGGGTTGATGAGGTGATCTGTGCGGCCACTCCTCATCCTTTCCGGTATTTAGGACTCTGGTACGAACAGTTTTTCCCGACCTCCGATGACGAAGTTTGTCAGTTACTCGACGCGTCATCCTCCTCCTCAGATTCTACGTCTGACTCTGACTCCAACAGTTGATGCAGCCCCAGTCGAACCAAGATCACCTCCCAGAGAGGGGAGGGCCGACCCCGACGAATGACCTTTCGCTGATGCTGGTAGTGAGACTGACGTTGGGCTAACTCCTTGAGGTGATGGGGGGGGTCTTCGGTCCCAAAGCGGCGGAACGAATCAGACGGATATTGAGGGGGAGGAACTTCGGGGAGGGTGCGATCGCCCCAGGCAGCGGTGACCGTCCCAGCGGCAATTCCTCCTGAGCTAGCAAGGAAGAGGCTGATTAGCGTATCATACCCCAAGAGTAAAAACACCACTAGAAACGCAGACCCCCACTGAATCCCGATTGAGACATCTCGTTGAGATCTATCCGGCATTTGACAAACCCATGGCAACTTTTCTTCGTGAGCTGAGCTACCGACATCAATGGCTCTATGATAGTATTTCCCGCACTGCCGCATTGAGCGTGGGTGGAGAAGATCGCTTCCGAACGTTAGCCTTTAAGGACTTAGAAATTGACGCTGACACCGCCATTTTAGATCTCTGTTGTGGCAGTGGACAAACCACTCAGTATTTAGTTCAGGTTTCCGATGCTGTAGTTGGCTTAGATGCCTCCCCTCGCTCCCTTGAACGGGCCCAAGCCAATGTTCCCCAAGCCCAGTATGTCGAAGCTTTTGCCCAAGATCTCCCGTTTGAGGATAATCGCTTCGATCTTGTTCATACCAGTGCTGCCTTACATGAGATGACCCCTGACACTCTCAATCGGATTATTTGGGAAGTTTTTCGAGTGCTTAAACCGGGAGGAATTTTTGCCATTGCCGATTTTCACCGACCGACGAATCCCCTATTTTGGCTAGGACTGGCTCCCTTTTTCTGGCTCTTTGAAACAGAAACGGCTTGGCGGTTTGTTGAAATTGACCTCTTGGGGTTGCTATCGGCAGTTGGCTTTCAGCGGTGCGATCGGCAACTGTATGGGGGCGGGAGTTTGCAGATTATTCAGGGGTATAAATGAGGCAATAGAAAAGATGTAGGGGCGTACCCTTGCGGTCAGCGAGCGATAGCCGAGCTGTGGTCGCCCCAGGCAGTAGGCAGTAGGCAGTAGGGGGGGATAACCGACCTCTAACCTCTTCTGGGAGAGGATGGCAAGAGGCTTACCCTCAATCCCTTCTCAGTCGAGCCGTGGTCGCCCTAGGCCATCAGTAACTATCCCGTCTGGGAATACCCGACTTTGATCCCCAAATCATAGAAGATTCTCAATGACTGAACATTTAAGCCTATACTGGGGTCTATGCAAGTTTCTGTGATTTTTTGATTGATGCACGTAAACGCTTTATTGTCAACCCTATCAGCAAGCCTATTGCTGACCCTGACTCCCTTAGTTGCTCAGAGTTCCGAATCTCCCACCTGTGCCGAAGCCAGTGAAGAGGATGTGGCCGCTCTCTTTGACCGTTGGAATGAGTCCCTGGCTACCTTAGATCCCGATGAGGTTGCAGCCAACTATAGTTCTGATGCTGTACTACTTGCCACATTGTCCAACGAGCCACGAAATACTCCGGAGTTGATTCGCGACTATTTTGTAGACTTTTTGAGCCAACAACCTCAAGGAGTCATTGACCATCGAACCATTACGCTCGAGTGTAATGTTGCCCACGACGTGGGGATTTATACATTCACCTTGCAGGATGAAGAAGGAAACTCCAGCGAGGCCATGGCTCGCTATTCCTATATCTATCGTTACCAGGATGGTGAGTGGTTAATCGAACACCACCATTCCTCCCTGATGCCTGAACCGGTATCGGCCGAGTAGATTGCTGCGATCTACCCTCCAATAGGACACCACAGCAAACTCGATTATCACTCGGTTTGCTGTGGTTTTTGAGTGACAGGCTAGTTGCGGCTACGGGGATAAGCATCGCTAACAAACCCCAACTCAAACAGTTGGCGATAGGCATCCTTGCCTAACTCTCGGGTGGGGTTCTGAGATTCCACAATTTGCACCAACAGGGGAATAGCTAACTCAGGATTGTCCTGAGAGCGGTGTAAAAGTGCCAACTGATAGGTGGCTTCATCTCGCCGTTGGGCCGCTGTTCGGGCTAAATTGCGCTGTTCTTCAAAAATGGGGCCATCCAGTCCTGAAAACGCCGCCGCTAAATCTTGGTAGAAATTCGACAGTTGATTCCCTAACTCTCGGGCCTCTTGTAGGGTGGAGGCTGCCCCATTGTAATCTTCACTGGAGATCGCGGTATTGGCCTGGTCGATCAACGTCTCAATCCCAGCAAAGGTTAGGAGTGAGTCCGACGCCAAAACCGCTAGGGGTTCACCCTGCTCCCGTTCCTGTTGGTCCAGAAGCTCGGTGGAGGCTTCTAAGTCTTCCCGCGCCTCAGCCAGCTCATTGCCGTGATCAGACTCAACGGATTCTTCCTCTTGGGGTTCCGGCTCAAATTGATCGGCCTCGAGACGAAACTCTGAGTTGGCAAACCCTAATTCATAGAGTTGCCGATAGGCCTGATTTCCCAGAGGACGAGTTGGGTTTTGAGAACGAACCACCTGTACAAGAAGGGGAACCGCCAGTTCTGGGTTGTTCTGAGTGCGGTGGAGTCGGGCCAGTTGATAGGTAGCAGTATCTCGAAGTTGAGCCGCCTCTAGGGCTTGGTTGCGTTGCCGCTGGAAGATACGATTGTCGATACCTGAGAAGTTGGTCGACAGTTGCTGATAGAAGTTGGAGAGTTGGTTGCTCACCTCTCGTGCTTCTTGCAGTTTGCGGATGGCGAGGCTATAGTCTCGGGCTGAGACGGCAGCGGTGGCTTCCTCAATCAGAGACTCAATTCCCGGTAGACTGAGAATACTGTTATCCATAGGCACCCGAATCGCCGTTTGTGAGTCGGTCGGTTCGGTTTGGGCGATCGCTATGGCAGGGCCAAGCATCGAGGTGGCGATCGCCGCTAGGAGAGCGGTGATAGATGACAGATGCCGGAAACGATGTGTGGGTTGGAGGAACATGGACAGAGTTACCTGCTTAGAATAGAAATGGTTTCGGTGCAGAACAATCGAAAAAACGACCGTGGAATCCCACGCCCCATCCCCGGAGCATTCCAAGGCCATGAGGAGGTTTGCCTATGCAGGGATATCTTAACATTTCATTGTCAGAGGGGATCAATCCGGAGATTGTCTCACGGGGAGGGTAGATTCTCAGCTAAGATAGCGGTGGATTTTGGCTAACCTAATACCCGCCGGAGGTGTCCCAAGTGGCAGATGATTTAACACTGCAACGCTCAGGCGAAACCCTCGCCCTCAAGAAAACTGAGAATCGCTTTACTGCCCGTCCGCAACAGCCCGAGGTGATGTCGAGTTTAGCGCAACAGGTGGCGGCGGAGTGTTTGAATCAAGTCCCTGTGGGATCCCGTACTGAGGCGGTGTTACTAGAGTTTGAGGTCTCGGATTCGGCCAACTTAACGGCGGTGATGGATCAGACGCGCGATCGCCCGGATGTGGCCTTTGTCAGTCATGTCTATGCCCTGGTGGACAATCCTGGAACCCTGGTCTATTTAGCGGATGACCTAACGGTTCAGTTTGCTGACTCGGTCAGCGATGAGGCGCGTCAGGCTCTGGCGCAGGGGTTGGGACTTGGGGATGAGACCCATCTGGTAGGGTTAGAGAATGCCTTTATTTATCGGGTAACCCGAGAGGCCACAGAAAACCCGATTAAAATTGCTAATCGTCTCATTGAACGAGAGGATGTTCTGGCCGCTGAACCCAATATTGTGGTTTACAGTGCCCTGAGTTATCGACCGAGCGATCGCTATTATCCTCAACAGTGGTATCTCAACCATAGTGGCGGCCCAGGACTGGCTCAGGGATCTCATATCTCCGCCGAAGCGGCTTGGGATATCACGCGGGGCGATCGCAGTGTGGTGGTGGCGGTTGCCGATGATGCCATTGATTTAAACCACCCCGACTTTCAAGGAATTGGTAAAATCGTTGCCCCCCGCGATTTCCGTAATACTGATGATTTCCTGCCGTTACCGGTGCGAGAAACGGATAATCATGGCACCGCTTGTGCAGGGGTCTGTTTAGCCGAAGAAAACGGTGAAGGCATTGTGGGCATTGCCCATGGTTGCGCCCTGATGCCTTTGGCGACGACAGGCTATTTAGATGACCGTTCGATTGATGAATTGTTTGACTGGGCCATCGACCGGGGGGCCTCAGTCATCTCCTGTAGTTGGGGAGCAAGTGCGGTCTATTTCCGCCTCTCAATGCGACAGCAGGCGGCCCTGAGTCGCGCTGCTCGGGTGGGACGCAATGGGAAAGGTTGCGTGGTAGTCTTTGCGGCGGGGAATGCCAATCGCCCCACTCAGGGTGAGATCAATGAACAGGGTTGGACGAAAAATATTCTCTCAGGAACCACCAAATGGCTCAGTGGCTTTGCGGCTCATCCTGAGGTGATTGCGGTGTCTGCCTGTACGAGCTTAAATCAGAAGGCGGCTTATAGTAATTGGGGGCAAGACATTTCCGTGTGTGCCCCCAGCAACAATGCGCCTCCGGGGATTTGGCTTCAGGAAACCGGCTATGTGAGTACCGCTCCTGTGATTAACAAGGCCTTAGCCGGGAAAGGAATTTTTACGAGCGATCGCGTTGGCAACAAGGGCTATGCTGACGGAGACTACACCAGTGGTTTTGGGGGCACTTCCAGTGCTTGTCCGTTGGTAGCTGGGGTGGCGGCGTTAATATTATCGGTGAATCCCCATCTCACGGCGGCTGAAGTCAAACGAATTTTAGAGGAGACCGCCGACAAAATTGTTGATGAGGGGACTGATCCTCAATTGGGCACTCGCTTTGGCCAATATGATGGTGACGGTCACTCAAAATGGTTTGGTTATGGCAAAGTGAATGCCTATAAGGCGGTTCTGGCCGCTCAACAGAAAGCTCAATCCCCCCTATCGATCACACGGCGACTTCGCGGCAGCAATGATCGTCAGATGTCTATCCCCGATAATACGACGGAGGGAGTCACCAGTCCGATTCGGGTTCGCGATGATCTGGCAATTCTGGAGTTAGAGATCAAAGTTGAACTTGAGCATTCAGATTGGGGCGATCTTGAAATTCTTCTATTAGTCCCAAACCGTGCGGCGGTGATGCTACAAGGGCGGGGAACTCGTGGCCAGGGACAATTTTCACGCACCTATGATTTTACGACAACTCCTCAGTTGAAGCGATTGTTTAAAGCCCCCGCTGAGGGAACCTGGCAATTACAGGTTCGCGATCGCGCTGCCGGAGATACGGGAGTGCTGAAGTTCTGGCAGTTAACGATTGGCTTGGGCACATAATTAGAACAATATCTCAGTCAAGTGGTTGAGGTTGGGGATTAGACGAGATGAATGACCCCGATTTTAACGGGATGTTATGTAATCCCCATCTAGGGATGTCGCATCTTCTAGGGCAGCGATCTACAATCGAGATTATCGTGTCAGGGCGGGCTGCCGATCGCATGGCCACTGTTCCCCCTGCTCCTGATTACCTTACGAGGATTTAACACTGTGAGTCCAGATATGACCCTTGATAAACCCACCCCAGCCTCTTACGATCCCGCTGACTTTGACCAGTATGTGATGAAGACCTATGGGCGCTTCCCCATTGCGCTCACCCATGGAGATGGCTGTCGGGTTTGGGATGCTCAGGAGAAGGAGTATTTAGACTTTGTGGCCGGCATCGCCACCTGTACCCTCGGCCATGCTCACCCGACGATGATTGAGGCGGTGAATCGACAGATTCAAACCCTGCACCATGTCTCGAACCTGTACTACATTCCCCCCCAAGGTGCGTTAGCCAAATGGCTAGTGGAGCATTCCTGTGGCGATCGCGCTTTTTTCTGTAACTCCGGGGCAGAAGCCAACGAGGGGGCCATTAAACTGGCTCGTAAGTACGCTCACACCGTGCGAGGAATTGACAATCCCACCATTATTACCGCCAAAGCTAGTTTCCACGGACGCACCCTGGCCACCATTACTGCCACCGGCCAGCCCAAATATCAAAAGAACTTTAACCCCTTAGTTCCTGGCTTTGTCTATAGCCCCTATAACGACATTGAGGCCCTAGAAGCGACCGTCAATGAGTTAGATGCCCAAACCCCACAGGTGGCGGCCATTCTCCTCGAAGCCCTCCAGGGAGAGGGAGGAGTTCGTCCCGGAGATGTGGCCTTTTTCCAACGGGTGCGCCAACTCTGTGATGAGAAGGGTATTTTGCTCATTCTCGATGAAGTGCAGGTGGGAGTGGGCCGTACAGGCAAAATCTGGGGCTATGAAAATCTAGGCATTGAACCGGATATATTCACCAGTGCCAAAGGTCTCGGAGGGGGCATCCCCATTGGCGCGATGCTGTGCAAGTCAAGCTGTGATGTCTTTGAACCCGGAGATCATGCCAGTACCTTTGGGGGCAATCCCTTCGCCTGTGGGGTGGCTCTCTCGGTGTGCCAGATGTTGGATCAACCGGGATTTTTGGAAAATATCTGTGAGCGCGGGGAACAGTTGGGCCAAGGCTTAGGGGCGATCGCCCGTCAGTTCCCGGACATCATTGTGGATGTACGCGGTTGGGGACTCATTCGCGGTCTCGAACTCAAGGAAGACCTGGAATTAACCTCAATTATGGTGGTTAAGGCAGCAATGGAAGCTGGTTTATTACTGGTTCCCGCCGGGCCCAAGGTGGTGCGCTTTGTTCCGCCCTTGATTGTCTCCCAGGCTGAGATTGATCGCGCTCTGGAGATTCTGACCGCAGCCCTATCGTCGTTAGTATAATTCCCCAAACTTTCCCGGAGATCCCCGGCCCGCCTCTTGACAGCGAAGGCGATCCCATGGCTGGCTGGGTGTCCTCGTCTGGGGAGGGCGATCGCCTCCCCCAGGTTAATTGTCAGAGAATGCACCTAGAATAAAGCAAATCCCCCTGCCCCCACCTCTGGCCAACGTTTCGTTGTTCATGCCGGCTTGCCGATGACTGTTACCTCCTCTCCCCTTGATATCACAGAACGCTATTTAGACGAGTTTGTCTCCCCCCAAGCCAATCTCATTGATCACGATTCCCAAGCCTTGCAGACTGCCTTTCAGGGACTCGGAGATCGCGCGCTCCTCACCTTGCGGGCCGATAACCAAGTCCTCTTCCGTCGCTTCCAAGAAACCATTTCCCGTTATTCGGGTGCCCTAGCCTTCCTGCAAACCCAACATCAAAGCGCAGCGGCAATGATTGCCCGCAGCCCTAATACTGCCTTAAAGGGGGAGTATTTGCCCTATTTAGCCCAGGGAGAACGACGGGTTGGGGTGGGCTTTTCCCATCTACGTCGCCCAGGAACGCCCCCCATGCAAGCCCATGCTGTTCCCGGGGGCTATCAGCTACAAGGCTTTGTTCCCTGGATTACCGGCTGGACTTTGTTTGACTCCTTTATTCTCGGGGCCATGCTGCCCGACGGAACCTCGGTCTTTGGCATGATGCCCTTTGAAAGCACTCAAGATGACCAGGGGGGAGAACTCAAACTTAGTCCCCCCCTAGAGATGGCGGCCCTAACCTCCACCAACACCGTCACCGCCGAAGTGACACACTGGTTTTTAGCCGATGACCAGGTGCTATTCCTGAAACCTCCTAATTGGATGCACCATAACAGTCAGACCAATGTGCTTCATCATGGCTTTTTTGCCCTGGGTTGCGCCCGCGCAGGTTTAGATATCCTCCATCAGGCGGCCGAACGTAAAGACTTACCCTTTCTTAAAACCACCTGGACTCGCCTGGACGCTGAACTGCAAGCCTGTCGTCAAGCCTTCTTTGAGAGTGAGGGAGAAGGGGTGACCTCCTATGGCGATCGCCTGAGGCTGCGGGCCTGGGCCATTGATTTAGCCGGCCGTTGTAGCTATGGCGCTGTGGCAGCTTCGGGAGGGGCGGCCAATAGTTTGGGACATCCGGCCCAACGGGTGTATCGAGAAGCCCTGGTATATGCGGTTTCTGGTCAAACTTGCGATGTGATGGAAGCCACCCTCAATCGTCTCAGTTCCGCTGAATTTTGCCCTGAAACAGGAGCGTAAGGGGGACAGGGTGCGATACTCTAAAGTCTGTGTTTGTGTAACGTGATGTAATTTTGAGGAGGTTATCTTGGAACGAACATTTTTAATGATTAAGCCCGATGGTGTACAACGGGGACTCGTGGGCGAGGTCGTTCGCCGCTTTGAAGCCAAGGGCTTTACTCTAGTTGGACTGAAACTGATGTCCGTGAGTAAGGAACTGGCCGAACAACATTATGACGTTCACCGGGATAAGCCCTTTTTCAAAGGACTGGTGGACTTTATTACCTCCTCCCCTGTGGTGGCAATGGTCTGGGAAGGTGACGGCGTGGTTGCCGGGGCCCGGACTGTGATCGGGGCAACGAACCCCCTCACGGCCGATCCTGGTACGATTCGCGGCGATTTTGGCTTGAATATCGGACGCAATCTTATTCACGGCTCCGATGCGGTGGAAACCGCCAATCGGGAAATTGACCTATGGTTCTCTGAAGGGGAACTGGTCAACTGGACTCCGGCGATGAAACCTTGGTTAGAAGAGTAGATTAGCCCCGGCTCGAACGAAGGATAGGCGCACCTAATGCGGGGTGCGTCCGTCCTCAAAGTATGAAAAATTATTACACTTTGGATCAAATCCGTTAACTTTGATCGAGAGTAGTGAACGATTGAACTAAATATAAAGGAGTTTTCAGATCTTATGTCTGATGTTCAAGTCTTAGCCGCTTTAGTCGTTGCTATCATTCCCGGTATCCTGGCATTCCGCCTGTCGACGGAACTTTATAAGTAACATTTTTGAGTTGACGAGCCATTGTTTGTCAGTTTGCGAATGGGAGTTTCGGTTACTGCGGAACTCCCATTCGTTTTCTGGTGGAGGTCTCGTGGGTTTGGGGGGCTGAAATTGTCCCTCCCTAGGGTCTAGAGACCCCGGTTCCGCTAAACTGGGGTAAGTACTTGGGGTGTGTCACTCGGCTTGCCAAATGACCTCCGTTTCGGTTGAATTTTGGTAAAAGTCCCGTTGTCCGACTGCATCGACTGTAAGCCAACGATAAGCGAGCTTATTTTAGAACTGACTATGAATGCCCCTGATCGCCTTCCTCGCTCTTCCGTTACGCCCCAAGTTCGCGCCCCAGCCCGCCGCCGCCCTCGCCGTCGTCCTTCTCCTAGTCCCCAACGCCGTTGGGGGTCGGTATCCCGGGCCGTTGCGGTGGAGACGGGGTTACAGTTGGCGGTCAACGTCGCGGTTTCTGTGGTAGCAATTACTGCCCTGGCCCATTTGCTCCCGAGTTACCGAGCCAGTCATCAGGAACTTGATAAACTCGAAGAAGAAGTCAAAATCACGCGATCGCAGGTTCAGATATTACAGGGAACATTTGCGCGCTACTTTGACCCAACTCAGGTGAATCGTCTGATCGAAGAAGAAACGCAACGTCTTGATCCCCAACGGGTGCCAATCGTCTGGAGGGAGCCAACCTCAGACGACGCTAGCCGCTAAACCCGACTAAGAGAATAGCAACGGCTCCTAACCCTGCCAGAATCGTCAGGACGAGTCCAGCGTTGGGGCTTCCTTTCCAGGAGTAGTTCTTATCGGGCATGGTTTAATGTCCTGTTAGTTTGCGATCGGTCTATCGTCCCTCCCATCTTAACGAAGATGGCTGTTGATTTCACAGGGGGGACTCATGGTCGGCCTTAAGATTGGGAGCGGAGTTGGGCCAGTTGGGTGTTGCGATAGTAATGGGAGAGGATTTGACGATAACTATAGCCCTGTTCGGCGAGATGTCTTGCACCCCATTGGCTCATGCCGACGCCATGTCCAAATCCCCGTCCTGAGAGGGTGAAATAGCCCCCACCCGAGGCAACGCTAAACAAACTACTGCGTAATCCCAAGGCAGACCGCAAATCATCCCCTTTGACGATGGAACTGCCAGCGGTTCCCACCACTTTGGCGGTGACTAAGCGGCCGTTGGGAGACTCTCGTTCGGGGAAGATACCCGTGACGGTTCCTACCCCTCCGAGTCGCCTGGTTAACTCCCATTGGGAAAACGATTCCCTCCAATAGAAACTCGGGGAGTCGCGGTCAAAGTCGGGCACACCGCGCAAATAGGGTTTGGCTTCATCCCACACTTGCTCGACATCTTCGGTATGTCCGCCGGAGGAGGAATGAAAGACGGCTTCAATGACTTGACCGTTATGGCTGAGAACTTGGCCGCGAGTGTCTTCTGTGGCGCGGTGGGTTTCGCTGGATTCTTCCTGCATTCCCCGGTAGACTTGCCAAAAGGTATCGTTGCCTACGTCGTAAATGCGATTGCCGTAGCGTTCTCGTTGGTACAAGACATAGGAGCGAGCGGCGACGGCTTGGGCTTTGAGGGCTTCGAGGGGCCAACTGCCTCCCATTTCTGCCCCTAGGACACTATAGAGATAGGATTCAATGTCCACATAGTTGACGGCTGTGATACCTCGCTGATCCTGGACGATTAAAACTTTGCCTCGGTACCAGCGATCGCCAATATAGACATAGCCATGGTTAGTGGGTTCAACCCAGAGTTGCTGTCCCTGCCAGCGGTCTAGGGAGACGGTTCCCCCCTGGGAGCGAGCCACAAAGGCATTCATCTGGCTGACATTGCCGAGGACATCTCCTGAATAACTGCGGACTCGCGCTGGGGTCGAACTGCCCACGGTGAGTTCACCCACATTTTTTTCCACGGCAACTCGGAGTTCAAGAGCCAGGCCAGGGACTATCGAAAACACCCACAGGCAAAGGGTCGTCATCCCCCGAAGCAGAGGCGGAAAACCTCGACCTCTTGCCTGGCTCAATTTTGGTGAGCGATAGAGTTTATCCCTATTTTTTGCTGATCCCTGCTGAGCCGTTGTTCGGGATCGTCCCGTGACAGACGCGGCAATTTTCAGTAGCAGCATCCTTGTGGTTCTCCTTAAGATGACCGATGACTCGAAGATAGACCTAGGTCGATGCTAGGATAACATAGGAAGCTCGGAGTCTTGAAGTTTGTTCTGTCCTGAGGCTGAAGACAGGTGGCTCAAACCCGGTTTGCCTTGGAAATTTCCGTAACGAGAGTCAAGCGAGTGGAAATCGTTTTTTTAGGAACCAGTTCAGGTGTCCCGACGCGATCACGAAATGTGTCGAGTCTTGCCGTGCGCCTGAAACAGCGAGGTGAAGTTTGGTTATTTGACTGTGGAGAAGGGACGCAACATCAACTCCTCCAGAGTGATCTCAAAGTGGGGCGGATTCGCCGTATTTTTATTACCCATATGCATGGGGATCATGTGTTTGGCTTAATGGGACTGTTGGCGAGCATTGGCCTAGCAGGAGCGCCCGATCGCATTGATTTGTATGGTCCCCCACAACTTGAAACCTATCTCGATGCCTGTGCGCGCTATTCCCATACCCATTTGCACTATCCGATTACGGTGCATAAGCATAAGCCGGGGGTGATTTATGAGGATGAGGACTATCGGGTCTTGTGCGATCGCCTCGATCACCGGATTCCGGCCTATGGCTATCGGCTGGAAGAGCGCGATCGCCCAGGACGTTTTGATGTGGCTAAGGCCCAGGCTATGGGCATTCCCCCGGGTCCCGTCTATGGTCAGCTCAAGCAAGGACAACGGGTGACGTTAGGGGATGGACGGGTGATTCACGGTCAGGATCTCTGTGGCGATCCCCAACCGGGACGGAAGTTGGTCTATTGTACGGATACGATCTATTGCGAGAATGCGGTGCGATTATCTGAAGGGGCCGATGTTCTGATTCATGAAGCGACGTTCTCGCACCGGGATGCGACGTTGGCTCAACAGCGGTTACATTCAACGTCGACCATGGCGGCACAGGTGGCTCTTGCCGCCGGGGTTAAACACCTTTTTATGACCCACTTCAGTCCCCGATATGCGCCAGGGAATGATCTCGACTTAACGGATTTGTTGAGTGAGGCTCGGGCAATTTTCCCGCACACTGACCTCGCCTATGACTTTTTAACCTATGAGGTTCCCAAGCAACCCTCTCAGGCTGTGACGCTGTCTAGATGACGGCTAGGTTTTGCGGGGCCGTCACTCATCATGGGAAACGAGGCGACGGCAAATTTCTCGCAAACCGATTTGAGTGTTGACCGGTTGTCTGGGTTGGGGAAGATCGGTATTGGGCCAGGAGGGTAGGTCATGACAAGGACAGACTGACCCCCCAATCCCAGAAATCGGCAGGGGAATGGGCATGGCACAGCGGGCGCAGGCAGTGATATCCCAGCGATCGTCGAGGAGTTCGGCGATGCTGATCTCCGTG
This sequence comes from Sodalinema gerasimenkoae IPPAS B-353, assembly GCF_009846485.1. GTDB lineage: Bacteria > Cyanobacteriota > Cyanobacteriia > Cyanobacteriales > Geitlerinemataceae > Sodalinema > Sodalinema gerasimenkoae. Next base: position 2,367,490 of record NZ_ML776472.1, read on the forward strand.
CCTTCGAGATAGGACCGATGACGGAGTTGAGGGCAACAGACCGATCGCCAGCAGTGTTCAAAGGCCTCGCTGTAGCGACTCCCTTCAAATAGGGGAGATGGGAGTTGTAGCTGCTGATCCACCACCAATGTTTTACCCAGCTGAAACCAATCAGCTAAGTACTTTTTAACCTGTGTTTCGGAAGCCATAAAACTTGACATTTAAAGAACGCTAATCCTATTTTAAGCGATTCTTTAGAGGTGCGGCTTCCTAGATGTTGTATTCATTCTTAAGATTAGGATGTGATGTTTTTGGGGCTGTCCAGGACTGAGTGCATCGAGTCGTTTGCAGAATTTCCTAGAGGGGATCCGCGATTTTACTTAAATTTAAGATTCTTCCAGCCACAATTAGATAAGTCTCATCGGCGATCGCCCCTAAGTGACGAGTAACCTCCCCTAGGCGATCGCGAAAGAGACGGCCAGACGCATAGGCCGGCACCACACCCCAGCCGGTTTCTTCGGCAACCACAATACAAGTTCCCGGAAAGTTCCGCGCCGTTTCGAGCCAGCGATCGCGGCGATCGCCCCATAACCCATCCTCCTCCTCTAAGCCATTGGCTACCCAGGTTCCCAAAGAATCCAGTAAGACACAGGCCTGAGGTTGACTCCACCGTTCTAGACTCCCTGAGATGTCCAGCGGCACTTCCTCCAACTGCCAACCCTGAGGACGACGTTGACGATGCCGTTCAATGCGGGCCTGCCAATCTAGGTCTTGGGAATTGCAGCGGGCAGTGGCAATATAGGTGACAATACCCTTGTGCTGAGTGGCGAGCCGTTCAGCAAACTCACTTTTTCCAGAGCGGGCAGCTCCGGTGACTAACACCAGTTTTCCCAAGAGACGGAATCCCTCCTGCAATATCTAGGGCAATTCTAACCAGAAATGCCCTCTGTATCACGGCCGAGGTCTAGAGGCGGCACGTCCACGGGAGTCCTTTGACGAGAGCAGATCCCCGTCTCCTTCTGCCATCCATTACCATGTTACCGTGGCAGCTTCTTCGGTTATCCTGTCCCGTCACTGAACCCTCTTATGGACGATCTCGAACCGACAAAAGAGCAACTGATTCAAGAACTCAAGGCGGTTCGCCACGAGTTTGAACAGGCTCGGCTTGAAAACGAGGCCAATGAGGTTCAGACGGAATTATTACGAACAGTCCTCGCCTGCGGTGAAAATCCCTCGTCTAGCCTCTTATTACGAGCGTTGGCGCAACAAATTCTACGGAGTGCCAATCGCTTAACCTCGGTGGCCGATAGTAGTCTCTTTCTGCTCGATGAGACGGGGACGGTGATTGAGTCCGTTCTGGCCCGAGGGGCCATCATCCGCCAAGAGCGGGATTCCTTGGTGGGCAAGGTCTTACATCGGGGTTTAGCGGGCTGGGTCTATCAACAGCAACAAATCGGCATTATTACTGATACCACCCTAGACGATCGCTGGCTACAACTGCCGGGTGAACCCTACCAGGTGCGTTCGGCTCTGTGTGTCCCGGTACTACGTAAAACCTCAGTCTTAGCGATTATCACCCTCATGCACCCGGAACCGGGTCATTTTCGCGTTCAGATGGCGGAGTTGATGGAAGCGGTAGCGATTCGTATTGCCTTAGTCTTGGATGTACTCCATTGTTTAACCCCTCAGCGGGCCCTTCCGTCTCCCCCCCCATCTCCCACCTTACGGATTTCCTCTAGCCCTCCTAATTCTCCCTTTTCTCAGGTGCGATCGCCCAAACCACCCCAGTCTTCCTCAGGGTCGCCCCTACCTTCTCCAGCAGCCAGTTCTCCCCCTTCCTCCTCCCCACCACTCTCGAACCGAAATAGTACTCACCCTAGCGCTCCACCTCGCCATCGAGATCCGTCGCCTTTAGGTCGTTTACATCAGTTAGGGTTATACATCGTCGTTTGGGATGGTAAATTTATTTACGCCAATCCCAGGTTTGCGAAAATTTTTGGCTATAAGACACAAGAACTGGCCGCTTTAAAAAGTATGTTTTCCCTGGTGAGTGAGGGACATTATGATCGCGTTTCCGAGCAGGTTTATAAATGTGTACGGGGTCAAACCAGTTGTGTCTCTTGCATTTTTAAGGGGAAACGTAAGAATGGCAAATCAGTTTTAGTAGAAATTTATGGAGTTCGCACTCGCTTTTACGGGAAACCCGTGTTGGTGGGGGTGTTGCGAAAAGTCAGGACCTAACCGGCCATAATGATAGTCCGGACTCGAACCGTCATCGCCGAGCTGGGAATCGCTATCTCGGGACTTGTGATCAAATCGTCACGCCAACCATGGACTATATTCAACTCGATTTAATTGACTTAGCCATCGCCCTAGGGATGGCGGCCATTGCCATTGCCATTGCCGCCTGGCAACAGTTGGGCTTAACGCTACAGTTATCTCTGGCAACCGCTCGCACCACGGTGCAACTGTTGATGTTGGGGGTGATTCTTCAGGTGGTCTTTACCTGGCGGCATCCCCTGCTGTTACTGGGGGTATTGCTGGTGATGTTGAGCCTGGCGGCGGTGGTGGCCCGTAATCGTATCACCCGTAAACTCCCGAGACTATTGCCCTTAGTTTGGGCCGCCATCGGCTTGAGTACGGCCGTCACCCTAATTTATATCAATACCTTTGTTCTGCGTCAGCCGGCGGTCTGGTCTAATCCTCAATATCTGATTCCCTTGGGGGGCATGATGATGGGGAATGCCATGAATGCGGCGGCCATCGCCGGGGAACGGTTTGTGAGTCTGGTGCAAAATCACCCCCTAGAGATTGAAACCCATCTCAGTCTTGGGGCCACGCCCCAACAAGCTCTTGCGACTTATCATAAACAAGCGATTCGCGCCGGAACGGTCAGTATTCTCAATTCGATGATGGTGGTGGGGTTAGTGACCTTACCTGGGATTGTCACGGGGCAATTGTTGAGTGGGGCCAGTCCCATCGATGCCGCTGCCTATCAGATGCTGATTATGTTTGCGATCGCCCTGACAGACTTTATCGCCACAACGCTCTTGGTGACTGGCTTAGGGCGACGTTTCTTCAATGAGGCGGCCCAGTTGCAACCGTTTTAAAATCCTGATAATAGGGATTAAGGTGATTTATATCACCGCTGAAGGGTCAGTGATATCACCGAGGGGTCGTGATGCGATCGGCTGAAAATCTGTCCTAAGGTCACTGCCTTAGATCCCGCTCATCCGAGACAATAAGGCCATTGAGTTCGGAACCAAGGATAAATACTTATGTTTAATCTTACTGTCAACCCCCAACAGTGGTTACTTCGCCAAGGTAAAGCCACCTCAATTATCCTAGGATTGCTCTTAACGCTGGGTTTCACGGGGATGGCGGTGGCGGAGTCGGTCTCGGTGGCGGCCCGGCTAGAAACAGCTCCCGCGAATCTCACCGATGGCCAACATGTCTATAGTTCTGCATCTGAGGCGAATCAGGTGGGCGAAACCTATATGGTCTTTGAAGCAGAGGGAAATCGCGTGGTGGGAGGGTTCTATATGCCCTCGTCTTCCTTTGACTGCTTCCATGGCCGCCTCGATGAAGACCAGTTAGCCCTCAATATCCAAGATAGCTACAGCAACGACGTCTATCCCTTTAACCTCGCAGTGAGCCGTGATACGTTGGTGGCCGATGGTCAGCCGGCGGCCAATGCGAATATCCCGGGCTTCCAACCGTTGGAAACGCTCTCCCCTGTCGATGAGCAGGTGCTGAGCACCTGTCGGGGGATGCTGAGTCAGCAAATTTAAGGGATTCTCCTCTAACTCAATTGCACCACCACCTGATTATCAATGAGTCGTTCCGAGGTGAGCAAGTCGTCAACGGTGATGCGTAGAAATCGCTCCGCGTCGATGCGAAATTGAATTTTGACGCGATCGCTCCCCGGAGACCCCGGTGGGTCGAGGTTGGCAATGGTGCGCCCTTGGTCGCTGTCATTGAGGGGGATTACCGTTGTATCCTGGTTCGCCTGGCGGGTGATGAGACGATCGCCGTCAAAGAAGACTTCCGTTTTGGCCGCCTCGGCTCCCATCTCCCCTAAGACTAACTCCAATTTAGGCTGCTCGGGAATAGATGCCCCCAAAGAAAGTTCAATGGGACGCTCTAAGGGATAAGGTTGTCCCGGCTGGATGATGGGATGCCAATCATGGGCGTTTTTGCGGCGGTTCCAGTAGCGAACCCCATAGCCGTGATAGAGAAAATCCTTAAGCTGAATGCCCTGGGTGAGTTGTAAGGCTCCCGTGGCGATCGCATCGAGGGGGCGATCGCAGCGAATCTTCTCACTGGGGAACCAGTCTTTGAGCCAATCTTGTACGGCGGGAATTTGCGAGGTTCCCCCCACCAGAACCACCGCATCGATATCAGGACTTTCTAACCCCTGTCGTCGGGCCTGTTGCAGAACTTGGGTTAAGGACTCATCGAGGCGTTTGAAAAACTGCTGCTGTTGCAGAATCTCCTCAAACTCCGAGCGACTTAAATTCAACTCGTAACTCTCAAAGGTTTCCTCATTAAAATAGACCTCACTGGCTTGAGGCCGGGAGGATAACTCAATTTTGAGCTTTTCCACCAAACGCTGAGTCAGGGAAGTTTTGGGCAAACCTTGACCACTGGCAAAGGTATCGAGAAGCCAGTTATCCACATCCGCCCCCCCCAAGTTCTGGCCGGACTTGGCGATGACTTTAGCGGTTTCGAGTTTCTGCCCAGAGTCCTTACGAAAGGACTTATCGCCCCATTTGAGGATAAAGCCGAGAGGATTGCGATCCGGGGTGACGCGGCGGCCTAACTCCACGAGGGAGATATCTAAGGTTCCCCCTCCGAAGTCAATAACCAGAAGTAAATCCGCAGCGGCGACACCATAGCCGAGAGCAGCAGCGGTGGGTTCGTCGAGGAGGCGGACTTGCTCGATTTTCTGAGGAAGTTGCGGTGATTCCACCACAGACCCGAGCCAATGGCGATAGGTTTCAAAACTATCAACGGGAACGGTCAGGATGAGGGAGTCGAGAGGGAGGGGAACCTGGGTCACGGCTAAGAGGAGATGCTGGAGAAACCACTCTCCGACCTTTTCAAAGCGGATAGACCGGTTATCCAATTGGGGGAGAAATCCCTGCACCTCAGACCCAATCCCTCGTTTAAAGCTCTGGAAAAAACGGGAGTCTCCCTTTAAGTCTAAGCCGCGATCGCGGACCTGTTGGCCGGCGGCGATCGCCCCAACCTGGGCATCCTCCACATAGACCAAACTGGGAACCACAGGGGGATTACTACTATCTTGACGGCTCAGCCCCGGTAGAGATACCACTTCCGGCTGTTCCGTAGCAGCATTCCAACGGGCAATCACAGTGTTAGTGGTTCCGAAGTCGATGGCGATCGTCATGGGGGAATGGTGCGTTAACAATGGGAGAGTCCGCCAGCAAGGGGTCTTACAGGCGTCTCAGAGGTAAGGAACAAGGAACCTGGCTGGGGCTTAAATCAGCGCCGGCGGGGGAGTATCATCGTCATCACTGAGATTGTTCTTGCCGCTCGGCGAGGAATTGTAGAGAGCATCCAGTTTTTCCCGTGCATCTTCGATGCCAATCGATCGCATGACCAGCAAAGGTTCTTCCACGACTCGTCCGTGATCGTCGAGGAGTTCTGGGTGAGGACTCGGTTGAGGACGGCGGCTAAACTCGGAATTGTTCAGGGGACGGGATTTTTGAGAGTCGGAACTAAAGGCTAATAGATTTCTAACCAGATTGCCAACCGCAACAAAGGCCAGAAATGTAAAGGCGAGAATATAGAGCAGATGTAACATAGACTTGTCCTCAGATAAATCAGGAGTGATCAATCAGTTGCCTCGGGCAGTTCACGGTCAAACCTGAGGAACTCCCCATGAAAGCTTTAAAACAGATTTTTAAGTTGAGTCACTGGCTTGGGGCAGATACCACCCCGCTGGGTGCTATTCTCTCACGTTGAGCGCTTGAGAATTCTGGGTGCGGAATCGTATTGAAATTTGCCAACATTCTGTAAGCAGGCGATGCCAGGGCATCAGCACTGACATATCCACCCCAGCTTGGCATCCCGTCGCATCGAGCATCATCTTGGCCGAACTGACCTCTTCCTGAGCCTGGGTGACTCGATCAAGGAGATCTTGCTGTTCCTTCGGTCCCAGGAAATCAATGGTCTCAGTTTCCAGAAGCGTTCGGGAACGTTCGAACCAATACTGGAAGTCTTCGAGCAAAGGTTCGAGGACCTTTTTGAGCAAACTTGGCTCTGGGAGATGGGGGCGACTCATAATTTAATAATAGTTTACCGACTCGCCTACAATCTTAACGCTATTTACATTTGTTTACAAATTGAGGAAGGGGCTAACGCAGGACTGCGATCACGTTCAGTTCCCGTGATCGCAGTCTTGAGTCCTGTGGATACTCCAGCGGTCGCTTTGACGCCTCCTTAGGAGGTTCGTTTGAGGTAGCGACGGCGATCGTGGAGAATTTCCTCAGCTTGATACACTTGCTGGGACAGCCGCAGCCACTGCCCGAGTCCGGGAATTTGTTGCAGCCAATAGTTAAGACGTGCGCCATAAGACCTGTCCATTGTCGTCCTCCTGTCTGTAAAATCGATTACGGAATCTACCCCCATTCTAGCAATTTTGGAAGTGATAGACCTCCTCAATTAACTCACACCACCCTGTAGCTAACACCGCTAAGATGGCTTCTCCCTTCTCCCGACTCGCTGCGGTGGCATCCCCCACCACGCCACTGGCACTAATATCGTGGGTGAGCCAGGAAAAGGTCAGGGGGCCTTTACAGCCTAAACGTCCCGGTTGTTGGGGGGGATACTCTGTGACGGCTTGGGTCATCCGCACCTGTTCTGGTAGTAGGGCCAGCATTAAACTGGTTTCCGCGTCGCCGGCGTGCATGGCCTGTTGCACTTCTTGCTCACTCAGCAGGCGTTTATGCTCCTGAGTCACTCGCCAGGTGAAGATGGGAAACAGCCAGAAATCCTCATAGCGAGCGTGTAAATCCGTGGCCGCAATCTCCATGATTTGCGGCTGTCCTCCATGGGAGTTCATGAGAATCAATTTCCGAAAGCCAGCGGCATAGAGACTGTCGCCAATCTCCATAAGGGTATCGAGAAGGGTGCGAGCCGAGAGGCTGATGGTTCCGGGAAAACGGCGGTGTTCATTGGATTTGCCGTAGTGCAGGGGGGGCAAGACATAGGCGGGGATGTCAGGACTCAGCTGAGTTAGGGCCTCTCCCAAGACTCCTAAGCCAATGGCACTGTCAACCACTAAGGGCAAATGGGGGCCATGTTGTTCGATCGCCCCCACGGGTTGCACTAACACGGTGTTGGCTTTGTCGGGGAGTTGGTCGATATCGGTCCAGGTTAGGTAAGGGAAAAAACGCTCTGGAGGGATGAAGTTGTGCATGAGCGATCTGCAAAGTTTGAGATAGGGGGATGTAGCGTTTAGTGATATTGTTCCTGACAAATCATGACGTTATAGCGGTTATGAGAAATGTCTGATGTTGGTGGTTTTAGACTTCTCTAGGGCACGAGATATCCCGGTTTCACGGCGCACAGGAATTTGAATGGTAACCGTTGTTCCTTGGCCTAACGCAGATTCACAGGAGAGTTTCCCTCGATGTTTTTCGACAATAATTTGATAACTCATGGAAAGTCCTAATCCTGTGCCTGAGCCAACGGGTTTGGTTGAGAAAAAGGGGTCGAAGATACGGTTGCAGACCTCTGGATTCATCCCCACTCCATTGTCTTGAATTTTAATACTGACATTATGATCTGGGTTGACTTGGGTCGTGATAGTAATGGTTGGGGGGTCAGCGAGGCTAGTTCCGAGGGGGCGATCGTCTCGGCTGGCTAAGGCGTCAATAGCATTATTTAAGACATTTAAAAATACCTGATTCAGTTCCGAGGGATAACAATGAACTTTCGGGATGTCTCCGTAGGCTTTGATAACTTGAATGGCTGGGCGATCGCTCTGTAGCTTGAGTCGAGAGCGCAAGACCATTAGGGTACTATCGAGTCCTTCATGAAGATTGACAATCTTCGTCTCCGCCTCATCTAAGCGAGCGAAATTACGTAAACTTAAGACAATATTGCGGATGCGCTCAGCCCCTGAGTTCATGGATTCTAGAATCCGTTGAACATCTTCGATCAGGTAGTTGATGTCAATACTATCCGCGAGTTCTTGGACGGAGGACTTGGGATTTGGATAGGCAGTTTCGTAGGCATTTAATAGACGCAGCAAGTCACTGATATATTCTTTGGTATAGCGAATGTTGCCAAAAATAAAACTGATCGGATTATTAATTTCATGGGCCACTCCGGCCACCAGTTGCCCCAAGCTAGACATTTTTTCGGTATGAACGAGCTGGGCTTGGGTTCGTTGCAATTGAGAGAGGGTCGTTTGCAGTTCTGCGGTCCGTTGGACCACTTGATTTTCTAACGTTTGGTTATAGTCGGCTAAGAGCTTTTGGGCTTCTTTGCGTTCGCGAATGTCTTGGAAGGCCACAATAACGCTATCTACCCGACCATGATCATCGAGGAGAGGGGTACTGGCCATATCTAAGGGAATGATGCCATCGGGGTGATGGAGTTCTAAGTCATCACGACGGATGGACTGTCCTGAGAGGGCAATCTGGCCGGGGAGTTCTTGGAGGGGATAGACCTGTTGACTGTCGGCTTTGTGGAGATGATAGCGTTGGGCGAATTGCTCCAAATTGGCCATGACGTCTCCTAGGAGCTGTTGAGCGGTTTGATTGCGGTAAAGCATTTGTCCCTGGCGATCGTGAACGCAGACCCCCACAGGCATGGCTTCTAGGAGTTGAGAGAGACGATTTTGGCTGCTGTGCAACTCTCGGTTACTGGTTCGCAGTTGGCGTTCGAGTTGGTGGTGCTCGTCATTACTAGCCGAGAGAACCAGAGAGGTGAGAATAGCCGCTCCCATGAAAGATTGAAGGAGTAGGAAGGCAATATAGTTGGAATGACTCGCGAAGGGGCCTAGACCCTGAACGGTGGTGAAAATGGCGATGAGGGAAATGCCAAAGACAAATAGGGTGGTTTCAAATTTCCCGAAACGCAGGACTGACCAGACACAGAGGGGAATTAGGGCATATTCTGCGGGATAGCCGAGGCCGAAGGTGTTGATGAGGATAAGGATGGTGATGGTGAAAAACAGACCCACTTCCAGGTAGCGATAGGGGCCGGGGTTGGGTTGCCATTGCTTTGGGGCCGCCATTCCGGCGAGAAACACTGGGGCAATGAGCAGTTGACTTAAGACGCCACTCCACCACCAAATGAGTAAGGAGCGGGGACTGTCTGTAATAGACACTAAGCCGAGGAGGACGAGGGGGAAAACGCCGAAGATAGCCCCGGTTAGGGAGGCGGGTAGTAGGCTAAGGATGAATAGCCCCACGTGGGGCACTCGTTGCAGGATGTTGCCCTGGGGTATCCAGGTTCGCAATAGGCTCAGGGCGATCGCCAGTTCCAGGGCACTGCCGGCACCATGAATAACGCCGCAAAACAGGGCGGGGAGAATGGCTTGGGGGGAGCTGTCCGATAATAGGTCAAAGCTGGTTGAGGCCATGGAGCCGAAGAAGACTCCAGGTACGGCGTGCCAGCGGAACCGCCAGAGACTGACCCCTAGGACTAAGCCGGTGGGGAACCAGACGGAGGAGATATTACCGGGGAGTGCCGCAAATCGCAGGGAAAGTTGAGCGGTCGTGAAATACAAGAGGGCGACAATCACCCATTTCAGTAGATGCGGGTTCCGGATGGGAGGGGGGGTGAGGAGGAAAGACTTCACGGAAAACTTGGAGGACGGCAACAGAGGAACAGGAGCTAGGTGACCCTAGAACGACTTGCGATCTGGCTGGGAGGAGTCTAGGGAGGCTTCTAGGCGAGATAACTGGGCTTCTAGAGAGTCAAGACGCCGATTTTGTTCCATCAAGAGGGTTGCTAGACGCTCTAAACGAGGATCAGGGATGGGAGTGCGTCCGTTTGGGCGATCGCGCTGAGAGGGCGAGTCCGGTTGGGTCTGGGGGGAAACCGGGCGATCGCGGGACTGAACCTGGTTGACTTGTCGGTCGAGCTGTCGCAGTTGGGCTTGCAGTTGCCGAACTTGGGATTCTAGGCGGTTAACCCGCGAGGCATCTAAAGCCAGCGCAGGGGAGACCTGACTTCCAATGGCGATGGCCAGGAGAATTACAAGTATCCACTGCGTCAATTGGCTCTTATTGGGAATCATAGGGACGGCTGAGAACGCCGAGAGGAGCGGTTAAGCACTCAGGCGTTGTTCAGGAACATGCAGGCTACGGGTGGGGATGTGATAGCGATCGCCGTAGGTGAGGACGTGAACTCGTAAGTTAAAGATACTTAAGGGATTGATGGCATCTACATAGGGTTCATTGGTGTAATCGACTTCACCGGGATCGATGATGGTGACGGTTCCTTTCCCCAAGACTTGGATCAGGCCCTCTCCTTCAAAGAGAGCGCAGGTATCCTCATCAATGCCGACACCAATGCGATCGGGGTTAGCGGAAATGGCCGTAATCAGCCGGGCCATGCGGTTACGATTGTGGAAATGCTGGTCAACAATGACCTGGGGCAAAATGCCGAGGCCGGTTGTCATATCCACGAGGGAGCGATTGGGAGACTCCCCACTGCCGCCACCGGCGATCATATGGTATCCCATCACTGCTGCCCCGGCGCTGGTTCCGGCGAGGACGATTTCTCCCCGTTGCACTTGCAGGAGAATCTTCTCCATTAAGGGGGTATCCGCCAACAGGGAACACAGGCGAAGTTGGTCACCGCCAGTCATGAAGACGCCGGTACATTCTTCGAGGTCGTTTTGCCAAATGGGGTCTTCTCCCTGATAGCGTTCTCGGATATCTAGGATGCGAACCGCTTTGGCTCCCATTTCTTCAAAGATATCTCGATAGCGGTTACCGATGGCTGCCGGTTCCCGTGAGGCTGAAGGAATGATAGCAATTTGGGCATCCCGACCCCCTGAACGGTTAAAGAAGGTTTGCAGGATTTCGCGCCCGTGAACTTTATCTTCCGCGCCGCCGATTACCAAAATCGTTGTTTGAGGGGAATGGGACATCGTCGGTTCGAGAGATTGAGCATCTGTTTGGATCATAGGGAATTAGGGCGTAATGGACTTCGAGTCAAGGATTCCTACGAGACGGGCTGTCTGTAGGGTACTCTGGCACTAAACGTTCACCGTCCCTTCGAGACGCTACGCGAACGGCAGAGCGCCTGCCCTCCGGTGACGTGGGGGTCAACGCGGATGGGGGTGAGCGACGAGGGCATCGGGGTGACGTGAAGGAGCATGTGGGTTGTCTAACCCCGGCTGTAATCGGATCGATTCGCGTCGACAGCGCCAATAGTATACAAAAACTCGGGACGCTTTGCTCGGGATGCTTTATGAGCGCGACAACCGTTGATCTTTGGCGTAATAAGGGGTAGCCATTCGTATCTTCCTATAATACCATCTTGGATGGCATGGGGTTATCAGGGGTCAAGTGTTGGTGGGAGGTCAGGGGAGTCTTCGCAGGTCATGAAAATCAGATGGGGCGAGCTGCTAGAGTGAGATGTTTGCTGATTTGATCGTTCCGATGAGGTGCGAGTTTTGCCAAGGCTGATGTCCCGGTATGAGATTTGATATTGTTACGCTGTTTCCAGAGTTTTTTCAGACCCCGCTACAAGTTGGGTTAATGTCGAAGGCGATCGCCCGGGGAATTGCCGAGGTTCACTGTACGAATCCTCGCGATTTTACCCAGGACAAACATCGTCGTGTGGATGATGAACCCTATGGCGGCGGGGTGGGGATGGTGTTGAAGCCGGAGCCGATTTTTGCGGCGGTGGAGTCGTTACCGGTGTTGCCCCGTCGGGAGGTGATTTTAACGACCCCCCAGGGGGAACCGCTGTGTCAGCAGCATTTTAAGGATTGGGCTAGGGACTGCGATCAGCTCGTGGTCTTATGCGGTCATTATGAGGGCATGGACGAGCGTGTAACCCATTTGGTGACTCGGGAGGTGTCCTTGGGGGATTTTGTGCTGACAGGGGGGGAAATTCCGGCGCTGGCCTTGGTGAATGGGGTGGTGCGCCTGTTGCCGGGAACGGTGGGTAAGACGGCTTCCTTGGAGGCGGATAGTTTTGAGGAGGGGTTGTTGGACTATCCCCATTACACTCGTCCGGCGGTGTTCCGCAATTGGCAGGTTCCTGAGGTGTTGTTGTCGGGGAATCATGCCAAGATTGCTCAATGGCGGCGATCGCAGCAGTGGGAACGCACGCGATCGCGCCGCCCGGATTTGTTCAAGGCCTTAGAGATTCCAGACGATATTGACCCCAGTTCCCAGACTGAAGACTCGACGGGGGAGAGTCAGGGGCCAGTCTGAGTGCCAATCAGGCTTAGGTTTCCGAGGAGGCTGGGGGGAGGTCCGCTTGGGGGGGGAACTGTTGTTGCTCCTGATTGCCGGCGGGAACCACGAGAGTTGGACAGGGGGAGTTTTGGATGACGTACTGACTGACGCTGCCTAAAATCAGGGCTTGCCAGCCTTCTTTTTTGCCATTGCCTACCACGATGAGGTCTGCCGACCACTCTTGAGCTAGGTAGCTTAGGAGGGGGCCGGGGCTGCGGCGATCGATGCGATAGTCACAGAACACGTCCGCTTGAGCCGCGTGTTCACAGAGTTTTCGCAGCCAGGTTCGGGCCTGTTTGAGATGTTTGACCTGGTCTGACTGTTGGAGGTCATCCAGGTGGATACGACTTTGTAGGCCAACGCCTGCGTCGAGTAGGCTGCCGAGTTTCTCGTGGAACTCTAGGTTGAGGCAATGGATTAAGCGTAACTCCCCCTGACGGTCTTGGGCGATCGCCAGAGCCTGATGAAACACCTTCTCGGCTAGATCGGTTTGGTCTAACCCCACGAGGATACGATACGGTTCCATACTTGTCCTTAGAGGGTATGTAGATGTCCCGAGTATCCAGGGATTCAGAAGAACCGGAGACTCAGGACAGGCGGCTAACTGGCAATCCTTAAGACTCGGGCAAGTCCGTCACGGCTCCGAGGCTACTCGATGAGACCAGTTTGGCATATTTGGCCAACACACCCCGACGATAGCGAGGGGCACGAGGGGTCCAGTTAGCCCGACGCTGACTCAGTTGGGCCTCAGAGATATGAAGATCGAGCGATCGCGTATGAGCATCGATGGTGATCATATCCCCTTCTTCCACGAGGGCGATCGCACCTCCCACAGCGGCTTCCGGGGCCACGTGACCCACGACCATGCCATAGGTTCCTCCGGAGAAGCGGCCATCGGTAATCAGGCCCACCGAGTCTCCTAAACCGGCGCCAATGATGGCAGAGGTGGGGGCAAGCATTTCGCGCATTCCCGGACCCCCTTTGGGCCCTTCGTAGCGAATCACCATGATATCCCCGGCCTGGATTTTGCCGTCGAGGATGGCTTTGAGGCTCTCTTCTTCCGATTCAAACACCCGCGCCGGCCCGGTCATTTTGGGGTTTTTCACGCCGCTGATTTTGGCTACGGCCCCTTCTTCAGCCAGGTTCCCTTTGAGGATGGCCAAATGACCCTGTTGATAGACGGGGTTATCCCAGGGACGAATCACTGACTGGTTCTCCGGGGGAGTGCTGGGGATATCGGCCAGTTGTTCGGCGATGGTTTTACCGGTAATGGTGAGAGCGTCACCGTGGAGTAAGCCTTGTTCGAGCAGCATTTTCATCACCTGGGGAACGCCTCCGGCTTGGTGGAAGTCCACGGTGAGGTATTGGCCACTGGGTTTGAGATCGCAAAGGACGGGAACCTTATGACGGATGGTTTCAAAGTCGTCCAAGGTCAGGTCGACGCCGATGGCGTTAGCGATGGCCAGGAGGTGTAGGACGGAGTTGGTTGAGCCTCCCACGGCCATAATGACGGCGATGGCATTCTCGAAGGCTTGGCGGGTGAGAATGTGTTGGGGGAGGCGTTGGTGGCGGACGGCGTCAATGAGGACTTTGCCGGATTCTTCCGTACTCTCGGCTTTTTCGGCATCCTCAGCGGCCATGGTGGAGGAGTACATTAAACTCATCCCCATGGCTTCAAAGGCGGAGGACATGGTGTTGGCGGTGTACATCCCACCACAGGACCCGGCCCCTGGACAAGCGCGGCGTTCAACTTCCTTGAGTTCGGCATCATCGATTTTACCGGCACTATGTTGCCCCACGGCTTCAAAGGCACTGACAACGTTCAGGTCTTGACCCTTGTAGTGACCGGGTTTGATGGTTCCCCCATAGACAAAAATGGCCGGGATATTGAGGCGAGCCATGGCAATCATGGCCCCCGGCATATTTTTGTCACAACCGCCAATGGCCAAGACGCCATCAAGGCTTTGGCCGTTGCAGACGGTTTCAATGGAATCGGCGATGACTTCGCGGGAGACGAGAGAGTATTTCATCCCCTCGGTTCCCATGGAAATGCCGTCACTGATGGTGATGGTTCCAAAGACTTGGGGCATTCCTCCCCCTTGGCGCACCCCAATTTCAGCCCGTTGGGCCAGGCCATCGAGTCCCATATTGCAGGGGGTGATGGTACTGTAGCCATTGGCGACGCCGATAATGGGTTTGGAAAAGTCGTCGTCCCCGAAGCCGACAGCCCGTAACATGGCTCGGTTAGGAGTCCGGGAACTACCTTGGGTAACGACGTGACTGCGAAGATTGTCGGACATGGTCTGATGTTCTCTCAATGAAAGCGTATCGAGGATAGGCGATCGCACCGGGGCGGAACAAGCGCCTCCCGAGGGGGAATGGTCGAGTTCGCCTGAAGAAACTCAATCATACTGGGATCTTTGTCTCGTTTGATTGTTTCATAAGACGTGGGGGTCGTGCTAGATGCCAAAATATATTCAGCCAAGTTGATGATAGTTTAGGGGGCAAGTCACCCAGGATGAGAGCCGATGAACTCTTAGAGCGGTATGCAGACGGAGAACGGGATTTTCGTGAAGTAGACCTCAGTCGCGCCAATTTATCTGGGCAAGACCTCAGCGGGGCTAATCTACGACAATCCAATTTGACTGCTGTAGATTTACGAGAGACGAACTTACGGGGTGTGAATCTCCGGGAATCTCAGTTACAGGGAGCTAAACTGCATCGTGCTAATTTACAAGATGCCAATTTAATTTCTAGCAAGTTGCTCCATGCTGATTTGTCTGAAGCCCAGATGAGTGAAGCCAATTTACGCGGCGCAAAGTTGGTGGGGGTCTCATTACAGGGCGCTGATTTAACGGAAGCCATTTTGAATGAGGCAGATCTCAATCAAGCTAATCTGGATAATGCGACGTTACGAGAGGTGAATTTAAGCCGGTCTAATCTCTGTCGTGCTTCCATGCAAGGGGCTATTTTAGAGGGGGCGAATTTGACGATTGCGGTACTAACAGAAGTGGATTTAGAGAATGCTAACTTAATGAAAAGTATTTTGAATGGTGCCAATTTAAGTCAGGCAAATTTGATGGGGGTTGATTTGAGTTTTGCTAAACTTAGTGGGGCAAATTTGGCGGGGGCAAATCTGACCAAGGCACAGTTACGGGCAGCGAATTTGAGTTGGGCAACCTTACGGGGGGCGAATTTGACGGGGGCGAGTTTATATCGGACTAAGTTGAGTTGGTCGAATTTGACGGGGGCGATTCTCAATGATGCGATTCTAATGAGTGCTAAAATTTATAAGACGAATTTTCGGGATGCAGAACTGTCGCAGACAATTATGCCTGATGGGAAAACGTTTGGGGATAATCGGCAGTAAGCACAGAATCGCAGGCACAAGTCAGTAGAGATGGGTCAAGGGTGAGATATGGTTAGAGGCATTGATGTTGCGGATTACCAGGGAACCGTTAATTGGCCGGTGGTGGCTAAGTCGGGAATTGAGTTTGCGGTGACGAAGGCGACGGAGGGGGGAACGTTCGTGGCGGACTCCTTTACTCGTAATTGGGCTGGGATTCGTTCGGCTGGGTTGGTTCGCGGGGCCTATCATTTTTACCGTCCCCGGACAGATGCGCTGGCTCAGGCGAATTTGTTTTTGAATATGGTGAAGTTGCAACCGGGGGATTTACCGCCGGTGTTGGATATTGAAAGTGATGATGGGGTAGAACCGGAGCGGATTCGTGCGGGCATCCGGAGTTGGTTGGTGCGGGTGGAGGAGGCGACGCAGCGTCGGCCGATCCTGTATACCTATCCGTCGTTTTGGGAGCGGTTGGGGAATTGGCAGGATTTTACGGACTATCCTCTCTGGATTGCCCATTACACGACGGCTGAGCGGCCCTGGGTTCCTGGGGGCTGGCGCACGTGGACGATGTGGCAATTTACGGATCGTGGCACGGTGAGTGGTGTGACGGGGCCGGTGGATGTGAACTCGTTTAATGTGATTAAGGCGGGAAGTCAGAGCCAGATGGTGGTTCAGGTACAGCGGTCTCTGCGAGGGAAGGGCTATGACATTGGGGCGCTTGATGGGGTATTTGGCCCGAAAAGCCAAGAGGCAACCCGTGAGTTTCAGACGGCGTTGGGATTGACGGCGACGGGTGAGATTACGTCGCGAACTTGGGCCTATCTGTTGGATGCTACGATAACGGGCAAAGGAGTGGACCCTAAGCCACCGGATTCGGAGAAGAGTATGCCTACCCCCACGGATGCGATTAAGTTGATTGATGTGATGAAGTTCTATCAGGATTTACCTCATCAGGCGAAGGCGTTGAACTGGTTACAGGGGCGACTGGAAAGCGGGGTGCTGCTGGAGTTTGCTCGTCGTTGGCGCAATAATCCGACGAGTACGACCCCAATTGAGTTGGTCAATGTGGCTAAGTTTTATCGCAATCTGTCCAGCCAGAATCAGGCGTTGGAATGGCTGGAGGGACAACTGAGTTCGGAGATGGTGAAGGAGTTTGCTCAGCGGTGGCGATCGCCCCAGGAGTTCCGGGAGGCTCCGATTGTGTTAGTGAATGCGGCGCAATATTATCAAGGGATGAGTCATCAGAAACAGGCTTGGCAATGGCTCCAGGAGCGCCTCAGTCATGAGGATTTGGCTGAGTTTGCTCGGATTTGGCGCCAATAGGGTTGGCTGTGTTTACCGTTTATCGTTGCGAGATTACAGATGGATAAGTCCCCGAATTTTACTCCCCATGAGGCGATCGCCGGTACGGAGATTGCGATCGATACGTTTGTGACGGCGAAACAGAAGCGTCTGTTAACGGATTCGCTGTATACGTCTCTGCATGGACAGCCGTTCTTGATTGAAAGCAATATCGGTATTCTCCATACTCAGGGACAGCCTCTGGTGGCCCCGGATTTGATGTTGAGTTTGGATATTGGTGATGATTGGTGGACTCACCGTCATCATCCCTATTCTCTGTGGGAGTTTGGCAAGTCTCCGGATTTGGTGATGGAAGTTGTCTCGACGGCGACGGGGGATGAGTTGGGGGCGAAGCTGAGTGTGTATGAACGGTTACGGGTGAGTTACTATGTGCTGTTTGATCCTGAACGGGTGCTGGGGGGTCCCCGGTTGCGGGCGTTTGAGTTGCGGGGTAAGTGCTATTTTGAGATTGCCAAGTTTAATGAGCTGGATAAGCCAATTTGGTTGGATCAGGTGGGGTTAGGCTTGATGCTGTGGCAAGGGGAGTTTGAGGATAAGGATGGCCTCTGGTTGCGTTGGTGTGATCAGCAGGGGAATATTTTACCGACGGGCTATGAGTTGGCTCAGCAGGAGTTATTAGACCGCGAGGAGTATGAGAAGCGGGCCGAACGGATTGAGTCGCAGTTGTTGCAGGCGAATCAACGGACGGAACGGGCGAAGAAGTGGGCCCAGCGGTTGGCGGAACAGTTGCGGGCGTTGGGGGTTGATCCGGATACGCTGTAGGGGGAGATCCTGAGGAGGGGGGCGAGGGCCTGAAGAGAGCAGATGTTGATGGGGTTAGATCGATGTCTGTGGTGAAGCCTCGGGTGAGTGTGATTATTCCGGTTTACAATGGTGGGCGCTTTCTGGGGGAGGCGATCGCTAGTGTTTTGGCGCAAACTTATACGGACTGGGAGTTAATTGTGGTGGATGATGGCTCGACGGAGGCGATCGAGCCGCTGATTGCGCCCTATGGCTCGCGGCTGCGCTATATTCGCCAGGAGAATCAGGGGGTGGCGGTAGCGCGAAATCGGGGACTGGAGGTGGCGCGAGGGGAGTTTATTGCCTTTTTGGATCAGGATGATTGGTTTGAGCCGGATAAGTTAGAGGTCCAGGTGGCGGCGTTGCAGGAGTCGCCCCATCTGGGGATGGTTCATAGTGGTTGGTTTGTGGTGGATGCGGCGGGAGAGCGGTTGTCGACGGTGAATCCGAGGGAGGGAATTCCCGAGTTGGATTTGGCGGCGTGGCTGTTGTGGAAGCCGGTGTTTTTGGGGGCGATGCTGTTTCGGCGATCGTGTTTTGAGGGAGTGGGGGGATTTGATAAAAAGTTGGAAAAAACTCCGGATGTAGCGTTGGTTTTGCGGTTAATACTAAAAGGATGCCAAGGGGACTGGGTTTCTCGGCCAACGGTCTCTTATCGCCAACATCAGACCAATGCTTCGCGGGAAACGCGAGTGCAGGTGCGTGAATGTGAGCAAATCTTAGATGAGATGTTTGCTCATCCTCATCTTCCGCCAGAGGTGCGGGGGCTTGAGTCTCAGGCTCGCTATAACAATCTGGTTTGGAGTGCTTGGCGGTTGTACTCGACGGGCGAGTTTTCTCTGATGAGGGATTATTTGAGGAAATCTTTGGCGTATGGTCATCAATCTCGGACGGAAACGGTTTTGGATTGGCTGCGTTGGTTTGAGCGGTATGAGGCTGAGTATGGGGGACGATTTAATACGGCTGATTTGGGTCAATATTCTGAGTGGTTTGGTCGACTAATACAATCGTAGCGATGATCACCATCTTCCTTTTTAGCTGTTAAATATATTTGTAATAATTTTCTGTTTTTTTCTCTTTGATGTTTAGGAGTGGATGGCTGAGGGATGAGTGCAGATGAGTTGCTAAGACAGGCGAATTGGTTGAAGCGAGAAGGAAAGTTAGACGAGGCGATCGCCCTTTATCGTCAAGCAATCGAAATAAACCCACATTTAGCTATAGCTTATCAAGGCTTGGCGGATGCTTTTACTAAACAGGGTGATTTATATGAGGCGGTTACTTGTTATTCTAAAGGATTAAAAAATTGTACTAACTCCCCGTGGTTGTTTTATATTCTGGTAATTTTTTGGGCTAAGCTGAGAAACTTAGATGCGGCCATAAAACACTTTAAATATGTATTTCAATCCAAGCTTAATTTAAATAAGAATAAAATCAATATACAGCACCTCCCAGATTACCACCAATACAAGAAATATAAACAATTTATATCACCCAAAAAAATACAACCTTTAGAAATAGTTGAATTGGGGCAAGGTTGGGCAGGAAATACCATAAATACCGTAATATTCCGGCATCATGGTATTTTTACTTCGAATAATTATCAATTCACAGCTTATTATGATAGTGATGAAAAATTGCGTATAGTTAAAAGAGATTTAGAGAATAGCTCAATTACCCATCATACAATTAGTGGTAAATATAATTTAAAAGATGCTCATAATTCAATTAGCTTAGGAGTTGATAGCGAAGGCTATATACACATTTGTTACGATCATCATGTTCATTCCTTGCGTTATCGGCGATCGCAACAACCTTGGTCTATTGATGAGTGGACTGATGTACTTTCCATGACCGGAAAAAAGGAAGAAAATGTCACTTACCCCACTTTTCTAATCAATTCAGTGGATAATAGTCTAATTTTTCTTTACCGGGATGGGCATTATTCAAAAGGGCAAGCTTGTATAAAGAAATACGATGTGGCAACTAAATTGTGGGCAGATTACCCATTTCCTATTCTTTCTGGTTATGAGCAAAAACCTTGGACGAGTAATCCTTACTGGAATCATCCTGTTTTTGATGCTACAGGTAAATTGCATTTATCTTATGTTTGGCGTACCCATCCTATTGGGAGAGACAAAAGGGTTAATAACATAGGTATTGACTATGCTTACTCACCCGATCAGGGTAGGGCTTGGTTTACAATTAAAGGCTTGACCCTTGATCTTCCCATAACACAGGTTAATAGCGAAACAGTTTGGGCTATTCCTACGGGAAGTAACCTAATTAATCAAACAAGTATGGCAACTAATAGCAAAGGCTATCCACATATTGTCTTTTATGCTAATGACGAAAATGATATTCCACAATATCAGCATTTATGGTTTGATGGATGTCAATGGCAACATAGTGTGATATCCAAACGAACCCAAAAATTCGATCTTTTAGGTGGTGGAACTTTGCAAATCCCCATGAGTCGCCCAGAAATAGTTATTGATAAGCAGGACTGTGTTCATGTTATCTATAGATCAGACTTTACAGAACATAAAATGGCGGTTTTGACACTCTTTCCTGAAGATTATCATTTTTCAGAAGCAGTCGAAAAAATACTTTGGAATGAACCTTTAGGCTTTGCTGAACCGATAATTGATCGACTGCGCTGGCAAAAAGATGCTACACTTTCTATGCTTATTCAATACAATCATCAACCTCAGCATGATCAGGGTGTTTCTTTTGCTGAAAGCCCTGTATATATTATGGATTGGTGCTTAAATATATCCTAGATTGTCTATGGTAAGTCGTACAGAATTGTTGATCTGTTTTCACGATACTTTCCCCTTAGATGAAATCACGTAAGCATTCAGGTGGGGGGGCTTGACAAGCGGGAAAAGAAGAGTAGGGTAGAGCCATGAAGAGCCGACTGCCGAAAATTCCCAAAGACCGAGAAGCCCTAGAAAAGCGGACCAAGTCAGTTCTAGTGGAGATCGTGCTGCAACAGCAAGCGGTACTCGAAGAACTCGTAGCGGAAGTCGAGCGGCTCAAAGGATTGATAGACAAGGATAGCCAGACCTCCTCCAAGCCCCCCTCAAGCGACCTCATCCGGCGTTCGGAGAAAGTCAAGAAGGAAGCAGAGTCCGACTCATCAAAACGAAAACCGGGAGGACAACCGGGACACCCCGGAATTTGGGCGTTTCCTAAACCCGCGTAGCTGGCAATGCTCTCTATCGAGCCTCAAATCTGTCTTCAGTGCGGGGGCAACCACTTTCAAGACAGTGATGCCACCATGAGCCGCTCAGCCGTGGCTCAAGACCAGCTTGCGGGGTAGCTTTAACAACTCATGGTTGTTCACGCCGCTATCTGCGGTCAATGCGGAGTCAGAGTCGCTGGAGAATTACCCGAAGGCATCATCCCCGGACAAGACTTATCGGCGAAGTTGCAAGGATTGTTAACCTGGCTGGGACATTACGGACATCTCTCCTACGCCAAACAACAAGAGTGGTTGTGGGAGTTCGCTCAAATCCACGTGGGGACAGGAACTCTAGAAGCCACCAGTCGGCGAGTCGCCGAGGCCGCGCTTCAACCGGTTGAGGCCTTAAAAGAGTGGATTCGTCAGCAAGAGAGCGTCCACGCCGACGAGTCTCCCTGGCTCGTCAATGGTGTCAAAGAATGGCTGTGGACGCTTTCGGGAAAAGGCTATAGCTTTTTCCATGCCGGCGACACACGCTCGCGAGCCGAACTCGAAGAGCGACTCGGTCAGAGTTTTGCCGGAGTTCTCATCTCCGACGATTTCAGCGTCTACAACGGCTACCCGGTCAGCGCCCAACAGAAATGCTTAGCTCATCTGCGGCGACACTTTCAACAGGTCGCGCGCCTGAAAAGGCCTCAGCAGCAGCAATTAGGAGAAGCCTTCGTCTCACTGATTGACGAGGCCTTCGGCGAGCATCGCCATTGGCGAGAGACCGGCGATGCGGCTCGTTATGCTACTTGGGCTGCCTCTTTCAAAGAGAAGGTCACTCAAGCCATTGACACTTGGTGGTCTCGAGCTGGTTCTGCTGCCAGATTGCTGTTGAAGTCTTTGACTAACAAGGCTCATCAATGGTGGTATTTCCTCGACCACCCTCAAGTGCCGCCCGATAACAATCGCGCGGAAAGGTCGTTGCGTCTGGCGGTGACCAAGCGCAAGGTGGCTGGTGGCTCCCGTTCCTGGAACGGATTTCGCCGCAGTGCCACCCTGCTGACGGTGATTCAAACTTGTCGCGCTCAGGGTCGTTCGGCGGTTGAGTTTTTTGAGCGGGCGCTTGCTCTTGGTGTTCGAGGACGCTCTCACGAGCTGTCTTTGATTCCGGGGTCGGATTAAGCTGGGGGTTTTGTCAATCCCCTACACCTGAATGCTTACACTAAATCTTAATGTCATTTTTCCTGAGAGCAAGCACCGTGTGTACAGTTAATCCTTTCCAGCAATAATCAGGAATATTTGACTTGATAAGTGTTTCAGGTGAAAAAATCTTAGTGACATCATAATTTATATCAATTGGTATGATTCGACCAAGGCTGTTATGTATATCTTTGATACCAAATCGTCGGACATGATCAAATTGACCAAAACGACTTTGGGCTTCTTCAGCACTAAGAGGCGCAAAACATTCTTCATAATAACCATTCATAAAAGGAATTATACAAAGATGCCACCCATCATCTTTCAATGAACGATGCAAGCCTTTGAAAACATAAGAAATATTACAAGGAATATGTTCCATAATGTGACTATGAATGATCAGATCAAAATGTTGATCAGGCAAATCATCAATGTCATTGCACAAATCAAATTTTTGTATGTTTTTTGCAAAGCTATACCTCTTCGGATCAAGATCTACTACAAAGTAATTATCAGGACAAACTATTGATGAAATTTTATCATATAAGCCCAATTCTGGTGCCAAATGGAATATGCGAACATTTGGGGAAAGAACCGCCAAATGCTCTATATACAAATAAAGTAAACGAGTTCTTTCTAGGGAGCCACAGTTCAAACATTTTACATTTTTTCTGCTGTTCATTGCCACAAAAAAGGGAGAGCCACAAATATTGCAATGAGGCTCAAAGAGTTGTCGATTTTGATTTTGGTATTCTAAAGCCTCTGCTATATTGATAACTTTGGGATATGTAATTCTATCAAAACTATCCACTATCTTTCTTAATCGCTCAGTTGCTTCGAGCCAGTTTTTTTGAAGCATTGCAATTTTTGCAAACTCCATAAAGATTGGAAAATATGTAGGATGTTTTTCTATACCTTCACATATAGTTTTCTCAGCCTGATTGAAAAGATTTTGATTGCGGTACGCAATGGAAAGCCTAACATACGCACCACCACTACCGACTCGCTCAAACCTTTCAAAGAGTGCTTGCCAGCGGATAACTGCCTCTGACCAATTTTTCGATTTCATTGCCTCTTCAGCGAATGCAATCATTGCATTCATATCATTTTTATTCATTTGATACTCTCCTTACTCGATAATTAAAAACTAAAACATTGTAAATTATTTGGCTAAGAGAATACGGGAATGAGAAAGATGTCTCTGAGTTGCCTGACGATAGACTTCTTGATAACGTGAAGACATTTTGTATGTTGTATTTACTCGACCTTGCCCCTTTTGCCATTCCGCAACGGCTAATCTTTTTTTGGATAACATCTTAACATTAAAAACTTCATTAACAATATTATTGTAAAGCTTATCTATATCATGATGCTCATAAACCCAGCCACCACCACTTTCAATCACTCGTCCTGCTACCGTCGGAAAATTAAATACTATAGCCGGAATTCCCACTGACCACAGTTCTGTTAATGTATGACACCAAGTTTCATTCCAAATTGAGAAAATAGCACCTACATGAGGTTTGATTTTTTGAACACGATCAGCAAATTCATCTCTTATATAAGTACCATGTAACTTTAATCTCGGATGTTGATAATTGAAAGAAATATTGCCCAAGATATGAAAATCTAACTTGCCTTCTTTATCAGCATCTAACAACATCTTGATGAGATTACGACCTTTAGCAACAGATATATTTCCTGGAATTAAAATTCTCAAAGGTTCTCCTTCTTTTAATTCTGGATAAATTTGAACAAAAGTCGAAAAATTACGACCATGAGGGATTACATGAAATCTATCAGAAGGAATTTCTGGCAATTCTCTAAGAATTGTTTCTCGAACACTTGTCGAAGTTGTAACAAACATATCACACCATGCTAAAGCGTCACTAAATTGTTTTCGCCATTGTTTCACCCAAGCATTTTTGAGGCGAGGCAAACTATTTGCAGGCCAAAGATCCGGGGTACAATCACCATCTGTGCTTGTACATTTCCCACCACAGAATACATTGTTCTCATCTAATAATTTAACGGTGGGACACACTGTATAAAAATCATGAAACGACATCACAACCGCTGCTCCTGATTGATTAGATAACTTAGGCAAAGATAAACTATGCCATAGCAGATGACGAATATGCACTAAATCAAAATCATATTCCATTAACCAGCTTTCTACTACTCGGTCATATTCAAAAGATTTATGGTAAAGAGGTTCAACTTGCTCTGTCAAAATGTGTTCTCTAATAATTTCTTCTTGAGAGTCTACTATTTTAGACAATGTTAGTATTGTACCATCACAATGCAAAAGCCAAGTTTCCCAGCGGTCAGAAAGAGCTGCCATTAAATCTAAGTTAGTTTGTGGAGTACCTCCTGTTTTAGTGGCTATAACAAACAAAGCTCTAGGTAGTATTCCAGATGATTCTACACAATCAACCTGAGCTTGTCTAGCACGAAATCTAGCTAAATTTATCTGTGGACTTTCTGAAAATACGCGAATTGCCTTTTTATAATGAGGGTAACGCTCATCAATAATACTACGGCCTGCTTGAATTAAATCAGTTTTGGTTTGACCAAAGCTTTTATTGCGATCATGAAATATATATGTACGATCATCCATTATATTTCTCCACCCTAGTTTTATGGCGCGCATACAAAAATCATTTTCTTCACAGTAGCCTCTGGGAAATGCTTTCTCATCAAATAAACCAACATCATCAATACAAGCTCGACGAATGTACATACAAAAACCATTGCCCGTAGGGACTGTAGGATAAAAACCTGGAGAACGACGTCGAAAAGCTACAGCATAATCCATTTCTGTAACTGCGGGAGGTAGATCATTTTCATTGCCTATTTGGGGGGCTGAAAAAGCACCAGCACGATCAGACATCGGTGTTACAGTTCCAATACGAGGATCAGACGCCACGGCACGACGCAAGCCTTCGAGCCAACGTGGAGTCACACGAGCATCAGAATTCAATAAGACTATATCATCTCGACCAGACTCAGCTATTCCTCTATTAATTGTACGAGTAAAACCCAGATTATGTTCGTTTTTTAACAGACGAATATTTTTATAATCTTTAATTTTTGAAAGAATTTCACTCACTTTTAAATCTGTACTTGCATCATCAATAAAAAGCAGTTTGCTAGATATGGTTGTATACTTTAAAAGTCTTTCAATACAAACCTCAAGGTCATCAGGAGCATTATAAATAGGAACTATAATAGTGATATAATTTTTTAATGAATAAAATGGTAGATAATCATTGCATTTACTGATTTTATCTTTGTTCAAAACTATGCGTATTGAAGCCAACTCAATACCGCTATTAACTTTCAAGGTTATTTGATGATTATTATTAAATAATCCTTGTGCAAAATTGAGCTTAAAACCTCCTAATCCGCTAGAAATACCCAGCCTTTTTAAATCATTTCTTACCTGATCATTTTTGATGGTTGCAAATAAAACTGCATCTATGAAAACATCTATTTCCAATACCAAGTTAGGTTGTTGATTGTAGACAATCCAACCCTTTAAAGTATTTTGATTAGCTGATTCAATTTTAAATTTATAATCACTACTAACTTTTGGTGATATGGGACTTAAATTAAATTCAGACTCCGCTGCCTCTGTTCTGAACTTCCCTGATTTTTTATAAGCTTCCCTCGCTTCATCAAAACGTCCTAACTGCTTCAATGCTTCACCTAAGCGATGATAGACCGAGTCAATATTGCAATGCTCATTAGTCTTAACCATCTGTAGCTTGGTATTATCATCCTCTTTCTTTTCATTCCTAAACTTTGACCAAACTGATTCAACAGCAGGGAAACCCGCCAATAAAAAATTCAACTCATCCGAGAGGACCACAACCCCGCCACGAACCTCATCCATAACCGCAGCTAACCGAGACCTATTTACCCCAAACCCAAACTCCGCCGCCAATAACTCCCAACCGCGAACCCGGAATTTATTACATTCCGCCTCATCTGATAATACCCTATCCAAAACCGCAGGCAAATCCCCCTCAGCCACCGGAACCACAGCCCCCGACTCAATCACATCAGCCACCGCCGCCGTTTCCGACAACAGCACCACCAACCCCATTCCCAAAGCATCCGACAACTTCGCCGGAATTTGGAACTGCGACACCTCAGAACCCACATCCTGCAACAGCACACAAATATCACCCACCGCCACCACATCCGGGATAGACTCAAAGGGCTGATTCCCCACAAACACATAGTCCACCCCAGAAATACCGAGCAACCTTTCCTTCAGACTCTCATCGGTAAAATCCCCAATAATCGCAAATACCACATCCTTGCGACCCAAACTCGCCAGAGCCTCAGCCGTCTCCACCAAACCCTTATGCTTCCTTGGCGTACCAAAAAACAGCACCACCTTTTTATCCTGAGCAATACCAAAGCGTTCCCGACTGCCGCGCTTCAGGTCAGCCGAAGGCACAAACCTCGCCTCATCTCGCCCATGGCGAATCACGACCCCGCCATAACGCTCCTGTAAAGCCGGATTCGAGACTGTCACCCCATCAAACTCCCGCACCAAACCCACTGCGATGCGAGTCCACTCCGTACCCTGCAAATGCTTCCATTTTGGCAAACGTTCCCCAGACTCCAGGAACTCCCGCAAATCCACAGGTTCTGATGCCTTAACAAAAGTCAATTCCTCATCATCAATATCTACAAGCACCCGTGCATTCCACAGCAGCTTGTATAACAGCCCCAAAACAATATTCGGCATCCGAGGCTGAGACAGATGCACCACCTCATAGGGATGAGCCAAAACCAAGGCCAACGCCTGCTCAAGAAACTGCTCTTCATGCTCAGCCTGTATCCTATGACAAGGAATCTCCGTCTCCCGAATTGGCTGCGACACCTGCCCCTCAGACTGAGGAAACTGACTGCTAATTAACTCAACTTGAGCGAAACCGCCATACAACTGTGCCAAAGTATCGGCCCGGTCCACTGCCTTCTGGGACAACTCACCACTACAGACCCCCACCTGAGGGCGCGGCTTCCCGTTTGCCGAAGCCTGCTTCATCTCTCCCGGATGGTCTGCGACTCTGTCAACGACAATCCCGTCCTCAGAACCCGACCAAACTGCCACTAAACCCAGTTCTGTCTCCAGTTTCTCACTCATCCCTCGGCGAATCTCATCACTCGTGCGAGCTACATTCCAAACCCGTACCTCAGATAACTGACCATCCAGGAACTCATCGAGACGAGAACTCACCATCAGACGCACTGGAGCTTCTGTCGGCGTCGCGCCAGACTCCTGCCCCCAGTCCTGTTCTCTGTGCAACACACCATCGATATAAAGCTGTCCAGACTGCCCAAGCTTCCGCACACAGGCAATGTGAACCCATTGATGCAAACGAATCCTCTCTTGTGGGACCCAAGTTAGAGGTTTAGCACAGCCTTTCCCACCGCCGTAGTACCACTGGCCTCGCTCCCCATTCTTGAGGCGTAAACAGAACTCATTTTGCTCATCACTGACAAATTTACCGACAAGATTCGTCCAATCCTGTGGCCACTCCCTCAAACGCAACCAAAATTCAACGGTCAAATCTCCTGTAAGACTTAACTCCTGACGATGAGGGATTTCTCCATACATCCCCAACTCCGGCCGAAAATCGAGTACCGTGCCTTGACCTGACCCTGGAGCCACTTGCCAATACTGCTGCCACTCCTGGGCGGACTCCGGCCAACGACCCAAGCCTATCAACGCCAAGGCCCGCTGCCGTCTTACCAAGGCATTCCCAGGCTGAAGTTCCAACAGTCGCCCCCATTCTAGCACCGCCTCATCCCAACGCTCTAAGCTCACTAAAGCCTCAGCTAAACAGCGGTACAACTCAGGGCTATTCCATCCCAGCCCGATCGCTCGCCGCCACTCCATAACCGCCTCCATGGGGCGTTCGGAAGCTGCTAAAGCTTGTCCTAAGCCAAATAAAGCCTCTCCTGACTCCCCACACTCCAACAAGACTTGGCGATACTGTTGGATGGCTTCGGACCACCGGCCCAACTGCTGCAACACTTCAGCTAAAGCTAAGCCACAGTCAACGCTCTGGCTCAACTCCCAACTGCGACGATAGAACCCCAACGCCTCATCAAGTCGTCCTTGTCCCGCTGAGCATTTTCCCAGATAAAAGTAGCCTTGTGGCTGATTGGGCTGTAACTCCAGATTCCGCCTTAAACAAGCCTCGGCCCGCTCTAAGTGGATTTCACCCTCAAGCAACGCTACTCCCAAACCTAACTGGAGTTGAGGGTCATCACGATTAAGATCCACTGCCTGCTGCCAATCATTTACAGCTTCGTGCAACGGTCCCTGACGGCATAATAACTGCTTGAACTGTGGGGTAAATTCTAGTCCTTCGGGCTTTAAGGCTACTGCCCGCCCTACTGCTTCAATCGCGGCTTGCCAATCCTGTTTCTCAACGAAGACTTGACTCAGCAGCCAATGAAACTCCTCATCATCTGGCTTTAACTCCAAACCTCGATTTAAGACGTCGATCGCCCCATCCCAATCTTCCAACTTCAGCAACGCCAGCCCGAGGTGAGAGTAGCTGACATCATTAGAGCCGAAAGCAATGGCTTGCCGATAGGCCTGCACCGCCTCAGAATACTGTTCGAGTTCTAAGAACGCCAGCCCTAAATGGCAATAGCCCCCAGGATATTCCGGATTCAGAGGCATCGCCGCGTCCAACACCGCAGCCGCTCCCTGCCAATCTTCTAAACCCAAGAGAGCCTCGCCCCAGAAATAGCGGCTCCAAAAGAACTGGGAATCCAACGTCACCGCCTGTTCCAGATAGGGAATCGCCGCCTGCCAATTTGCCCGAGCGACTTGAGCGCGTCCTGCATAATAATGGGCTTGCGCTACCTGAGGATTAAGGGCGATCGCCGCCTCCGCCTGGGGCAATGCGTCTTCCCATTGTTCCTGTTCACAGAGGAGTTCGGCAAACCCCAACCGTAACTCAAACCCATTAGGGGCAAAGGTGAGCGCACGACGATACACGGCGATCGCCTCTTCGAGTAACCCCTGGTCCTTCAAGGTTTGAGCAAAACGCTGTTGCGCCAAGACCTGTTCCGGCGCAGACTCCGCCAGACGATGATACTCAGCCATCGCCCCTTGCCAGTCTTCTAACTTCGTCAAGACCCGAGCATAGCCCAAACGAGAAATCACCCGTTGCGGTTCCCGCTGCAAAATCTGCTCATACATCTCCCGAGCCGACAGCCAGTTCTGATGATGCGCCAACACCTCCGCCAGATTATGCCAAGCATCGGTCAACTGCTCATCACGGGCGATCGCCTCTCGATAATAGCGTTCCGCCATCGACCAGTCTCCCAAGCGCACCCAGCGATTTCCCAAACTGAAATAGTCCTGCGCCTGGCCTGACACCGGGTCCAAACCCAACACCCGATGCCAACAACGCACCGCTTCAACTTCATTCCCCACCTGTTCCCAAACCCCAGCCAAGGCGCGATGTAATACCACTCGTTGCGGTTGGTATCGTAGCGCCCGTTGGAAACATTCGATCGCCCGCGGCCACTGCCGCTCTTGGGCATAAAGATTACCTAAATTCCCATACACCTCAGCAAAATCAGGCCGTAAACGCAGGGCCTCCCGATAACTCCGCCGCGCCTCCGATGACCGTCCCGTTAGCTGTAAAACATCCCCCAGCAGTTTGTAGAGACTCGCCGTGGGTTGAAGCGCCAGAGCTTGTTCACAGGTCTCAATACAAGCTTGCCACTGGCGCTGTTGTCCATAGGTGAGGGCTTGAGCCTGTAACTGCTCAAAACTCTGGGAAGATGAGCCAGTCTGCTGCTCCTCATTTGAGGACTCCTGCCCGGAGTGGTTTTGATGGTCAGGAGAGGCTTCCTGAGATAATGCTTGTTTATAGGCGGCGATCGCCTCTCCCCAGCGTTCTTCCGTCTTCAGCCGCTGAGCCAGAGTTAACCATTCTTCCCGAGAGCTTGCCTCTATCTCTTGAAGTGAAATTAATTGAGTCTGAGTCTCAGGTTGTTCAAACTCTTTCGAAGCGTCCCGATCTTGAGTCATCTTTTCCGGCCCCATGATGTTGGATTGCCCCATAGCCACTTGTTTAGAAGGCTCCTGTTGCCCCTCATGAGTCGAAGGAGCAACCGTATCCGGAGGCATTAGGGTTGAATCCTCCAATTCAGCATTGGGGGCAAAAAGGGGAGTTAGATCCAAGAGGCCGGGAGGTGTGCTCATAGAACCGTAAGTTCGTTCTCTGTGGGCGTACTAATCGGATCTACCCAAACCTCAAGCGAGATCCGGATGTTCTGCAAAATTTCCGATCCCATAAATTACTGAAGCACTATCCCATTTGCAAACTTGCTAGACCATTGCCAGCGTTGCTCGACCAAGCTCAGAAAGACCCAGCCCAGCAACGGGGCAACTCCAATTAACCCAACCGAATTAACGCTTATTGTGATGTCCAATCAACCACGAATCCAAGCCATCCTGTTGGCCCTGGGGGGTGCATTGGCGATCGCGGGCTGTTCTGCCTCAGCCCTGATCTCCCCCAAACCCCCTTCAACTTCCACCCCATCAGACACCACATCCGATCTTCACTCACAACACCAATCCTCCCAAACTCCCCCTAACATCCTCTTCGATGCAGTAGCCCTAGAGAATGCCCAACACCGACTCCAACAATCCCCAGACCACTATCCCCTCACCCACGCCGCCTACGACGACATTCGCCAGAAAGCCGATCGCTTCCAACACCGAGTCCAAAACTCCCCCCCACCCGTCTACACCGGAACCCGACGCGACGACTACCGCCAAGCCGCTACCACCGGACTCACCCCCAGCCTCTACACCGCCTTAGTTTGCGTCATCGAAGCGGCCGCCGACCATTGCCAAACCACCATCGACACCCTCGTGGCTTGGGCCGAAGCTGACGGCGGAACCCAAGTTGGACAAGGACACCGTGACGATCTCATCGGGGCCGGACTCGATATCGGCCGCCTCTTTCACTACTACGCCCAAGCCTTTCAACTCGTCGCCCCCCAGATGTCACCGAGAGAACAGCAACAAGTCCAAGATTGGTTCCTAGCCCTGGGACAACAAATCCAAACCAGTCATCGCTATTGGCTGCATCACCTCTCCCGCGAAGGGGCCAACAACCACCTCTCACGACATTTACAAGGGATGTTGATTGCAGCCCTCTATAGCGAAGATGACGAGTTGCTGGACTATGTTTTAGAAGACAGTCCCTGGAACTATGCCAACTTAGTCCGGGATGCCATTTATGAGGAAGATAACCCCGATAATCTCTTTCGCCGGAACCGGGACTTCTCTCATTTGCCCATTCAAGCGCGAACCGGGGAAATCTACGATCGCCACCGCAGCCTCCCCCATCCCCCCGCCCAAAACGACATCTACAACCGCCATCGCTGGTGGGACGAGGACGTCACCCAAGGGGTCGGATTTGCCTACAGTGTCTTCCACCTCGAAGGCCTCATCCTCACGGCCCATATGGCGGAACTCAACGGCCTGCAATACCCAGAACAACGGTTAATGGACGTCGAAAATCAATCGATTCGCAATGCCCTGCGCTTCTACGGCCAGTATTACCTAGACTATCCCTGGGGACGAGAGGACTGCCGAGACATCGAAGACCTCGAACCCTCCCCCGACCCCTACGACGGCGACTGTCCCATCGCCTATGAACCCTATTTCGGGGAAAACCCCAAATACCATACCCTCTATCTGTTCCTCCTGGCCCAAGACTATTACCCCGAGGATGCCGCCTTTTATGAGGACATTATTGCCGCCAACGAGCCGAAGTTAATCCCCCAAGAGACGGCCCATCCTCTCCATAGTCCCGCCAGTGTCTTCACCTTTATCTATGGCGAATCCTCTCATGCCAATTTTCGATAACCTTGTCATACATTGACACTGGGGGAGGGCGACCACAAGGGTTCGCCCCTACGGGTATGGATGAAAATTGGTATTAATCGCCAGAAAAACGGCGATAGACGGTGGCTAAACCTTTCTCATCCCCCACATTGCCGGGGAAGAGAACGACAGGTAAATTGGGAAACTGAGGATGAGTCTCGGGAGTCCGCACAACGGAACAGCCAGCCAGAATTTGTCCCAAGAGGTTGGCGGTGCGTAGGGCCAACCCCTGACTGAGAACATCGTTGGAGGTGATGCCCCCTTTACTAATCAGGAAGCCCAATTCTGGCGGTAATCCTCGCACTACATCCATGAGTAATTGAGACACCGCAACGCCGAACTTGAGACGGGTATCGCGGTCGGGAAATTGCAATTCTTCACGACTGGTATAGATAACAGGAGTTTGGCCGCTGGTCCAACTCTCCTGCACTTTCTCTAAAACTCCCGTCAACAACGCCTCTCGCTGTTGGGGAGACTCGTCAACCAGGTGGCTAACATCCACTTCCACCCCCGTCACTCCTGTTTCTTGCAACAGATGCTGGAGTTGTTGGGTGGTTTTCTTGACATGGGACCCGACTAACACAGCCCCCGGTTTGCCACCGCGCACATATTGGGTCATATCTTCAGCCGCGATGGGTTGGGGGCCGAGATTGGCTAGGGAGGTGAGGAGGCTAGCCGCACTGCGGAAGAGAAAGCGTTTTCCTTGACTGGCGGCTTTGAGGATGTCGGCGGCGAATTGGTCTAAATCCGTTTGGGTTTCGGCATCCACGACGCCACAGGTGTTGTTTTCTAAGGCCATTAACCGCTCGAAACAGCCCGATCGCACGT
Organism: Sodalinema gerasimenkoae IPPAS B-353; assembly: GCF_009846485.1. Taxonomy (GTDB): domain Bacteria; phylum Cyanobacteriota; class Cyanobacteriia; order Cyanobacteriales; family Geitlerinemataceae; genus Sodalinema; species Sodalinema gerasimenkoae. Next base: position 2,400,567 of record NZ_ML776472.1, read on the forward strand.
CCTCTAGGGTAAATCGTTCCACGGCCTCAGCGGCAATGGTTCCCTGGGTTTTCTCGGCCACATAGTCGGGGAGATAGCTGTGGTGATAGCCAAAGACCGAATCTTGGGCAAATTCCGTTTCATGGACGGGAACGGGTTGGCCGTCGACATGGAGATAATGGACACTATCTCGGGTGACACGTCCCCCCTCAAAGAAGGCGGGGGTGAGGAAATGCGCGTCAAAGGAGCCGAGTTCTTGGGCGATCGCATCGGTTTCGATGGGATAATGACCTCGTAGGGTGGAGTCAGAACGACTCACTACCAGGAAGTCGTCAATTCCCACTTGGGCGATCACCGTCTTAAGATTCTGACAGACTTCAGCGGTCACCTGACGGGCCGCTTCAGGGGCCAAGGCGCGAGTATTGGTGAGGACAAAGAAAATTGGAGCCTCATCCACGAGTCCCAATTTTAAGGTCTCGACATCCCATTGGGTGAGCAAGAGACAACTGTGAACCGTCTGGGAACCGGTGGGATCGTCGTCGAGAACGATGATTTTGGGGCTACTCATAGGAATAATGGTATTGATATTTCGGCATCAATCCCATTATTCCAGAGGGCGACCACAAGAGGGTGACCACAGCTCGGCTATCGCTCGCTGACCGCAAGGGTACGCCCCTACGGTTTTTCCTAACAGTCTGGAGGGGCCTGATGATGTTGGAAACTTACGGGACGGCTGGTGCGCTCAATGCGAACGATGTGATAGGGCTGAGTAATCGCCATAGTGGCCATGCCACAGCTACGAGTTTCCAGGTAGTGGACGACGAGTTCCTGCCCTTGTTGTCGCACTCGGTCGACCTGAACACCGTAAGACCCATCCCCGCGATCGCCCAATCCCACGGCGATGATACTGTAATTCTCAAAATCAATCTCGGGGACGTTCGGCGAAGGAGAGACGGTCCCGTGGAGTTGTTCCCAGAACCCTCGCCATTCTGACTCCTCTGTAATGAGTCGTTCAAAGGACTCGTTGAAACCACTGTAATTCCCCTGTTCCTGGGTTTCAAAGGAGACGGTTCTCATGGCTGGAGTGGCTGAGGGTTGGGGGGGTTGCTTCAGGCTGCCTCGGCGATACACCGAGATGGCAGAACCCGCCAATCCCTGCCATAACTGACGATGGCAGGGCCCCCAAATGGAGGAGGTGGGGGCGGCGATGGGGTTAACCCAGCCGCAGTCCGCCTGGCTGGGAACCGTGGCGAGGGCCAAGGCCAGCGGGAGTTGGAGGGGAATTGTTAGGGCGATCGCCAAAAACTGGATCATAGGTCTAATCTGCTCAAGGCTGGATGGAATCATCCCCTATGATCCTACAAAATTTCCCCTTGTCCCGCCGGCCCTGTGTGACTTCTACCACTGTCCTGTCCTCACCTTAACAGTCCATCTACGACGATGAGCCACCCGACGGTGTTGCATAAGGTTTAAGCTGCATATCGATTTTACGGATGTGATTAATAAACCAATCCAAAAGGTTACGGTTGACTTTTAAAACCAAAGATAGACTCGCCCCTTCTTGCTCAAATTGACATTTAATATCCTCAAAGGTCTGCCGGAAATAACGATGTGCCTGTTTGTTTTCACAGGCAATGGGGCATTGATAGGCATTCATGCAGTTTTCTTCAAAACCAAAGTGCTGGTCAATATATCGACCTAAAAAAATAATGATTCTTTCAATTTATGACTTGGCTTTATTTTCTTGAAGTGCCACCATTAGGAGATTCAACTGCTCAATGAGTTGCTGGTGTTGCTGATCAATCGTATCAATCCCAACGCGCAAAGACTCATCCCAAGGGATAGTTCGCATAGTGTTAAGTCCTGAACCGTACTTGACAAGTAGAGGGAGTTAAGAGCAACAATGATGAGAGCAGCATTGTCTATGGTCTATTCTAGCGCCTCAATGACTTAGAAAGGCTGCGCAAACCTTCAACCCTGTAGTTCCTTTGAGTCAGTACATAAGATGTCATTCTCAGAGTTTGCCCAATCTTTACGGAAACTTAACGTTGAGTCCTTATGGTAAGCCCAGGGCAGGTTGGAGAAGATAGATCTATTTATCTCCGATCTCCGAGTCCTAGCTGCCACAAACCCTACGGGGAGGAAATTATGAAATCGACCCTCACACGTCAGCGAGTCAGTCGGATTTACGATCGCGGGGATCTCTTACCGCAAGCCACCAGTGGGATTTGGCAAGTTTGTCAGGGTTGGGTGCAACTCAACACCTACATGGCGATGGGTGAAGAACGAGTCCTCGGTTGGGTGGGCCCGTCAATGTGGTTAGGAGAAGGATTAACAACCCGCCATAATCATCACATGAAAGCCCTATCGCGGGTTCTGATGACCTGGTATCCCCTCGATGAGATTCAACATAGCCCCAAACACGGCTATAGCTTGCTTCAGCAAAAAGCCAAACGACTCTATCAGTTAGAACATTTACTCAGTATCACGGCTCAAAAGCGAGCCAGCGATCGCCTCAACAACCTCCTACGACTGCTAACTCGGGAGATGGGCCAACCCACCGCCGAGGGAATCCGCCTCAAAGCAAGGCTGACGCATCAAGACTTAGCCAATGCGATCGGGGTCAATCGTGTAACCGTCACTCGCATTTTAGGGGAGTTTAAACGGCAAAATCGGCTGTTTTTGGATGCTTCTAAACATTGGTTGGTCATGCCAGAGGCTTCTCAAGTCTTAGACGTAGGGAAGGGAAGCAACTTGCATTAGGGTGACTTCCCAAACCAGACGGGGTTGGACAAAACGGCCCAGATGCCGTCGGGCCTCCTCCAACGCCCCGAGAACTGTTGGCGAGAGACTCCCACCACTCGAATGCCAATAGGTTTGTTGCAGATAGTCGAGTAACCAAAGTTGTTCAGGAGTATCCAGGGTTTTACTAATCTCCTTGGCTAACTCCAAGGCATCACGCAGGCTGCGGGGCAACTGATGGACTTTTGCTAGAAGTTCTGGGGGAATAGCGTTTTGTTGGTCCCAAGCGGCAATGGCGACTCCTGGACTCCCCTGGGCGATCGCCAAAATGGCCGGATGGTTGAGAATCTCCTCATGGCCCGTCATCTGGAGAACCTCAGCCATCTGTTGACTTGATAGGCGAGAAAAGGGAATCCGTTGACAGCGGGAGACGAGGGTGGGCAGAAGACTCTCCGATGACGGGGCGATGAGGATTAACGTGGCCCGTCCGGGTTCTTCTAAGGTTTTCAGAAGTCCGTTGGCGGCCGCTTCGGCCATCCGTTCGGCCTGTTCGATAATAATGACTTTACGGGAGGCCTCTAAAGGGGGGTTGGCGAGAAACTGACTTAACTCCCGGATTTGTTGCAGACGGATTTGTGGAGGGGATTTCCGTTTGAGTCCCTTCTCCCGGGCCTGGCTGATGGTATAGAGTTCTTTTTTGTCCAGATAGGTGGGTTCCACCAGCAAGAAATCTGGGTGATTGGTGAGATTGGGGTGAGAGTCTCCCAACAGTCGCCGGGCGAAATAGCGGGCCGCCAACCCCCGGCCAATTCCTTCGGCCCCGACAAATAGATAGGCCGGGGCGATGCGATCGCGGGCCAGGGCCGCATCGAGAAAGCGTAATCCTGCCTCCTGGCCAATGGGTTTCTCAAGTTGCACAGACACGCTGCTTAAATTGTCCGTTGCGGGTGAATGAACTGATAACCGGCATCCTTAATCTTCTGATTGGAGAGTTTGCCACTATAGCGAACAGTGGCCGGTTCTGAGCCATCCCAGGTGACGGGGGGCAACTGATAGGTTTGACAGACGGCCTCAACCACCGCCCGGGTAGGCTGATGGTCGTCATCCACCAGATTATAAATCCCCTCTAGACGCTTTTCCTGGGCAAAGGCCAGGGCCCCGACAATATCATCGAGATGAATCCAATTACTGGGACGATTGCCATCTCCGGGACGGGTTTGTCCGGCCCAATTGCGATAAATACGATGGATTTCTCGACCGGGGCCATAAATCCCCCCCAGACGCAGGATACAGACTCGCAAGTCGTCATTAGCAGCGTTCAATAGGGTCTGTTCTGTCTCGACTAAAATCTCGTAATTCTCCATCGTTGGCTGAGGTGGGGTAGTTTCATTCACCCAACCGCCGCCCCAATTGCCGTAGACGCTGCCACTGCCGGTGTAGATAATTTGTCGTAATTCCGGGGCTTCAGGAAGGACGGAGACGAGGGTTTGAGCGGTTTCGAGATAGACGCTTTTATAGGGGGCCCGTCCTTTACTGGCGACGCTCATCACCAGGGTGTCTTGTCCTTGTAAGAGTCGTTTCAAGTCGTCCGGGTTGTTCCCCTGGATGACTTCGACTCGGGAGGCGATCGCCTCTAGTTCTTTAACTCGTTCGGGACTGGTGGTGGTGGCGGTGACGTGATGGCCGGCGGCTTGCCAATGTTGGGCAGCGGCTACGCCGACATAACCACAGCCGAGAATTGCGATGTTCACGGGTCTATACTCTCTGAAAAACGCTTAGGGGTGCAGTTTTGAGGGAATCTCCTCGGGAATCTCTTCGGGGGAGATCTCATCAAATAAATCTAAGGGAAAATGGCCGTAGGTGTCCCGGATGCCATCGTCATAGACGGACTGACAGGAGATGATTACTCCTCGCTCGTTGCCTTCATAGGGGTTGAGATAATAGAGGTCGGTTTTGGGATTGTATTTGAGGTAAACGGGCCCGTCGAGGTCGAGACTATCGAGTTCGGGGGCCCGAGGATAGCCTAGGACATCGGTGTAACGGTTGAGGGCGGCGATCGCCTCTTGGGGACTCTCGGCACAGATGCCGAAGATTTGATAGTCACAATGGGGGCGGATGGCGTATAGGGCCTGACGGACTGCGGGGCGATCAGCGATCGCGTCTTCAATGAGTCCAACTCGCTTTAAGAGGGTTTGTTCGGTTTCTAGCATGGGGAAGGCAGTAGGCAGTAGGGGGGGAGAAGGCAAGAGGCAAAAGAAGGGAACAGGGAACAGGGAACAGGGAGTATCTACCCCTTACCCCTTCGGTGGAAGGGATGACCAGAGGTAAAGCCGGGGATGATCAGTTTGTAAATATGTGTTAAGCTCAGACTAATAGATTATCCTATCATGGCAGTTTACTAGGGTTTAGAAATGGTTAACAAAGTTCAAAAAACAGATGCTGAATGGCAGGCGCAGCTCACCCCAGAACAGTACAAGGTGACCCGCAAACATGGTACAGAACGAGCGTTTAGCGGAGAGTACCACAATAACAAGAAAACGGGGATTTACAAATGTATCTGTTGTGGAACGCCTTTATTTACCTCGGAAACTAAGTTTGACTCTGGGACGGGTTGGCCTAGCTTCTATGCGCCTATCAATGAAGAAAATGTCGCTGAAAAATCTGATTTCAGTTTCTTTATGAAACGCACTGAAGTCCTTTGTTCAAGCTGTGATGCTCATTTAGGCCATGTATTCAACGATGGCCCCCAACCGACGGGGTTACGCTATTGCATGAACTCCGCTGCTTTGGACTTTGAGGAAAAAGAGGCTTAAGTCCATTTGCAGTCCATTTGTGAATTGAGAATCCCTCAGTCGTCGTTCCTTAACTGTTACCACTCAGGGACGACGACTCATGATCCGATGCTCACAATCCCCGTTTGCTTGGGAGACGATGACTGTTTTAAAAGCGGGCAGTGGGAATCGAACCCACATCATTAGCTTGGAAGGCTAAGGTTTTACCACTAAACTATGCCCGCGTGGTTTTGAACCTTAACTAGAATAACACAGTCACCGGGAAAAGCAAGCCCTTTGGCAATCTTTTTTTGCGGAGGGGCTAGGGAGACTCGATCAGGAGGTCTACGGCGTGGTTAGAGACAACTGGCCCGAAGCCATCGTTACTGGCAGGGGAGAATTGCCAATTATTGATAATCCTCTGGGCAAACTGTTCATAGTTGGAACCCAATGGCTGATCTCCAGGCTGTTTGAAGACTAAGACCACTTCGGCCCGTCCGTCGGTATCAATGATTAGGCGAACGTCGAGTCGGGTTCCGGGTTCTAAGTCTGCTGGGGCCAGATCTCGGGCAAGGGTTTCGGTTGAGGCACGAATCAGTTCAGGGGGATTGTCGGGAATATCACGGTCGGCAACGGTGCGATCGCCCACTACTAGAATTTGCCAAGGGCCTGGAGTAGGTTCAGGTGTTGGAACTGGGGTGGGTTGAGGGGTTGGGGCTGGGGTTGGGGCTGGAGTAGGAACTGGTGTTGCTTCTGGAGTGGGTTGGGGAGTGGGTTCAGGTGTCGGAACCGGAGTAGGAACTGGTGTGGGTTCGGGTGTCGGAATTGGAGTAGGAACTGGTGTTGGCTGGGGCGTGGGTTCGGGTGTGGGTTCAGGTGTTGGAACCGGAGTTGGAACTGGTGTGGGTTCGGGCGTAGGAACCGGAGTAGGAACTGGTGTTGGCTGGGGCGTGGGTTCGGGTGTGGGTTCAGGTGTTGGAACCGGAGTTGGAACTGGTGTTGGCTGGGGCGTAGGAACCGGAGTTGGAACTGGTGTTGGTTCGGGTGTGGGTTCAGGTGTTGGCTGGGGCGTAGGTTCGGGTGTGGGTTCAGGTGTTGGCTGGGGCGTAGGAACCGGAGTAGGAACTGGTGTTGGCTGGGGCGTGGGAGATTGGGGAATTGTGGCAATCTCATCAGAACTTGCGGTGTCTGGAGAGGCAGACTCCTGATCCGGGTCTTGTGATAACTCGGAGGACTCCTCGTCTGTTGTCTCTGGCGTTGTCTCTAAGGTCACCCATTCAATAGGAACAATCGCCTCCTCAGTAGTTTGGGTTGGGGGAGAGGGCATCACCCGCCAACTGTTGAGAAGTCCCCAGAGTAGGAGATGGGTTCCCAGGGACAGTCCGCCCCATCGCCACCAGATGCGGAGAGAGTAGGTTAGAGAACGATGACGGTAATCAATGACTTGAGAGATATCGGGAGAGGGATCAGACACAGGGGATGGGCAATCGTAAACGGCAAAAGAGTGAACGGCACCAGGACGATACGGGCTTTTTTGTAAAGTTATGTTACAGAATTCGACCAACGCCGTAAAACTCGCGTTTTTTTTCCGATAGGTATAAGGGGAGAGAGTCTCTGGGTCGTGTATGTCATGTGGTGAAGCCTGGGTTCACCGCGTCATACCTCTCTCCCTTTTTCCTCGCCTCAAGACCGCATCGGGTGGCTGCTTCTTCTAAAGCTATAATTAGACTTCAATCCTATAACAAGCTAAATCGCTCAGTTTTACTATATGCCACGTCCTATAGTTGCTATTATTGGTCGCCCGAATGTGGGGAAGTCGACCATTGTTAACCGCCTGGCCGGTGGTAAAGAAGCCATTGTTCATGATCAACCGGGGATTACCCGCGATCGCACCTACAAACAAGCCTTTTGGTGCGATCGCGAGTTCCAAGTGGTAGACACAGGCGGTCTCGTCTTCGATGACGATAGCGAATTTCTGCCCGAAATCCGAGAACAGGCCCGCCTCGCCCTCGCAGAAGCCCAGGTAGCTATCTTTGTGGTGGATGGGCAAATGGGGCCCACCGCCGCTGATCGGGAAATTGCCGATTGGTTGCGTCAGCAGTCGGTTCCAGTGGTTCTCGCGGTCAATAAATGTGAATCCGTTGACCAAGGGTTAATCCAAGCGGCAGAATTTTGGGAGTTGGGCATCGGTGAACCGTTCCCCGTCTCCGGGATTCATGGTAGCGGCATTGGAGATGTCCTCGATGCGGTGATCGCCTATCTCCCGCAAACCCTGGAGGAAGACGAAATCGAGGAAGTCAAGGTGGCGATCGTGGGTCGGCCCAATGTGGGCAAATCTAGCCTTCTCAATGCCTTTGTGGGGCAGAATCGGGCTATTGTCAGCCCCATCTCAGGAACCACTCGCGACACCATTGATACTCTTGTGGAACGAGAGGGAGTCCGTTACCGCCTCATTGATACCGCTGGTATCCGCAAAAAGAAACATGTGGACTACGGGGCTGAGTTTTTCAGTATCAACCGGGCTTTCAAAGCGATTCGGCGATCGGATGTGGTCTTATTAGTCATTGATGCCGTCGATGGGGTGACGGAACAGGATCAGAAACTGATGGGCCGTATCGTGGAGGAAGGACGGGCCTGTGTGTTGGTCATCAACAAATGGGATGCGATCGACAAGGACTCCCACACCATCTATGACTATGACCAACATATTGATAGTCGTTTCTATTATGTCAGTTGGGCGCAACGGGTTTATGTCAGTGCCCACACGGGACAACGGCTGCAAAATATTCTGGATTTGGCCACCATTGCCAGTACGGAACATAAACGCCGGGTGACGACCTCTGTCATCAATGAGGTTTTGGAGGATGCGGTTTCCTGGAAATCTCCCCCCACCAACCGTCAAGGTCGCCAGGGGAAAATCTATTACGGCACTCAGGTTCGCAGCCAGCCACCCACGATTACCCTATTTGTCAACGATCCCAAACGGTTCAACGACAACTACCGTCGCTACATTGAACGTCAACTGCGGGAACAGCTAGGCTTCACGGGAACTCCCATGCGACTCATTTGGCGAGGGAAGAAGCCCCGCGACATGGAAACCCGAGGCACGTCCAACCGCGCCGTGCGAGTTTAAGGCTAGTTCAGCCAGACAAGGGCCAACAGCCGTTCGCCCCTACATCTCCCCCCTACTGCCTGCTGCCTACTGCCTATTGCCTTCTTTTGCCTTTTCCCCCCAAAACCTGCTACCATGGGGGTCGCTCCTGGAGAGGTGGCAGAGCGGTTGAATGCGGCAGACTCGAAATCTGTTATGGTGTCACAGCCATCGAGGGTTCGAATCCCTCCCTCTCCGTTTAAAAAAAACTTTGAGACCCCCCCGATTGAAACGCCTTCAATCAGGGGGGTTTGGTTTAGGCGTTTTGGGCTTTGGGGTTGGTTTTCGGGGTCATCCGCCAACCGCGACGCACCACCTGCCGCGATCGCGCGACGACGAGGCTGTCGTCTGGAACATCTTTGGTGACCACAGAACCAGCGGCGACAGTGACATCTTCTCCGAGGGTAACGGGGGCGACGAGGACGCTATTAGACCCAGTTTTGCTGCCCTTGCCGATGTGGGTGGGGTGTTTGTTGACACCGTCATAGTTGGCGGTGATGGTTCCCGCCCCGATGTTGACCTTCTCGCCGAGGGTAGCGTTGCCAAGATAAGCCAGGTGGGCCACATTAGTCTTGTCTCCCACCTGGGTTTGTTTGATTTCCACAAAGTTACCGATGCGACAGCCTTGGCCAATCTCCGCCTGGCCGCGTAGATGAGTGTAGGGGCCAATGCGGCTGTCGGCAGCCACAATACTATCGGAGACGACGGAATAGAGAACGGTTACATTCTCGCCAATATGACTGTTTTCGATCAGGCTTCCTGGCCCAATGCGGCTTCCGCTTTGGATGACACTGTTACCGCGAATGTGGGAGTTGGGTTCGATGATGGTATCGGGTTCGAGGACGATGGTGTCGTCAAGGGTGATGCTGTGGGGATCAACGAGAGTGACACCGCTGGCCATGGCTTCGTCTTTGAGACGGGTTTGTAGGATGTCGTAGGCGACGGCGAGTTGTTTGCGATCGTTGACGCCAAAAATCTCTTGGTAGTCGTCTACATCAACGACGGTAACAGGGTTGAGGTAGTTGACGGCGTCAGTGATGTAATATTCCCCCTGATCGTTGTTGGTTTTGAGGTTGGGGAGGATTTGGGCCAGTTTTTGCCAGTCGAAACAATAGATTCCGGCGTTGATGCGGGGGTTCTGTTTCTGGGCGGTGGTACAGTCGCGATCTTCGACAATCTGTTCAAAGACGTTGCGGCGATCGCAGAAGACGCGTCCGTACCCTTGGGGGGTGGGATGTTGGGCGGTGAGGACAGTGGCAGCGTTGCGGCGATCGCGGTGGGTTTGCAGAAGCTGTTGCAGGGTGCTCGTCCGCAGTAGGGGAACATCGCCGTTGAGAACGAGCAGTTCCCCTTCATATCCCTCTAGGTAGGGGAGAAGCTGTTGAACCGCATGGCCGGTTCCGAGTTGTTGGGATTGCTGGACAAATTCTAGGTTGGGATAGTGGCTGAGGGCGTCTTGGACGCGATCGCCCTGGTAGCCAATGATGGGGAAGATGCGATCGGGGGCGATGGGGTCTAAACTCCCTAAGACACGCTCGATCAGAGAACGTCCGCCCAGGGGATGCAAGACTTTCGGGAGTGAAGATTTCATGCGGGTTCCCCGTCCGGCCGCCAGAATTGCTACCGCTACCATAATCGTCTCTTGAATCGTTTATTGAGATAAGTCATGTCCGTTTGGAGTATATCGTGCTTTCTGTCTGCAATCTAGCCAGACGCATCTTGACATCTAAATTTTTCTCGCCTACAACGGACTAGAGCTTATCATCATCACGTCATTAGGAGGGTAATCAGGAGTTGAGGGAATCAGCCAGGTTGATAGAAACATCAAATCTTTGTCTGACGTCGGTCTAGGTTCATGTCTTTAGATCAGAGCGCGCCCAAGTTCTCTAGTCACTGATTCCTCCGTATCTCCTGAAACCCTAATATAAGATTTTTGTCTTGCGGTTCTTCTTGCTCATCGTTGACTCAGTTTAATTCAGGCTATTTTCTATCCAATCAGCTTGAATTATGACAACCGAGTCTGCTTGTTTTTAGTGATTAAAACCAAAACACCATGATCAAGTCAGAATCCGTTTTGTTTCAAGCTAAGTTTTTTGTCTATCTTGGATTTTTGATTACATCGTTCATCGCTTATGGTTATCAGTTGGCCTCTGATAATCTCCTGAATCATTTTCCTTATATTGACATTTTACTCGATCGAGATTTATATCCTCATGACTTTTATGTTCAGGAGTTTACTCGATTCTCACCTCGATACTATTACCAACTTTGTGTCGTAGGATTGATGAGCTTGGGGATTCCTTTATCCTGGATTTATTTGAGTGTCTATGCCTGCACTTATAGTGGATTTGTACTAGGTCTATTTACCCTGGCTCAAAAATTTCAAGCCTCTCTAGCAACTGCCGCACTCGTCACATTTCTCTGCCTGAATTCTCCTGTAGGAACAGTCGGTTTTGTCTCCCTCTTCAAGACTGAACCAGTCCCTGCAATTTGGGCAATTAGCCTTACTGTTTGGGGATTCGTGTTTTGTGTTTCTCGCCGCTGGATTTTAGGATATTTTTTCTTCGGTTTAGCCAGCTTATTTCAGATTTTGGTCGGAGTATTCCCAGGCATTCTTATCCTTCCATGGCTTCTTAAAGATGCTTACAGCCAGCGAAAGCTTCAAAAGCTGATTTTACCACTACTCATCCTAGGGATAGGTGCTGGAGCGGTCTATATCCCTATGAAACTGACTGGACTCACAGGCAGCGAAGCCTTGAGCCATCAAGAATTCATAAATATTTATGGAGTCATACGCCACCCACATCATATTATTTTTTCTCGGTTTCAACATCCACAATGGCTAAATTTTTGGGTGTTTTCAAGTTTAGCTATTCTCAATTGTATTACCTTAAAAACTGTCGCATTAAACGAAAAATATAAACTGTTATCACCGATTCTAGCTGGACTCTTGATATTACCCCTGGGATATATTTTTGTAGAGATTTATCCAATTACCTTCTTTGCAAAATTGCAACTTGCACGAGTCACCCCATTTATGCAGTTGTTTGGATTGTTGGGATTTGGATTGTTAGCACAAGAGTTGTTCCGAAAAAAAAGTGTTGGCTCGGTTATCCTGATGGCAACACTTTTAGTCCTACCGAACTTAGCCTTGGCTCCAATTTTGCTTATCCTGATTCTGACGAATCTCTGGCTTCCCAGGATTCCTAAAATTCAGAGCTGGATCGCCTTAGGGATCACCGCCAGTCTTTTAACTGTCCAGATTCAAGACAACCCCAGTCAATCGATTCGCGATCTAGGTTGGTTAGCGGTTCTCTGGGGATGCTTAATGATTCCGGCAGGGGTACAAAAACTTGAGTCTAATCTCCATAAATTTCAACGGATTTCTCGACTATTTCCAGGTTTGATGTATAGTATCGGATTAGTTCCATTATTGATTCTGATTTTCGGATTAGGGGGGTGGCTACCGCGTTCCTTACAAAATCCCTTCGATGGTCGCGTAGAGCGACAGTGGTTCCACAACTCAGATCTCTACCGTTTAGGACATCATATTCAGGATATAACCCCGAAGGATAGTTTGATTTTAGTGCCGGACTCAAGTCACGAGTTTCGAGCCTATTCTAAACGCTCCGTGGTCTTTACTATCAAAAGTCTGCCCTTTAGCGACGCGGGTATACAGGAGTGGTTTAGGCGATGGCAGAAGATGCGGGAGCAGGCCCCAACCTATCGGCAACATACCCTGGAACAACTGGTTACGTTGGCTCAGGAGTTCGAGGCTGACTATGTCCTAACTCAGGAAGATTGGCATCCTGATATCCCCTATCTTGTGATTGCAAGCGAAGGGGATTGGGTACTATTCCAGGTTCCTTCGTCTGATTCTGAAGCGTTACTTCAGTCAGAAGAGCTTTAAGTCGGGCATCAATTCCTAGGGTTTTATCCAGGAGTATGATTCAGTCTTAGAAGCAATATCCCCTAGAGAACAGGCTGACTATCGGGGAAAAATAAATGGGGATCAGAGCAGACGAAAGGATGAGAGAGGTTTAAGTACTATTACGGATTGCTGCCATTGCACCCCAAGAAGCCAGACCCAGAATGTTACATTTTATGTTTTTTTAAGGAAGTCCAAAATCCCAATTGCTAAGCTGAGAATAGCTTAGGAGGTTTGGATATGGTTAGATTAAACGAGCAGAAAAAGCAACTTCTAGAGCAGTTCACCTTGCAAGAGTTGGCTCTACTTATTTCCCAAGCGATCGCCCTAGAAAGCGATCGCCAAGGGGGCAACTTTACTTTGGACTGGCTCTCCCGTGAGTTCGGCCATCTAGCCTTCAAGTATGGGGACGTCTTAAATGCCCTGCCCTCCCAGGAAGCCCAGGATTCTCATCAAACCGAACCCTTAAGTTTGAGGGCCTAAGCCAACCCTGATCCATTCTGTTAGCGTGAGAGAGCAACCCGATCGCCGGCCGGCGATCGGGTTTTTTAGAGGGTTAAAAACTTCCCGGTTAGGTTATTGATTCAGAACATCTTTCTTATGCTGAACATTCCCTACTACAGCAGCCACTTCCGAGAGTAAGTCATCGGAAACTCCCATCTCCTTCAGGGTGATGAGCAGATCCTCAGCGACAGCATCAAAATGTTCTGCCTTTAGGCCTCGCTCTTCCACCAAGGCCTTGTGAGCCGATCGCATCGAGCGTCCCGTGTAGTTACCACCTCCCAAGGCGTAGGTGAGAAAGGCTTTCTGATGTTGCCGCTGGCGAGCCATATCGGTGTCATCAAAAAAATGTTTGATGCGATCGTCCTGCAACACACGTCCGTAGAACTTGTCTACAGCGGCATCGACTGCCGGTTCTCCGCCAAGCCGTTCAAATAAACTGGTCATGGTGTCTCCTTAAATTATTGAATGTGAGTGTGGGGCAGCCCAGTTGCGGCGTGCCCCGACGTAATGTCTGGTCCCTAAGATGGATCGGGAACTACGGATTCTCGGGGTTGTGGTTGAGTGGGTTCTTGGAAAATGGCAACGATCGCCGGCAAGACGCAGACCACCATCAACAAGGCCCCTAGAGCAAAGACAATATCGCCAGGAATCCGCAGCCAGACTGTCCAGTGCATCCAGGCCGAACCAATGACCTCGGCACTGCGAGCATACCAGGTTCCATGATTGACCGATTGCACCAGTTGGTAGAAGCCACTGGGAATTAGGCCGAACACCATCATTATCACTAAGCCGATGTTGATACTCCAGAAGGAGCGATTAAACCAGGTTTCATTCCAGGCGCGATCGGGGGTAATCTCCCGTAGGGCAAACAGCATCAAGGCTAAGGCGGTGGCAATCCAGAACACAGCCAGTTGTAAATGCCAGGTTCGGGAGGCGGCGTAAGGAAGGTAGTCCTGGAGGGGAACGCCATAGAAACCATCCCCTTCGACGGCATAGTGAGCCGTCACCATTCCCATGAGCATCTGGACCAGAAAGAGAGTCATGGCTACTCCAAAAAAAAGGGTCGTGACTTTTTGACTGGGGGTGGCGATGCGAATACTGGGCCGTTCAGCGACGGTTTGTACCTCTTCTGCATCTTCTTGAGTGAGATAGATAAATAGGAAGAGGGCGATCGCCGCAATCAAGACAATAATCGACACAATCGACCAAATTAGGAATTGCGGCGGGGCTTGGTTGCCGATCAAGTCGTCATGGGGAAAGTTGGCTGTATAGGAAAAGGGAGCATTGGGACGATTGGCGGCCGCGGCCCAAGCCGTCCAGGTGAAGAAGGCCGTAACATTGCGGATTTGGTCGTCGTCAGTGAACCAACCACTGGGAATCGAATGAGTTACAGATCCCCGGGATAACAGATCGTGATAGTCCTCAAAAACCTTTGTCAGTCCCCGAGTTTGGGCAGCGGTGAGGGTTAGGGCCTGGCTTTCACTGTCATAGCGATTGGTTTTGAAGTCCTGTTGCACCTCAACTTGGAGTTGAGCTTGTTCAATCCGTGACAGAGATTCCCAGTCTGCTTGAGTGAAGTCGGGATTATCTTGATAGAGAATGCCGGCGGTGGCCAGTCCCCAACGGTGGAGGACATCAGCAGTCCAGTCGGGGGCGAGATAACTTCCATGGCCCCAAATACTACCAATATGCTGTCCGCCTCGGGCGAGATAGGTTTCTTGTCCGAGTTGGATATTCTCCTGAGTGAGAACGCTCTCCTGTTGAGGCGAGACAATTGTTGCGGGAATGGGGGGAGCATTTTTGTAGATGGCGGCCCCGGCCCCAATGAGTACCGTGAAAGTGACCACGCATACCAGCACTAACCAGGCAGGTAGACTGAATCGCGTAATCGGCGATCGCGCCACCTTGAGGTCAAGGGTTGGATTTGTCATGATTTAAAGTCTTTTAGGGACATCGCAAAGGACAAATAGGTTGTCCACAGCCCCAGTGTAGTCATCAAATCTTGACAATGTCCTTGACTTAGATCAAAACAGGCTGCTCAGGGGCTTAATTTTTGTAACGCTATCCCAGCTGCAATGGTATAGCAATCGAAGATTGACTTAGGACTTGCTCGTTGGGAAAGACTTCCCCACCTATTGCTAGCCTGCCAATCGAAGATTGACTTAGGACTTGCTCGTTGGGAAAGACTTCCCCACCTATTGCTAGCCTGCCTATTGCCTGTTGCCTTCTCTTCCCTACTGCCTACTGCCTACTGCCTTCTTCTCCCCCATTTTTTGTCCTATTCAGACCACTACTGCCTACTGCCTACTGCCTTCTTCTCCCCCATTTTTTGTCCTATTCAGACCAATTTTTGCTATATGAAGGGGATTGACGGCTAACCCGACTGCTGACAGTAGGTGAGAAAGTTTAACGCTGCCTCCGCTGGTAAAGGCCGTGAAAAGTAATAGCCTTGACCATAGGTACAGTCCAAATCCTCTAATACTGAGAGTTGTTCTAGGGTCTCAATTCCTTCCGCAATTACGGATAATTGCAAATTTTCGGCGAGTTGAACAATGGTATGGGCAATTTTAATATTGCTAGGCGAGGACCCTTGAGGAGAAATCCCTTCAATAAAGGAGCGGTCTATTTTAAGACTATCAACGGAGAATTGATGTAAATAGCTTAAAGAGGAATACCCTGTCCCAAAGTCGTCAATACTAAATTTTATATTTCGATTTTTGAGTTGATTCAAAATAGAGTTAACACGAATGGGATTTCTGATAATGCTTTCTTCCGTAATTTCCAGCTCTAAACAATGCCCTGAAACTCCTGTTTCAATCAAAATATCAGAGATTTGCTCGATAATATCTCCCTGTAAAAAATTATGGACAGACAGATTAGTGGACATAAAAATAGAATCTGATAAATTGGCATTGTCTTGCCAACTTTTTAGTTGTAAGCAGGCTTCCCGCAAGACCCAGATGTCAATCCGACTCATGAGATCACTATCTTGGGCGATCGGTAAAAACTCTCCGGGAAGTAATAAACCGCGATTGGGATGCTCCCAGCGGATGAGGGCTTCTAACCCGGCAACCTGCCTGGTTTTAAGACAGATAATAGGCTGGTAATACAAGACAAATTCTCCCCGCTCGATCGCCCGCCGTAAATCCGTTTCCATTTGCAAACGAACGATCGCCTGGGTGTACATCCTGGGGTCAAAGATTCGCTGACTAGCTTTCCCCTTGGCTTTCGCCTCATACATGGCCGAGTCAGCATCGCGTAATAAATGTTCTGGCTGCTCATAGTTGGGGTGACTCAGGACAATACCGACACTGACATTGGTAAAGTTTTCCTGAGATCCCAGTTGAAAGGGATAACTCAGCTCCTGTTGGATTGTATCCGCGAGAGTTAGGGCGCGATCGCCCCTGGGAGTATCCTCTTCAATCAAAATCGCAAACTCATCGCCCCCCAGTCTTGCCAACATCACCCCAGGGGGCAAACAGGTTTGGATTCGCCGAGCCACAGCAATCAGGAGGCGATCGCCCACCAGATGCCCTAAGGAATCATTCACCACCTTAAAGTGATCACAGTCTAGCAACATTAAGGAGAAGTAATGATCTTGATTCTGTTGGCTCTGCTCTAAAATTCGCCCCAGTTGCTTCATAAACAACACTCGATTGGGCAGCTCTGTTAACGAATCATGAAGGGCGAGATGTAGCAATCTTTCTTGAGCTTCTTGACGGGCAGAGATTTCTTTTTCCAGTTGATGGGTCCGTTGTCTAACACGATTTTCCAACTCAGTGTTGAGTTTTAAAATCTCTGTCTTGGCGTTCTCTAAACTCAGATGAGTTTCGATGCGAGCTAAGACTTCCTCAACGTGAAAAGGCTTGGTAATATAATCAACTCCTCCCACATTAAAAGCTCTTACCTTGTCAAGCATATCATCCAAGGCACTAATAAAAATAATAGGAATATGTTTAGTTTTATCGTGCTTTTTAAGCTGGGTACAAACCTCATAGCCATCCATCTCTGGCATTTTAACATCCAGAAGAATCAAGTTAACGGGAGCGGCATTTGCAACCCGCAACGCCATTTTTCCATCCGTCACACTGCGAACTTTATATCGCTGCTCGGAGAGAGTCTTAGAAAGAAATTTTAAGTTCTCAGGAGTATCGTCAACAATTAGGATATCTCCTCGATAACTATCGGCGTTTGTATTGTCCTGAGGCATAGATGTGCTGTCCTGGTGGTTCTAGAATGATTAGTCTAAAGAAGGAAACGAAAGTCTATCTAATAATGTACCATATTGAAATTCATCAACAAGTTGACGAATGGTTTGGCGCAAGGGAGCCTGGTCATCCGGGAGAGTTTCTAGGAGTTTCAAAATTAAGTCCTCATCGGCAAGTTCCACAGCATCTTTGAGACTTTGTCGCCAGGCTTGCCCAAGTTGGCCTAGACAGTTCACCATCTCAGACTCGCAAAGGAGGCGGGAATCCGACCCTGGCTTAGGGTCGATGGAGGAGTCCTCATAACAGTAGTGAACACCGAGGTAGTGAGCAATTTTCTCAAAAATGGTCGATTCTCGGAAGGGTTTACGAACAAAGTCATCGCAGCCAGCAGAGAGGACGACGGATTTCTCATTTTCTAAAGCACTAGCGGTTAACGCAATAATGACCGTTGCCTGTCCTTTCAAATGGGCTTTAATCCATTCTGTAGCTTCATAACCACTCATTTGTGGCATCCGCATATCCATCCAAATCAGATGAGGATGCCAAGCTTGCCATTGGTCAATGGCTTCTTGACCATTTTCCGCCTCACGTACCTGAAACCCCACGGACTTAAGGAGTTCGACCAAG
Source organism: Sodalinema gerasimenkoae IPPAS B-353 (assembly GCF_009846485.1). Taxonomy (GTDB): domain Bacteria; phylum Cyanobacteriota; class Cyanobacteriia; order Cyanobacteriales; family Geitlerinemataceae; genus Sodalinema; species Sodalinema gerasimenkoae. The sequence continues at coordinate 2,418,477 of NZ_ML776472.1, forward strand.
AACTGACGACTTTCCCAGCGATCTTCCACCACTAAAATGCGATAGTCGGGTTGATTCTCGGCGAGGCTGATCACCCGTCGTTGCAAAGTTGGGGACTGTACCCCTGTCACCTGGGACGGATGTACATCGACAATAGGCAGGGAGAAATAAAAACGACTGCCGCAACCTAGGTCACTCTCGACCTCTAATTGTCCCCCCATCATCTGAACAAATTTTTGACTGATGGCGAGGCCCAGACCGGTGCCAGTCTGATGATGGCTGCTCAAGTCAGTTTGCACAAAGGCCTCAAAAATGGTTTCTAAATCCTCTGGAGCAATGCCGGGGCCGGTATCTTCGACTTCAATACATAGATGAGAGGCTGGAGGTCTCGTCTCCAGGGCCTCGATGTCTGGGTTAATTCGGCACAGACGCAGGTTAACCTGTCCCTGGTCGGTGAATTTAATGGCGTTACTGAGTAGGTTCATCAAGACTTGTCGCAGTTTCCCTTCGTCGGCTTCAATGAATTGGGGCAGGTTGGGGGAGCGATGTACCTGGAGTTGGATCAGCTTTTGGGATGCCCGGAGGTGAAACATCCCTTCTAGGCTCTCAAGCAGATGATATAAATCAAACTGGGTGGGATTGAGTTGGATATGGCCGGCTTCAATTTTTGACATATCCAAAATTTCGTTGATCAGTTGCAGGAGATGCTCACCACTGTTTTGGATCACGCCGAGATGGTGGCGTTGTTCGTCATTGAGAGAACCTTGGCGGGTCATGAGTTGGCTGAAGCCTAAGATGGCATTGAGGGGGGTTCGCAGTTCATGACTCATGTTGGCGAGAAATTGGCTTTTGGCCTGATTCGCGTCTTCCGCACCCCGCCGGGCCGCTTCGAGTTCCACCTGGCGTTGTTTGGCTTGAGCAAGGAGATTCGCTTGGGCGATCGCAATCCCGAGCCGACTGGCGACTGACTCTAATAGGTTGATATCGTCTTTTGTCCAATGACGGGGGCGATCGCATTGGTGCAAACTGAGAATGCCATTGGCTTTTTCCTGATACGAAGTCCGAATACTCAGGATTGATTTGAGCTGAGTATCGACAGGAACTAGAGCTTGCAGCAGGTCATCCTCCGGCAAGTTGTCTGTTGCTAGGGCAGAATCACTCTCCAACAGTTTTTGAACATAGGGATTTTCCCGAACCCATAGGATATGGGTATCACAATAGGCATAGTCACAGTCTCGGTATTCTGCATTTTTAGGGAAGTTTGGAGTTGGTTCTTCTTGATAGATTTGCAGATGACAGCGACTCACCTGAAAGACCTTGGTGATTTCTTCAACCGCTACCTTAAACATTTCCTGAATATCCAAGCTTTGGCGAATTTGATAGGTAATTTGATTTAGGAGCGTTTCTTGCTTGAGTTTCTTGGATAGCCTATCCTCTGCTCGTTTGCGATCCCTCACATCTGTGCCAATTGAGAGCAGTTCAGACTGGTCTCCAACTTGGGTAAGCTGATTCACCCAGCTAATATAAAATCGCTCGCCTGCCCGGTTAATATTCTCATTTTCGTTCGATAAGAAATTATTGGGATGTCGACATATTTCTTTGACTAATTCTTGTAAATTCTGTCCCGATGAATCTTGCCTTGGGACAATAGTCCCTAAGACGGGCTGACCGATAAGTTCGGCAACGTTAAATCCGAAAAAATCTGCGCCAAATTGATTGATAAATTTAATTTCACCCTGTAAATCCCAGCGTAAAATAATACAATTTGCGGTTTCAACGAGGGTTCGATACTGTCGTTCACTGGCTTTTAAGGCTTTCTCTGCCTGGACGCGCTCCAACTCAGTTCCCGCACGGGCGGCAAAAATTCTTAGGATTTTCTCATAGTTTTTATCAATCGGAATGGCTTTAGTATCAATAACAGCCAAATGCCCTAAAATCTCATGGGTGGAACTATAGAGAGGGATTCCCACATAACTCACAGCGCCAATATCTTGGAGGTCGCGATCATGGGGGAATAACTCAGCGACACGGTCTGCGTAATAGCAAATATTCCCCCGTAAAACTTCTGCACAGGGGGTATTCTGAATATCATATTCAAACCGATGATGCCACGTTTCTCCCGTCCAATAGGCTAAAGAACGCAGGCGAGTTTGTTGAGACGTGGCAAACTCACTCACGATCGCATAACGGACCTGCAACGCTTCGGCTAAATAGCGCACACAGGCATCAAAAAACGCTTGACCTGTTTCTGAGGTGGTTCCCTCCACAATTAGTTGTAGCGCATCGGAATAATACTTGCGATCGCTAATATCCCGAGCCACCCAAATGACGCGAGTGGGACTTAACGGAGAAATCTGGGCTGAAAACCAAACATCTCGACCCGAAATTGTCAAGACATAGTCAAAATCACGCCGTTGCCTATCCGCCAAAACTTGTTTAATTTGAGCGAGCCAATGTTCCCCAGTTTCCGGCTGAAAAAACTGAGTGATCATCCGATCCACCCAGCCACTGCGGCTATCTTGAGCATTATATAAGGCACTTAGATGGGTTGGGGCGACATCAATTTCTTGGATTTCTCCCTCGTTTATCTCAATTTCTAAGACCACATCCATAATTGCCCCTAAAATGCCCCGCAATTGGCGTTCTGAAGAGGCGAGTTGTTGCGTCAGTAACTCACGTTGATTCTGTTCAACCTCCAGTTGTAACTGAAGCTCCTCCAATTGCGCCCGTTGTTGCTGGATAATCTCTTGAGAAGAAGCCTGTGACATCTGGGATTCATGACTTAACCTATCCATTACCATAGCAAAAAGCCCAAAAACCGGTGCTTTCCCCCCCAAGAGAGCTAAGCATCCTCCCGACCCCGACCAAGTAAGGGGTACAGTGCGGGGTTACTCCTTCAACGAGCCAACTGACGAGGTGATCTTCTCAGGTGACGCGGGGACCTCCTTCTCGGGTGGAACGCTTGCCTTCTGGCGGGTTCAGGTTACTAAGGGCCATGGACAGGCGATAGATTCCGGAATCGTCCCCTAGTTTTTTTGTGCTGTTTTGACCGAAGCTGGGTATAATAAGTTTTGTGCTGGTGTAGCTCAGTGGTAGAGCAGCTGATTTGTAATCAGCCGGTCGCAAGTTCAAATCTTGTCACCAGCTTTGATTTCTCTATTTCTACGGTGCAGTGCAGCGGCGGCAGATAAACTCGAATGCCCTTCGTTCACAATTTTGCTCTTCGTAGTATTACCTACGAATAATCGTTTGTTTGTTGGATCCTGAAGTCATAAAGGTAGCCTCCCAGAAGCTGTCTTCATGGTATCGCACCGAGCAACAAGGTCGGTGGATGACACTATCCCTTCACTATCCCTTGCTCATGGGCAAACTATACCCCAGCTTGCGCAACCCATTACGGAACCGAGTCTCGTCATCTAACAACACCACCAGATGCCGCTCCCCCGCCATCTGACAGTATTTCTTCGTACGGGAATCATGGGCAATCTGTGCTGCCAGGGTGGCATCGGCACATTCAGAATCGGCGATTCAGTCGTCGTTAAAGCCCAGGTCATCAACCCTAACTTTGGCATTGAGTTCGGCGGCTCCTTGACCCCCACCTGCCGTTCGGTGACGTGGGTTTCGGGCGTCGCTATTTTGGTTCAAGTTGTCGTTCGACCTCTCCGGGATTACCCCAGAGGACGGTTTCATGCTTATAGATAGCCATGCCGGGTTTGGCCCCTTTGGGTTTATAGACATATTTGGGTTCGGCATAGACCACAGGGGCCGCATCACTATCTCTGGCACGGCTATAGTAGGCGGCAATGTCGGCCGCAAACTGGAGGTCTTTCGGGTCAGGCTGGGTTCCGGGGGGAAGTCGCAGCAGTACATGGCTCCCCGGGATTTCTTGGGTGTGGAACCAAAGGTCGTATTCAGTGGCGATGCGGAAGGAGAGTTGATCGTTCTGACGGTTGTTGCGGCCGACGAGGATCTCTAAACCGCTGGGGGTCTGAAAGTGATGGAAGGGGTCAGGGGCGTTCTCTCTCTGAGGGCGATGTTGGGGGGAGCTGAGATAGTCTTGCTCGACGAGTTCGTCACGGATGTCTTCGAGGGCGGTGAGATCGGCGGCCTGCTGATAGGAATCAAGTTGGTCGAGGGCCGCCTCGACTTGTTGTAAGTAGCTTATTTCTGCCTCTGTGGCTTGTAAAAGGGGCTGAACGGCTTGTTTGGCTCGTCGGAGTTTTTGATGCCGTTTGTAGAGCGCCTGGGCGTTGGTAACGGCATTCTTTTCGGGGTCGAGAGGGATGGTGATGGGGTCGCCGGTTTCAAAATCTGCTAGGACGATTTCGCTCATGCCCGGAGTCCAGTCTTGCAGATGGGCCATGAGTAGATCGGCCTGGTGTCGGTGTTGGTCGGCGTCGGCGGATTGGTCGAGTTTGTCGCGGAAGGTTTGCCGCTTGAGATTGAGTTTTTTGAGGGTTTGGCTGAGTTTTTGGCTCAGTTGATGGCGCAGTTGTTGGAAGAGTTGTTGGTTGAGGCGATCGCTGTAGTAGCGGTCAATGAGGGTCTGAATGCTGTCGGCGGGGGTTTGGGCATCTCCGCCGAGGACGGTGTAGCCGCTGTCGGTCCAGCCGGGTTGAAAGGTCTGGGTTTCTAGGGCGGTGAGCCACTGTTGCCAACTGTCAAAGAGGCGCTGCCAATCGGCGTCTGAGAGTTGGTCGGTGGAGATTTCGGGGTTGAGTTGGGCCTGGGCGCAGAGCGATCGCACTAGGGCGGAACTTAGGCCGCGATAGGGTTTGAGGAGATTGCGCCGGAGAGAGTCGGGAATCAAGCTGATGCGCTCTTGCCAACGCTCGAAGGATTCATCCAATCGGGGGGTGGCCCCGCTCATGGCTGGGGGTGGTTCGTAGGGTTGTCCGGTAAGAATTGGCCGCACGCGAGACTGTTGGGCGCTGACTTGATGGGCGGCGGTGATAATCAGGTTCTCGGCGTTGGTGAGAATCACGTTGCTGTATTTGCCCATGATTTCCACGTAGAGATGACTCTGAAGGGGATCTCCGGGGCGACGGGCAAATTTAAAGTCGAGGACTCGTTCCCAGGGAGAGAGGGGGGCCACCTCAACTAAGGCCAGTCCTTTGAGTTGATGGCGCAGTTGGTCGCTGAAGGTGAAGGTGTCGGGAACTTTGGGGGGGGGACTGCTCAGACAGAGATGGGCAGCTTGGGGATGCCAACATAGACGGAGCCAGCCACGGCGGTCGAGGGTGCGTAGGGCTAGGGCCAGTTGGGTGCGATCGCTTTGAATGACTTGTTCAAGACGAGCGGGCAGCCAAAATGTCCGGAAATCGGCATAAATGGCGCAAAGGGTGGTGAAATCGACGGGTTGCACAGGACGGGTGAAGGGCTGAAATCGTTATGGGAACTTGAATTGAGCTAATGGCGATCGCGATGATGACGGGGAGCGAAAGGGGGATGGGATTTTCTAGGAATTTGCGCCACCTGAGCCAAAATTTTGGATTCTATCTACCATGAGAGTTAGATACTGTCGTTACTACCCCCCTCACACGAGATAGCCAAGGATTAATCATGGATATTCAACTTATTAACATCGGCTTTGGCAATATCGTTTCGGCGAATCGCGTTGTTGCCATCGTTAGCCCTGAGTCGGCTCCCATTAAGCGTATCATTATCGATGCCAGAGAGCGGGGTCAGTTGGTGGATGCGACCTATGGTCGTCGCACGCGCGCAGTGATTGTCACCGATTCGAGTCATGTGATTCTCTCGGCGATCCAACCCGAAACCGTTGCCAACCGCTTTGTTTTCAATAAAGATGGTAAGGAGGCTCATACGTAATGGCCCGGTGCAGCGTGGTCTTGAGCACGCGCCCGAATAATTTAGGATCGATCATTCCCTAAGGAATGGCCGCAACGAGATCATGACTGCTGGAAAATTAATTGTCTTGACAGGTCCGAGTGGGGTTGGTAAAGGGACGTTACTGCGATCGCTACGCCAACGCCACCCGGAGCTTTGTCTGTCGATTTCGGCGACGACTCGTCAACCCCGTCAAGGTGAAGTGGATGGGGTGGATTATCATTTTTTGACTCGGCAGGAGTTTCAGGACAAGATTGCCCAGGATGCCTTTATTGAATGGGCCGAGTTTGCGGGCAATTACTATGGAACCCCGCGCCAATCCTTGGAAACACAGATGGCGCAGGGTCATTGGGTGATTTTAGAGATTGAAGTGGAAGGGGCCCGCCAGGTGCGCCGCAGCTTCCCGGATGCGTTGTTGGTGTTTGTTCATCCTCCTTCGTTTGCGGAGTTAGAACGGCGGCTTCGGGGGCGCGATCGCGACTCAGACGAGGCGATTCGGCGGCGACTCGAACGGGCCAAGGAGGAACTTCAAGCGGCTGACGAGTTTGATGTACAGGTCACCAATGGGGTGATTGAAGAGGCGCTTCAGGCGCTTGAAGTGGCAGTGTTTGCTAGACGGAAAACTTGAAGAAAACTGGTTTAGGGACGGCTTTAGGAGAAGGCGCTGATGTCGCTTCCGCAGGTGTCGACGAGGTAGCAGAGGGCGCGAAAGCGTAACTCAACGAAGCGATCGTAGAGGGGGTTGAGTTTGCACATGGGAGGAATATGGAACAAGTGATGGCCCCATAGGCTGATATCGCGCTCAAAGGGGCATTGTGCAGGAATTAGACGCACAATCGCCGTGGCGAGTTGGGGACTGTTAATCTCTAGGGATGCCAGCCAGCCGTCGATGGGAGCTAGGAACAGATTCACAATACGAAGCATGGCGTTTCTTACCAAAGTGTCAAAGGGCGACATGGGTATAGGAGGCGATCACCCTTGGGCAAATTGTCCTCCTATGTCCACCCTACGAGATTAGAACATACATTCCGTAAAGAAACCATATTGAATTGGGAAATTTCTGTGAAGCTTATGTAAAGCGAGGAGAAAATCTCCCTTTTTTGTATCTTTAACTACCAATTATCGAAAACTTTGGGATATCAGGTAAGAGTTCAGTGGCGATATGAACCCGAGTACCCAGCAAAAGACTCCTGTCTCAACCCCGTCTAACGTCACAACTCGACAATTAAACTAGGATCATCAACAGGAGTCATCTCAGGGGAGACCCCGTATTCTGTCCGAGTTACCACTTCAATAAGTTGAACTGTTCCATGTCAATGGTGTCACGGTTACGGTAAATCGCAAGCACAATCGCTAACCCGACTGCCGCTTCCGCCGCTGCGATCGTAATCACAAACACCGAAAATACTTGTCCTTTGGCATCCGCATCCAGATAGTTGGAGAATGCCATCAGATTTAGATTCACGGCATTTAATAACAGCTCAATGGACATCAACACCCGCACCGCATTACGGCTATTAATGAGTCCATAAATGCCAATGCAGAAGAGAGCAGCGGCCAAGAGTAAGAAATATTCCAGTTGCAGTTCCATAAGGCTTATCGAGAGGTTGAATCAGGTTCTAGGCTTACCCCATCCGGGGAACACCCAGGGCGAACAATGGGGTTTATATCGGGAACATGTCATTTGAAACAGGCTAAATGACCTGTAAATTCCTTGAGTTAACTGTCAGGACTTAACTGTCAGAATCATCAGGAGCCTCTCCGATCGCCCCAACCGGTTCGCGGGGACGTTCAGGGAGCGTAAACACAAACTCTTGCTCGGCATCCAAATCCGGGATAAATTCCCGGCGAGCCAAAATAATTGCCCCCACCATCGCCATCAGCAGCAGCACCGAGACCAACTCAAAGGGCAACAAGAAATCACTAAAGAAATGTTGTCCGAGACGCAGTGCCGTACTCGAAACCGGTTCAATCGTCTCCAACACAGCCCAGGAGGTCGATTGAATCATCGTCCCCAACAGAGCAAACAAGCCCACACAGACTAAAGCCGTTGCCCCTTTGCGGAACCAGGCATTTTTCATCGGCTTAAAGACCTCGGTTTTATTCACCAACATAATGGCGAAAATAATCAGCACGTTGACAGCACCGACATAGACGAGGATTTGGGCAGCGGCGACAAAATCAGCATTCAGCAGCAGATATAACCCCGCCATACTGATAAACACGCCCCCGAGAAGAAACGCAGAATAGACAATATTTTCCAGTAAGACCACGCCCAAAGAAGCAGCGATGGTCGTCGCGACTAAGATTCCAAATGAGACGAGTTGAACGCCTTCAGCTAAATTCACAGCTTTTTCCTTGATTTCCTTACAGGCTTTGCAAACACTATCCCTCGGAGTATCCTAACGGGCGAGGTTAGGCCCGCCCAATCGGTACTCTAAGACTCGATGAGATCTGTTCCCCTCGGGAATCAGTTGTTCTCAGAGTCGGCGCTGGCTTTTTGCCGCTTCGCCTTCTCTTGTTCGAGTTCTTCGAGGATATCCTCAGGGTGACGACCCGCACGTTGAGATCCTTTGGGCAGATCGTGGGGTTCGGTGACACCCTTGGGTAAGTATGCCAGTTCTCGTATCGGTTGTACCATCGGATCGAGGGTGACTTTTTCGGGAAGTCGTCCTAGGGCCACGCTATCGTAGTTGAGTTCATGGCGATCGTAGGCACTGAGTTCGTACTCTTCGGTCATAGACAAACAGTTGGTGGGGCAGTACTCCACGCAGTTGCCACAAAAGATACAAACCCCGAAATCAATGCTGTAGTGGTTGAGTTTCTTTTTCTTCTGTTCTTTGTTAAATTCCCAATCCACCACGGGGAGGTTGATGGGGCAAACCCGCACACAGACTTCGCAGGAGATGCACTTATCAAATTCAAAGTGAATCCGGCCCCGATAGCGTTCTGAGGGAATCAGTTTTTCATAGGGATATTGCACGGTCACCGGCCGACGACCCATATGGTCGAAGGTAACGGCTAATCCCTGGCCGATAAATTTGGCCGCTTGAAAGGAGTCTTTGGCGTAGTCGCCGACTTGTTTGAGAAACTTCAGCATGGTGTTCTCCCGTATAGTCGTAATAAGTCCCACGGAGGGGCAAGTTTAGCCACCAAACGCAACTGGGAAGGCAAGTTTGAGGGCGGCGGTAATGAGCAAGTTGGCTAGGGAGACGGGAAGCAAGAACTTCCAGCCTAGGTCCAAGAGTTGGTCAATGCGAACTCGAGGTGTCGTCCAGCGCAGCAAAATCGCCAGAAACACAAACAGGTAGGTTTTCAACAAAACCATGGTGATTCCGAGGGAACCGGTGATGACCTGCACAGCGGGGGAAAATTCGTTCACCCCAAGCCATTGGGTTAAGGTTTCAACGGGAATCGGGAGTGTCCAACCTCCGAGGTAGAAGATGGAGACGAAAAGGGCGCTAAGAACCAGGTTGACGTAAGAACCCAGATAGAACAGGGCAAATTTCATGCCGGTGTATTCAGTCTGATACCCAGCCACCAGTTCTTCTTCTGCTTCAGGAAGGTCAAAGGGAAGTCGCTCGGTTTCAGCTAAGGCGGCAACCCAGAAGATGACAAACCCGACGGGTTGTCGCCAGAGGTTCCAACTGAGAATGCCGTAGTCAGCTTGCTGGTTGACGATGTCGATGGTACTGAGGCTATTGGACATCAAGACGATCGCCAACACCGATAAGGCGAGAGGGATTTCGTAGCTGATAGACTGAGCTGCAGCCCGTAATCCCCCAATGAGGGCATATTTATTGTTGGAGGAGTACCCGGACATCAGTAAGCCGATGGGGGTAATACTCGATAGGGCAATCCAGAGGAAGGCACCGATACTGAGGTCGGTAATGACGAGGTTCTGTCCGAAGGGAACGATGAGATAGGACAGAAAGACGGGGATCACGACGATCGCCGGGCCAAGGGTAAAGAGCCAGGGATCGGCCCGCGTGGGGATGATGTCTTCTTTGAACAGTAGCTTTAAGCCGTCGGCAACGGGTTGCAAGGTCCCCAAGGGCCCGGCAAACTCGGGGCCAACCCGCTGTTGAGCGGCGGCGGAGATTTTCCGCTCTAGCCAAACGGAGACTAAAACTCCGACGGTGGCGGCTACCAACATCAGCAGCATGGGGACGGGCATCCAGATGACTTTGGCCAATCCGGCTGGGATACCAAAGCCCCCGAGGATCTCGATTACACTACCTTGGAGGTCGATTCCTGATTCCATATCAACGGATAAAATATGAAGATTTCTTACCAATACTGTTCCTATAGTACCGTCAACGGGGAATGGGGAACAGGGGGGAAGAAGGGAACAGGGAACAGGGAACAGGGAACAGGGAACAGGGAACAGGGAACAGGGAACAGGGAACAGGGAACAGGGAACAGGGAACAGGGAACAGGGAACAGGGAACAGGGAACAGGGAACAGGGAACAGGGAACAGGGAACAGGGAACAGGGAACAGGGAACAGGGAACAGGGAACAGGGAACAGGGAACAGGGAACAGGGAACAGGGAACAGGGAACAGGGAACAGGGAACAGGGAACAGGGAACAGGGAACAGGGAACAGGGAACAGGGAACAGGGAACAGGGAACAGGGAACAGGGAACAGGGAACAGGGAACAGGGAACAGGGAACAGGGAACAGGGAACAGGGAACAGGGAACAGGGAACAGGGAACAGGGAACAGGGAACAGGGAACAGGGAACAGGGAACAGGGAACAGGGAACAGGGAACAGGGAACAGGGAACAGGGAACAGGGAACAGGGAACAGGGAACAGGGAACAGGGAACAGGGAACAGGGAACAGGGAACAGGGAACAGGGAACAGGGAACAGGGAACAGGGAACAGGGAACAGGGAACAGGGAACAGGGAACAGGGAACAGGGAACAGGGAACAGGGAACAGGGAACAGGGAACAGGGAACAGGGAACAGGGAACAGGGAACAGGGAACAGGGAACAGGCAGTAGGCAGTAGGCAGTAGGGAAGCTTCACCCCTGCAATCGGGAGGCAGAGCCTCCCCAGGGCATGACTTTGCTCCAGCCAAGTTACGAGGAAGGGGCTTATGGTATGCGGATTCTGTATTACCCACCCCTAGCCCCTCCCAGGAGGGGAAAACTTGCCTCTTGCCTTTTGCCTCTTGCCTGTTGCCTCTTGCCTGTTGCCTCTTGCCTTCTCCCCCCTACTGCCTACTGCCTACTGCCTACTGCCTTCTTCAATTGGGATACCAAAACATCCCTTTAATGCCTTCGGGATCAGCAAGAAAGCCTAAACCGCCGTAAAATTTAACCACATGGGGATCAGCGAAGAGGGTGATGTTGCTGATGTCGTCCCGTCGTAGTTTGGAGATGAGATAGCTCATTAGGGCCTTGCCCAGACCTTTTCCTTGAAACTCTGGGCGGATGGCGACATCCCAGACCGTGGCATTGAAGGCACAGTCGGATGTCGCTCGGGCAAAGCCGATCAGACGCTTGCGGGTTCCTCGCACTTCCCACATGGAAACGACCATGTAACTGTGTTCGAGGGCTTTACGAACTTTGCGTAGAGGACGACGGGCCCAGCCGACGGAGTCACAAAGTTCTTCGAGTTCGTATAAATCGATACTGCGGTCAGTACTAAAGTAAATCCGGCTTTGCGTCCCCAGGCGATCGCTCATGCCGGGTGCTGAGTACTCCTCCAAGGAGATGGCGTTCGGCGATGGGGAAGCCGAATCCGAACTGCTGAAAATGCTTTTCCAAAAACCCATGCAGGTGTCGTAGCGTGCTGATTAGACGTTGTCGGGCTTGAGGACGGCCCGGTATGGTTCATTATATCCGGCGAATGTCCGTTAGACCGGCCGATCGCCAAGAAATTCGACCGATCCAATTTCCCCGCTCAGGCGATCGCCGATCGCCTAAAGTAGAGTAGCGTCTTCTCCTTAGGCGGAGGATGAATGGCGACTCGATTGGGGATTCACCCCGACAGGGGAGTACCCGCCGAGTGCGCGATCGCCCCCATGAGCATCCACAAGCATCGCGTCTCATGCGATAGATTTTACAAGTTCAGTTAACGGTGACTATGGCTGCGGGCTTAAAATCATCCACTCTCGACCTCCTTAAACGCTTCAATCGGGCTTTTCCCCAGTTTTACGAACAGTTTGTCAGCAGCGAGATCCAACTGCAAAACCTCAAATTGGCGTATCACCTTTACAAAACCCGACAAGCTGTCATCGAATTGCGTCAGGAAGGCTCCAAAAGTGCCCTCCACTTCGCCTATCGCAATCAGTCATTTTTGCTCAGTGACATTTTTGGGGTCCTTGCTGCTTATGGCTTAACCATTCACAGTCTCAGTCTCTACGGGCAAATTGCTCCCCCGATGTTGGTGTTTGTCAAGTTAATTGTGTCTCGTGGGGGCCAAGCGTTGACGGAAAAAACAGCGGATAACGTGGCCCGGGCGGTTCGGGAAGCCCTCGCGGGACATTTTGAAGTTGAAGAAATGTTGGCGGTGGAGTTTAACCTGGATGCGGGTTTAGAAGATGTGGAAACGGAGTTCTATGTGGATCCTGTCTTCCACCTTCCGGCTCTGTTAATCGAAGCCGATAACCAACCGGGGTTATTCTATAAAGTCATGTATGCCATCTGGCAGGAAGATTTACTGGTGGTCAATGCCAACCTCCTCGTCTGGCGAGGACGCACTCGCTTAATTCTCTACCTCCTCGGACCCAATGAATGCGCTATCCCGGACTACCTGGGCAACCAAATCGCGGAAAGTGTCCGCCAAAGACTTTTAGGAGGCGGATAAACCCTCGCTTACGGCAGAATTGAGGGATATGGATTTCTGGAGTACAGAAGATGATGAAGCGCCTCTCCCACAGACTACTCGCTCTCCCTGCGGCCTTAATGCTTGCATCTGGAGCGATCGCCCTCATGGCCCCACCCCCTGTTATGGCTCAAGAACAATCCCGGCGAACCCTGACGGTTCAAGGCCAAGGTTCCGTCTTTATCCCCGCCACCATCGCTCAGGTGAGTTTAGGGGTAGAAGTGGACGCTGAGACGGCTGAGTCCGCCCAACAACAGGCCGCTCGTCAATCGTCGGCGGTGGTTGAACTGTTGCGATCGCGCAATGTGGAGAAACTGCAAACCACCGGCGTTCAGCTCAACCCCATCTATAGCCGTCGTGATAACCAACAGGTCATTACAGGCTATCGGGCCTCCAATACCGTCAGTTTCCAAATTTCGACTGACGCAGCCGGAGAACTCCTCGATACTGCCGTCTCCCGTGGTGCAACTCGCATTATGGGGATTAACTTTATCGGCAGTGATGACGCCATCGCCCAGGCCCGCGATCGCGCCCTACAAGAAGCCACCCTCGATGCTCGCTCCCAAGCCGACGTTGTTCTAGGAACCCTCAATCTCCAACGCCGAGATATTGTCAGCATCAACGTCAACCAAACCAGTCATAGCGCTCCACCGGTTCCCTATCAACGGATGGAAGCTATGGCCATGGACGCGTCCACCCCTATTGAAGGGGGAGAACAGCAAGTGACCGCCTCCGTTACCCTAGAAGTCGGCTACTAATCTCCCTAGACTAGAAACAGAACGCAGCAAGGGAGATTGCATTGTGAAGGGTCAAACCGTCTTACTGACCGGAGGAACTGGAGGACTGGGGATGGGAGTTACACCTAAACTGGTGGCCCAGGGAGCGAGTCTCACCATTCCTTACCGCAATACCAGCGAAGTCGATCGTCTCAAACAGCACATGTCAGGGGAGGACTTCTCCAAAATTCAGTTTGTCCTCCTGGACTTACTCGATGAAAGTGCCGTCCGCCAATTGGTGGAGGATATGGGGCGAGTTGATGTCTTGATTCACCTCGTGGGCGGGTTTTCCATGGGGGCTACCCATGAGTATGACTACAACGATTGGCGCAAAGACCTCGATCTCAATCTCAACACCACCTTTTTGGCCTGTAAGTACAGTTTGGCCAAGATGCGACAACAGGGATATGGACGGATTGTTACTGTGGGTTCACGGGGGGCCGTCGAGCCAGGGGCCCAATTGGCGGCCTATTGTGCCGCGAAAGCCGCGGTCGTCGCCCTCACCAAGTCCATCGCCGCAGAAACTCGCAATACCGGAATTACGGCGAACTGCGTGCTTCCCAGTGTCATTGACACCCCCAGCAATCGCGAGGCGATGGGGGAAGATGCGGCTGACACTTGGGTTCAACCGGGTTCTCTGGGAGACGTGATTTGTTTCCTAGCCTCAGAGGCGGCCCAGGATGTCCGTGGCGCGGCGATTCCGGTCTACGGAGATATCTAAGTACAGTACTTAGGTCTTCTATCTAAGTATTATTTGTGAGCCATATCACCGTCACCCCTGTAATGGTGTCACCCAAAGACCTCGGAATCCATCACCGTAAACTTACGGCAGTATCACGGATACCCCGGATGCTTATCACTGCCTCGGTTGGGCGATCGCTGTCATACTGAGGTCATCGAGTTCAAAGAAGTGCGGAACCTCAGTTCCTCAAGTTCCTTAACAGTTTGCCTGGGTGCGATACCCTGACTCCGCATAAGGCGCTCGATGAAATTTCCTCTGTGATGCGACAGTTCCTTTTGACTCCTCCTGGTGATGCGGGAGGTTTTTTTTGCCCACCCCCCTACTGCCTACTGCCTAGGGCAACCACAAGGGTGTGCCCCTACGTCTTTTCTACTGCCTACTGCCTACTGCCTTTCTTCTGCTATAACAGACGAGAGCGGTCCTAAAGGTCGCCGTTCCCGGAGTCGCTGGCGTTTGAGGATTTCATGTCCGATTTAAAGATCTCTGCAATTATCTGTACTCATAACCGAGATACCTATCTAGGGGCTGCCATCGATAGTCTCTTGGAACAAGCAGACTGCCCGGACTATGAGGTTATCGTTGTGGACAACGGTTCTACAGATACAACCAAAGCCGTCGTTGAGGCGCGATCGCCCCATCCCCGTTTGCGTTATATCTGGGAACCCACCCTAGGGCTATCCGTTGCCCGTAACACCGGGGCCAAGGCCAGCGAAGCGCCCCTGATTGCCTATCTCGATGACGATGCCGTGGCCAGTCCCACCTGGCTGAGTTGTCTGTGTCGGGCCTTTGAGGAGAACGATAAGTTGGCGATCGCCGGAGGTAAAGTGACCCTCATTTGGGCTGAGGGGATGTCTCAACCGCCCTGGCTCTCCGATGACATGTCCGGCTGTCTCGGGCGCTATGATTTAGGGGAGGAGCTTCGCTTGATCGAAAACCCAGGATTGACCCCCCGAGGCTTGAACTACTGTATCCGTCGTGATTTCCTCAACCAGATTGGCGGCTTTGACCCCAATTTAGGACGAGTGGGTAAAAAACTCCTCTCCAACGAGGAACTCTATATGACGGAAAAAGCATTAAATCTCGGCTGGCAAGTCGCCTATCTCCCCGATGCCTTGGTGGCTCATAATGTTGCCCCAGAACGGGTGAACCGTAGCTGGTTTTTACAACGAGGCTGGTGGCAAGGGGTGAGTGAGTGTTATCGGGAACAACTGGCGGGAAACGCTGGGTCTAAACAATTGTTACGAGGAGGGGAACGAATCGCCCGAGGACTTTATAAGTCCGTTAAATTTGTGCGCAACCCCGCACAACGCTTTGAGAATTTGGTGTATGCTTACGGTCAGATTGGCTATCTAGGGTCTGCAATTGAGGGAATGCTCTTTCCTCCCAAAGACCTCCCTGGCGATCGCCCTGAAACCAGCTCTTAACTCAAGCTGTTCCCCTCATCTTGACTGAATCCCCATTTCCATTAAACTGCGTAGGTTAGCTTGTATGTCTTCGACTGATCATAAGATTCCCGTGTCCGTCCTCATTCCCGCCAAGAATGAGGAGTCTAATCTCCCGGCTTGTCTTGAAAGTGTTTCTCGGGCCGCGGAAGTCTTCGTGGTGGACTCCCAAAGTAGCGATCGCTCCTGCGAGATTTCTGAACAGTACGGCGCAACGGTGGTTCAATTTCACTTTAATGGACGTTGGCCGAAAAAGAAAAACTGGTCTTTAGATAACTTACCCTTCACCCATGACTGGGTATTGATTGTCGATTGTGATGAGCGCATCACCCCCGAACTTTGGGATGAAATTGCCCAAGTCGTTGAACAAAATGAAAAAGACGGCTACTATCTCAACCGCCGGGTCTTTTTCCTCGGTAAATGGATTCGTCACGGCGGTAAATACCCCGATTGGAATTTGCGCCTGTTCAAGCACAAACTCGGTCGCTATGAAAATCTAAGTACCGAGGCTGTTCCCAACACCGGCGATAATGAAGTTCACGAACACGTGGTTCTTCCCAGTCAAGCCGGTTATCTCAAAGAAGATATGTTACATATCGACTTCCGAGATATTTATCACTGGCTCGCTCGTCACAATCGTTATTCCAACTGGGAAGCTCGGGTTTATTATAACCTCCTTTCAGGTCAAGCTGAAGACGGAACTATTGGCGCTAATTTATTCGGCGATTCTGTACAACGGAAGCGCTTTCTCAAGAAAATTTGGGTGCGTCTTCCCTTCAAACCCTTGTTGCGTTTTATCCTCTTTTATATCTTACAATTGGGCTTTTTAGATGGTCGCGCCGGCTATATTTATGGTCGTTTGTTGAGTCAATATGAATATCAAATTGGCGTAAAACTCTACGAACTACAAAAGTTTGGTGGACAACTCAATCAGAATACTAAGGAGTCCACCTCAGAGAAAACACCGCAATCGGTGGGGTAGGGAACAGGGAACAGGGAACAGGGGAGAACCCACCCCTAACCCCTCCCTGGAGGGGAGATCTTGCCTTTTGCCTCTTGCGCTAACCCGCCAAAAAGGGGGCAATTCCCTGAAGATACGTTGCGGCATCCTCTAACATTGGGAAATGGGCCGTCTCAGCAATTTCGAGATATTGAACCATCCCGTTTTTGTTCTGTTCGACGGCTTTACGGCCCATCGCAGCGGGAATGATAATATCTCGTTCCCCAGCTACCAACAGCGTGGGAACTGTGATTTGGGCGAATTCACTGGGCATCGTCTCCGCCGCTTGCTTGCTGACAGAGGTTAACACCGTCCCTAATGCTGCCTCGAAATCGGCCATCAAGAAATCCGCAAGAAAGGCTTGACTTTCGTGACTGGGTATAGTCTTGTTCAGGAAGCGGGCCATAAATAGACGATCAACCCAGGGAACCGAGGCCAGCCACTGGGGGCGAAACTGCACCACCCAACGGCTAATCTTGTGAAACGTGGTAAAGCTGCGTTCGTCGTAGTCGAAGATGCCGCTACAAGTAAGGATGGCCCGGTTGACGCGTTCGGGGTAACGGTTGATAAAGAGAGTGGCAATGGAGGCTCCCATAGAGTGAGCGTTGAGATAAACTTGGGAGGACTGGCGATCGCCCACCAAGGCATCCAGCAAGGCCGCCAAGTCATCAGCGTAGGTTTCGAGTTCATAATCCAGGGCCGCCTCAAGTTGGCTTTTGTCTGGCAGGCGCGATCGCCCGAAGCCCCTCATGTCGTACAGTAAACAATCGAAGCGATCGCTCAAGGCCCGGGCCGTACTCCGCCAATAGCGTCCCGATCCCCCCCAGCCATGCAGAAACACCATGACTGGCTTCTCGTCTCCCCCAGACTCCCCCGTAATCCATTCATAGTAATGGTCAACACCCCGCAGGTTTAAGTACGCCATCTCCAGCCACTGACCTCGACATCTAACACATCTCAACCTATCATATCTAGTCTCCCATTCCCCCCTCTTTCCCTATTGCCTAGGGCGTCCACAAGGGCGCACCCCTACGTCTTTTCTGTTCCCTGTTCCCTGTTCCCTGTTCCCTGTTCCCTTTCCCAAACCATGCCCCCTCGTAAACGATTTGCTCAACATTGGCTTCGCAGTGATGCAGTCCTTGATAAAATTGTCGCCGCTGCACAACTTTCACCGAGCGATCGCGTCCTAGAAATCGGTCCCGGACAAGGCGTATTAACCCGTCGTTTATTCCCCTTGGCTGAATCGTTAGTGGCCGTTGAACTCGACCGCGACTTATGTCAAAAACTTGCCAAAAAACTTGGTACAATCGAAAATTTTTTGCTGCTTCAGGGTGATTTTTTATCCCTAGATGTATCTAAAACTCTAGCCCAGTCTCCCGCCATTTTTCAGAATCAAAATAAAGTCGTTGCTAACATTCCTTATAATATCACCGCCCCGATTTTAGAAAAACTCCTTGGAGACGTGGACGCGCCCAATCCTAACCCCTATGAGTCCATTGTATTACTCGTACAAAAAGAAGTGGGCGATCGCCTCTGCGCCAAACCCGGTTCCAAAACCTTCGGGGCCTTATCCGTGCGAGTTCAATACTTAGCCGATTGCGAATCCATCTGTCACGTTCCCCCCAAAGCCTTCTACCCACCGCCGAAAGTGGATTCCGTTGTCGTTCGTCTCACCCCTCGTACAATTTCAGTTCCCGCCGAAAATCCCAAGAAAATGGCAACCTTGATTAAGTTGGGATTTTCTAGTCGTCGCAAGATGCTACGTAACAACCTCAAAGGACAAGTTGATACGGATGAGTTACAAACACTCCTAGAACAACGAAATCTGCCCCCAGAGAGTCGCGCGGAATGTCTAGCTGTTGAGGATTGGGTCGCCTTAGCCAATGGTCTAACTCTGAATGTTTAAGGAATTGTCAAAATACACCAGAGTTTCAGCCAATTTTGTCGTTGACTGCTTGCGGTTTGCTGATTTCATGTTATACTAAAGTCGAGCGCCCCAAAAGATAAGGCACATCAGGGGCTGAAGTCTTGTCCGGGACGCAAGATTAAACATTTGGCCTGCGACAAAATATTTTCGCAACAAAAATAAACACAAAAAGGATTGACAAAATACAATCCCATGTTGCAAGAGCCAGTAAGCATAATTATCCTACTGCCTTCTCCCCCCTATTGCCTACTGTCTACTGCCTACTGCCTTCTCCCCCCTATTCCCTTCCCCACTTAACAGACTCCCCACCGATACGGCATAATGGGGAAGTTTTCCAGATTTGAAGAGCCCCATAGCGGAAACGACTTGGGGGTGTTTACGGGCAAAAGTTCCCGTAACACGGCGAGAATGCCGCCTGTCGCGAGGGATAAACCCTTGTAGTTAAAGACACCCACACCTCGCGCCAGCAGGTGGGGGGAGCATTCATTCTGCACGTTACTCCTTAACCCTGCCACCATGCGAACCCACTATTGCGGCACTGTCCGAAAAGAAGATATTGGTAACACCGTCACCCTCTGCGGCTGGGTGGATCGTCGTCGGCATCACGGTGGCGTGATTTTCGTGGATTTGCGCGATCGCAGCGGAGTCGTGCAAATCGTCGGCGATCCCAAACGAACCCCCGACGCCTTCCAACAGGCTGACCCACTCCGTAACGAATATGTTGTGCGCGTTACCGGAACCGTCTATCAACGGCCCGATGACTCCCTGAACCCGAAACTCCCCACCGGCGAAATCGAAGTGTACGCCGATCGCATCGAGGTTCTCAACGAAGTTCACAAACAACTCCCCTTCCAAGTCGGAACCTCAGAAGTCGAAGCCGTCCGGGAAGAATTGCGCCTGAAATATCGCTACCTCGACTTACGGCGCGATCGCATGGCCCAAAACCTCAAACTGCGCCATGACACCATCAAAGCCATCCGTCGCTTCCTCGAAGATCAGCAAAACTTCGTCGAAGTCGAAACCCCCGTCTTAACCCGTTCCACCCCCGAAGGCGCGCGGGATTACCTCGTTCCTAGTCGCGTCAACCCCAGCGAATGGTTCGCCCTTCCCCAATCCCCGCAACTGTTCAAACAGTTACTCATGGTGTCGGGGATGGATCGCTACTATCAAATCGCCCGCTGTTTCCGCGACGAAGACTTACGGGCCGATCGACAACCCGAATTTACCCAACTGGACATGGAAATGAGTTTCATGTCCTTCGACGAAATCATTGACCTCAACGAGGCCCTCATCGCCCATATCTTCAAAACCGTCAAAGGAATTGACCTTCCCCGGCCCTTCCCCCGACTCACCTATCACGAGTCAATGGACCGCTACGGCTGCGATCGCCCCGACACCCGCTATGGCCTAGAACTCGTCGACGTCTGCGACCTCATGCAAGACTCCGGCTTCAAAGTCTTCTCCGGGGCCATCAAAGCCGGCGGAATCGTCAAAGTCCTCCCCATTCCCAACGGAAACGCCACCATCTCCAACGTCCGCATCAAACCCGGCGGCGACCTCTTCAAAGAAGCCAGCGAAGCCGGGGCCAAAGGACTCGCGTACATTCGCGTCAAAGACAACGGCGAGATCGACACCATCGGCGCCATCAAAGACAACCTCAGCGACGACCAAAAAGCCGAACTCCTCAGCCGAACCAACGCCGAATCCGGCCATCTCTTGCTATTCGGTGCCGGAGACCGAGAAACCGTCAACAAAACCCTCGATCGCCTGCGTCAAGTCATCGCCCGCCAGATGGATCTCATCGACGAGAATCAACTCAACCTCCTCTGGATTACCGACTTCCCTATGTTCGAGTGGAACGCTGACGAAAAACGTCTCGAAGCCCTCCACCACCCCTTTACCGCCCCCAACCCCGAAGATTTAGCCGACCTCAAAACCGCCAGGGCCTTAGCCTACGACCTGGTCTTAAATGGCAACGAAATCGGCGGTGGTAGCCTACGGATTTACCAACGGGAGATTCAAGAACAAGTCTTCGAGGCCATTGGCTTATCCGACGACGAAGCCAACGAGAAATTCGGCTTTCTCCTCAATGCCTTTGACTACGGAACTCCACCCCACGGCGGAATTGCCTACGGCTTAGATCGCCTAGTCATGTTATTAGCCCAAGAAGACTCAATCCGGGATGTCATCGCCTTCCCCAAAACTCAACAAGCCCGCTGTCTCCTCACCGACGCCCCCGCCAATGTGGACAAGAAACAGTTAAAAGAACTCTATGTTTCCTCCACCTTTAAACCGAAGGGGAAAGAAGGGGAAAAAAGGCAATAGGCAATAGGGAACAAGGAATAGAAAAACCTGGGGTAAAGGTTTCCTTTCCTTGTTCCTCCTCTAACTCTCCGTGTCCTCGGGCGGCCACAAGGGCGCGCCCCTACGGTAGCTCCCCACCTCCATCCGTCCCCGCCAGGCAATGGGATGACTTGGGGGCATATCTCCCTCCCCGTCCTCTCTGCCATAGCGACGGCCTTCTGCATCCAAAATATCCACTACCGTCTGATAAATGTTGTCCGCTTCTTGACGGGAATTACCAATACTGGTTAACCCCAACTTGCCAAATTGAGATAAACAGCCCATGAGATGAAAAATCGTCCCTGTCTCTGTGCTGCTATCAAAATGAAGTTGATGATAGGCGATGATTTCCATCAAGTCATTGGGCAATAAACCGTGATACCCCGAATTTTGTAAATTGTCACTGGCGCGATAAAACTTTGCCCGTCCTTGTTGGCTATAAAATAAACCGCTGTCCAGGTCGTAGCGCCCTTTCGTTAACAGTTTTAACTCCATAAAGGGGTGAGTGGTTCCCCCTTTTCTTAAGTTGATTTCAATCGCGTGTAACTGCCAATCTCCGTCTTGGTGAACCGCAATAAAATCCACCCCAAAGCGTTCTAAACAGCCTTTCTCCGCTAAAGCCGCCCCCACTCGTAAGCCCAACTCTTGCAGACGCACGCGATAGTCTGTATCAGCGGGGAAGACGCAACCGAGATAGACTTGTCCATCGGGGCCACCGAGGAGTTGATCATGAGTCGAGAGAATTTCAACCGTTCCCTCGGGGGTGATGCGACATTGGACACTGGGCGATCGCTTCTCCTGGCCTTCAATATACAATTCCACGATCGCCCCGAGTTCCGGGATGCGGCTGGCGAAACTGGGCCACTGTTCCCCGTTGGCTTGGAAGCGCATTTGGGAGAAGCGATCGCGCAATTGGCTGAGGCGTTGTTGGGGGGAACTATTATGCAGTCCCGTCACATCTAAAAGGGCGTTTCCTTCTCCCGAAAAGCCTTCATTGAGTTTGACCACAAATCGCTGGGCCTGGGGTTGGCGATCGCATAACTCCGAGGCCGCCGCTGTCAAGTCGTCCACGGAATGGACTAACTCACTTCCGGGGGGATGGGGAATCCCGCAATCGCTGAAAATCTGCCGCGAACCGGCTTTCGTTCCCCAATAGAGGAGGTCAGGATCCAACGCTAACAGAGGAATCCCTAGGCGTACCGATAACTCCCGTTCCAAGGGCGTGGCGTTAAAACAGACCATATAGGATTGGTGGGGTCGTAACGCCCGCCAGATGCGTTCAATTAAGCGGGGGCGATCGAGGATTTTTTGGGTGAGGGGTTGCGGGGAGGAGTCGTAGGTGGAGAATAAGAGGAGGCGATCGCGGGCGTGGGAGAAGGGAATCCCCGGTAGAAGTTGTAGATAATAGTCAATGGTACTGGGGTGGAGGGGTTGGGAGGTGACGTAAATGAGGCGAGTGCGGGGGTTGCGTAGGCGAATCAGGGAATAGAGGTTGCGTTCCTCGTAATGGTGAACCCCAGCGATTTTTCTCAGTTCCCGTTGATCGAGGGTGATGGAGGGGATGACGAGGATATCATTATCATCTTGGTCGAACTGGTCAATGGTCTGCCAGCGATCGCGCAGTTGTTTCTGAAGCGCCCTAAATTGTTCCTGGAGTTCGGACTCGGGAATGGATGCACTAAACATAGAGTTTTTTGTAGTAATTCTTAATAATGCTTTTGTTAGTCACGTCTTGTTATTTTAAGGCAAAATCTGGCAAATTCTGGAGTTAGCAATGGCGTTGAGAGGCGATGATGGGGCCATTCTGTAAGAGGCAATGATGACTCCAAGAGAGAAGCATTAGAGTTACAACAAGGCTGCTCTCGGATTAAACCGAGCTCAATTCAGCATCTATTCTCCAGATTTGTTTCTGGCAGCTCTACAACTAGCTGAAACTTAAAGCCTATTTAATCAAAATTTTCACGGGCTTGATATAACCTATTATTTAAGTCTTCAATCTCATTTTCTAGAGCAGCACTTCGCTCTTTTAGTCCCGGTATCTTCTGATTTAACTCAAATTTCAATGAAGGATTAGCAGTAGTTATTTCTTCAATTTCAAAATCGGCTATCTGTTGATTTAATATTTTTAATACTTTATAGTTACCTTTAATTTTATTTTGAAGGTTTTCAATAAATGCAGGAGTTACATTCTCGTTACTTTGGTCAATATCAGCCTCTCGTATCTCATCAATCTGTTCTGCTGGGTAAGTCGGTTGACTTATCGCTACCTTCTTTCTGGGACGACAACATACAGCGAAATCCTCATCGATACCTTCACCACTTACTAAAATAGGATTTTGTGGTTTCGTTTTGACTGACTCTGGAACTTTATGATAAAGATAACTCATAATCTGGAAAAAACGTATATATTCATCATCAAAATCAGTTAAGCCTTGTCCTTGTAAGACTTCAAGAAGACAGGTTGTGAACACACTATTCACTGCACCATCTAAAATATAAGATTTTTGGTTTTGTTTACAAGATGCGACAACTACTCGTCCCGAACCTGAATTTAGTCCCTTGAAAATACCTTTCGGCGGGGGGGACTCACAAAAAGGAAGCCCATCTAACTCTTTAGATAGCATTCCTCCAGCATGACAGCAATCCAACCAAACTATTAGTTTTTTTGCTTTAATTTCTTCGATTTTTATACTCCATTCTTGACTAGAAATAGACGTATCTTCAATCTCCCGTAATGAATAATCATAAGGAATTAAGAAATACTCTTGAGTTTGTTCAGAGAAAAATCCATGACCAGAATAGTAAATCCACACCGTCGCCTCTGGATTCCCCCTAACTTGATTAGCTAGGGTATCCAATTCTGCAAGAATATTAGCTTTCGTCGACGCTTCTTCGGTGAGAAGTTGGACTTGCTGCTGAGGGTAAGCGGCTAATCTCGAATCTACTAACACACCGTATATATCTTTGGCATCATTGACGGTTGCAGGTAAAGAGTTTTCATAGCCAACACCAATCAAAAGAGCATAGCCATGTTGGAATTTTTTAACCATTTCAATAACGGTATTTGTGAAATCCTTAGTATTTACACGTTGTTTAACAAAAACCTCTGGGTTATCAACTCTATATTTATCAAATATATCATAATGCTTTTCTTTTGGCTCTAATTCGCAGGTATTTATCAGTATTTTGTAGATATAGCTATGTTTTTTATTTATATAGTCAAGAACATAAAGTCCCTCATATGTCAGATATCCTGACGTTGTTTCTAGGTTTTCAGTTACGATCACCATATCATATTCGTTATCGTCTAAATGTTTTTTCGCACTTTCACAAGAATCAACATAATCTATAATATATTTAAACCGATTAAACAAATTTTCAAGCTTAAAGGCTTTAGATAGCGCCTCATACCATTCTCTTTCACTATCTACCACTAAAATACGAGAAATAAAATTCATTAGTCAGAAGAAGAATAAGGAAAATACAAACTGAATAAAACGTCTAAAGGAGATATTTTATGGTTTTATGAAACTGCTTTATATCAAACATTCCCTCGTCAGGAACTTTCAAAACAAACGCATCAGCTTCCTTACGTTGCTCTTTGAGTTTACTAGGATAGGCTGTGGCTAAAATAACTTTAGTTTCTGGATACTCTTCCTTAATACTTCGTAAGAGGACAAGTCCATCAAGATTTTGGTTTTCCTCATCCACCAGTCGCAAGTCTAGAATTGCTAGGTCAAAGGTTTCCTCCCTTAAGAGTTGTGACGCTGAATCGAGACTATCAGACTCAGAGATGGTGAGCGGTAGATCTATTTTGCTTAAAAGCGTCTTAAAAATATTACGCCAGCGGGGTTGGTCGTCCACAACTAGCACTTTTTTGGATGGCGACATAATGTTTTACTCCCTAAGTTTAAACCAAGCTATTTGACAGTGGGTAGCGTTACGGTGACTTTTGTTTTAATTTCTGGATCAGAATCAAATTCAATTTCACCTCCCATATTTTCAAAGACCGTTTTAGCACGCCATAATCCATAGCCTGTCCCCCTAGGTTTGGTTGTAAAAAATGGCGTAAATACTTTTAACTGTAAGTTTTCAGATAGTCCGACCCCCGTATCTTGAATCACAACTTCGACAGTATCTAGGTCGAGATTGCAAGCTTCCACTCGCAGGATTCCTCGTCCTTTTCCTAAAACAGCTTCAACCCCATTTTTAAGAATTGCCTCAAACGAGTTTGCAACTAGAGATGGAAATCCCTTGATAGACTTTAAGCTTTCAGGTATATCTCGTTCTAACGTTAGTGTACCACCGGTTAAGTCCTGGTGATATAAAATTTCGATCTCAGTCAGAAGAGAACTCAACAGTGTGTTGAGGTTTATAACTCGTTCAGGCTCTGGATTTTTGAGTTGATTGACTTGAGTTAAAAGATTTTGAAATTCATCCTGACACGATTGAATGTAACCTTGACAGTCTGGGATATTAATGGACCCTGCTGCTTGTAGTTCCATTTCTAAAAGTTGCAGCCGAATTGGAATTGTCCCAGCAATGCTATTGATACGGTGAATAAAGTCTTGAGCAACCAACGAACGAGTAAGAACATTTTGCTGTTCAGCAACTTGCTCAGTGATTTTAGCATTGTGTATGGTTATCGCTGACCAGCGAGCTAGATTTCCCAAGATACGTTGCTCATTTTCTGTATAGGTTTTGTCTTCGTCTTTAGTGCTATAAGTTGCGATAACTCCCAAACATTTTGTTTTCTTTTCTTTTGTAAGCAAAATTGGAACTCCGAGCCAAGGACAGTCATAATGTTTGTTAACGTAATCGCGACCTTCTGTAGAATACCAGGCTAACGACTGTTGGGAAGTATGACGAATTGCCGTCTTTGTCCTAATAATTTCTTCTGTCTTACCACGGCCCTCATGCAGCGTTCTCGAAGGATAGGGTTCGATTTGCTCTCCCTCTACATAAACCATGATGAATTCTACTAAGTCTGTTGTATCATCATAGGTAGCGAAGTACATATTGTCGGTATCCATTAAATCAGACGCTTCCTGATGAATGTAATCTGCAATCGCTTCGGTGTCTTGAGGACTATCAGATGTTACAACGCTAATCAACTCTTCCAGAAGATTTTGATACTTACCTAGCTCATTTTTTCTTTCCTGAAGTTGTTGCTTGCTGCTCTCAAGTTGCTGCTTTAATCTAGAAATCTCAATTGCTACAGCAGCTGAGTCAGTCAACGTTTCAGCAAGTTGCTGCTCATTAGGTGAAAAGCCATCTTCTTCTTTACTCTCAAAGTTTAGAACTCCAAGCACTTTGCCTCGAAAAATGAGTGGTACGACCAACTCAGACCGAGTTTCAGGGCTAACCTCAATATAGTAAGGATCTTTTCCTGGTGTCACGTTAGGAGCATAATAAGGTTTCTTAGATTGAAATACATATCCAGAAATGCCTTTACGAGGATTAGAAGGGTTTAAACTAATCGCATCATTTTTATAGTCCAAATTAACTCGACCACCACATTGAGATTCTAGTTTGATCTCATTACGTTCTCTATGGTACAACCAGACGTCGGCATAATCTGCACCCGTGAATTCCTTGGCGGTCTCTAGTATTTTACTCATAACAGACTCTAAAGAGTTTTGTCTAACTTCTTCATAAATATCCCCTAACGTTTCAAGGTTATTAATACGCTGCTCAAAGTTTTTACGATCGCGCTCTGCCAGTTTGACATTTGCTAATGCGAGAGCCACGGAATCTGATAGTTCATCCAGCAATCGCGCATCATCTTCATGATAAACTCCTTCCTGTTTCATATGAAAGGTCACAAAGACTCCAACCACTTGATTTCCGGCTCGCATTGGAACTCCAAGCCAACTTTTTGGAACATCTCGGTCAGCATCTTCCACTAAAAAACACTGTTGAACCTCTTGCCTAGTCTTAAGAATTAAAGCTTTCTGGCTATCTAACACCATTCGTAACACTGGCTCTGGACTATTCGACCAAACTTGTTGAGCCATTGCTGATTCCGATGTATTCAGTTCTTGACCTTGACGATAAGCTAACGCAATACTAAACTTGTCCTGTTCCGAATCATATAAAAAGACACATAGATTATAGACGTCAACAAGTTCCGAGCCACGCTCCTTTAAAATCCCAAAAACTTTCTCCTGATTTAACTCAGTTTGATTCGATAGCTCATTTTCAATTTCAGCTAATATTTTTGAAGATTGTTGTGAGCGGAAGCGATAAATAGCATTGGCAGCTTGGTCTGAAAGAATATCTAAAAACTCAGCATCATTTTTATTATAAACGGATTCAGGGGTCGCTCGATCTGGGTCTTCAACAATAAACACACCAATGGCTCGCCCCTGAATCCGCATCGGAACAGCCATCCAGGAGGCAGGTTGGTTGTCTCGGACATCATCAATCGATAACGCCTTAAACTCATTATTGATTCGTAACCGAGGAGTTTTGTCCTCAATTATCTCAGCTAGTAAATTTTGATTTAGTGCTGAGAGTAGTTGCGTTTGTTCATCTTGATCCTCAATATTCCGAATTTTTCCTTGGCTGACTACAACCTGAAAAGCATGATTAATTTTGAGCTTGTTATATAAAACAATTGATAAATTCTTGATATCAATATCACGAATATTTTTGAGTTTATTATAAATGCCTCCCAGGAGTTCTGCTTCGCTGTTTGCTTGAAGTTGAGTTAACTCTTGTTCCACATCACCGATAATGGTGACGCGATAATGTAGTCGCTCATAATCAATCGCACTCGCAGCAACATCCCCAATCACATCGAGAATATCGACTAATTCCTCACGGTAGGCATTCGCTCGCTCTAAGTCTTGAACAATTAATACCCCGAGAGTATGGTCAACTGTCGTCATAGGAACCCCTAACCAAGACTGTCCCCGAGAACACAAACTTAGAGCCTGTCCCTGCTTCTCTTCGTAGTCTCGTATCGCCTCAGGATTGGCTAGGTAGAGCGGTGCTTGCTCCTGGATGATCTTTTGAATCAGCGTTGTGCCAATTTGCTGGATAATCTCTTCTATTTCGTCTTTCTGAAATTTAATGTTCTGACCATTCTGCCAAAATGCTCCAAGTTCGAGTTCATCTTGCAAGCGATGTTTAAGAACGCAATAGACATAAGGAGATTGTGTTAAGTCATAGACATGAGATAGCACGTCTTGCAGAATTTCTACCTGACTCGGATGTCGTTTTAGGTTTTTATTTAACTGAGCAATGATTTTTAAAGATCGTGTCTGTAACTCTTGAATTGATTGGGGTTTAGGTGAATTAAAAGCTGTCATAATTATCCTTGATCATTTAAACAATAGCTGACGTGTTCGGTTGGTTCATCTAGCTGATTTAGCGTAACTGAGATTTCCAAGTTTGCAGTGCTTCTTGATACTTCTGGCGATTAAAGGGAATGTTCGCCTTCCATAGATGCAGTTTAATTAGAGGCCGTGGCAACCCCCAATTTTTCTCAATATTGATGAGTTGCGCCTCCAACGATGTCTCATTATCCAATCCCTCAACCCAATTGGCAATAAACTGCCTAAGCTTGTCATCGCCCCGTTCAACGGTTTTGTGAAACCGCACCGATTCCGCCTCAATATATTTCAATAACGTCTCAACCCTAGACTCCCTTAACGCCGTCTGACCCTCCCGAGACCCCTGACGTTTTTGCCACTGTTGAACCAGCGAGGAGAGAAAAACTGGGAAAAAGGCGGTTTCCTCAATCTCTAAGACCATCAAACGTGCGATCGCCCGCCGAATCAATAACTTAACAATCCGTTCCCGTCCATTTTTCCCCGGAGGCGGTGCGCCGTCCCCCACCAGCACCCAGAGGGCCTTGAGATGGTCGGCAATAATCCGTTCACTTTCCTCAGCCATCCCCTCCGGTAACTGTCGCGCCTGGCGATACTGACGAATCAACCCAATCAGAGGACGATAGTCAGCCGTCTCAAACACTGACGAGACTCCCTGTAAAATCACCGCCACCCGCTCAGTGCCAATCACTGTCTCTGTAAACGGATTCTCCAAGGGGATAATCTCATGATGGTCTTCCTCCAGTTCCGAATCAATAAAGAGGGAATTGGAAAACTCCAGAAACCGGCCACAGCGACATTGCGGCCCACACGTGGCATCACAATCAGGACGCGCTCCCAAATCGTAAAACAACTCCGTATTGGGGCCACATTTGCGAGGATGGTCACCGGTAAACCCTAACCCCCGACTTTGTTGCCAATAGTTGTCCTCAACCCCTAACC
Source organism: Sodalinema gerasimenkoae IPPAS B-353 (assembly GCF_009846485.1). Lineage (GTDB taxonomy): Bacteria > Cyanobacteriota > Cyanobacteriia > Cyanobacteriales > Geitlerinemataceae > Sodalinema > Sodalinema gerasimenkoae. Next base: position 2,447,646 of record NZ_ML776472.1, read on the forward strand.
CCACTAATCGCTCTGGGGCCAGTCCCAACTCACGCCAAGCCTCATACGTCTCCTCGTCAGCAGGTAAGGCATTGCCTTCGAGGTCTCCTCCGGCGAAATAGGACACCCACAACTGCTCTGGATTAATCCCTAACTGCTGCGTCGCCAACGTCCACATACGGCGAATCGTAGCGGCTTTGGCGTTGGGACCGAAAACAAAGGCTCCCGGCATCTCAAACAGGCTCAGATGACTCTCATCCCGACCAATACTGTCTAAGTCAAAATGGCGAAAACAGTCTTGGACCAGCACAAACTGCTGGCCCTGGTAATCAGGAAACCGTGACAGAGACAGTTCCACTTGCACCAATCCAGCACTCATGACGAATGACATGGGAATCGACGGGTGCAACATCGGCGCTCGGGGGAGCGTTTGGAATCCCTGGTCTTGATAATAGTGAATAAAGCGATCGCGGATGCTTTGCGTCGAGCCATCAATCTCCCTCCGTTGAGACAGTGATGCAGGGGAACTCGGGGTTAACGAGGACGATGAATTTAACAAGGTTTTCGGTGCCAATGCGTCAATCAGGTCAAACACCAGTCAAGGGAAAATACAACTTCCCGTCCACTCAACATGAGGGACAACGGACGTTGATAACCTGTACCTTACGTGCAGACTTTAATCCGGGTAACGTCAGGCAAGACAAGCGAGATCACGCAAACTCGGGATCTCCCTGGGTCACTCATCTAAGGCCAAAACCACCCAGCAAACAAAGGTCTTAAAAGTACAAGACTCCTAAGCCTTAATATCTAAATTTTTAAAGCGATCATCAAACCGACAAGCAACTGGCACTTGCCGTCTCTCTGGGTCGGAGAGCTAAGCGTTCTATTATTCTAAATTGTCCCCGAGATTTGAGCAAGGGGGCAATCATAAAGGTTTATGACATTTAACCGGATTGGCGATAGATGTCCGCCGATTCGAGGATTTACCGCCAATAGTCTCATCTAATCCATCACATCTGGAGCCGCGATCGCCTCCCGGAAAAACTCCGCCAACCCCGCCTCACGCTGCACCGGAGACTCCTCCGACCAATCCCAGAGACTCTGATAGAAGAAAAACGACATCCCCGCAAACCCCTGATTACGAATTGTCCGAACCTTCTCCTCAATTAACGGCATTTCCGTCGGACGATTGCGTAACCCCGCCAACACCGCAATTCCCACCGGAATTTCACGACGGGCCGCCAACACCTCAGGACGGTTCAACTCACCAATAAACACCTCAATATCACTGCGATAGACCTGTAACACCAACTCCTCGATATAGCCCAACTCCTGCCACCGCTGCCAATCCTGTAAATAGCGCGCATAGGCAAAATGCTGCGGATTGGGGGATACCGAGACCACCACATCCGGCTTCACCGCCTTCACCGCCTCAAAGGTTCGCCCCACAAACTCAGTAATTTTGTCCGCCCGCCAACGCACCCAGTCCGGGTCATTGAAGTCTTCCGGTGGGTCATTTCCATCATGCTCACGGCGATACAACTCCACCGTATAGGCATCATAACCAAACTCCACCGGCAACCCTAAATGGTCGTCAAACTGAATCCCGTCCACATCGTAATTCTCGACGACTTCTAACACCAAATCGAGAATAAACTCCTGAACCTCCGGGTGAAAGGGATTCAACCAAACCCGTTCATGTTCCCCTTCCATAATCGTCTGAGTTCCGTCAGCCCGTTGTGTCAACCACTCTGGATTTCGTCGCGCCAATTCAGAATAGGACGGGGCCTGAAAACCAAATTCAAACCAGGGAATCACCCGCAACCCCAACTCCTGACCATACTCGACTGCCTCAGCCAACATATCACGCCCCTGCAACCCCGGTTCCGGGTCCACAGCGCGACCAATCACCGGTTCAGCCACTTGACTGGGATAGAGGGTATAGCCCCAATTCCAAACCACCGGATACACGGTATTAAAATTAAGACGATGCAAGCGTTCAAAGCCCTCCCGTAGATTCTGGGAGGAAAACAAGACCTCACTGTCCACATTCGTCAGCCAAACTCCCCGTAACTCGGGAACCTCAATCGGGGCCACAAACTCCGAGGGAACTAACGCCATAAATTGAGGCTGATCCAACGCCAGCACTTGACAAAGACTCGCGACCACATCGGCCCGGCTAGCTAAACGATAGGGATAAAGCCAATCTGATCCCGAAGGATTCACCACTAACCCCCGTTCTGCCGCCGCTGCGATCGCCTCTAAGGCCCTGTTATCCTCAACCAGCCGCGCATCCCGATAATGGCGGCGGAGGGTTGCCTGAGCGGGGCCAGCCGCCTGATAACCGAGTTCCTCTGTTAAACTCTCCCAGAGTTGCCAACGGGAGACATGGCGATGGGGATCAACGGTGTAGAACTCTGTCCCTTGGCGTTCTGTAAAGCGGGGCAGATTCTCAGTAGGAGCGGCACTCGGGATGCGAATCTGGTTGAAGAGAGTGGTAAACTCTCCCCGCGTCACAGGATGATTGAGGCCACCACCAGGAACCACCAGGGAATACTGCTGTTGCAGTTCCTCTAAACAGGGTTGTAGCCAGGCTGAACCCTCTTGGGCCATAGCCTGACTCGGCAACACAAGGCTCACCAATCCCATCACCCATCCCCAGGAGGAGGACAGAGAACGACGGCTGACTTGATGAGTACGAACAATAGAATCCTTATCCTTCATGGCGATTCACGGCGGCGATCGAGAAGTAAATATGTCGTCATCTTACCTTTTCCTTTGACATCAATCACCCCTCGCCGCTCAAATTCAAAGCAATCTTTCAACCGTTGATAGGTGGTCTCGGTCACCTGTATGGTGTTGGCAATTCCATGGGACTCCATCCGGCTGGCCGTATTAACCGTGTCCCCCCAAAGGTCATAAATAAATTTATTGGTTCCAATCACCCCCGCCACAACGGGGCCCGTGTTAATGCCAATACGAATACTAAAGGGTTCATGGTCGCCGCGATTAAACTGAGCCATGCGGTGCTGCATATCCAGGGCCATCTGGGCGATCGCCTCGGCATGATCCTCCCGAGGAATGGGCAATCCCCCCACTACCATATAAGCATCTCCAATCGTTTTTATCTTTTCTAGTCCATTTTTTTCGGCTAATTTATCAAATCCCGAAAAAATTTCATTCAGTAACTCTACTAATTCTGTTGGTGATATTCGTGACCATAATTTCGTAAACCCGACAATATCAGCAAACAAAACACTCACATCATCAAAGCTATCCGCAATAGTTTTTTGGTTTTGTTTAAGTCGTTCCGCAATAGGCTTCGGCAAGATACTTAACAAAAGCTTTTCGGATTTCGTTTGCTCAGTCGTCAGCTTTTCTAAATATGCCTTTTCCTGGTCTCTTAAGCGCTTTTTTTCGAGGCAAGCCCCCAATCTGGCTTGAAGTAAAATTGGGTTAAAGGGTTTTGGTAAATAGTCCTCTGCCCCTAATTCAATACATTTTACAACACTTTCAATATCATCCAGTGCCGAAATAACGAGAACCGGAATATCTCGAAGTTCCGGGTCTGCCTTAATTTTTTCTAAGACTTGATAGCCGTTCATTCCCGGCATCATAATATCGAGCAACACCAAATCAAAGGAATGTTCTGCCATCAACTCCAGAGCCTGAAAGCCATCCTCGGCGATCATTGCCTCATACCCTTGACGTTTCAAACGTCGTCTAAGTAAATCGCGGTTAGCTTCATTATCATCAACGACTAAGACTCTAGCAGTTTCCGGCGATGTCATGAACGAACTCCTCTAGTCAGCAAAACACTCGGCAATAGACTGAGCCAACCACTCAATGAGGCGATCGCTCATGCAGGGCCGTCGTCTTAGTTTAGCCCATTCCCAAAGCCTCAATCCAGGGAGCCTGAGGACTTCAGCGCGATCTCCAAACGGTTGACCATCAGGGGTAACTCCACTGTAAACGTGGAACCATGCCCCACCTCACTCTCTACTGTAATCTCCCCACCCATCATCTGGCAGTAGCGGCGACTAATCGTTAATCCCAACCCCGTCCCTCCATACTGGCGCGTCGTTGAGGCATCCCCCTGAGTAAAGGGTTCAAACAATTGGCGAACTTGTTCCTCACTCATCCCAATGCCACTATCAACCACCCGAAAGCGAATCGTCTCCAGCCCTCGGCGAACCTCAACGGTAATCGTCCCCCCTTTAGTAAACTTGGCCGCATTACTGAGCAAATTCAACAAGACTTGTCGAACCTTGGTTAAATCCGCCTGCATCTCGCCCAACTCCACATCGGCCTCAATGGTCAAATGATTCTGATTTTTCGCGATTAAGGGTTCAACGGTGATACAGACTTCCTCCATCAAGGCAGCGATATCAAAGGATTCCAGATAAAGCTGCATTTTTCCCGCCTCAATCTTAGAGATATCGAGAATATCGTTAATCAGAGTCAACAGATAATTCCCCGCCGTGCGAATTTTCTGCACATCTTGAACCGCATCCTCATTCCCATCGTCCTCGGCCTCTTCCTGCAAGATTTCGCTGTAGCCAATAATGGCATTGAGGGGTGTGCGCAATTCATGACTCATATTGGCCAAAAAGGCACTTTTAGAGCGATTGGCCGCTTCCGCTGCTTCCTTGGCTCGATACAGTTCGGCCTCGGCCTGTTTCGCCAGGGTAATATCCTTCACCGCTCCGAGTAACCGTCGGGGCCGGCCATCGCGGCTCTCTCCATCCGGGCGAGCATAGTCTCGCAGCCAGCGGGTTTGACCCTGTTTGGTCACAATGCGATATTCCCGCATCCCATCCCAATCTCGGGGGTCATCGGTACCAAAGCGACGGGCCTGGGTTTGGTCTTCGGGATGAATCACTCCAGACCATCCCCCCAAGTCCTGGATTTCCTCCATGGTATAGCCGGTAATTTGCTCAAAGGCTTGAGTCGCCCATTGCACCAAGAGAATCCCATCCTCACCCACCTCAGCGGCATAGATATAGTCTGAGGCCAGTTCGGAAATGGCACGATAGCGAGCTTCACTTTGGCGTAGGGCGACTTCTGCGGCCTTACGCTCACTAATATCTCGTACCGCCGTCACTCGCACTTTGTTGCCATAGTAGGGCAGGGAACGGCCTTGAATTTCGACGGAAAAGAGACTCCCATCCCGCCGTAGGCCCGTTAACTCACAGGTTTTCTCAGAGCCTGAACGCAGGGGATCTCGGGCCGCTGCACGACAGTCCGGGGCGAACAGTTGTAGAGGGTTCATGGCCAGTAGTTCCGTGTCGGAATAGCCAAATAGGGTTCCTAGGGCCTGGTTCGTGTCGAGAATGGCATCATCGGCATGAATGATAATGCCCTCAAAGGTCGCTTCCGAGAGCCAGCGGAACCGTTCTTCACTTTCCCAGCGGGCCACTTCTGCGGAAGTGCGATCGCCCGTTTGCAGAGCCAGAGCCACAAAATCCCCAATCGAGGCCACAAAAGTCCGCTCCTCAACCGTCCAACGTCGGGGAATTTGCGCCTGTTCACAACAGACCACTCCCACCATTTTTGGGCCCAGACGCACCGGGGCACAGAGCACGGCTACAATCTGATGCGGCGTCAAGTAAGCATCCGCTAGGGCCTGAGTTCGGGGGTCCGATCGCACGTCGGAGATTGCCAGACAGCGATCGCTCTCTAAAGCACGGGTATAGTTAGGCAGGTCACTCAGGGCCAGAGTCGTCCCTTTCCCATGACTGTCGTTATAGCGGCGGTACACCTCTAAACACAGCAGGCGATCGCCATCAAACTGCCAGAGACTGACTCGGGCCACATTGAGAATCCCGGCAGCGGTTTGAGCAATTCCCTTTAAGGTGGCCGAGACACTACCGGTTTCAAATTGTTGATTGCGGGCCAAATCTACTAAAGCACGGCTTTGATTTTTCAGGGTTTGCCGTTGTTGCTGTTTTTCCAAATCCCGCCGAGCAATTTGTCGCCCAAAGCGATGGGCAACCACAGCACTGAGAACAGGAATCGTATCAATCAGCCACAACACCGGGTTCTCCAGATGACGTTGCAGCAACCAGAACCCCTCCGGCAAAGGATTAGCCCAAAGATCCAACAGCCAAGCAATGGCCACAAACCCACAACCGGCAAGGGCCCCGAGTTGAGTTAGCTGGGTCAAGCGTTGAGAATTGGCATCATCAATCATAGTTTCAAGAAAAATGGTGACGAAGCGATAGGTTGAATCATCAATAATAGCCAATACATCATTGGCAAAGGCTCAGAAGTTGGGCCGCTTAAGGTCTTATCATCACGATAAGAGGGTTTGAATTTTAGCCAGTAGACGGGGAAACTCGACGGGCTTCGTATCATAGTCGTCACAGCCAGCAGCGAGACATTTTTCGCGATCGCCAGCGATGGCATGGGCCGTCAGAGCAATAATAGGGATATGACCTGTTTTTGGCTCCCCTTTAATGGCGTGGCTGGCTTCCCAACCATCCATTACCGGTAGCCCCATATCCATGAGAATCAAGTCTGGCGTTTCCGCCAGGGACAGCTCGACTCCTTCGGCTCCATCCGTCGCCACAACCACGTCATAGCCCTTCCGCCTCAAGCGACGGGAGAGCATGTCTCGGTTCATTTCGTTATCTTCAACCAGTAAAATTTTAGCCATGCTTCGCCAGTCTCAGGGAGAGCATGTCTCGGTTCATTTCGTTATCTTCAACCAGTAAAATTTTAGCCATGCTTCGCCAGTCTCTGGTGGGGCCGTCCTCCTACGAACTGGGGACGTTCAAAACATGGATCAGTTCGACCTAGCACAGTTTGGGAGGTGGGGCCGTCCTCCTACGAACTGGGGACGTTCAAAACATGGATCAGTTCGACCTAGCACAGTTTGGGATCTCATGATACAGCTTATTCATTCTCCCATTTTCCTGAAGATTCTGTCGGCGACAAGTTGAGACTGGCAAATAATCGTTCCCGAACTTCATAAAGCAGTTCCTCGCGGGTGGCGGTTCCTTTTTCGAGAATTTGCACCACACAGCCATCGAGACGTTGGCGATCGCTCGCGTTCAACTCCATCGCCGTCACCACCACCACCGGGACAGAGCGCCATTGAGGATTATCGCGGAACTCAGCCAAGAAGCCAAACCCATCCATTTCTGGCATCATCAGATCCAGTAATACCAGATGAGGAACCTCAGCCGCCACCGCATCTAACGCCGCCCGTCCGTTATTTGCCTCCACGACATTACAGCCAAACTTCTCCAAGGTTCGCCGCATCATTTCCCGGCTCATATCATCATCTTCAACCACTAAAATTCGACGACGCTGCGGCGAGGCCTGCCCATCCAACTTCCCTTGATATTTTGCCAGCAGTCGTGTGAGTTGCTGATTATCAACGGGTTTCACCAGATAGTCCGAAGCCCCCAAGGTAAAACCAATGTTTCGGTCATCCAGAATCGTCGCCACAATTGTGGGAATATCCACCAAGGTCGGATCGGCTTTCAGTTCCGACAACACATTCCAACCACTCATCCCCTCCATGAGAATATCCAGAATAATGGCATCGGGATGGAGCTGACGAGCTTTGGCTAACCCCACTTCCCCATTGGTTGCGGTCTGAACATAAAATCCATCTTTTGTCAAGCGCCGTGAAATTAAATCCAAAGTATCGGGATCATCATCGATGACCAAGATAACCCCAGTGGATTCAGAGGAGATCCCCTGACTCGTCCCATCATCAAGAGGCTCATCGAGAATATCAATCGGCTCAGCGGGGAGATGCACCGTAAAACTCGACCCCACCTCCGGTTCACTGGTGGCCTGTAAATCCCCTCCCATCATCTGACAAAAATGGCGGGCGATCGCCAATCCTAAACCCGTTCCCCCATACTTACGCGTCGTCGAAGCATCGGCCTGACTAAACGCCGTAAAGATATTATCCAACTGGTCAGAGGTCATGCCAATCCCCGTATCACTGACCTCAAAGGTAATCCAGGGGCGCTCATTTCGCACCTCCCGCCGGATCGCAAAGGTAATTTCTCCCTGTTGTGTAAACTTAGCCGCGTTGCTAATTAAGTTAAATAAAACTTGACGGACTTTCGTTAAATCCGCATACATATTTCCGAGATTTGGATCACCCTTAAGAATAAAACTATTCTCTTTTTCTTCAATCAAGGGAGTTGTGGTTGCCTCAATTTCCAACATCAACGTATTGAGGTCAAAGGCTTCAATATACAAATCCATGCGCCCCGCCTCAATCTTGGAAATATCCAAAATATCGTTAATAAGCGACAGTAGATGTTTGCCTGCCCCGCGAATTTTCTCTAAATCCGAGGCAATCTCCTCATAGCCATCGTCCTGAGCCTCCTCACTGAGCATTTCACTATAACCAATAATGGCATTGAGAGGCGTGCGCAACTCATGACTCATATTGGCCAAAAACGTACTTTTAGAGCGATTGGCCGCCTCCGCCGCTTCTTTCGCCTCGTAGAGTTCATCCCGGACTGTTTTCGTATGAGTGATATTCCCCATCCACAGCAGCACCCCGCCAATCTCATCCGCCTTAGTCTTCCAGGGTCGCATTTCCCAGCGATACCATTCCAAACTGCCCTCACGATGATGCATCGGCTCATCATCCCCCGTTTCGATATTGCCCGACAAACAGGATTGTTGCCGACGCTGCCAACGGCCGATGGCCTCAGGATCTTGCCCAAAGGGAGGAAACACCTGATAGTACGATCGCCCCTTAAGATCCTGATTCTGTAACTGAAACTCACTGCGCCAACGCCGCGTCACCCGTAGATAGTTCATCTGGCGATCGAACATGGCGATCGCCGTCGGTGCATCCGCCACAAACTGCTCTAACAGCATCAGTTCATCCGTCGAACCGAGATCAGTCTCCAACGGCTGACAAGTGAGCACCGAGATCACCTCTCCCTCTAGTACCTCAAGCTGACAAGGAAACACCGTACCATCGGCTCGTCGTCCCCGTTGAGGTAAAGGTCCCTGACCCCAATCCGGGAATAATCGGCTCAACGGTTGACCCTGTAACGCCTTGCTGGCATAACCAAACAGCATCCGGGCCTCACCATTGAGAACATCAATCTGTTCTCCCTTTCCATAAAACGTCACAATGCTGTTCATGATCACATGAGGTAAAAACAGGTCACACAGGAGGCCAACCGATGGCAGTTCTTGCGATTTTTAACAATTGAGGGTAGATACTCGTCGTTAGAGTTAGGAAGAGCCTATGATGGAAAATCAGTGACAGTTCATCAACCTAACCACAGGCCAGGGGCAAGATTCCGGGAACTCTTAGCATAAGTGCAACGTCTTCCCAGTAATAGGTAGATTCGAGATCGCCCCGATATGCCCATGACACATTCTATTTCATTATCCTGGTCTGCGGTTGAGGCGACCATTCCCCAAACGCCCGTGGTTCCTCCGGCTCAGCTTTCTAATTTAGAGTTAGTTCGTCGTTGCCAACTTGGCGCACGCCCGGATCGGGCCGCTTTCGCCGAGTTACTGCGTCGGTATCAGTCTTATGTAGACAAGGTCCTGTACCATCTGGCCCCCGATTGGCAAGATCGCTCAGACTTAGCGCAAGAAGTCTGGATTCGCGTTTATCGCAATGTGCGGCGACTCCAAGATCCGGTTAAATTTAAAGGCTGGCTTAGCCGCATTACGACCAACTTGTTTTACGACGAACTGCGTAAACGCAAGCGGGTTCGCCCCCCCCTCTCTCTCGATGCTACCTTCAGAACCGATGATGGTGAACGAGAATGGGAAATTGCCGCTGATGACCCCGGCCCCGATGATGCACTCGCCACCGATGAGTTTTATAATAAGCTCAGACTGGCGATCGCCGACCTCCCCGAAGCCTTCCGCACCACCATTGTGCTGCGCGAGATTGAGGGCATGGCCTACGAAGAAATTGCCGAAATTACCGGCGTTTCCCTCGGAACCGTGAAATCCCGAATTGCTCGGGCCCGTCACCGTCTACAAGCCGAATTACAAACCTACATCGATAGTTAATCGGGATCAGGAACTTTAGTCCCATCGTTGTACGTCAAACCTGGTAGTACCGTATTCGTACTGGATTAACGCCGGAGCGTACTGACGTCATCCCTGAAACTTTATGACCCGAACTATCGTCGGTAGAATTACGGAAGTGGCGGATTATAACCAGAATACGTCGCTGTTACTCTTGAACAGCTAGGTGGTGAATTGCATCATGACTCTCAACGATTTCGACGACCAACTTAGAAACTTTAGCTCATCCCACGACGCAGAACGGGAAGAGGACTTATTTGTTTTACTCAGCTGCTACCTAGACGGGGAAGTGACACCGCAGGAACGCAAACAGGCAGAGCATTTACTGGCCTGTGATCCTCAAGCTCAGCAGATTTACGAGCAGTTATCCCACATTAGTTCCGGGGTGCAACTGATGCCGGTTCCCGAAAGCCCAGTCTCGGCCGCAGAAACCACCGCCAAGGTCTTTGCTCGAATGCGCCAGCAGCGACAAAAACGCCTGGCTTGGGGAGGAAGTGCGATCGCGGCCCTCTTCGTGGCAGTCGTCTCAGGCCTCCAACCCCAACTCGGCATCGGGAATCGCCAATTCGCCCGAACCCCCGCACCCATCAGCGAAGAGTTCGGCGCATCGACCCCCTCAGATCCCACCCCGACTTCAGATCAACAACTGAGTCGAGATGACATTACCTCACGGGCGTTATTTGTTGAGTAATTGTTTGTTGAGTAATTGATAATTAAGCGTCAAAATCAACTATGAACAATCGGGGGAAAGTTGGGCGAGCCACAGACGGTTCGCCCTTCCGTCGTTCTACGCCTCATTTTTCCTATAGCAAAAATTGGTCTGAATAGGACAAAAAATGGGGGAGAAGAAGGCAGTAGGCAGTAAGGAAGAGAAGGCAACGGGCAATAGGTATAACTCACCCCTACCCCTCCCAGGAGGGGATGGCAATAGGTGGGGAAGTCTTTCCCAACGAGCAAGTCCTAAGTCAATCTTCGATTGCTATAGCCCCCTATCCCCTATGACTGAAGTAGTTCCCCTACTACCTATTGCCTATTGCCTATTGCCTCTTGCTATCCCCTCCTGGGAGGGGTTAGGGGTGGGTTCCCCCCTACTGCCTACTGCCTACTGCCTACTGCCTACTGCCTTCTTCCCCCCTACTGCCTTCTTTTGCCTCAACGAATCGCATTCCTAACAATATCAATCACCGCCGAAACCGCTTCATAACCAAAAATAATAATCGACAGAGTTAGGAGCAGTCCCATCACACAAACCATCAATCCTCCTAACGTAATCACCCCATCATCCCCAAATAGACCAAAACCCGTTATAAACACCCCAATCGCCGGCAACGTATTCGTCAACGGAATGGGAGTCATCATCGATATCCCCATTAAACACAGAGCAACACCAATAATGACTCGTCCTTCCAAACGAGTACAAACAAAACTCCAACGGGGGCGAGAGAGAACTTCAATCCGTCGCAGCCAGGGAAGTCCCTTCTCTAAAATTTTTTGAACCGTCTTCAGCGAAACCTCTTTAGACAGCCACTTTTTCAGTAAATAAGGACGTTTTCGGCCTAAAACCAACTGGCCGGCAAGCCAAAAAATAACCAATCCAAACGGAATCGAATAGCCCGGCGCAGGAACCGGTAACGCACTGGCCGGCAAGCCAAAAAATAACCAATCCAAACGGAATCGAATAGCCCGGCGCAGGAACCGGTAACGCCGAAGGAATTGATAGTAAAACAAATAAAAAGCCAAAGGCTCGTTCTCCGGCAATCTTAACTAAGTCAGCCAGAAGGAATTGATAGTAAAACAAATAAAAAGCCAAAGGCTCGTTCTCCGGCAATCTTAACTAAGTCAGCCAAACTGACGCGATCGCCACGTTCTTCAGCAAAGAAATAGCCCTGAAGCTCAACAGAAAGTTTCTTAGACACAGGATTAGGGGAACGGGGAACAGGGGGAAGAAGGCAGTAGGCAGTAGGCAGTAGGCAGTAGGGGGGAACCCACCCCTAACCCCTCCCAGGAGGGGATAGCAAGAGGCAATACGCAAAAGAAGGGAACGGGGATAACTCGCCTATGCTCAAACAAAATAATAGCAGGGGCGCACCATACATGGCTCGCCCCCACAAACAGACCCTGGTGAATCGCCGAAACCCGATTAACGAGTCCTTATTGACGATTCACCATCAACGAACGGGTTATCTACTAAGTTCCCGATTTCCAGGAGTTGATGTACTCATGTTGTTCGGGCGTGAGACTGTCGAGGTCAATCCCCATTGCCACAAGTTTGAGGCGGGCAATTTCTCGGTCAATCTCTTCGGGAATTGAATGCAGACCTGGCTCCAGCTTACCCTTGTTTTTCACCAAGTATTCACAAGCCAGGGCCTGGTTAGCAAAACTCATGTCCATAACGGCGCTAGGATGCCCCTCAGCCGCCGCCAAATTGACCAGACGACCTTCCCCTAAGACCACCACAGACTTACCGCTATTGAGGCGATATTCCTCGGTGAAGGGACGAACCACCTTAACCTCGCCGGACATTTCCTTGAGAGATTTCAGGTCAATCTCGATATCAAAGTGACCGGAGTTCGCCACAATCGCCCCATCGCGCATCACCTCAAAATGCTCGCGACGGATGACGTGCTTGTTCCCCGTCACCGTAATAAACAGATCCCCCAGGGGAGCCGCTTCAGCCATCGGCATCACCCGGAAGCCATCCATCACCGCTTCGATCGCGCGAACCGGATCGATTTCCGTGACGATGACATTGGCACCCATCCCCCGTCCACGCAGGGCCACACCTTTACCACACCAGCCATAGCCAGCCACCACCAGGGTTTTACCCGCCAGCAGCACATTGGTGGCACGAATCACCCCGTCAAGGGTGGATTGGCCCGTTCCATAGCGGTTGTCAAAGAAATGCTTGGTATCCGCATCATTGACGTTCATCGCGGGGAAGGTAAGTACCCCATCGTTAAACATCGCCCGCAGACGGACAATCCCGGTGGTCGTTTCTTCGTTGGTCGGTTACTCAAGTCTTTCGACAAGGACTGCGAGAACTTGGTAGCACGCCACCACATCAGACCCATCATCGATAATAATGTTGGGATGATGGTCTAAGGCGATTTGCACGTGACGCTCGTAGGTTTCGGCGTCTTCCCCTTTGATGGCATAAACGGGAATCCCATGATCCACCACAAGACTCGCCGCCACATCATCTTGAGTCGAGAGAGGGTTACTGGCAATTAATAGTGCATCAGCACCACCAGCCTTGAGGGCGATCGCCAAATGGGCCGTTTCCGTCGTCACGTGGCAGCAGGCCACGAGTTTAATGCCCGCTAGGGGTTTTTCAGCCGCGAAGCGATCGCGAATTTGAGCCAAAACGGGCATTTCCCGCCCGGCCCAGTCAATCCGTTGCTTGCCGAGGGTGGCAAGAGACGGATCTTTGATTTCATGCTTGATTTGTATGGATGTTGCGGTCATAAACTCTGTTGGCTATGCTTATTTTTCGATGGTCACGGACTTGATTTTGTCGCCCTGGCGAATGGCATTGACGACGTCCATGTCTTGGGTTTGTCCGAAGACCGTATGCACCCCATCCAGGTGGGGTTGCGGTTCATGGCAGATGAAGAACTGACTGCCACCGGTGTCAGGGCCCGCATGAGCCATCGACATCGTCCCGGCGACGTGCTTATTGTTGTTGATTTCACACTTGATGGTGTAGCCAGGGCCACCGGTTCCCGTGCCGTTGGGACATCCCCCCTGAATCATGAAGTTGGGGATGACACGGTGGAAGTTGAGACCGTCGTAAAACCCTTTTTCAGAGAGTTCGACGAAATTTTTAACCGTGTTGGGGGCATCCTCATCGAAAAAATCGATGTTGATCGTGCCTTTATCGGTTTCCAGGATAGCTCGGGTCATAAAGATAATTGTTCCGCGATGCAAACTCAACTATGGTAACTTAAGCTGGCTTTGGCTTCTTGGGGAAACACACGTGGAACGGTATTTTGCAACGGTAGCACCTGGGTTAGAGGCGATCGCCGCCGAGGAATTGACTCAGTTGGGGGCGCAATCAGTCGAGACGCACTTTTCAGGAGTCGCGTTCCAGGGCGATCGCCGTTTACTCTATCGAGTGAACCTCTGGGGGCGCACCCTCTTCCGAGTTCTCGTACCCCTGACCGAGTTCCCTTGTACATCAGCCAAACAACTGTATCAGGAAGTGCGATCAATTCCCTGGGAGAACTATCTAACTCCCGAGGACAGCCTGGCCGTGGACTGTACCGGCAAAAATCGCGCCCTCAATCATAGCCATTTCAGCGCCCTCCAGGTCAAAAATGCCATCGTCGATCAACAGCGAGAGCAATTTGGCAGTCGTTCCAGCGTCGAACTCGACAGTCCCAACCTGCGGATTAACCTGCACATCCACCGCGATCGCGCCACCCTGAGTTTAGACAGTTCCGGCAGCAGTCTCCATCGTCGAGGCTACCGGGCCGCCGTCGGAACCGCTCCCCTCAAAGAAACCCTCGCCGCTGGGATCTTAAAATTAGCCCGCTATTCCCCAGAACTCCCCTTTCTCGATCCCCTCTGTGGTTCAGGACGCTGGGATCTTAAAATTAGCCCGCTATTCCCCAGAACTCCCCTTTCTCGATCCCCTCTGTGGTTCAGGCACCCTCCCCCTCGAAGCCGCCCTACAAGCCGCCAACATCGCCCCTGGACTCTTCCGAGAGCGATTCGGCAACCCTCCCCCTCGAAGCCGCCCTACAAGCCGCCAACATCGCCCCTGGACTCTTCCGAGAGCGATTCGGCTTCGAGAATTGGCCCGACTTCGACGCGACTCTCTGGCAAACCTTAAAAGACGAAGCCCAAGCCGCCCGTCGAGACACCTGTCCGGCCTATATTGGCGGCAGTGATTGGGACGACAACATCCTCGAACAAGCCCGCCGCAACGCCGCCGCCGCCGGAGTCAGCCAACAGATTGAGTTTCGCTATCAAGATATCCGCGACTTGGAAGCCCCGAGCGATCGCGGGTTATTAATCTGTAATCCCCCCTATGGAGAACGACTTGGAGACGTACAAGAACTACGTAGTTTCTATCGCCTCCTCGGAGATATTTTCAAGCAACAGTTCAAAGGTTGGACTGCCTATGTATTCACCGGCAATCGAGAACTGGCCAAGGAAGTCGGATTACGTCCAGCCCGACGGATTCCCCTATCTAGTGGTGGCCTCGATTGTCGTCTATTAGAATTTGAGTTGTATTAGGGGGAAGAAGGCAAAAGGCAAGAGGGGGGAAGAAGGCAAGAGGCAAGAGGGGGGAAGAAGGCAAGCAATACCTCCTCCTCTTTGTCCCTATTCCTCCTCTTCCTTCTCTTCCTGCGTGTCCTCTGTGACTCTGTGGTTCTCCTCCCTCCCCCTCAAAGGGGCTTAAAATAGGACGAACTCTGTTCAATCCGTCCCTGATTATCCGTCCAGACCAAATCCGCCTCCGTCACCTTCCGTCCCTCCAACGTAATCAGAGTAAAATTGCGACGCCTCTCATCCCCCTTGCCCACAATCCGGGGAACCGACGCCACATTCAAATAGACCGTTCCCCACTCATCTTGAGCAAACCCTTGGCGGAGTCGTTGTTTTGTATGTCGTAGCCGGTGGTGCATATGACCAAACACCACCAACGCCGGGGGCTGTCCCGCCTCCTGACTCGCTCGAATCGCCGCCGTCAAATCCGGGTCACCGTAATCACTACCAATCGGGTTCCAATCCCGACCACAGGGAGACTCTGGGCTATCCCCCAAGCCAAACGGGCCATTGTGGGCCAACACCAGGCGGATGGGTTGCGTGGCCGCCATCATCGCCGCCGTGATGCGATCGCCCGACTCCTGCAAACTCCCCACCCCGAACTGAGTCTGATAAAACTCCTGAAGATTCCAGGTACTGCCCCCCCAACTACAGGGACGACCCCCCACCACCGAGACACCTAACTCCGGGTAATCCCGCAGTCCATAGCCCACGCGATCGCCCCCCAGAATCTCCAACTGCCGTTGAAAATGGTTCTCCTGGCGACGATTGTAGGGGCATTTCTTACGTCCCCAAGGAGTTGCCGTATACCAAGCATCATGATTCCCCAAAACCACCGCCTTGGGCAACGACAAACGGGACACACAATCGACTACCGTCAACGACTCATTGCCAAAATCACCCACAAACAGAACTAAATCGAGATCCCAGCCCTGCAAAATCGTATTATCCCGTTCATCCCATTGGTCATGAACATCCCCAACCGCCGCAATTCTCAACCGTCTCATAATCTCTCCATGTCCTCGGGCGACCACGGCTCGGCTGTCGCTCGCCGACCGCAAGGGTACGCCCCTACGTGGTTCCCCTCTTGCCTCTTGCCTCGGGCGACCACAAGGGTACGCCCCTACGTGGTTCCCCTCTTGCCTCTTGCCTTCTCAAATCAAAACCTCATCTGAAACTCCACCGCCCCACGATTATCATCATCAAAATTGGTTGACCCTCGGATAATCCAATTATCATCAATGCGATAGCGGACACTAAACCGAGTTGAATCACCGCGATCGAGAATCGTCAGGATAGACGCCGAGAAATCGTCGGTGATATTCACCCCAACCTCCGCCCCTAGTCCCAACGCCGACGTGCGAGGATCGACCGCCGGAAACAGTCGAAAATCTCGATAGCCCAACGCACGACCCACAATCGATTGTACCTGAGTTAACAGGGCCGAACTCGCCACCACCAACGAGGGGTCCTGTCGGCCCAGGGTTCCCAGGGCCCCACCGCCAATCAGCGAGAGAATTTCCGTCTGCGATCGCGCCGGAGAACTGGTCAACTCCAGGGGGGTTTGCACAATCCCCTCCCCATCCGGTAACCCCTCAAACAAGCGGCTGGCCAGTCCCTGGGCCCGGGCCTCAATCCGGATCGTCTCCACCCCTCCCCGTTCAATAGATGGGTCGACAATCTCCGTTCCCGTCCCCAGGCGATCGAATCCCACTGGCGAGATAATCCGAGGGCGCGTTGTTTCCTGAACTGCTGCCCGTAAGCTTACATCCAACACCGGATCGAGACCAAACTGGGGGTCAAAGGTGGCCGTATTATCGCGTCCTGCCAGAGTAAAGGTGGTGGTAAACAGATTCACCTGTCCATCCCGTAAAAAGATCGTTCCGCTGGGTTCTGGGTTTTCAAATGGACCATTGACTAATAACTTGCCCTCGGCCACAAAATTCAGAACCGGGAAACTAACAATCTGAACCCCTCGCCCCAACTCTAAAAGTAAGTTGTTGTAACTAATAATCGGGGGCGTTTCCAAATCTGCCATCTGGCCTCCCGTTCCCGGGTTTTCCTCATCGGCAATAAACACCTGCCCCCGCGTCAGCAATACCTGACCCCCCAAATCGGGGAATAACGCCGAATTGGTGACACGAACAACCCCATCAATGCGACCGCTATAGAGTCCTTCTAACTCCAACTCCACTTGGTCAAACGTCACCTCCAATGGACTCTCCACCGGTAGCGGTGAGAACACCGGTAACTCCCCGGCCGCCTGAACCGACCCCTGACGGAACTGGCCCACCAACTCCGGAATCACCACCGTATCATCGAGAAATTCCAGGGTTCCATTGACCTGAGTTAACGGTTCCGGAAGTTGAGGAGAATTAAACTCCGCATCCCGGAACTCCGCCCGTCCCCGAGTGGCTAAGGGAACATAATTAAAGCCTGTGCCGATTTGCTCCCCGGCGATCGTCAGTTCTAGGGACCCCTCGCCCCCCAACCATTCCAGAGCGCCATCTGTGAGCGCCGTTAACACCTCTAATCCTTCATTTTCGGCATTGATGCCAATTTCAAAGCTATTGCTCTCTGGGCGCACTGTAGCCCCAGGAAAAACAATCGGTAAAGTTGCCCGCAGACGAATCGGCTCAGCCCCATCCCGCAAGACGGCCCCAGCCCCAAAATTGAGGCGGCCATCGGTGAAGGCAAAGCCCCCCTGAGCCGTTTGCACCGCCTGTTGATTGATTTGTGCCTCGTTCCAGCGGATTTCTCCCCGAGCCGCCGGATTCTCCAGACTCCCGGAGAGGGTGGCACTGGAATTAAGAGTTCCCGCAAGTCGTACCCCTTCACGCCGGATTCTCCAGACTCCCGGAGAGGGTGGCACTGGAATTAAGAGTTCCCGCAAGTCGTACCCCTTCCGGGAACTCAACAAACTCCGAAACAACGGACATGGGTAATCCCGTTAGGACAAACTGTCCCGACTGTTCCAGGGAACTCAACAAACTCCGAAACAACGGACATGGGTAATCCCGTTAGGACAAACTGTCCCGACTGTTCCGGGGCCCCCAAAATCCCGTTAAAGTTAAGGCGAGTCACTTGGGGGTCGTTGAGGTTCGCCTCAACATTTAGGGTCTGTATATCCCAAACTCCCTGTTCAAATTCTCCTTGGGTGGCAATTTGATGAATCTGGTAGGTATCCCATTGCCAATTTTCTCCAGCTAAGTTGAAGTCAAAATCAACTCCTTGTTCGAGGGAACCGGCCACATTCACTTCACCGGAAAACTGCCCCTGTAACTGGGCTAATTCTGGCAGCGGCGAGGCTTCTTCTCGGGCTTGTTGTTGCTGTTGCAGCAGGATGTCGATTTCCACGAGTCGTTGCAGTTGCCGGATGAGGTTGGCGTCTGGGTCTCCCACTCCAAGGACTGTTAGGGCATCTGCTCCGGCGTAGGTGGCGGGGTCTAAGCCTCGCTGCACGTCTTCGAGTTCAAACCAGCGGAGGGCTTCTAAAATTTGTTGGATTTCCCCCCGATAAATTTTGAAGGCCCCGGCAAATTGAGGGTCATCAGTCGCCGTGATGGTGCCATCGAAGCCATAGCGACTTTCTCCCTGTTGAAGTTCAATAGAATCGAGTTGTAGAACTTCGTTAGCCCAGACAAATTGCCCTTGTAAACCATCAGCTTGGGTGAGGCCTAAACGGGGTTCCTGGATATCTAAGGCCCCGGAGACAAGGGAGCCGGTGGGGGCGGCTCTCACGCGAGCGGTGAGATCTCCTGAGAGGATGCCTCGATCCTCCATTGGTTGTAGGTTGAGCATGGCCAGGGGGAAGTTGGCCAGGTCAAGGTTCCAGAGTTTATTCTCCAAGGCACCTTGGGCGACGGTTTCCCCCAGTTGTAGGGCGAAGGCTTGCGGAGATAAGTCAGGAGTCAGACGGAGGGAGAAACCATCCTGAGGCTGACTGGGGTCAGTTTGAGTTTGGCCCACCAGTTGGACTAAGACTCCTTCCTTGTCAGCGGTGATGGGGCCGGCAATGATAGGGTCATAACGGCGATCGCCCACTTGGAACTGACTCACCTGCATGGCCCCTTCCTGAATGGCGATATTGATAGGGGTGAAGTCCTGCCAACCCCCCGTGACGGCGATCGCCCCATCTAAGCGTCCTGCCACATCGAGGGCCGCCGTTTGCGTGGGTAATTGGGGAAGTCCAGGAACCAATTCCCCTAATTGGGCATTTTGCAGTTGAGCCAACACCTGCCAGCCGCCATCCTCTAGGGTAATATCCATCAACACCCCACCCAGGTCGTCCGACGGCTCTTGGGCGAGACTCGTGGTTCCCACTTGAAAGCCGACTTGCAACTGTCCTGAGATGGCTTGGGGCCGTAAATCCGTCACCGACCCCGTTAACCGAGCAATCTCACCCACTTTAACCAAGGGAGACAGAGCCACAGGAGCGTCTACAAAGGGAGTTAGAGGAATTTGTAGTTCCTCAGCATCTACGAGCCAGTTCCCCTCAGCCAGTTGGAAACTTCCCCCGAATCCCCCCTCTCCTAAGATGACTCCCATCTGCCCTTGAGCCATAAGGGTTTCGGGGGAGGGATTAGCCAAGGGAACCCGAAACTGAGCCTGTCCACTTAAGAGAGAGGGGGTAAGTTCTGGGGTGGGGACAAAGGGAGTGATATTGACATTTTGGGCAGTTGCCTCCCCTTGCAGGTGTCCCTGGGCAATTTGGCCGACCATCTGCACTTGGCCCTGATTCACGGTGAGTTCCCCTTGAATCACCGCCTCCAGGGTTTGCAGGCTTAATGTTTCTAACAGGGCCACATCTCCCCCAAACTCAGCCCGGCCGGCAAAGTTCCCCAGGGTTAGTTCTGGGGGAACCTCGATAAAGGGGGCCAGGGGTAATCCTTCGGTCACCAGTTGGGCTTGCCAAAGTCCATCGCTGAGGGCCCCATCTAAACGCAGGGGACTTTCGGCAATGGTCGTGGTGAAGGAGGTTCGACCATTGAGGTTCGCCAGATTAAAGTCCTCTAAATCGGCGACAGTTCCGGCAACCTGTAAACTCCCGGAAATAGCACCTAAAGAGAGTTGGGCCAATTCCTGGGGCAATACGTGGCTGGGTAAGGTCAAGTTTTCAGCGGTGAAGACCGTTTCCCAGTTACCATTCTGTAACCCGGCTTGTAGGGGAATCCCTGTCCCAAGCATTTGTAAGGTTCCTTGGGCGGCGGCTTCGAGTTGGTCTAACTCCGTGACGCCAATCTGTCCCGCGAGAATCAGTTGACCGGTAAACCCCCCCACGCCATAGGTTTGACCAATATCCTGGGGAATCACACTGGCTAAGGAGACTGACTCTGTGGCCAGTTCTAGCCGCCAGGTATCATCTTCTAATAACAGGCCGCCCTGGGCCCGACCCCCAGCAATTTCAATAATGGGTAGGCCAATTAGGGTTTCTTCGCCGGCGTTTTGTAGGGTTCCTCGGGCATTGACAGGACCAATTGTCCCTGTGGTGGGCAAGTCATAGCGACGGGCGATCGCATCGGCGGAGACGTTACGGATAATAAACTCGGCCTCCACGACTGGGGCCTCATCCTCCTGTTGCGGCAACCCAACCCGGACCGCCGCCTGAACCTCTCCCCCCCCTTCAGCGGGGGTTGCATTAAGTTGTTCAATGAGAAATTCCGAGGTTTCTGTGGACAGGCCAAATCGGGCTTGGACTTCACTAAAGGGAAGGCGATCGACAATCACCACATCCGTATTCCGCACTTCCCCTAACAGGACTGGATTATCGATATCTCCCATCACTTGCAACACCCCTTCTAATTCCCCGGTAATCTCGACGGGGAACTCCAAATCGAGGGTTTCGGTAATGGTTTGCCAATCGGTGGCGGGGACGACAATGGGGATTTCATAGCCTTGTTCCAGGTGCATTAAGCCCTGGGGAATGGTCATGGGGATATCTTCTCCATAACTGGCGGAAATGTCCTCAAAGGCGATGAGATCTCCTTGCAACCGTATTCGTCCTGAACCGTCGAGAATGGGTTTTGGAACCCCGGCTAGTTCTAAGTCGAGGTCGTTAAACCGGAGATTTCCTTGCAGGTTGAGGGGAGCTTCTCGGCCGTCGGTGGTCAGCTGCATGGAGAGCGTCCCAAAGATTTCTCCCCCTTCTAGGTTCAGGGGGGCGGGAATCCAGGGGGAGACCACTTCCCCTTGTAGGAATTGGGCTGAAAGATTTAAGTTAACGGCTTTGTCTGGGTTACTAAACTCGCCCTGGGCGTTGAGTCGACCGGTAATGTTGTGATAGCCGGTAGCGTTAAAGCTGATGCGATCGCCGTCGGGGCTAAATTCCGCGTCCCCACTAAACCGCCGCAGGGTAATGGGTTCAGGGGGGGCAATCTCGGAGTTCTCGGCCACCTGAAGCAGTGAGTCAATGCTGGAGATATCGTTAGACCTGTCTGTAGAGAGAGTCGTGGCGATATCTGGAGAGATGTCTGTAGAACGCTCTGTAGAACTCTCTGCCGAAGGCTGCCAATCTAGCAGATTAACCGTCGTCTCCTCCTCAGGCGTTTCGCCATTGGGGAGGGGTTCTGATGGGTTGAACTCCGGTTTCGGTTGGGGAATCACCGTGAGGCTTCCCCCATCGATGCGAATCCGGTTCAGTTGAATTTGAATGAACCCCGGTTCTCCCGGTTCACGGATATCCGTAGTGGCCCAGTTCCCATCCTCAAGCTGGGGAATGGTCACATCCACCGCTTCGAGACGCACATCTAAGGGGAGGGTACGACTCCAGAGGAGGGAGACAAGATTAAACCCCACATGGACTGCTTCGATGCTGGCTTGACTGGGTTGCTCTTCACTGGGGAGAACCTGAGATTCGCCAAAACGAACATGAGTCAGGGAAACTCTGTCCAACTCCCCCACCTCAATCGGACGTTCTAGGAGTTTTCCTAATTCCTCAGACAACAGTGGGGCCAGTTGGTACTGCACAAACCGCCAACCCCAAATGGTTCCCCCTGCGAGGACAGTAAGCAGGAGGATGGCGATCGCCCACAGGGCCCGTCGGCGGCGGGGGGGCTGGGGTTCCCGTTGGGGGTCCGGTTGAGGGTCTGTGGGAGGGGTGGGGTCAGAGAACTCGGTCATCTGTTAGGCAGGGGGGAACAGGTAAAGGATATCCTAGCGGGAAACTTTCCCAGACAACAGCGGCGGGTGACAGATTCGGGGGCGATCGCTTTCACGGTAAATTAAAAACGATGGCTGGAGTTTCTATGTGGAGGGTTTGTCATGAAAGTCTATGTCTTATTATTCAACGCTCGTCAGGAGAATGAGGGTATTCACACGATTCGTTTAGGAACCCCCCAGGGGGGAGAACGAAATATTGTCATGATGTTTGAGTCTCAGGATGATGCCGAACGCTATGCCATGTTGTTAGAGGCCCAGGATTTCCATGTCCCCACGGCGGAGGCATTTGAATCTGAGGAGATTGAGGAATTTTGCAACAGTTGCCATTATGAAGCTAAGTTAATCCCCGAGGGATTTGTACCGGAGTCTCCCGAGGAGCGGATTTTCCTCTCACCACCGGAAACCAATTTAGCGGATACCGATTGGGAACGGGAACAGCAAGAGACGGGGAACCCCCCCCAAGAGGAGGATGTCCCCACGGCCCAGTTAGATGATATTCGTCGCCGCTTAGAAGGGTTGTTGTAACGGAGTTAGAACCATTGGAGAGTCGCGGACATTTGTTGACGGAACAGAGTAATCCCAATTCCCAGGAGTTGGATCGCTTGAGTTCTCTGGAATTAGTGGATTTGTTTGTCCAGGAAGATGCTCGGGTGTTGGAGGCGATCGCCACCGCTCGCGAGGCGATCGCCCAAGCCATCGATCGCACCGCTGAAGCCCTAGCTGGCGGGGGTCGCTTATTCTATATCGGAGCCGGCACGAGCGGGCGTTTGGGGGTGCTTGACGCGGCAGAATGTCCGCCCACCTTCTGCACCCCTCCGGAGCTGGTACAGGGCATTTTAGCGGGGGGTGAGGCGGCTCTGGTTCGCAGTTCGGAAGCCCTAGAGGATCGCGCTGAGGATGGGGCGTTAGCTATGGCCGAGCGAGAGGTGACGGCGAAGGATGTGGTGGTGGGGATTTCTGCTGGGGGAACCACGCCTTATGTGCAAGGGGCGATCGCCGAGGCCCGTCAACGAGGGGCCACCACCCTATTTATCGCCTGTGTGCCGGTTGAGCAAGTCCCCAGTCAGGCAGATTTAGAAATTCGGCTTTTAGTGGGGCCCGAAGTGTTAGCCGGTTCCACACGCCTAAAAGCCGGAACCGTGACCAAGTTAGTGCTAAATATCCTCTCCACCAGCGTCATGGTGAAACTGGGGAAAGTCTATGGCAATCGCATGGTGGATGTGTCCGTCACCAATCAGAAATTACGCGATCGCGCCATCCGCACCCTAGTCGATTTAACGGAGTTATCCCGCCGTGAGGCAGAGTCGTTATTAGACCGCTGTCAGCAACGGGTGAAACTGGCGTTGTTAGTGCATTGGTCTGGCTTAGAGGTTGAGGAAGGGCGATCGCGCTTAGAGGCTGCTGGGGGACAGTTACGTAAGGCATTGGAGGGGGAATAGGGAAGAGGGGAGAAGAAGGGAACAGGGAACAGGGAACAGGGAACAGAAGGCAAGAGGCAAGAGGTTTACCACAGAGAAGAGGCAATAGAAAAGACGTAGGGGCGTACCCTTGTGGTCGCCCTCTTCTGGCAATAGGCAATAGAAAAGACGTAGGGGCGTACCCTTGTGGTCGCCCTCTTCTAGCAATAGGCAAGCTAGCAATAGGGGAGAAGAAGGGAACAGGCAGTTATGCCGGGAGAGGGCGAACAGCCGTTCGCCCCTACGTCTCTGTGTTCTCGGGCAACCACAAGGGATTGCCCCTACGTGGTTCCCCTCCTCCTCCTCTAACGATTCTGTGCTTCCAACTGCCGCACTGAATCAATGAGCGATCGCACCTCCTCGGTTCCCTCGGACTTCTCAAACCGGAGAGGAAACTTCCCACAAACCAACATCCGTAACCCCAGAGGCGCCAAACTCAACAGACCGCGCAAATCTTGGAAATAATTGCCCACCACTTGCAGGCCAAACTTGCGTTCATCCACCCAGCCCCCATCTCGAACCAACTCCACCAGAGTTTTCCGGTGACGCACCGCCCGACTGGCACTAGCATCGCGGCGGGAGAGAATGGCCTGTTTCACTTCCCCAATGCGATCGAGGGGGGCCACTTCCATCGGACAGACGGAATTACAGTAATAACAACGAGTACAGCCCCAAACCCCATCGGTTCCCTGTTCATATTGGGCCACACGGGCTTCTGTGCGATCGTCTCGGTTATCATCCAACATCCGCTGGGCCTTCGCCAGGGCGTGGGGACCGACAAAATCCGCATTCACCTCCACGGCGTTACATTCCGAGTAACAGGCCCCGCAGAGAATACAGTTGCCACTATGGCTGAGTTTCTCCCGTTCCTGAGGCGATTGGGAAAACTCCCGTTCCGGAACCTGACGGGCCTGGGTACTCACATAGGGGTCCACGGCATCTAGGTTGTCCCAGAATTTGCGCATATCCACCACTAAATCCTTAATCACCGGCATATTCCCCATGGGGGCAATAGTCATCGGCGGGATGTCCGCCTCCGATAGGCCGTGAATCTGCCGCAGCCGGGCCAGTTCCGCCCCCACATTCTCCTTACACGCCAGGGTGGAACGGCCGTTAATCCGCATCGAACAACTGCCGCAGATGGTGTTACGGCAATTCTTACGGTAGCCCAGACTGCCATCCTGTTCCCATTTGATGCGATCGAGACAGGTGAGAATGGTCTCACTGGGGTCAACATCGAGGTGATAGGTGTCCAAGCGGGGGGCGTTGTCGCGAGTTTGGCGCAGAATTTGAAAGGTAACGTGCATGGTGAGGTCGGTGTCGGCAATGATCCTCACTTCATTGTAGGGACTTTCGGAACCTCAGTCCGGTTGCAAATCCAACAAATCCCCCGGCTGATAACTCTGGGTAACCCGGCCGGAACCTCTGAGAATGCGTCGATAGTTCCGACTCACTTGGCCCCCATCGTCGCCGAGGCTGTCAATGGCAATGCCATTATGACCTAACTCCCGGCCAGAACTATGGATATAACAGTTGTCTCCTAGATAGAGTCCGACATGAGTGGCTTTAATGGGAGTTCCGAAAAACACCAAATCCCCAGGCTGCATCGCCTCCGTCGACACGGCCCGAGTGAAGGCTTCTTGTAAATAGGCATCTCGGGGCAACCATACCCCCACCGAGGCAAAGGCCGCTTGCATCAATCCCGAACAGTCATAATCGGGCCCCAGGGTTCCCCCCCAGAGATAATGGTTGGGTTCGGCCATGGCCTGCCGGGTAAACTCAATCACCTGGGGGATAAAGTCGCGAATTTCCATCTCGGAAAAGTCAACTGCCATATAGGGGGAGGTGGGTTCAAGCTGGGCCGCTGCTTCTGGGCCCAGCCAGCCGGGATAGTCATCTTCACAGAGGCGCACCCGCAGGGCGGACTCCTCCCCCTTGGGCAGTGATAAAATTCGCAGGTGTCGTCCTGTTGCGGCCTGGGTTGCCAAGCTGTCCCGTTGGGGAGAATCATAGAGATTGAGCGGGGCTAAATTGCGATATTCCCCAGATTCGTGCAACTCGATCGCTCCTGTAGCCATTACGTAGACTCCACCATGACGTTTTTCAGAAAAGACGAAGCACTCGAAGCCGTTGGCGATCGCATTTTAGAGGCGATTTGGGCCGAGTTTCCCCAGCTTGCTAAAAACCAACTGGCCCTAACCTGGATTCCCTATGATCCTCCCATTGCAGTCAATACCGGTGGGGCCCTCAGTTCCGATGAGTTCTGGAAGTACCAACCTCGGGGCTTCCACTATCGGGGGGTAGAACGGATTTATCCGGCGAGTATCGTCAAGTTATTTTACCTGGTCGCCGTCTCGGAGTGGCTGGAGACGGGCATGATTGAACCTTCGGCGGAACTCGATCGGGCCGTGCGCGATAGTATTGTGGATTCGAGTAATGATGCGACGAGCCTAATTGTGGATGTTCTCACGGGAACCACCAGCGGTCCAGAATTGCCCCCCGGCCCCTTTGAAACCTGGAAAATGCAGCGCAACATCGTTAACCGCTATTTTCAGTCTCTGGGTTGGGAGGAGTTGGCGACGATTAATGTCAATCATAAGACCTGGTGCGATGGGGCCTATGGCCGCGAACGGGCCTTCCTGGGAACGATGATGGACAACCGCAATATGCTGACGACCAATGCTACGGCTCGGTTGGTGCATAGTATTGTCGGTGGGGTGGCGGTGTCGTCAGGGCGATCGCAGCAGATGATGGCGTTGATGAAACGCCATCTCGACCCAGCGGCGTTGGCGGCTGACCCAGAAAATCAGGTCACGGGCTTTCTGGGCCAGGGGTTACCGTTGGATACGGGGGTTTGGTCGAAGGCGGGCCTAACCAGTCAGGTGCGCCATGATGCGGCGTATATTGAACTCCCGGATGCCAATCCCTATCTGTTGGTGGTCTTCAGTGAGGGACCAGCCCAGAGTCAGTCCGAAGCCTTACTCCCCTTTGTCTCGGGACAGGTAGCCGAGGCGATGCGAGGCTTAAGTCAGGGCTGAGAAAAAAATTCTGGGGCCGGGCTTGCAATGTCAAACAGATATGCTATGATGTTTTTCTGTGACACCTGGAGAGGTGGCTGAGTGGTCGAAAGCGGCAGATTGCTAATCTGTTGTACGGTGAACTCCGTACCGAGGGTTCGAATCCCTCCCTCTCCGTTCTTAAGGAACTCGGGCTTAGGTTCCTAAATTCCCCAGATAGACTCTCTCAGACGCGCTGTTATGGCGCGTCTTTGTTGGTTTAAGAAGGCAGCAGGCAGTAGGCAGTAGAAAAGACGTATGGGCGTACCCTTGCGGTCGGTGAGCGATAGCCAAACCGTGGTCGCCCTGGGCAGTCGGGAACCACAGAGTCACAGAGGACACAGAGGTTGAGGGGAAAGCCGGCCT